>JBGQJC010000033.1:0-29847 GCA_041498815.1 Alphaproteobacteria bacterium
CAGGTGTGCGCCGTGGCGGCGGTCCCGCCGGGTGCCTTGTCACGCTACGCGGTTGGGCGGCGGTTTGCCGGCGAAAAAAGCCTCGGCGTTTTCGAGCACCTTCATGCCCATGGCGATGCGGGTTTCGGTGGTGGCGCTCCCCAGATGAGGCAACAGCACCACGTTTTCCATGGCGAGCAGCGCCTCGCTCGCTTGCGGCTCACGTTCGTAAACGTCGAGCCCGGCCGCGGCGATGGTGCCGGCCTTGAGCGCGTCGATAAGTGCCTGTTCGTCCACCACGTCGCCGCGCGCGGTGTTGATGAGGATGGCGCCGCGCTTCATCTGGCCGAGCGTCTTGGCGTTCATCAGATGCCTTGTTTCGGGCAGCGCCGGACAGTGGAGGGTGACGAAATCGGCCTCGCGCAGCACCGCCTCGACCGAATCGCGCTTCTCGGCTGCGACCGCCTCGATGTCCGACGCCTTCGGCGGAAAAGGATCGTGGAAGATGATTTTCATGCCGAAGCCGTGATGGGCGCGGTGCGCCACCGCCCGGCCGATGCGCCCGAAGCCCAGCACGCCCAAGGTCTTGCCCGTCACCTTGGTCCCGATCATGTGGGTGGGGCGCCAGCCGGTCCAATGATGGCCGCGCAGATGGCGCTCGCCCTCGCCCGCGCGCCGCGCCGCCATCAGGAGCAGCGTCATGGCGATATCGGCGGTGCAATCGGTCAGCACGTCGGGCGTGTTGGTCACGACCAGCCCGTGCTTTTTCGCCGCTTCGACGTCGATGTTGTTGAAGCCGACGCCGAAATTGCCGATCAGCTTGGCGCGCCGCGGCTCCACCGCCATGACCTCGGCGGTGATCTTGTCCGTCACCGTCGGGAACAGCGCATCGACCGAGCGCAAGGCCTCGGAAAGCTCGGCCGCCGTCATCGGCCGGTCGTCGCGGTTGATTTGCGCGTCGAAAAGCTGCGCCGCCTTGTCCTCGCAGGGCTTGGGCCAGCGCCGCGAGAGCACGACCTTCGGCTTCGCCATGCTCAGGCTTTCTTGGCGTCCGGCGACGCGGTCGTCACCTTGGCTTCGACGGGTTTCGCGGTCATGCGCCAATATTCGGTGGCGGCGCCCGGCCCGCTGCCGGGCTCGACCTTGATGCCGATGTCGCGCATCGCCATCTCGGCGCCGGCGATGGCGCCCGCCACCATGAGCTCGTTGAGGTCGCCCAAATGCCCGATCCGGAACACTTTGCCGGCCACCTTCGACAAGCCGGCCCCGAGCGAAAGCTGGTATTTGTAATAGGCGAGGTTGATGACCTGGGCGGCGTCGAATCCTTCCGGCACCACGATCGCGCTCACGGTGTCGGATTCCCACTTCGGCTCCTTGGCGCAGAGCTTGATCTTCCAGCCCTCCTTCACCGCGCGGCGCACGCCTTCCGCCAAGCGATGGTGGCGGGCAAAGACGTTTTCCAGTCCCTCGCCAAGCAGCCGGTCCACCGAAACGCGCAGGCCCCGCAGCATGGGGACCGACGGCGTATAGGGGAAATAGCCGGTGGCGTTGGCCTTGATCATGTCGCCGAAATCGAAGAAGCAACGCGGCAGCTTGGCGTTGCGCCGCTCGTCGAGGGCCCTTTTGCTGGCGCCGACGATGGCCAGGCCGGCCGGAAGCATGAATCCTTTTTGCGATCCGCTGACCGCCAGATCCACGCCCCATTCGTCCATCCGGAAATCGATGCTGGCGATCGAGCTCACCCCGTCCACAAACAGAAGCGCCGGATGCTTTTCGGCATCCATCACCTTGCGGATCGCCGCGACATCGGAGGAAACACCCGTCGCCGTCTCGTTCTGGCAGACCAGAACCTCCTTGATCTCATGCGCCTTGTCCTTGGCGAGGATGTCCCGATAGCGCTCGGGCGGCGCGCCGGTGCCCCATTCGCAATCGATCTCGATCACGTTGAGGCCGAGGCGCTGGCACATGTCGATCCAGAGATGGCTGAACTGGCCGAAGCGCGACGCCACGACCTTGTCGCCGGGGGCGAGCATGTTCTCGAGCGCCGCTTCCCAGCCGCCGGTGCCGGACGCCGGAAAGATGAAGATTTGACCGGTCTTGGTCTTGAATATTTTCTTGAGGTCTTCGAACAGCGGAAGCGTGAGTTTCGGGATCTCCGGATTCCGATGGTCTTCCATCGGACAATGGATGGCGCTCAACACCTCGTGCGGAACATTGGTCGGTCCCGGTACGAATAAAAAATGACGGCCTGCCACGGAAAACCCCCCTGCCTGAATTGTCGCTTCTTTTGAGGGCAGGATACTGGCATCGCCTGGCTGAATCAAACGCTTGTCGGCGCGGGAGGGGCCGCGGCCGGGCCGGGCATGGCCGCCGGAACCTCAGGGAATCCGCGGGTTTGCGGCGTATTGCCGCACCCCCTCGGCAAGGTGCTAGGGCTTATCTGACCGGCGGGCGTCGAAGGGGAGACCGGAATGCGAGAGGAAAGTTCGGGCGCCCGCATTCTTGCGAACGGATTCGCCCGCTAGGATTTTGCCCGCGGCGTTGCTCCGGCCGACTCGGGCGTCGGTGCCGTTTCGCCGTCCCCGCCTATTTGCTGAGGTAGAGATTGTTCAAGGAAGTGGCGATGGCTTGGAACGCCGACTGCAGCGCGGCCGCGTTCGGCGCCGCGTAAAACTTGGTCGCGTCGGTCGCGCAGGCTTGCAGGGCCGGCGCCGTCGAGCCGGTCGCGCCCGGCCCCAGGCCGATGGTGTAGATGACGATGTTCGCAGCCTTCATGTTGGCGCAAACCGTGGTCAGCCGGCCGTTCACATTGGTCAAGGCCGTGCTCAGGGTCGTCGAGCCGAACTTGCCGTCGGCCAAAAAGCTCAAGCCGGTCAGATGGTGCGCATCGGGAAGCTCGTTCTGGCCGTCGGTTTCGAGCACGACCGCCTTGACCCAGCCCGGCGTGCTGTAAGGCTGGCCATCGGAAAACGGCGCATGCGGCGACAGCGCGCGCCAGCCCCAGATCATGCCGATATGGATCTGGGTGCCGCCGGCGGCCCAAGATTTCATGGCGGAAATCGAATTGTTGAGGTTCGTCTGGTTGTTGGTAAGCCGGACGAGCGCGGTCGGGCAGCCGTTGTTCGGGCCCTTGGAATTGTTCCAGGCGTTACTGACATTGCCGTCCGTGTGGAGGTAATTGACGGGCTTGGTGGTCAGATTCCAGTCGTTGTAGCCCGACGCGTTGGTGTTCGGCTTCCAATAGAACGCGTTCCAAGGCGTCGTCCAGCCGCCGCTCGGCTCCGTGATGTCGGGGCCGATATGGGTGGTATCCTCGTTGGCGGTGGTGGGCTCGATGACGCAGCCTTTCCACTCCTTCGTGTTCTCGGTCTGGGTCGCATCATAGGTGATGTTGTTGTTGTTGAAGTCCTTGATCGTGGCGCCGTGGATGTCCTTGTACGGCGTCAGCAGGTAGGTATTGAGGACCCCTGCCGAAGAAAAAGCCGGGCCGACATTGACCGTCGTCACATAGGGAACGACGGCAATCTTGAGCTTGTTGACGTCGGTGCTGGTCGCGAAAAGCGTATTCACGATTTCGTTGGCGTCCACGACCAGCGAGGTTATGTGGCTGGGCGGAACCCCTTGCGAGCAGTTCCCGGCATTGTCCCCGCACAGCATCGAGCCGGTGTTGTCGAGCACCAGGGCAAGCTCGAGCCCAGAAATGCCGCGGGTTATCTGATTCGTCACGTTCACCGTCAGGCTGTTGATTCCGGCGAGGCGCATGAACACGGTATTGACCGTCGCCGTCGCGGTGAAGTTGATGATGTGGTTGTTGGCCGGATCGTAGGTCATGGTGGGCGTCACCGGCATGCCGATGGACGATGTCGCCGGATAATTGGCGAAGAAGAAGTTGTTCAGCCGCGTTTGCAGCTGGGCGGTCGTGTATTGCGCCGGATTGGACGAGCCGACGGCAAGTGCCGCGGCGTCGAGAGCGGCGCCGAGCCGCACCTTGACGGTATAGGCGCGGGCCGCGTCGATACCCAAGCCCGCCGCGATCGTCAGCGGAATGGCGGCGGCCGCAAAGGTCGCGATGACGCTGCCGCGGTCGCACGTCAGCAACGCTTTGATCCAGCTCGAGAGGAGAGTCAGGGCGCGGCACATGGCTTCGTTCACTCCATCTGTAAGCGTGTCAATTGTACGGAATGGATGCGACCAGCCGCGGGCGCTGCATGGCGTCCGCCTTCATACTGATCGAGTTTTTCATGACGTATTTCAGCAGCGACGTGTAGGTGTAGTTCACCCGGGTAATGATGACGCTGTCCCCCTTGTTGCCGAGCCCGGTGGCAAGGGCGATCACCGTCGCACTCGCCAAGGCCGTCGCGCCGCCGCGGGTTTTCTGCCAAGCGACCGCGGCATTGCCGGTGGCCGGGTCGAAGGTCACGCTCGCCAGAATCATGCCGAGCCCGGCTCCCGGGCTCGGCAACATGACGAGCTGGCCCGCCTTGTAAATGTCATCGACATTGGCGGAAGTGAGGGTTTTCTGCTGTGTGGAAAGGTCCGCCACCGTATCGGCGGCATCGACCAGCTTCATGTAGCAGATGACGGCTTGCGACCCCTCCAAGGCGCCGCAGAACAAAACGGCCATGATCGGCACCAGCAGCGCGAACTCGATCGTTGCCGCGCCCGATGCCTCGGACGCAATTTTCGTCAGCCGGCGAATCATGGTCATGAGCCCGCCGTAAACGGCTCGTTCATGAACACGACGGTGGACATCAACAGCGCCGCATTGTCGCCGGCGCCGAGATACTGTCCGACCAAAGTCGTGAAAAAGGGCCGGTCGTAGATCGCCTGGACGGTAACGATTTGGCTCGCCGCGCCCGGCACGAACGTGACGTTGATGGGATGGCCGTTGTTGTCGAACTGGATGGGTTGGTTGAGACCCGTCGAGGCGGCGGAGAAAGTCGCGTAAGTCTTCACGTTGAAGTAAAGACTGCCGCAGCCGACGAAGGCGGACATATCGTTGCAGAGCAACGTCTGGAACGTGCCCTGGGGATTCGCGGCGATTTGAACCTGGCCGGTTCGGATCAAACGGGCGGCATCGCGCGCCGAGCCGTCGAGCACCGCCTGGACGAAAACCATGTAGCCGAGTTCCATGATCCCCAGAAGCAGGAGAAAAAAGACCGGGGCGAGCAAGGCGAATTCGAGCGCATAGCCGCCGCCGCTTTCACGCAGCAGCGCGCCCAATCGCTTCGGCCAAATGCGCAAAATCTTCATAACCATGGTCGGATGGTTTCCAACGGTTTCAAAAAGGTTCGCCTAAACTATTCAGCCCAGGACCGGTGATTCTCTCTCCAAAAGACTAACTGTTCGTAAAGCAACCGGCGGGCTTTGAATAAAGTACCGTCGATATTCTTTTGGATATTCTTGGTTACTTGCGCGGCGCGGCCGGCATTCCGCATATGGGGCGGCGCGGCCATGGGCCGGGACGGGCCTTGGAAAACACGGCGCCGGGAGAAGAGATTTGCAGGGTCCTGCGCAAATTCGCGAAAATGCCGCGCAATTTAGCCGGGCTTTGCGCGGCGGCAATGAACGAATGGGATGAGGCCGGGGCAGGAATTTCCCCGGCTTTGCCCCTCCCGCCGAAGCCGGCGGCGTGTTACCGTCTCGGGGCCTCGGAAATCATCCATCGCGCATTCGCCATGTCCTGGATTGCACGGATTCTTTTAGCTTTGTTGCTCGGTACGCTCTGGGCTTGCGCCTACGGGCCGCCGCCGCAGCTCATGGTGCCCAAGACCGAAGACCAGGAATACGGATTTACCGAGAAGCAGGTTTCGGACCGGGTGTTCGAGGTTGGCTATTACGGGCCCGAGATCTATACCCAGCTCACGGTTCGCGCCTGGCTGGACGAGATTGCCCGGACGGCGCAGACGACGAGCCACGACCTTGCCCTGTGGCATGCCGCACAAATCGCCGCGGCCAAGGGCTCCAAAGGCTTTAACGTCACCAACGTCAAGGAAGCGGTGCGCCACTACATCGTCGGCCGCGATTACGAGAACGTGCCGGTAGCCGTTTTGCAGAACGTCACGATCCGCGGGTACGAATTCTATTCCGGCACTTATTTCCGGGGCGAGACGACGCTCACGATCGAACTCACGGACGAGACCGGTGCCTATGACGCCGCGCAAACCGCAGCCGCGATGGAAAGCCGCTACGCCAAGGCGGTAAGCGAAGCGGTCATGGCGGACTCCTATTATTACTTCGGTCCGTCGTCGTGGCTTTACGGTTACGACGAAAACTACATAGAGGCGCCGGTCTTCACCAGCTCAACGGGCGCGCCGAAGCCGCCCGAACGCAAACCGCTGGGCCAGCCCTATTACGCGCCCTGACCGCGGGCATCATTGCTGCCGCGCATCACGGCCGCGCCGGCGGCGCGTCTCAAGAAAATGAAAATCGAAAAAGCCGCCGCGAACGGCGGAGCGGCTAATTGCCCGAGAGAATCTGGTTGCGCTTCTGCTGATACTCGGCGTCCGAGATCAGACCTTTGTTCTTGAGGTCGTCCAAGACCATCAGGCGGTCTTGGATGGATTGGCCGCCGCTCGGACTTTGGCCGGGCGCTTGGGCCGGCGCCGGATAACCGGGATTGGCCGGCGCTTGATATCCGGGGTAGGCGGGCTGGGCCGGATAGGCGGGATAGGCAGACTGGGCCGGATAGCCGGGCGGCTGTGCTGGATAAGCGGCGGCGGGCGCCGCACCCTGGTTCTGGCGCATGTTCTGCAGTTCCTGCTGCATCTGCTGCACCTGCTTGTTCAGCTGATCGTATTTCGCTTGCTCGGCGGCGCTCGGCGCTGCCGGCCGCTGGCCGGGCACGGGTGGCGGGGCGGCGGCGAAGGCCTGAGCCGAAAACACGAGCCAGTCGCTGCGCTTGCCGCCCGGCGCGCTGTAAACCCCCGAGTTCGGCGCCGCCGCCAATTCCCATTTATGCGGTTGCGTCATGCCGCGCATGCCGGGCACGAAGGGATCGGTCCGGCGGTCGCCGGCTGCGGCGCCGGCGGTCGCATAATTCTCGCCTTCGCTCACGTCGCGGTGGGCGACGCCGATAATAAGATTCACTTGGCCGTTCTGATAGAAGACGCGGCCCGAAGTGAGCTGCTGGGTGGAGACGGTGAACATCGAGCCTCCGCCCTTGTGCCAGCCGATGACGGCGAAGGTCACGTCTTCGTCGGCGCGCGCTTGCGCCAAGCCGGTTGAGATATTCTGGCTCAGGATACCAAGCTCGAATTCGGTGAAGAGTGGCACGTAGCCGATCTTTTCGTTGGTCTTGATGGTGACTTGCGAAAGGGCGTTGTAGAGCTGGCTTTGGGCGATCGTCACGGGCTGCTGATTGGGCGGGGGCGGGGCGCCCTTGAGTTTGTCCTGGGCCTCGAGGCGCACGTACATGTCGCGCATGTGCCAGATTTGGTTATCCACCTGCTGTTTATCCACCTGCTGCCTGTCCGCCTGCTGCTCGGCCTTGTCCTCGGCTCCCGCTTCGTCCAAGCCGAATAAAGAGCACCCACCGGTCGCAGCAACGGTGAGCAGGGCGGCCACGGCCAGGAACCGGCCGCGCGGCACGTTGTTTTTATTGATCTTTTTACGATTCATGCCGTCTCGCCATTGTTTAAGGACCGGGCGGTGCCGGTGAGGCGGCGAACTGTAGCCCGAAAACGCCGAGCGATGGAAGGCCGGCGGGCAGGGCGGATAAAGCCATCTTGTCGCAGGCGCCGGGACCTCGGTGCCGCGCCGATGCAAAAAAAGAGGGGCGCCGAAGCGCCCCTCATAGACCTCGAAAGGATGACTCAGTTTACCAGAAGAAGAACGCGCCGAGCGAGAAGATGTCGGAGTCTTGCGTGGCCGCGTCCTGCCATTCGTTTTGCTGCCGCCCGTATTCGGCAACGAGCTTGAGGTTCGGATTGACGTCGTGAGAGAGCATCACGTCAATCAAGGACTGCTTCTGGATTTCGGCGTTCTGCGCCGCGACAGTCACGCCGCCGTTCTTCAACAATGAGTCGAAGTTGGTTTCGCCGGCCCGGCTTTCGCCGTAGCTGACGCCCACCTGCGTGCCTTGCCCGAACCCGTAAGTGCCTTGACCGATGAAACCCCAATGGCTGCGTTCATTGCCAACGCCGTCTATTGCATCCGCGAGAGCCGTACCCTTGAAGTCCTGTTGGAAGGTAAGACCCAAGGCCTCGCCGTCGTAGCCGGAAACCATGATCCCCAAGGTGCCGGGCCCGACCGGAATACCGGCCTGGATGCCGCCGGCGATGCCCCAAGAAGTGATGGTATCGCCCGTGTGCTTGAACGAAAGGCCGTTCGCCAGCGCGGCGGCAGTAGCGGCTCCTGCCGAGGTATTCGCGGAGTTCGGTGTGAACTTGGCGCTTTGATACATGCCGTTCACCCACACCAGGTCCGTGGTCCCCATTAGACTGCCAGCCCAGGACACTTCGCCCTCGAACTTGGGCGAGGTGGTTTCGGTCGCTTTGACGCAGGGAATTGTCCCAGCGCCGGTTGTGACTGCGCCACCGTTGGCGCTGCAACCCGAAATTTGAGCGGGATCGTAAATGCCGACGGTACCCTTGAATCCGCTCATGTCCGGCGTCGAGTATTGGATGCGGGCATTGAATTGCGGATAGGGATAGCCAAAGCCGATGCGGCCCAGGGTCGTGCCTCCGCTTTGGGCCACGATGCCGACGCCGCCAACGCCGAATAGCGTCATGTCGGTCAGGATGTTCTTACCCAGGAACGTGGAGAGGGTCTTGCCGACCAGCACTTGGCCCCAAGCACCGTCCACCGTGAAGAAGATTTCGCGCAAATCGAGATCGGCGGCGTTGTGCGCGTTATTTTTGCTGTTGGTCGAGATATTCGGGTAGATGCCGAGGCGCGCAGCCATGTCGAGACCGCCGGTGGTCGGCGCCTTGACGTTCATGCCCCAAACCGCCGGCAACAGGCCGGTGCGGACCCGGAAGGAATCATCCGGAGCGGTCACCGTCGAAGCGGGAGCTGACGTGCCTACGCCGATCGAGTGGCCAAGGCCGACAGTTCCGCCTTTGACCTGTTTGTTTCCTTCCCATACGGCAAAGCCGTTGACGGAGCCGTCCAAGCTGAATTCCCAGCCGCCGTCGCCCATGAGCAGGACTTTTGCGTCCGCGGGCGTGGCCCCGGCCGCGAGCAGGAGCGCCGCTGGCGCAGCCGCTGCCGCGAATTTTACAAAACGATTTGTCATTCTCTTCTTCCCCCTTGGAGGTCTGCAGGTTGGCTCGCTTGGGTCGCCGTCGCGGATGGTGCCGCTTTCACGGTTGCGAAAGTGCCACACTCCCCTCCGGTTGGTGACATTTGACGCAAGCGATCAAGTGTTAAGCATTTACCTCTCCGGTCGTTTTCCTGTCAAAGAGATTCTGGCGCATATCCCACGCTTAGCGATTCGCGATCGGTTGCCTCATTTCCCCGAAGCGGGCGGCGCGGCTTGGCTTGCCGGGGTCAAAGCGGGCTCCGCCGTCCGGATCGTAAAGCTAGGATTCTTGCGGCTTTCTGGCGCATAAAGACATAAAATTGCCGTGATCGAGAACTATCGGAATCAGAGGATCAACGGGAATTTTTGCTCCTTTTAATCTATGTTGCAAGAGCGCAACAGAGACCCGAAAACTGTTGCGGGAGCATCCTAGCAAGATCCCACCCTGCGCCGCCTCCAACCGAAGCGCTGCGATTACGGTTGCGGTTCTTCGAGTGCCGCCTGCAACGGCTTTAGAAACGGTTCGTAATGCCGCCAGCGCCCGACCGAATCCTTGTAAATCGGGCGGCGGACTTGAGCGATGCTTGCCGTGAAGACGGGTCGTTCACTTTTGTGGAATTCGAGGCACCGAGCGTCCCATTCGAGGCCGCAATAGGCGATGAGCCGGCGGCTCATTCCTTCCTGATCCGCGACCACATCCTCGTAATCCACCTCAAGCATCTGCAGCGGCTGCAGCTTGCGCCAATGGTCCATCAAACGCCGATAGCCACGGTAGTAAAGGCCGAGACTTCGAAGGTCGTGCGTATAGTTGTGACCCTGATAAAAGCGGGTAATGAAACAGGAGAGGCACGTATCCATGGGATCCCGGCGGCAATGAATAATTCGCGCCTTGGGAAAAAGCAAAGCGATGAATCCTAGATGCATGAAATTTCCGGGAAGCTTGTCGGTTACGCGCACAAACGGGTCGCGTCCCTCTTTGAGCCGCGCGAGATATTCGACTGCAAGCTCTCGCGCCGATTCCGGCTTCAGTAGGGTGGCCGCATCCGGGTAGGACACCGAAAGACCGAATCGCCCGGCAAGCGCCGCAGTCATCTCCGGAATATGCGGAAGTTCGCCGGCACCGGCCACCTCGGGGTGGGCGGAAAGAATCTGTTCGACAAGAGTCGTGCCGGAACGCGGCATCCCGACGATGAAAATGGGAAGTTCGGAATCGTTGCCCCACCCCGCACGGCTTGCGAAGAAATCGCGGTCGAAAACGCGCATCACCAAGGCGACGTTGCGGTCCCAGGCTTCGGGCTCGAAGGCACGCGCGCCACCCAACAGCGCATGGCCCTGTTCGAAGTTGGAAAGGGCCCGGGCGAAATCGCCCAACCCGTCGTAAACGCGTCCCAACACGAAATGGAAGGCCACGCGCTCGTCTTGCGGCATATGAGATTCCCGCAGCATCGCCTCGATCTTGTCGCTGGTCTCGCGGTTCAAGACTGCGCCCAAGCCGAGTTGCCCTTGCATGGCCTCCGCGTGGTCCGGATTCATCGCCAGACTCCGCTCGAAATAGGCGCCTGCCTCTTCGAGCTTGCCGCGGGCGAGACAAATCATTCCAAGGCTCGTCACAGGATCGGCATGATCCGGCGCGATCCCTATGGCGCGGTGGAAATGCTCGGTTGCCTCGTCGAGGCGCTGTTGGACGTAGAGTGCCGTGCCGAGATTAGTATGCGCTTCCGCCGATTCGGGCTTTAAGGCCAGCGCGCGCTCGAAATACGGCATGGCTTCGCTGGCGCGCCCCAATTTCACGAGCGCCGTGCCGAGGTTGTTGTGGGCGTCGAAAGAATCGGGTTCGAGAGCGAGCGCGCGTTCGAAGCACTGCGCGGCCTCGGCCGTCCGGCCCAGATTCAAATGTATCGTTCCGAGTCCGTTATAGGCTCCGGCCATCCGCGGATCGGAGGCGATGGCCCTCTCGAACGCGCCCGCCGCCTCGGCGAATTCACCGTGAACCTTGAGCGCGAGGCCAAGGTTGTACCATCCGCGGGCGAAGCCCGGGGCAAGGGCAGTCAATTTTCGATATTGGGCGATGGCCTCGGCGGAACGGCCGCCGTCGCTCAAGACGTTCCCGAGTGTGAGATGGGCCTCAAGATAGTTCGGAACGAGCTCGATCGCGTTTTCGAGGCACGCGATCGCCCGGGCCTCTTCGCGCCGTTTCTGAAACACGAGGCCGAGATTGTAGTGGGCTTGCGCGAGCCGGGGGTTGAGCGCGAGCGCCTTTTCGAAGGACCGCTCCGCGGCCTCGAGATCGCCCAGCTTCAGCTCCGTAATGCCGAGGTTGTTCGCAAAATCGGCGGAGGCGGGGTGAAGCGCTACGGCCGTTTTCAAATGCTCGATCGCGGTGCGGCCATCCCCTTTCTGCTGGCACACGACGCCGAGCCAGTTGTGTGCATCGGCGTGGGCGGGATCGGCGCTCAGGACCCGGCGGAGCAACGCTTCGGCTTCCGGCAAACGGCCGGCCTGAAGCGCGTTGGCCGCTTGGGCGTATAGCATGGCCGCATCGCTTCCCGGTACGGCGCTCGGCCCGGCCGCGCGGTGATCCTGGGCGCGCGACTGGCGGCGTTCCTTGCGGTTCACGAATCCATCCCTTCGAGGGCGGCGCGGAGCGGCCCGAGAAATTGTTCGTAGCGTTGCCAGCGCTTGACCGCGGTTTTGTAAAGGGGCAAACGCACCTGCCAGGCACTTGATGTATGAACCGGGCGTTCGGTTTTGTGGAAGTCCAGGCACCGATCATCCCACGGCAGTCCACAGTGAGCGACGATGCGGCGGCTCACCGCAGCCTGATTCTCGATTAAATCCTCGTAATCGACATCGAGGACTTTAACGGGCAGCACCTTGCGCCAATGCGCCATCAAGCGCCGGTAGCCGCGGTAATAGGCGCCGAGATCTTTAAGACTGAAGCTGAACTCGAGGTGGCGGCCGAATTTCGCGAAATAGCAGGACATGCACGTGTCCAAAGGGTCGCGCCGGCAATGGAGAAAGGTTGCTTCCGGGAAGAGCAGAGCCAGGAGCCCGAGCTGCATGAAATTTAGCGGCAGCTTGTCGGTGACGCGGCCCGAGTCCGGATTCACATCGTCGAGAACCGCGAGGTAGTTGGCGACGAGCACGCGTGCGACGTCTTCCGTCATTTCTAACGCGCATTCGGGATACTGCGTGCCGGTGCCGATCCGTTTCTGCAGCTCCTTCACGATGTCGGGAATCGCCATGAGTTCGCCTCCGGCGGCGGCCTCGGGGTGGGAAATTATGATCTGTTCAACCAAGGTGGTGCCGGACCGCGGCATTCCGAAAATGAATACGGGCCGGCGCGATTGACTCGCGAACGTTTTGCGGCGCCCGAAGAATGCCGGCGTGAAAACGGCGATGAGGCGATCCACATAATCGTTCCAGCGTTCGGCGTTGAACGCACTTTCGGGGACCACGAGTTCGTTACCCGCCCGGTAGTGTTCGAAGGCTAGCGGATAGTCGCCGAGGTCATCATAGATCTTGCCGAGCGCGAAATGGAGCATGGCCCTTTGTTCCGGCGGTCGGTCCGCCGCACGAAGAGACGTCTCGATACGCTTTGCCATTGGCGGCGTCGAGAAAGTCGTCGAGAGATTCGTCAAGCCGGTGATCGCGTCCGGACAATCGGGACGAATGCCAAGCGCCGCCTCGAAGGACGCTATCGCCTCCTCGTACCGGCCGAGCGTGGTCAAAACCGTGCCTAAAGTGTTGTGGGCGTCGGCGTATTTGGGGTCTAGGGCAAGGGCGTGGCGTACCTCCGCCTCGGCCTCATCATTGCGCCCGATCGACCATAGGAATAAGGCTAGGCTGTCATGGGCCGCGGCGCTGTTCGCATTGCCAACAAGAACATGACGCGCCTCAGCCGCCGCCTCATCATATCTTCGCGCGGTCTTAAGAGCCGTGATCAAATTGAAACGGGCCTCGCGCGATTTGGGCGCGATCTCGATGAGTTGTCGATACTGGCCAATCGCCTCGTCGTGCTTGCCGCCATCGCTCAAGACAGACCCAAGCGCAAGATGCGCATCAAGGTAGTTCGGGACGAGTTTGATCGCGTTCTCGAAACACGCGATCGCCCGGGCCTCTTCGCGCCGTTTCTGAAACACAAGGCCGAGATTGTAGTGGGCTTGTGCGAGTCGGGGATTGAGCACGAGCGCCTTTTCGAAGGACCGCTCCGCGGCGTCGAGATCGCCCAGCTTCAGCTCCGTAATGCCGAGGTTGTTCGCGAAATCGGCCGAAGCGGGCTTAAGCGCAACGGCATTTCTCAAGTATTCGAGCGATTTGCGACCGTCGCCCTTTTGCCCGCATAGCACGCCGAGCCAGTTGTGCGCGTCGGCGTGACCAGGTTCGACGCGCAGGACTTCCTGGAAAAGCGTTTCGGCCTCCGGCAGACGGCCGGATTGAAGCGCGTTGGCCGCCTGGGCGTATAGCATGGCCGCATCGCTTGCCGGTACGGCGGGGCTTCCCGGCCCGGCCGCGCCCGAGTGGCGATCCTGGGCGCGCGACTGGCGGCGTTCCTTGCGGTTCACGAATCCATCTCTTCGAGGGCGGCGCGGAGCGGCGCCAGAAACGCTTCGTAGTGTTGCCAGCGCTTGACCGAGGTTTGATAAATGGGCTGGCGTACCTGCCGGGCGCTCGCGGTTCCCACCGGACGCTCGGTTTTGTGGAAAGAGAGGCAGAGGTCGTCCCAGGGGAGGCCGCAATGATCGATGAGGTTGCGGCTTACCGCGTCCTGATTCTCGACCAAATCTTCGTAATCCACTTCGAGCATGGGCACGGGCAATACCTTCCGCCAATGATCCATCAAACGGCGGTAGCCGCGGTAGTAGGCACCGAGATTCTCGAGATTGAAGCTGAAATCGACCCGGGGTCCGAACTTCTGGAAGTAGCAAGACAGACAGGTGTCGAGCGGGTCGCGCCGGCAATGGATGAAGGCTGCCTGGGGGAACAACAACGCCAACAGCCCGAGGTTCTCGAAATTGAACGGCTGCTTGTCGGTGACCCGGGCCGAGGCCGTGTCCACCCGGTCGAGGTCCGCCAGATACTCCAGCGCCAAATCGCGCGTCCCGGGTTCGCCCATCTCCGCCACGCACGCCGGATAGGGCGTAGTCGTGCCGAGGCTTCGCGGCAGGCCCTTGACGAGACCGGGAATCGCATCGAGCTCGCCTCCGGCGGCGGCCTCGGGGTGCGATGCGACAATCTGCTCGACCAGCGTCGTGCCCGACCGGAGCATCCCGAAAATGAAAACCGGCCGGCGCGAGTTGGTGCCGAGATTCGTCCGGGCGGCGAAAAATTCCCGTGAAAATATGGCGATCAGGCGGTCGATATGGGCGTTCCAATTTGGGGCGCTGAACGACGCTTTGGTGACGGCCAGATCGTTGCCCGCCCGGTAATTTTCGAACGCCCGGGTATAATCGCGGAGGTCGCCGTATATTTTCCCGAGCGCAAAATGAAGCATCGCCATCATTTCGGGTGGCGGGCCCAGCGGCAGCATCGCCTCGATCCGCGCCGCAAATTCCGGACTGGAGTGCGCATCGGACGCCAATATTAAATTATAAATCGCCTCCGGAAAGGCCGGTGCCAGAATAAGGGCCGTCTCCAGGCTTGCCGTCGCCTCTTCGAAGCGGCCGAGCACGGTCAAAACTATGCCCAATGTGTTGCGGGGCTCGGCATCCTTCGGATCCAGGGCGACGGCGCGGCGCGCCTGCCTCTCCGCTTCGTCGTAGCGGCCGGCGGACCATAGGAATTTGGCGATGAGGTTGTGGGCGAAGGCGTTGTTCGGATCGGCGTCGAGGATCTGGCGCGCCACTTCGGCCGCTTCCTTGTATCGGCGCGCCGCCTTGAACGCGGTCGCCAGATTGAAAAGGGGGGCGGGTGCGCCGGGCATGAGGGCGGCGAGCCCGCGATACGCGGCGATCGCTTCGTCATGTTGGCCGGTTTCGCTCAAGGCGTTACCGAGCATCAGCTGCGCGTTGCCGTAATCGGGAACAAGCGCGATCGCCTGCCGGAAGCACGCGATCGCCCGCTCCCGCTGCCGCCGATTCATGAACACGAGGCCGAGATTGTAGTGGCCTTGTGCGAGCCGGGGGTTGAGCGCGAGCGCCTTTTCGAAGGACCGCTCCGCGGCGTCGAGGTCGTTCAGTTTGAGCTCGGCGATGCCGAGGTTGTTCGCAAAATCGGCGGAGGCGGGGCGAAGCGCCACGGCCGTTTTCAAATGCTCGACCGCGCCGCCGCCGTCCCCTTTTTGCTGGCACACGACGCCGAGCCAGTTGTGCGCGTCGGCGTGACCAGGTTCGACGCGCAGGACTTCCTGGAAAAGCGTTTCGGCCTCTGGCAAACGGCCGGCCTGAAGCGCGTTGGCCGCCTGGGCGTATAGCATGGCCGCATCGCTTGCCGGTGCGGCGGGGCCTCCCGGCCCGGCCGCGCGGCGGTCCTGGGCGCGCGACTGGCGGCGTTCCTTGCGGTTCACGAACCCATCCCTTCGAGGGCGGCGCGGAGCGGCCCGAGGAATTGTTCATAGTGGTGCCAGCGTTTGACCGAGGTCTTGTAAATGGGCTGGCGCACCTGCCAGGTACTCGCGGTCCCTACCGGGCGCTCGGTCTCGTGGAAAGCGAGACAGCGGTCGTCCCAATCGAGCCCGCAATGGGCGATGAGACGGCGGCTCACCGAGTCCTGGTTCGCGACCAGATCCTCGTAATCCACCTCGAGCATGGGCACGGGCAATACTTGCCGCCAATGATCCATCAGGCGGCGGTAGCCGCGGTAATAGGCGCCGAGAGTCTCCAGACCGTATGTGAAGTCTATTTTTTTTGCAAAATTCGTGAAATAGCAGGACAAGCACGTATCCAAGGCATCGCGCCGGCAATGAATGAGCGCCGCCTGCGGAAACAGCAGGGCCAGGAGCCCGAGGTTTTCGAAATTGAACGGCAGCTTGTCGGTGACGCGGGCCGCAGTCGCGCTCACTTTATCGAGGCCCGCGAGATACGCCGCGGCCAGTTCGCGCGCGCGGTCTTCGTCTATGGCCGGCGCACAGTCGGGAAAGCCGGATTGGGTGCCAAGCCGTTGCGGCAGGCCGCCGATCAGACCGGGCAGGATCGTCAATTCGCCGCCCGGCGCGACTTCGGGGTGGGAAGCGAGAATCTGCTCGACCAGCGTCGTTCCCGACCGCGGCATGCCGAAAATGAAGACCGGGCGGCGCTGGTCGTGGCCGAAGGACCGGCGCTGCGCGAAGAAGGCGGGAGAAAACACGGCGATCGCGCGGTCGACGTCGGCGTGCCACTTTGCGGCGTCGAACGGCGTCTTGCCCGCGGCGAGTTCATTTCCGGCGCGGAAATTCTCGAAGGCCCGTGAATAGTCGCCAAGGTCGTCGTAAACCTTGCCAAGCGAGAAATGGAGTTCGGTCTTGTGATCGAGCGTCCAGTCCGCCGTCAGCAGTTTCTCGATCCGCGCGGCCAGGCCGGGCGTCGAACTGGCCTTCGAGGCCGTCACCAGTTGGTAAATCGCGTTCGGAAAGTCGGGCTCCAACGCAAACGCGGTTTCGAAACATTTCATGGCCTCGTCCAACCGGCCGAGCGTCGTCAAGATCGTGCCCAGGGTGTTGTAGGGCTCGGCGTTCTTCGGATCGAGGGAAACGGCGTGGCGCGCCGATGCCTCCGCCTCGTCGAAGCGGCTGATCGACCAAAGAAACAAGGCCATGATGTTGTGAGCGACAACGGATTTCGGATCGAGGGCGAGGATTTGGCGTGCAACTCCCGCTGCTTCCTCCAGACGCCCCGCGGCCTTGAGCGCGGTCGCGAGATTGAACAACGGCGCCGGCACGCCGGGCGCAAGTGCTGCGAGCCGGTGAAACACGGCGATCGCTTCGTCGTGCTGGCCGGTTTCGCTCAAGGCGTTGCCGAGCATCAGATGCGCGTTGCCGTAATTGGGAACGAGTACTATCGCGCGGCGGAAGCAGGCGATCGCCCGCAGGTGCCGCCGTTGCTTCCGCAGCACGAGACCGAGGTTGTATGGCGCCTGGGCGAGCTGCGGGTTTAGGGCGACCGCCTTTTCGAAGGACCGCGCCGCGGCCTCGAGGTCGTTCAGTTTGAGCTCGGCGATCCCGAGGTTGTTCACGAATTCGGCCGAATCCGGGCGGAGCGCCACGGCTCGTTCCAGATGCGCGATGGCCTCGCGCCCGGCCCCCTTCTGCTGACACACGATGCCGAGCCAATTGTGGGCCTCCGCATGGTCCGGATCGAGGCGAACGGTTTGGCGCAGCAAGGCTTCGGCCTCCGGCAAGCGCCCGGCCTTAAACGCGGCCCCGGCTTGGGCCAAAGCGTCTGCGGCCTCGCCCAAACCATGGGGCGCACCCGCCGTTGGTCCGGGCGAGCGGCGCCGGGCATTGCCTTGACGGCGGCGTTCCTTGCGGTTCACGGGCGTTGTCTCGTTGCCAAGGGCCTTGACGCGGCCAACCTCAAGGCTCGGCCAGGAAGCGGTTTTGTACCGCAAGGCGAATCAGGTCCGCGGTCCGCCGCACCCCGAGCTTGGCCCGCATCTGGCCGCAGTTGTTGGCGATGGTCTTGTAACTGAGGCCCAGCGAGTCGGCGATCTGCTGCAAGCTGCGGCCCTCGCCCAGAAGACGCAGGACCTCGAGATCGCGGCGCGACAAATCCGCCAGCGGATGCGCCGGCGCGCGGACGTTGAGGACGGCAAGCTCCTGGGCCAGCTCGGGGCTGACGAAGGTTTGGCCGTCGGCAACGCGGCCGATCGCCTCCAGGATCTGGGTCGGGGGCGCGTTCTTGCTGACATAGCCGGAGGCTCCCGTCTGCAGCGCCCGCAGGGCATAGAGGGGATCGTCGTGCATGCTGAGCACGATGATGCGGGCATCGGTCTTCTCGAGCGTGAACCGTTTGATGAGTTCGAGCCCGCCCACCCCCGGCAAATTGAGATCGAGAATAACCAAATCCGGCCGGTACAGGCGGAACACGGCCAGCGCCTCCTTGCCGGTCGCGGCTTCGCGCAACTCGAACTCCGAATCGTTGGCCAGCAGCCGGCGCAAGCCGGCGCGCACGATCGGATGATCGTCGACGATCAAAATCTTCACGGCAGAATCTTCATGCCAGAATCTTCAATGCCAAAATCTTCATGAAGCGGCGACCCGCTCGATGCCCGTGGGCGAGCCTGCCGGCGGATAGGGAATGGCCGCGGTCACGGTGAGGCCTGCTCCGGGCTGGCTCGCAATCGTCAGGGTTCCGCCCATCGCCTTGACGCGCTCGCTCATGCCCAACAGCCCGTATCCGGTGCCGCTTGGCGCCGTCATTCCCTGGCCGTTGTCGGCGACGCTCACCACCACCTCTTCGTGATCGTCGCGGGCGCCACGCTCTTGGCCGATCGAAACCGTAATTCCGGTAGGTTGGCTGTGCCGCACGGCGTTGCTCAGGCACTCCTGCACGACGCGGAAGATCGTCGGATCGATCAACTCGCCGAAGCTTTCGGTCTCGGGCGCGATTTCAAACCGGAAGACGATGTCCGGATACCGGCGTTGCCAGAACTCGATCAAATTGCCGATCGCCTCGGCAAGCCCGAATTCGGCGAGCCCGATGGGGCGCAGCCGGCCCAGCATGCTCCGCACCTGCTTCTGCATGTGGCCCACGGCCTCGGCAATGGATTGAACGTGACTTCGGATCGGCGCCAGGCGTCCGGCGTCGATCTGGCGCACGATATTCGCGGCATCGACATTGATGGCGAACAGGAACGGGCCGATCTCGTCGTGCAGATCGCGGGCAAGCCGGCTGCGCTCGTCTTCCTGCAAAGTCAGCAGCTGTTCGTTCAAACGCCGGTTTTCCGCGTCCATCGCGGCCAATTGCCCGGCCATGCGGTTGAAGCTGTCGCGCAGCTGCGAAAGTTCGGGCGGCAATTTTCCCGCAAGCCGGACGCCGTAATCGCCTTGGCCGATGCGGGCGAGTGCCTCCGCCAGGCGATCGAGCGGCTGCAAGGCGCGGCCGATAAAGAGATAGACGAGCAACATGGTGGGGCCGGAAAACAGCGCGAGCACCAAAAGTCCGTCGCCGAATTCGTCCCAGATTTCGAGGATTTCGTTGTGCGGGTCGGTTTCGATCACGATTGCGCCGTAGTCCTGGCCGCCGATGGAAACGGGGACGCGGACGGTCGTCGTTTTCACCCCGATGAGGCGCTCGAACCAGCGCGGCACCTGACCCAAGGGCGGCTCCTCGACGACCGGTACCGCAACCGCGGCGCCGTCGCCGGCGAGCACGACGCGCAGGTGCCGGTTTCCCTTGAACGAGGCGATCAGATTTTCGAGATCGCGCTTCGGGTCCTGCGACCGGCCTAAGCCGGCAATCCCCGTTTCGATCAATTGCCGGGCGACCGCCGAGGCCGAGCGCATCTCGGTTTGAACGGACCGGGACGCGTTGAAACAGGCGATCATTCCGCCCAAAAGAAGGCTCACGGCAAAAACGACCGCGATCAGACCGATCAGGCGGAGTCGCAGCGACATCGAAGTCCACCGGTGAATACGTCCGGATCATACCAGACCTTGGGCCAGACCTCGGGCCGGTACCGCCCCAGTCCCCAAAGATCGGGAAAATTTCCCTGGAAAATCGGGCAATTAACTAATGGCGCCCCGGCCCGGCCCCCACTCTAATGCCGGGGCCCGGTCAAGGAACGCAGGGCCAGGAAAAGATGTTCGATAACAAGCACATTCGCGTGGCGGCAATGGCCCTGGCGTTTTGGGCGGCCACGGCTCTCGCTGCGCGGGCTGAGGAGGCGCCGCCCGAAACCCAGCCGGAGACAAAGCCCGCGACGCCGGAGGTGCCGTCTGGCGCCCCGGTCTTCACCCTGCCCAGCGTCGAGATCATCGGCACCACCCCGGTCCAGGGGGTCGGGATCGAGAAGGCGAAGGTGCCCGCGAATGTCCAGACCATTACCACGCCGGCATCGGAGCGTCCGGCCTCGGCGACGCTTTCCGACATCCTCAATTCATCGGTCGGCAGCGTTACCGTCAATGACACGACGGTGAATCCGTTTCAGCCGGACGTGAGCTTCCGCGGCTTCACCGCCTCGCCGCTTTTGGGCGTGCCCCAGGGCATCGCGATCTATCAGAACGGGGTGCGCGTGAACGAGCCCTTCGGCGACACGGTGCAATGGGACGTGGTGCCCGAATTCGCCATCAACCAAGTGCAGGTGATCCCGGGCGCCAATCCGGTGTTCGGCCTGAATGCTCTCGGCGGCGCCATCGCGCTCGAAATGAAAAACGGATTCAATTTTCACGGATTCTCGTCCGATACCTACGGCGGGTCCTGGGATCGCGTGCAGAGCACGATGGAATACGGGGGCCAGGAGGACAACCTCGGTTTTTATATCGGCGGCACCGGATTCGATGAATCGGGCTGGCGCGATTTCTCGCCCTCGAAACTGGGCCAGATTTACGGCGACGCGCGCTGGCGCGGCAATAACGGCGAGGCGGGATTGAGTTTCGGCTACGCCACGACGAGACTGGGCGGCGTCCAGCCAAGCCCGGTCGAGCTTTTGGCCGAGGACCGCGCCGCCGCTTTCACCGCCCCCGATTTCATCGATAACGAGTTGATCGCGATCACGGGCGATGGAAATTATTTCGCGAGCGACACCGTTTCGTTCCAAGGCAATGTCCATTATCGGCGGCTGATCACCCACGGCCTCAACAGCAACACCGCCGATTTCGCCCCGTGCACGGGTGTCGCCGGGCCTCCCTCGACGTTGTGCGAGAACCCGGGCGCCGGCGAAACCCAGGTTCTGGACATCGCCGGTCATCCGATCTCGTCCAACGTGGGCGGCGACGCCACCGACCTCACCAGCACGACCGACACCGCGACCACGGGCGGGGTCATCCAAAGCACGCTCACCGACGACGTCGCTGGTCTCAAGAATCAGTTCGTCGCTGGGACCAGCCTCGATTTTGCGACCGTCAACTATCACAACGAAAACAACGTCGGCCATCTCGATGACCGGCGGTTCGTCGTCGCCAGCGGCATCTTCCTCGGCGGGCAGGAAAACAACACCCGGCTCGACACCGAGAACATGTATTTCGGCGCCTTTTTCTCGGACACCTTGTCGGTCACCGACGATCTCGCGGTCACGGCGGCGGGGCGCTACAACATCGCGACCGAGAAACTCATCGACCGCCTCGGCACCGACCTCAACGGCGATCACGAATTCATCCGCTTCAATCCGGCGTTGGGAGCTACCTATCAATTCGCGGGCAACCTCACCGGCTATGGGAATTACAGCGAGGCCAACCGCGCGCCGACCGCGGTCGAATTGTCCTGCGCCGATCCCAACCAGCCCTGCCATGTGCCGAATGCCTTTCTGGCCGACCCGGCGCTGCAGCAGGTCGTCAACCGGTCGGTCGAATTCGGGCTGCGCGGAAACGTAAAGGCATTCGAAGGCAAGACACCCATCAATTGGTCGACCGCGATTTTCGGAAGCCGGAACTACAACGACATCATCTTCGTCGCCACTTCCGCCACCGGGGGCAGCGGATTCTTCCAGAACGCCGGGATAACCCAGCGCGTCGGCGCCGAGGTCAACTTGAACGGCACCGCCGGCGATTTCGGCTGGTACCTGGATTATTCGTTCATCCGGGCCACCTTCGAGTCGAACCTGACGGTGGCGAGCCCGGCCAATCCGTTCGCCGACGCGAGCGGCGATATAAAGGTCAAGCCGGGCGACCGCATCCCCGGCATCCCGCTTCATTCGGTCAAGGCCGGCGTCAACTACAACGTGACCGAGCGCTGGAACGTGGCGCTCGAATCGATCGTCAATTCGAGCGTTTTCCTGCGCGGCGACGAAGCGAACCTGCTCGATCAGGTTCCCGGATACGCGGTGTTCAATCTGCGCAGCAGTTACAAGGTCACCGATTACCTCGACGCTTTCGTCAAGGTCAACAATATCTTCGACACCGATTACGAGACCTTCGGAACCTTGGGCGATCCGACCGACGTCGCCCAATTCTCCAATTTCCACGATCCGCGGTTTCTTTCGCCCGGCCCGCCGATCGGCGCCTGGGTCGGCGTTCGCGTGACCCTCTAACGCAAGCCACCCCGCGATGGAAATCCGATCGCCCCGCTTCGCCCTCGCCTTGGCCTTGTCCGCAACGCTGCACGCGGCATTGCTGGCGCTCGTTCTCTTCGTCCCGAGGCCGGTGCCGCCGGAAATTCCCCCGCAGCCGAGCATCGTCGTTCTCGAGCTTGCGGCGCTCGGCACGCCCGAAGCGCCCGAGGAAAAGCCGCCGCCGCCCGCGGAAAAACCGCCGCCGGAGCCGCTAAAGCTCCCCGAGATCGAGGCGCCGCCGGTTCCGCCAACGCCGCCCGAAGCGATGAAAAAGGCCGTGCCGCTGCCGCCCACGGTGGCGGTGCGCCCCGAACCCAAGCCGGAGCCCCAGCCGCCCGAGCCGCCCCAGCCGCCGCCGGAAGCCCCGGCGGCGACGGCGCCGAACCCGCCCGCGGCCCGCGAGCGCCCGGCGCCTCCGGCACCGGCGCCCCCGGAGGACAAGCCGCGCAAAGGAATCGAAACCGGCGTTGCCGGCGGCACCTCCCAAGAGGAGATGAGTCGCTACATCACGACCTTGTTCACGATGATCGACGCCAAGAAAGCTTATCCGCCCCAATCGTTGCAGCGCCACGAGCAGGGCACGGTGACGGTGACGATCAAGATCGCCGCCGACGGCAAGCTCATCGACGTCACATCGCCCGCGGAAGAGCCCAGGAGATTGGTGAGCGCCTCGCTCGAGGCGGTGCGCAAGGCGGCACCCTTCCCGCCGCTGCCGTCCTCACTCAAAAAGGACGAGGCGGATTTCCAGGTGCCGGTGGTTTACAAGCTGCAGTGACCGCAGGGATCAGGCTTGCCCGGGAGCGTCCGCCGCGAGCCCGGCCAGAAGCTGGGGGTATTCGCCGAGCAGCTTCTTGCGCAGCGATTCGATCGCGGCATCGCCCGGCTTGCGCGGGCGGTCAATCGCGACCGGCAGGTCGAGAACGACGCGGCCGGGGCTGGCCGACAGGAACAGGATCCGGTCGGCGAGCTGAAGCGCCTCGGACAAATCGTGGGTCACGAACAGCACCGTGGTCCGGCGCGACTTCCAGGAATCGAGCAAGAGCTGCCGCAATCGCTCCGCGGTCGGCGCCTCGAGCGACACGAAGGGCTCGTCCATGAGCAGCAGTTTGGGCCGCACCGCAAAGGCGCGGGCCAGCGCCACGCGCCGTTGCATGCCGCCGGAGAGACGATTGGGATAGGCATCCATGACGTCGCCGAGCTGCATCTCGCCCAACAGCCGTTCGGCCTCGCCCAAATCGGCGTCTTTCCCGTCCATCACGACCCGCACGTTCTCCAGCACCGAAAGCCAAGGCAGGAGCCGCGGCGTCTGGAACATGTAGCCGATGGAAATATCGGACGGGTCGACCGTGGCGCTGCCGTTGATGAGCCGCGCGGCGCCGTCCACCTTGCGGTCGAGCCCGCTCACGATATTGAGGAGAGTCGTCTTGCCGGAGCCGCTGGGGCCCAGGATGCAGGCGAATTGTCCCTCCGCCACGGCGAAGTGCAGGTCCTTGAGCGCGACGTGATCGGCGCCCGGCGTGCGCGAAGGATAGATCTTGGAGTCGATATCGACGGCAAGTGCGGTCATAGCCGCCACCGGGTCAAGCGGACTTCGAGCGGACGCAACACGGCAAGCTCGAGGAACAGAATCACCGCGGTGAACCCGAGCGTGTAGGCCAGGATCGAGCTGATGTCGAAATACTGGAAATAGATGCTGATCTGGAATCCGACGCCGTTGCTGCGCCCCAAAAGCTCCACCACCAGCACGATCTTCCAGATGATCGCCAGGCCGTTGCGCGCCGCCGCCATGATGTAGGGATAAAGCTGCGGCAACGTCACCTTGGTGAATTTCTTCGAGCGGGAGAAGCGGTAGACCTCGGCGACTTGTTCCAGATCGCGATCGAGCGTGCGCGCTCCTTCGCGCACGTTGACGGCGACCAGCGGAATCTTGTTGAGCGCGACCGCGATGACCGCGGCGACGTCCGTCAGCCCCATCCAGATGTAGCAAAGCATGATGACGACCAGCGCCGGCACATTGAGGCCGAGCACGAGCCAGCCGTCGAACAGCATGTCGGTGCCGCGCGAGCGGCCCATGACCAGGCCGATGGCGGTCCCGATCGTCATCGCGATCACGAAGGCGGCGGCGACGCGCGCCAAAGTGACCCCGACGTGATAGGGAAGGTCGCCGGCCACGATGTGGTCGACCATGCTTTGGACCACCGACCAGGGACCGGGCAACATCGTGGATTTGGCGAGCAGGGCCGCCGCCGTCCACACCAGAAGGAAAAAGACGAGGGATATAAGGCGCAACGTCAAATCGGACGCGTTGCCGAGTCTTGCCAAGGCCTGACGCAACGGAGAGCCCGCCATCAATCGAGCGAGCCGTTCCAGAACGTGCCCGGGGCAAGCTCCGGCTTGTCGCCGACAAGCTCCGCCCCGCCCAGCTCCGCCAGCACGGAAAACACGGCGCGCGCCGCCTCGGCGTCCTCGGCAGGAGAAGCTTTCGGGATGCCGGCGCGGTACGAATCGCGCATCGCCGCAAGCGTCGCATCGTCGCCGGTGTCCAAGAGCGGCTTCAAGCGCTGCCACTCTTCATCGGAGCCGGCGAGAATCGTCTTCGCGGCCTTCGAGGCGCGCAGCAGCCCCTTGACCGCCTCCGGATTTTTCTCCGCCCAGGCATCGGAGAACACCCAGCCCACCACCGGCACCTCCTTGTCGGTGCCGAGCGACTTGAGCACGTCGGGAATAGCGATCAACTGCCGCATGCCTTTTGCTTTCAGGCGGGCCTCGAAATTCCAGAACGTCAAGACCGCCGGAATCTCGCCCTTGAGCATGAGCTCGTTCAGCAGCGGCGGCGCGCCGTAAACGGGCTCGACGATCTGCGCCAGATCTTCGCCCAAGGTCTTGCGCGCATAGGCGCGCAGCCAAAGCCAGCTCTTGTCCACCGGCCCGCCGGCGACGCCGATCTTCTTGCCGCGAAGATCGGCCAGGGTCGCTATGCCGGCGTCGGGCCGGACGACGATTCCGCCCGCCGCCACCGAATGGGGATAGAACGAATAGTCGATTCCGCTCGCGCGCTGGCGCGACACCCAGATCCAATCGGTCACGATCACGTCCACGGCGCCGCCCTGGAGCGCCACCGCCGTCGCATTCTTGCTTGCGAGCGGAACGGCTTCGATCTTGATGCCCTGCTTCTTGTCGATCTCGTAGTGCCTGATGACGTCGAGCTCCCAGCCGACCGTGCCGTATTGAAGAACGCCGATGCGCACCGTCGGCATATCGGCGCCGACGGGCGCGGGCGTTTCATGGCGGTTGAGCAGCACCGCAACGCCGGCGCCGACGAGCACGGCGGCGGCCACCGCGATGAGCCTGCGGTTAAGTCCCGGCCGGGATTTCTTTCCGCTCACCAACCGTTTCCTCCTGGTGGATGCGCCGGGCACGCAAGTTTGCGCGCACCATAGCGGCGCCACATGATCGCCCGATGAACGGTAGGTGGCGCCGCTCCCGCGGTCAAGCCAAGGCGGATGGAATTCCCTTTGTTTATGAGCATGTTCCGACGGATGTTGGAATTTTGTTCAACGGTATTGCGGGGGTGCCCAAAGGGCCTTGGCCGGCCCCATTAAGCAAATAGAAACCCTGTTCTGAAATGTTACCGGTGGCGGCATTGGGCGCCGCGCCGAGCCCCGCTATTAAGCCCGTTTTCCGGTCTGGTGCAATGCTCGATCCAGGGCGCCGCCACAGCGATTTCCCCGAAGCACGGCGGCGAAAAGGCGACGGCTCTTTCGAAGCCGCGCTCGATCACCACCGCACCGGCGATCTGAAAAAAGCCTGCGACGGCTACCGCAAAATCCTGAAGCGGTCGCCGCGGCATTGCGAAGCGCTTCATCTCCTGGGGCTTGCCACCGTCGAGTCCGGGCACCCGGAGCGGGGCGTTCAACTGATCGCGAAGGCGGCGAATCTCGCACCCTCGAATGCCCTTTACCGTTTCAGCCTCGGCGAAACCTTGCTCGCCATCGGGCGCCTTGACGGCGCGGTCGCGGCATTCCGGGAGGTTCTCGGGATCGATCCCGGCTCCGCCGCGGCGCTGGCATCGCTCGGCAATGCCCTCGGCGCCCTCAAACAATTCGACGAGGCGCTTGCCTGTCACCGGCGGGCCGTCAAGCTGGCGCCGCAATCGGCCGAAATCCGGTCGAATCTCGGGACCGCGCTGAAGGAATCGGGGCAGGCCACCGCGGCGGTCGTGGTTTTGCGAGACGCGGCGGCGCTCGCCCCCGATCACCGGGAGATCCGTTTCAATCTCGGCAATGCCTTGCTCGCGGAAGGACGGTTCGCGGAAGCCGAGGCCGCGTACGGCTTGGTGCTGGCGGCCGATCCCGCCCATGTCCGCGCCCGCTCGAATCTGGGCGTGGCGCTGCGCGAACAAGGCCGCGCGGTCGAAGCCGCGGCGAATCTCCGTGTCGTGATCGAAGCCCGGCCCGACTGGGCGGAGGCCCATTGGAATCTCGGCCTCGCCCTGCTGATGGGCGGAAATTACGAAGAGGGCTGGCGCGAATACGAGTGGCGGCGGCGCATTCCCGGCTTCGCGATACGCAACATCGAAGGGCTGGCCTGGGACGGCACGCCGCTGAAGGGACGCACCCTTTTCATCCATGCCGAGCAGGGCCTGGGCGATACCCTTCAATTCGTGCGCTATGTCGGCTTGGCTCGCCAAACCGGCGGCACGGTGCGGATCGAATGTCCGCCCGGACTGGTCAGGCTTCTCAAGGCCGGCGGGCTTTGCGACGCCGTCATCGGCCGGGGCAAAAATCCGGGCGATTTCGACGTCCAGGCCCCGCTCATGAGCCTGCCGCATCTGATCGACCCTAATCTCACCAAGGCCGGCTCGCTCGTGCCTTATCTCTCGGCCGAGCCGGAGTTGGTACGCCGCTGCCGCCTATCGTCGGAACCGGGTTTCAAGGTCGGCATCTGCTGGCAGGGGAATCCCGCCTACCGCGCCGACCCCGTGCGCTCGATCGCGCTCGCGGAGTTCGCGCCGCTGGCGCGCATCCCGGGCGTGCGCCTCATCAGTCTTCAGAAGGGATTTGGCTGCGAACAGCTGCCGATGTTTCAAGCCACCCGCGGCATCGAGGAATTGGGACCGGGCCTCGACGAGACGACCGGCGCCTTCGTCGATACCGCGGCGGTGATGGCGAACCTCGATCTCGTGATCACATCGGATACGGCGGTTGCCCATCTCGCGGGCGGCATGGGGGTGAAGGTCTGGCTGGCGCTTGCCCAGGCCCCGGATTGGCGCTGGGGGCGGGAAGGGGAGACCAGCCCCTGGTATCCCACCATGCGAATCTTCCGCCAATTGCGGGCGGGGGATTGGCGCCAAGTATTCGCGCGCATATCGGCGGCGCTCGCGGTGCAAATCTCCAAACGCGGCTTGTGACGCATGGACATCCGCGTTCCCGTCTCCGCGGGCGAGCTCCTCGACAAGATCGCGATTCTCGAAATCAAGTCCGAGCGCATCGCCGATTCCGATAAATTGCGCAACGTCCGCCTGGAGCTGGCCGGACTTCGCGCCGCGCGCACCCAAGCATTGCCCGATACGCCAGCACTCGCCGGATTAAGCGCGGAGCTTAAGACGATCAACGAAGAGCTTTGGGAAATCGAAGACCGGATTCGCGATTGCGAAAAATCGGGGGACTTCGGGCCCCGGTTCATCGCACTGGCCCGGTCCGTCTATTGGACCAACGACCGGCGCGCCGCCGTCAAGCGCCGCATCAACGAGGCTTCAGGCTCGGAAATCGTCGAAGAGAAATCCTACGCCGCCTATCGCTAGGCGGAACGTCCGGGAAAGATCGCGGATTAGCCGCGGCCGGTATCCGCCGGCGGCTTGGCTAATTGACCGTGTGCTGCTCGATCTTTTCGTCTTCGATCGCTTTCAGCACTGCGTACCACTGATTGTTGTAGCAGGCCTTGATCGCGCCGTCGGTTCCGAGATGGCGGATCAAAAGGATCGCGAGCTGGTGGTTGCGCGTGAACTTGCGGCTTGATTTGACTTTTTGTGCGGTGACCATCGCTGAGCTCCCTTGCCTAACCTGGCAATTTATCTGCCTAACCTGGCGTTCTCACCGGCGATGGAGACATCTCCCCCAGAGTCGCCGTAATTCTCGATGCAGCCTCCGTGCCAAGATGCGCCCTAATCGGCGCCCGAACCGGTTTTGCCATCGCGGCATTAACATCATGTGAATCAAACAATTGTAGCGATCTGCCCGGGGCGCGCCGGGACTGGACGAATGGCGCAAGCGAGACGAGACTAGGCAAAAATTTCCATTGGGCGGGAAATCCGCACCCGGCACCGGCAAGATTTGCCGACCGCGGCCCAGCACGCCGGGATGGCCCGAATTGGGCGAGAGGTATTGGAATGAATGCGAAGACCTGTCTTCTTCTTGCCGGACTAGCCGGTGCAACGGCGGTGGCCGCGGGGGCGCTCGGCGCTCATGTCGCGGCGGCCGGGGCGCTCGAAATCCTGCTCCCGGCCGTCCGCTTTCACATGTATCACGCGCTGGCGTTGCTCGGGATCGCGGCCCTCGCCCCGCGCGAAGGGCCGCTGCCGCTGCCGCTTGCCGTAAGCGCCTGGTGCTTCGTCGCCGGAATCCTGTTGTTTTCCGGCGGGCTTTATTTGCAGGCGGGTTTTGGCGCCTCGCCGCTTGCGATCGTCATGCCCATTGGCGGAGCGGGTTTTATCGCCGGCTGGCTGGGGCTCGCCTGGCAGGCGTTGCGGAAGCACTGAATGATTCTCGATACCAAGGGTCTCAACTGTCCCTTGCCCGTGCTGAAAGCGCGCCGTGCGCTGAAGGATTTGGCCGCGGGCGATACCTTGACCGTGCTGGCGACCGACCCCGGCGCGGTCAAGGATTTCGAGGCCTTTTGCGAGGCGACCGGCAGCGAACTCCTGGCCGTGCGCACGGATGCCGGAGTCTTCACCTTCGAGATTCGCAAAACCGCCTGAGCCGGTCTCGGCGAAATCCGTCAGGTCCCCAGCACGAACACGAGGCCCATGACGGCGATGGCGGTGCCGGCTTCGGGCAACAGGCTCATGCGGCGAAGTCCGAGCCCAAGCACGATCCCGGAGCCGTGCAAGATCGCGGTCGCCAGCGCGAATCCCCCGACGTAATGCAGCGGATCGGCCAGCGCCAAAGCCTCGGTACCGTGGGCGTGGCCGTGCATCACCGCGCTGAGCACGATCAGCGTGGCGCAGGCCCAGAGCGGCATCCGGTCGGAAACTACAATCGCCAGGCCCAACGCGACGATCGATCCCGCGATCCCGAGCTCGACCCAAGGCAGCCCGATCCCGAGCTTCGCCACCGCGAAGCCCGCGATCATGGCGGAGATGAATGCCGCCGGCAGCAGCCAGAGTCCGCGCCCGCCCCGGTGCGCCGCAAGGATCCCGACCGCGCCCATCGCCAATATGTGGTCGAGCCCGCTGAAGGGGTGACCGAATCCCGCCAGAAATTCCCCGTGGGTTGCCGTGGGGA
>JBGQJC010000034.1:0-28471 GCA_041498815.1 Alphaproteobacteria bacterium
ACCGCATAATGGGTCGGGTTGGTGATGACGACATCGGATTCGGGGACCGCCGCCATCATGCGCCGGCGCGCGCGCTCCATCCGGAGCTGGCGCAGCCGGCTTTTGATCATGGGGTCGCCTTCGGTCTGCTTGAATTCGTCGCGCAGCTCGTGGCGCGACATGCGGAGCCCCTTGCGGAACTCGAATTTCTGATAGAGGAAGTCGAGCACGGCGATGACCGAGACCACCGCCAGCACGTCGATGAAAACGGCCTTGGACAGGTCGAAGACCAGGGCGGCGATCTGCGCCGAATCGAGGCCGGCAAACGACGGCAGGCCCCTCATGCGCGGCATCACCAGCATGGTCACGACCGCGGCGACGACGGTAAGCTTGGCCACGCCTTTGGCGAATTCAAGGAATGCGCGCAGCGAAAACAGGCGCCGCGCGCCCGCGGCGAGCGAGATCTTTTCGAGCTTGGGCATAATTCGTTCGACCGACACCACGAAGCCGCTCTGCAAGAAGCCGGCGAAAAGCGCCGCCACCATCATGATCGCGGTCGGGAAGACGAGCGCCAGGCCCACGTCGCGCATGAGATGGAGCAATATGACGCGCAGATGCTCCTGGTCGGTCTGGATGGCGTGGGGGGATTCGACGAATTTGAGGAACACGGTCCCCAGATCGCGGGCGACCTGGGGACCGAAGGCCGTGATCCACAACGCGCCGGCCCCGATCATGAACCAATGATTGACCTCGCGCGAGACGGCGACCTGGCCCTTGCGCCTCGCGTCCTCGAGCCGTTTATGAGTCGGCTCTTCGGTTTTTTGGGAGTCGTCGGAGTTTTCGGCCATGATTCAACCCTGACCGAAGATGTTCGTGATCTCGTCGCCGTAGGCCCCCAAGAACCAGGTCATCCCCGCGGTGATGGTGACGGCCATGACCAGAAGGCCGAGCGCGATCTGGAGCGGCAGCACGATGAAGAAGACCTGGATCTGGGGCATGAGGCGTCCCAGGAGCCCGAGCCCGAGATAAAAGACCAGGGCCACGACCACGAAGGGTGCGGCGATGCGCATGGCGAGGTCGAAGGAATCGGAGACCACGCGCGCCGCCAGGTTGGAGAGATCGTCCAGCGGCGGCAGGTGCCCGGGCAGGAATACGCCGTAGGAATCGACCACCGCCGAAAGCATGAGGTGGTGCAGCCCGGTCTCGAAGATGACGACCACGCCCAGAATCCCGAGGAAGGCGGAAAAGAGCGCGCCCTGCACCGCGGCGGTGGGATCGGTGATGAAGGCGTTCGCCAAGCCGGTCTGATAGGCGATGATCATGCCGGCGGTCTGGAGCGAATTGAACAGCACGCGGGCGACGGTCCCCAGGAACAATCCGATCACGATCTCGCCGCCCAGGACCAGGAACATCTCGATCGGGCTTTCCGGCAGCGCCGGCAGATTGGGGGCCACCACGGGTGCTACCACCAGCGAAATCGCGAGCGCGATGACCAGGCGCAGCCGCGGCGAGACGAAGGTCTCGCCGAAGCCGGGGATCAGCATGACGGCGGAGCCAACGCGGGCGAAAACGAGGAAAAAGGCGAAGAGATCGGCCTGCAGGATCTGGTGAAGCATCCTAGCCGAGGCTCGCGATCCGTTCGGCGAGGCGTTCGGTGAAGCCGGTGAGGGTATTGAGCATGAACGGCAGGAACAGCAGCAGCGACAGGAAGATGACGAGAATCTTGGGGACGAAGGTGAGCGTCATTTCCTGGACTTGGGTGAGCGCCTGGATCAGCGAAATCGCCAGGCCCACGACCAGCGCCACCAGCATCACGGGCGCGCCGATCTCGATGGCGACCATGATGGCCTCGCGGGCGATCTCCAGGACTTCCGGCGTGTTCACTAGGGAGCCCGATTTTCAGAGCGGCATGCGGGTGATGTCTTGATAGGCGGAAATCACCTTGTCGCGGATGGCCATCGCCGTCTGCAACGTGATCTCGGCGTTCGCGACCGCGGTCACCACGTCGCTGACCTCGGCGTTGCCGGTGACCGCCTTGATGCTGGCGGCTTCGCCCGCTCTTCCGGTTTCGACCGCCGATTCGGCCGCCTGTTTGACGAGATCGAGGAAATCGCCTCCGGGATCTTTCGCCGGGCGCGGATCGAGGCCGCCGCCGCCGCTGGGCGCGGTTTTGGCGTAGGCGGATAAGACGCTTCCGATGTTGGCTGGCATGATGCCTCCTGGGTGGGATTTTCTGCTAACGCAGCAGGTCGATCGCTTTCTGGATCATGCTCTTCGACATGGCGATCAAGTTCAGGTTCGCCTCGTAGCTGCGCTGGGCCTCGCGCATGTCCATCATTTCGATCAGCGGATTGACGTTCGCGGTCTTGACGTAGCCGTCCTTGTCGGCGGCGGGATTGCCGGGCTCGTAGCGCTTGCCGAATTGGGTGGCGGCGTCGCGGGTGATGTCGCGCACCGCGACTTTCTCGGTGCCCGCGGTGCGGTCGAGCAGGCTCTTGAAGGTGATGACCTTGCGCCGGTAGGGATCGCCGCCCGCAACCTCCGCCGTCGAATCGGCGTTGGCGACGTTTTCGGCGATCACCCGCACGCGCTGGCCTTGGGCGAACATGCCGGAGGCGGAGACTTCCATCGCTTTGGTGAGGTCCATGGTGCCTCGCTAATTCGGATCAGTGGCCGAGCGCCTCGCGGATCATCGCGAGGTGCTTGTGATAGAGGTTGGTGGTGATCTCGTAGTCGCTCGAGGTCTGGTTCGCCTTCATCAGTTCCTCTTCCAGCGTCACCGCGTTGCCGGAAATCGAGGTCTCGATGGGGTGCTTATCCTTTTCCTGCTTGGCGCCGGCCTGGGTCGCGAGCGAGGCCAGATGCGCCGGATGGGTCATGGTGGGAGCCAAGGGCGGCGCCGGAACCATGTGCCCGTTGGCCATGGCGGCGAAATCGAGCGGCTTCACGTCGCGGGGCTTGTAGCCGGGGGTATCGGCGTTGGCGATGTTGGTCGCCAAGACCTGCTGGCGCGCGCCGAGCCAATTCATCCGGCGCGCCATCATCTCGAACAAAGGGATCTTGCGCAGGTCCATCGAATCCCGCCCGGGATTATCCCGCCTGGGGTTTTCGCTACCTGCATGAAGCCCGGGAACGCCGCTAAATCCGGGGCGTTTACCCTTGTCATCCTGACGCCCGTAGTATCGGGCGGCTCCGTTAACAAAGGGTGAAAACATATAAAATTGGAGCCATTGCTAGCCCATGGAATCCTTGATGAATCTTGAGGTGGCGCGCGGCTGCCCGCACGGGTATGGTTAACGCCGGAACACGCGAGGGACACGCGCCAGGACCAGGCCATGCTCTATCTCACCCGGAAAATCGGCGAATCGGTGATGCTCAACGAGAATGTCGAGATCACGGTGATCTCGGTCCGGGGGCGCACCGTGAAGCTCGGCTTCGTTTTCCCGGCCGAAGTTTCGGTACTCCGCCGCGAAATCTACGACCGGATTCAAGAAGAGAACCGCGCCGCCGCGGCCTTGAGCGGCGGCCTGGTGGACGAGCTGCGCGCCAAGGAGAAGTAAGGGGCCCGGTTTTCATCCAGGGTCTTTCCAAGCGGGGATAGATGGCGGCGGAACCCACGGCATCCGGCGCGCAAGACCCGCGCTCCCGAATCACCCGGTGGCTCCGCGCCCTCGGGCCGGGACTCATCACCGGCGCCTCCGACGACGACCCGAGCGGAATCGCGACCTATGCCCAGGTCGGCGCCGCCTTCGGCTACGGCATGGCCTGGGTCATGCTGTTCAGCTACCCGCTGATGGCGGCGATCCAGGAGATCAGCGCGCGGATCGGGCGCGTCACCGGCGCCGGCATCTCGCGCAACATCCGCAAGCATTATCCGCCCTGGCTGCTGCGGGCGATCGTCGGGCTTCTGCTGATCGCCAACATCATCAACCTCGGGGCGGATTTGGGCGGCATGGCCGATGCGCTGAAACTCCTCATCGGCGGGCCGGCGCATCTCTATGTCATTCTGTTCGCGGTCGCCTGCACCGCCTTGGAAATTTTTTCCCGCTACGCGCGCTATGTCGCGATCCTCAAATGGACCACCGTTTCGCTGCTCGCCTATGTGGTCGCGGTGGTCGCGGTCGATGCGCCGTGGGGCGAGGTGATCACCCGGACCTTCGTGCCCTCATTCTCCTTCGCCAAGGATTATGTGCTGGGCATCGTCGCCGTGCTGGGGACGACCATCAGCCCCTACTTGTTCTTCTGGCAGGCTTCGGAGGAAGCGGAGGACGAGCGCACCGACCCGAACGCGCACCCGCTTTTGGAGGACCCCGGCGAGGCGCCGCGGGAAATCCGCCGCATCAAGCTCGACACCTACGCCGGCATGGCCTATTCGAATCTCATCAGCCTCTGCATCATCATCACGACCGCGGCGACGCTCCATGCCCATGGCGTCACCGATATCGCGACCTCGGCGCAGGCCGCCGAAGCCTTGCGCCCGATCGCGGGGCCGTTTGCTTTTGCCGTGTTCGCCGTCGGCATCATCGGCACGGGATTCCTGGCGGTGCCGGTCTTGGCGGGATCGGCCGCCTATGCGGTCGGCGAATCTCTGGGCTGGCCCACGGGACTTGCGCGATTGCCGTTAGAAGCCAAAGCCTTCTACGGCACGATCGCGTTTGCGACCCTCATCGGCATCGCCATCAACTTCGTCCATATCGACCCGATCAAGGCGCTTTATTGGAGTGCGGTCATCAACGGCGTGATCGCGGTGCCGGTCATGATCGTGATGATGCTCCTCGCCATGCGCACCGACATCATGGGCCAATTCACCCTGCCCCGCCCGCTCTGGGCCTTGGGCTGGCTGGCGACATTGGTGATGGGATTTACGGTCGTCGCGATGTTCGTGACGTGGGTGGTTTAGGCGGCATCACTCGGCCGCCCGCAAGCGGTAGCCGACGCCGGTTTCGGTGAGGATGAATTCGGGGCGCGTCGGGTCGGATTCCAACTTCTCGCGCAAGCTGCGAATATAGACCCGCAAATATTGGACGTCTTCGGTGTTGGCCGGGCCCCAAGCTTCGCGCAGGAGAAAGCCGTGAGTCAGCACCTTTCCGGCGTGGGCGACCAGGAGAGCGAAGACGCCGTATTCCTTGGCGGATAATTTCACCTCGACGCCGCGCAGCGTCACGATCCGGCGCACCAGATCGACGGCAAGATCGCCGCAGCGGTAGACCGGGATTTCGCCTTGCTGCTGGAGGCGGTGGCGTAACGCGGTGCGCACCCGGGCCAAAAGCTCGTCCATGCCGAAAGGCTTGGTCACGTAATCGTCGGCGCCCAAATCGAGCGCGCGAACCTTGCCTTTCTCGTCGCCGCGGATCGAGAGCACGACGATCGGCGTCTGGCAATCGGCCCGGAGCTTCTCGATCACCTCGAGCCCGTCCATGTCGGGCAATCCAAGATCGAGAATGACGAGGTCGGGTTCCTGCTTGACCGCGGCTTCGAGGGCCTCGCGGCCGGATGCGACTTCGGAAACCGCGTAGCCTTGGGCGCCGAGGCTGGTGCGCAGGAAGCGCCGGATCTGGGGCTCATCATCCACGACCAAAATGCGGGTCGGCGGCGTCATGAGAAACTCGTTTGCGCGCCGAATTCCCGCGCCGCCGCCGGCGCTTCGGATGCTGGCAGCAGAATGGTGAAGACCGCGCCCTTGCGGCCGCTCCGGTTTGCGGCCGATATCGTGCCGCCGAAGGCTTCGATAAAGCCGCGGCAGATCGCGAGCCCGAGGCCGGTTCCGGCCGCGCGCTGGTCGCCCGCGCGCACGCGGTGGAATTTCTCGAATATGGTCTCCAGATCGGAGGGCGGAATCCCCTCCCCTTCGTCGATGACGGTCAAGCACAGCTTGTCCCCGGCGCGGTCCGCGCGGATCTCGATCGTCGAGCCGGGCGGCGAATATTTGGCGGCGTTGTCGAGGAGATTGAACAGCACCTGCTCGATCAGCATGGCGTCGGCGTAAAGCGTCGGCAGCTCGGGCGCGAAGTCCACCTCGACCCGGTGCTGGACCAGAATCCGCGCGGCGCGGCGGAGCGCCGTCTCGACAATCTCGGCGACGTCGATGCGGTCGAATTTGACCTGGAGCGCCCCCGATTCGATGCGCGTCATGTCCAAGAGATTGCCGACGAAGCGATTGAGACGCTCCGCTTCGTCCTGGATCGTCGCCATCAAATCTTCGCGCGTGGCGTCGTCGTAGTTCTTATAATAGCCGCGAAGACTCGTAATCGCGCCGATGATCGAGGCCAGCGGCGTGCGCAAGTCGTGGGAGACCGAGGTCAAGAGCGCCGAGCGAAGCTGTTCGGTTTCGGCGAGGACGCGGGCGTCGTCGATGTCGTCGGCCAAGCGGATGCGGTCGATCGAGACCGCGATCTGGTCGAGCAGCGCATCGAGCAGCCTGCGTTCGGCGGGCGTAAAAAGCGGGCCCGGCTGGTCGCGGTCCATGCCGACGACGCCGACGAGGCCACGCCCGGTGCGGATCGGGAGGAACAGGCGTTTGACGCCGGGCAACGTATCGGAGCCGCGCCCGGTCGCGCGCCCGTGGTCCCAGCACCAGCGGGCGGCGGCAAGACCGGCTTCATCCACCGCGTCGTCGGGCGGATAGCCGGCGGCGACCGCCATCTTGTGGCCGTCCGGAAACAGGATCACCGCGCGGACCTTGAGCATCAGCGCGATCTGGAAGCACGACGCCCAGAGCAAGTCGTCAAGGTCGCCGGTGCCCGCCAATTTGCGGCTGAAGGCATTGAGTTCGGCGGTGGTTCGCACCTGGCGTTGAGCCATCACGACCTGGCGCCGCGTCAAGGCCGTCAGATTGCTGGTCGCAACCGCCACTAAGGTGAAAAAGACGAGCGCGATGATGTTGGCCGGATCGGCGATGGTGAAGGTATAGAGCGGCGGCAGAAAGAAGAAATTATAGGCGAGCGTGGAAAGGAGCGAGGCGTAGAGCGACGGCAACAGGCCGAAGCGCACGGCGCTAAGCAGGATCGCCGCCAAGAACACGAGCGAGATATTCGGCAGCGCGACGGTGCGGTGGATGGCGACGCCGACGCCGGTGGCGAGCGCGACCAAGACCGTGCTGGCGACGTAGGGGGTGAGGCTGAAAGGCTCCGCCAGCTCGCGGGTTTGCACGTTCTTGGCCGGCAGTGCCTCACCTTCGCCCGACACGACTTGAACCGCGATTTCGCCGGCCTTGCGGATGAGGTCGTGGACGATGGAGCCGTGCATCCATTCGAACCAGCGGCTGCGCTCCGACTTGCCGATGATGATGTGGGTGATGTTGTTGGCCCGGGCGTAAGCAATCACGTCGTCCGCGACCCGCTCTCCGGGAATGGTGACGGCCTGGCCGCCCAGGCGTTCGGCAAGCCGGAGGGTATCGGCGATGCGGTCGCGCTCGAGTTCGCTCAGGCGCTGGTGGCTCGGGCTTTCGACATAGAGCGCGACCCAACTCGCCTTCAGCCGGTCGGCGGAGCGGCGCGCATAACGCACCAGCTGGGCCGCGTTCGGACTTTCGTTGATGCAGACCAGGATGCGTTCGGCGATCGCCCACGGGCCGGAGATCGCGTGCGAGCGCATGTAGCTCAGCATCTGCTCGTCCACGCGCTGCGCGGTGAGGCGCAGCGCCAGCTCGCGCAACGCGGTCAGGTTGCCGGGCGAGAAATAATGCTTGATGGCGCGCTGGGCCTGGTCGCGGACGTAGACCTTGCCTTCGTGGAGGCGCTGGATCAGGTCTTCCGGCGTGATGTCAACGACCTCGATCTCGTCGGCGCGCTCGACGATCCCGTCGGGCACGGTTTCGCGCACGCGTATGCGCGTGATCTTGGCGACGACGTCGTTCAGGCTTTCGACGTGCTGGATGTTGAGCGTGGAGTAGACGTCGATCCCGGCGGCCAAGAGCTCTTCGACGTCCTGGTAGCGCTTGGGATGGCGGGAGCCGGGCGCGTTGGTGTGGGCGAGTTCGTCCACGAGAACGAGTTTGGGCTTGCGCGCCAGGATCGCATCGAGATCCATCTCGTCGAGGACGCGGCCCCGGTATTCGATGAGCCGGCGGGGAATGACCAGGAGCCCGGAGGCGAGACGCTGGGTTTCGACCCGGCCGTGGGTTTCGACGACGCCGATGACGACATCGAGACCTTCGCGCCTCCGAACCAACGCCGCGCCCAGCATCTCGTAGGTTTTCCCCACGCCGGGTGCTGCGCCGAGGAAGATTTTGAACTTGCCGCGGCTTTCGGCTTTGACGGCCTCTAAGAGCGCTTCCGGCGACGGCCGCTGATCATCGCTGACGCTCATCGGGCGGACTCTTATTGGTTCGCGGGGGCGTCCAAGGCCATGTTCAGTTGCAGCACGTTGACCCTGGACTCTCCGAAGATACCAAGGGTCCGGCCCCGGGTGAACCGGGTAACCAGCCCGCGGATCACCTCTTCGGACACGCCGCGCGCCTTGGCGACGCGCGGCACCTGGAACAGCGCCGCGGCCGGGGTGATGTCGGGGTCGAGCCCGCTCGCCGAACTGGTGACGAGATCGACGGGCACCAAGGCGCTGGGATTTTCCGCCTTCAGCCTTTCGGCATCGGCCGTGATCCGGTCGATCAGGGCCTTGCTGGTCGGCCCCAGGTTCGAGGCGACCGAGCTCGCGGCGTTGTAGGGCGAAGGCACGGTTTTCGCCGGATCGTTCGGATCGGTGTCGGTGGTGACCGAAAGCCGCCCGTGGAAAAACTTGTCTTCCGTGAAATTCTGGCCGATCAGCTCGGAGCCGATGACCTTATCGCCGGCCACGATCAAGCTCCCGTTCGCCTGATACGGGAACACGGCCTGGGCGATTCCGGTCATGGCAAGCGGGTAGACAAGGCCGGTCAGCACCGTGAAGGCGACGGTCATGACGACGGCGGGGCGCAATTCTTTCAGCATGGGAACCTCAAATCAGGCCGATGGCGGTGATCGCCATGTCGATCGCCTTGATGCCGATGAAGGGGATGATGACGCCGCCCACGCCGTAGACCACCAGGTTGCGCGCCAGGAGCCGCGAGGCGCTCTGCGGGCGGTACTTGACGCCGCGCAGAGCCAGCGGGATGAGCGCGATGATGATCAGCGCGTTGAAGATGATCGCCGACAAAATCGCGCTTTGCGGCGTTTGCAGATGCATGATGTTGACGACGCCGAGGCTGGGATAGAAGGCCGCGAACATCGCCGGGATGATGGCGAAATACTTCGCGACGTCGTTGCCGATCGAGAAGGTGGTCAAGGCGCCGCGGGTGATCAAGAGCTGCTTGCCGATCATCACGACCTCGATCAGCTTGGTCGGATCGGAATCGAGGTCGACCATGTTGCCGGCCTCGCGCGCGGCCTGGGTGCCGGTCTGCATGGCGACGCCGACGTCGGCCTGAGCAAGGGCGGGCGCGTCGTTAGTGCCGTCGCCGCACATCGCGACAAGCTTGCCCCCGGCCTGTTCCCGGCGGATGAGCTTGAGCTTGTCCTCGGGAGTCGCCTGGGCCAGGAAATCGTCGACGCCGCTTTCGGCCGCGATCGCCGCCGCCGTCATCGGGTTGTCGCCGGTGATCATTACGGTGCGGATGCCCATGCGGCGCAGCTCGGCAAAGCGCTCGCGGATGCCGCCCTTGACCACGTCCTTCAAATGGATGACGCCGAGCACGCGGGAGTCCTTGGAGACGGCGAGCGGCGTGCCGCCGGAGCGGCTGATGCGTTCGGTGATTTCCTTGAGCTGGGGCCCGCCCGCGATGGGCTCGGAGCCCTTGCTCACATGGGCGACGATGGCGTCCACCGCGCCCTTGCGAATCGTGACACCTCCGATATCGACGCCGCTCATGCGGGTTTGGGCCGAGAACGGCAGGAAGCGCGCCTGAAGCTGCACCATGTCGCGGGCGCGCAGTCCGTATTTATCCTTGGCGAGAACGACGATGGAGCGGCCTTCCGGAGTTTCGTCGCTGAGCGAGGCCAGCTGCGCGGCCTCGGCCAATTCCTGCGCGTTCACCCCGGGCATGGGGATGAACTCCGCGGCCTGGCGGTTGCCGAGCGTGATCGTCCCGGTCTTGTCCAGCAGCAGCGTGTCGACGTCGCCGGCGGCCTCGACCGCGCGGCCCGACAGGGCCAGCACGTTGAATTTCACCAGCCGGTCCATGCCGGCGATGCCGATCGCCGAGAGGAGCGCACCGATGGTGGTCGGGATCAGGGTGACGAAGAGCGCCACCAGCACGACGACCGGAACCGCGCCGCCCGCGTAGGTGACGAAGCTGGGGATGGTCACGACGGCGAAGACGAAGATGATCGTCATGCCGGCCAAGAGGATATTGAGCGCGATCTCGTTCGGAGTCTTTTGGCGCACCGCGCCTTCGACCAGCGCGATCATGCGGTCGAGGAAGGTGGACCCTTGCGCCGCCGTGATGCGCACCTTGATCCAGTCGGACAAGACCCGCGTGCCGCCGGTGACGGCCGAGCGGTCGCCGCCGGATTCGCGGATGACCGGCGCTGATTCGCCGGTGATCGCCGATTCATCCACCGACGCAATGCCTTCGATCACGTCGCCGTCGCTGGGGATCATGTCGCCGGCTTCGACCAGCACGATATCGCCCTGTTTGAGCTCGAAGGCCGAGACCTTTTCGTAGGTCTTGGTGGACTCGTCCGTCAGGCGCTTGGCCTGCGTTTGAGTGCGGGTGCGGCGCAGATTCTCGGCTTGCGCCTTGCCGCGGCCTTCGGCCACGGCCTCGGCGAAATTGGCGAAGACCACGGTGAACCACAGCCAGAACGTGATCTGAACCGTGAAGAACACGCCATCCCGCCCGGCGATGACGTCGCGGATCAGAATGACCGTCGTTAGCGCGGCCACGATCTGGACCACGAACATGACCGGATTGCGCACCTGATTGCGCGGATCGAGCTTGCGGAACGAATCCCAAACCGCGTGCTTGAGAATTTCCGGCGAAATGCCGACGACGCCGCGCTTGCGGTGGACCAGACTTTCGGCGAAACCCGGGGTTTTTTCGTTCATGATTTGAGCCTCAGTAGAGCGAGCCGGCCTGCATCTGCAGGTGCTCGACGAGGGGCCCTAGCGCATCCGCAGGGAAGTAGATGAGGCCGCCCGTAATGATGATGACGCCGATCAGGAGTGCCACGAAGAGCGCGCTGTCGGTGGGGAAGGTTCCGGTCGAAGCCGGGACCATCTTTTTGGCCGCGAGCGAACCGGCGATGGCCAGCACCGGCACGATGATCGCGAAACGGCCGATCATCATCGCCGCCGCACCGGTCAAGTTGTAGAACGGCGTGTTGCCGGTCAGACCGGCAAATGCGCTGCCGTTGTTGGCCGTTTGCGACGCGAAGGCATAGAGGATTTCGCTGAAGCCGTGCGGGCCGGCGTTTTCCGGGCCGGCCAGCCCGGCCGGCAGGACGGTCGCGAGCGCCGTGAAGCCGAGGGCGGACAAAGGTATCGACAACAGCGCCAGCATCGCCATCTTGACCTCGCGCGATTCGATCTTCTTGCCCAGGTACTCAGGCGTGCGGCCGACCATCAAGCCGGCGATGAAGACGGCGAGAATCGCGAACAGAAGCATGCCGTAAAGCCCCGCGCCGACGCCGCCGAAGATGATTTCGCCGAGTTGCATGTTGACGATCGGGACCAACCCGCCCAAGGGCGTGAAGCTGTCGTGCATCGCATTGACCGAACCGTTGGACGCGTCCGTCGTGGCGGTAGCCCAGATCGCCGAGTTAACGACGCCGAAGCGGACCTCTTTGCCTTCCATATTGCCGCCGGCCTGGAGCGCGCTTGCGGTCTGGTCGATGCCGAGCGGAGTCATGGCCGGATTGCCGGAGCTATCGGCGCCGTAGGCGACGAAGATTCCGACCAGGAACAGGATGCCCATGGCGCCGAACAGCGCCCAGCCCTGCTTGATGTTCCCCACCATGCGGCCGAAGGTCAGCACGAGGCCGGCGGCAATCCCGAGGAGAGCCCACATCTCGATCAGGTTGCTGATCGCCGTCGGGTTCTCGAACGGATGGCTCGAGTTGATGTTAAAGAATCCGCCCCCGTTGGAGCCGAGCTGCTTGATGGCGATCTGCGAGGCCACCGGCCCCTGGGCGATCACCTGCTTAGCGCCCTCGAGCGTCGTCGCCTCGGTGTAGACGCCGAGGTTTTGCGGCATGCCCTGCCATATAAGAAGTAGCGTGACGATGACCGAGAGGGGCAGCAGGATGTAAAGGGTGCAGCGCGTGAGATCGGCCCAGAAATTGCCGACGGTCTTTGCCGAGCGCCGGGTAAAGCCGCGGATGAGCGCAATGGCGACGGCGATGCCGGTCGCGGCGGAAACAAAATTGTGCACGGTCAGGCCCACCATCTGCACGAGGTAGCTAAGCGTGGCTTCGCCGCCGTAATTCTGCCAATTGGTGTTGGTGGTGAAGCTGATCGCCGTGTTCAGCGCCAAATCGGGCGACATCGCGGCCATGCCTTGGGGATTGAACGGCAGATAGGATTGCAGCCGCAGCAAGGCGTAAAGCGAAAGGAAGCCGACGAGATTGAACAGCAGGACCGCGGACGCATACGTCACCCAGTGCTGGTCGTTCTTCGGGTCGACGCCAGACAACCGGTAGAAAAGCGACTCGACCGGCCCGAGGACGGGGCTGAGCAGCGTGCGTTCGCCGGCAAAGACGCGGGCCATATAGGGACCGAGCGGCACCGCGAGTACGGTGACGAGGCCCGCAAAAATCGCGATCTGAAGAATTCCGTTCGCAGTCATGATTGTTCCTTGAGAACCTCTCGGGCCCTAGAATTTCTCCGGGCGCACGAGGGCGTAAACGAGATAGACGAGGATGGCGAGCGACACGAGGCCGCCCAGAACGTAGTCGAAGATCATGGCCTTACATCCTTTCGCAGAGTGCTGCGTAGCCCAGAAACGCCACGAAGAACGCGGCGGCAAAGGCGACCATCAAGACATCGAACATTTGAATCCTCCCGCCCGTTAGGCTGCGCCCGGGGCGCATCAAAATTCAATGCGACTTGGCGCCGCCAAGCATAAAATCCGCATAAAGACCCCCTGCCCCGCCCGCTCTGGGCCTTGGGCTGGCTGGCGACCTTGGTGATGGGATTTACGGTCGTCGCGATGTTCGTCAGTTGGGTGGTTTAGGCGGCCCGCGATTCTGGGCAAGGCCGGTTGAGCGGCAAAGCCGTCCACGGCTCCCCCGGCAGCACCCCCATTTAAAGCTTTGTTAAGTATGTTGAGCCACGATCCCTGAAGCATGGGGACGGTTCCCCGGCAGCGGACGGGCGACGTGACCGATCCCGAAAAGAGCGAAGACGAGACCTCGAAGGCCGTGGCGCTGAGCTACGAACACGAGGTCACGAACGCGCCGCGAGTGGTCGCCAAAGGCAAGGGCGCGCTCGCGAAAAAAATTCTCGAAATCGCCTTTGCGGCCGGCATCCCGGTGCGCGAGGACGCCGACCTCGTGGAGGTCCTTCATGCGGTCGATCTCGACACCGAGATTCCACTCGAGGCCTTCCGGGCCGTGGCCGAGATCCTCGCCTATGTCTATCGCGCAAACGGCACCATGCCGCCAAGCGGAGCCAAACCATGACCGATACAACAGAGCTCGTGGAATCTTTGAACCGCCGGCTTTTGTCCGCCGCAACCGTGGTCAGCGAAGCGCGGCTTACGGTGGAACGAGGGAACTTCGTGAATCTTTCGGGCCTGGAAGCGGAAGCCGATGCGATCTGCAAGGAGCTGGCCAAAATTCCGTCCGGCGAGGGCGAAGGATTGAAATCGGCCCTGGTCGGGCTGGCCGACGACCTCGACCGGCTGACCGGCGCCTTGGCCGCCGCCCACAAGAAGCTGGCGAAGGAAATCGGCGCACTCGGCAACCGGCGGCGCGCCGCCAAGGCTTATTTCCTCGGCCGAAGCCAGGACTAGCGGAATCAACGTTCCGCGATCATGAGCGTCAACACTTATCTTCAGTTCGCGCTTGCGCTCGCCTTCGTGCTGGCGCTGATCGCCGGGCTCGCCTGGGCGGTGCGGCGTTTCGGATTGTTCGCGCAAGTATTGCCGACACGCGGCGGCAAGAAACGGATTTCGGTGGTCGAGGTCGCGGCGGTCGACGCCAAACGGCGGCTGGTGCTGGTGCGCCGCGACGATCGGGAACACCTGTTGCTGCTGGGAGCGACTTCGGAAACGGTGGTCGAGACCGGAATCGAGGCGCCAGGCCCGGCGATGGGAGACCAGGCGCGATGACGAAGCGGGAAAAATTCGCGGTTATTACCGCAGCCGCTATTGCGGCCGGCGTTGCGATCCTGCTCGCAGCCGGGCCGGCGCTCGCCCAGACCTTGACGCTCGACCTCGGCCAAGGGTCCACCGCCACCTCGCGCATCGTCCAGATCATCCTGCTCATTACGATTCTGAGCCTGGCGCCGTCCATTTTGGTCATGACCACCTCGTTCACCCGGATCGTGGTGGTTTTGAGTTTCCTGCGCAGCGCCTTGGGCCTGCAGCAGACGCCGCCCAACGCGGTCCTCATCGGCCTCGCGCTGTTCCTGACCGGGTTCGTGATGGCCCCCACCCTGGGGCAGGTGTTCGACCAGGGCATTTCGCCGCTGATCGCCAATAAGATCACGGAAGAGCAGGCCTTCGACCGCTCCTCGGCGCCGCTCAAGACCTTCATGCTGCGCCAGGTGCGCGGCCAGGACCTTGAACTGTTCATGGATCTCGCGAAGATTCCGGCGGTCGAGAAGCCGGACGACACGCCGCTCCGGGCGCTGATTCCGGCGTTCATGATCAGCGAGCTCCGGCGCGCCTTCGAGATCGGGTTTTTGCTTTACGTCCCGTTCCTCATCATCGACATGGTGGTGGCCTCGATCCTCATGTCCATGGGCATGATGATGTTGCCGCCCGTGATAATTTCTTTGCCGTTCAAGCTGATCTTCTTCGTGCTGGTGGACGGCTGGTATCTGGTAGCAGGCTCGCTGGTCCAGAGCTTCGGCCCGGCAACCTGACGCCGCCCCGTATTGCAAGTTTTCGTCAATTGAGTACCCTTGGGGCAGGCCGTGAAGACAAGGGTGGGCCTGCCGCCGTGACATCCAGCAATCGCCATCGATGGATCGCCGTTTCGGCGGCGGCCTGTCTCTGCGCCGCGGCGACGGCGGCGGCGGAGACCCATCTCGAGGGCATCGGCGTCTATACCAATCCGGATTATCAATGGTCGATCGCTTATCCCGCCGGCTGGGGGCTCGAGGCCAAGGATTCCGGGTTCATTCGAATCTCTTCGCCGGCGAAAGACGGGCTCTGCGGCATTCACAGCAGCCGGGTCAAATTCACGACCGCCGACGAGTTGACCGGTTACGCGCTGGATTACGCCCAGAAGCGCCTCAAGGAAAGCAAAGGCCTCGACCAAGTGACCTTGAAGCGGGAAAAAACCACGTTGCGCAACGGCATCGAGGCCAACGACGTCTTGGTGGAAATTCGGCCCGGCGGCCAGCAGTCGCGCCGTATCTACGCCGTCAGCCAGGGCAATGGATTCCTGATCGACTGCGCAAGCTCGGCCGCCAATTGGGCGAACCTCGGGCCCGACTTCGAGAGAATCCTCAAGTCATTCACCGTCGGCAAATAACGGCAGACCGCCGATGGACCGTGGCGAAGTCTCGCAAGAGGATGTGATGACGGCGGCTCTGCGCGGGAAAGTGCCGGTTACTTGGCCGCGGCCGCGACTTCTTTCCCGGGCTCGCCCTTCCCGTCGCCCTTCGCCGCTTTCACGCCCTTGAGATCGGCGGCAAAGGCCGCGTAGGCGTCGACTTCCGAGAGCCGGGCGGTGACCGCCTGAACCGAATCGATGGCGCCCATCGGCGCCGCGGCGATGACCCGGAAGTCATTATTATAAAGTGTGGGCGCGAGCGCCGCCCCGAACCGGTCGCGGAGCGCATCGAGCGCCTCGCGGTCGTCCGCCAGCCAAAGCGCCGCCGCCCTTTTTACCACCAGCCCGGCGTCGCTTTCGCTCAAGACCGCGCCGTCCTTGGCGAGCGGATCGGTGAGGCGGGCCAAGACCTTTGCCGCTTCCGCCCACTTCTGTCCCCGCCACAGGATGTCGGAGCGCAAAAGATCGGCGTCGCGGCCGTCGTCGCCCGCGAGCGCGGCCATAGCTTCCGGCGCTTTGCCTTGGTCGGACAAGGCGCGGGCCTCGAGCCGTTTGCGTTCGTGCACCAGATCGGCGGGTAGGTCCGGCACCGTGCTTTCGTTGAGCGCGGCCAAGGCCAGATCCGGCTTTTTATCCAGCAGCCGGATGGCGGCGAGCCGCGCGCCCCATTTCCCCTTGTCCGCGCCCTGAAGGCGGGTGGTGACCTGGGGTTCGAGAAGAGCCGCCGCCTGATCCAAGAGGTCCACCGCAACCATGCGTTCGGCAAGCTTGCGCACCACGGCGTCGCCCGCCTCGCCCGGAGGCGTCAGCTCGCGGAACTCCTGATAGAGCCCGAGCGCCTTCAAGGGCGGGAGCTTGTCGGCTTCGCCGTCCACATAGAGCTTGGCGAAGGCGGCGCTCATGGTTTCGGCCGCGTCCTTGGAGCGCGGATCGTCGGCGAAGAACGTGACCGCGCGCTTCAGCGTGACCAGCCCTTTCTCGGAGTTGCCGGACGCCAGATAGAGATTGCCCAAGCGGAGCAAGACGTCGAATTCGAAGGAACCGCCGCGCCAGGCGAAGCGAAGGTCTTCCAAGGCGGCGGTCGCGTCCTTCGGTGCCATCTTGCCGGCATCGACCAAGAGCGCGACCCTGGCGAACTTGGCCTTGGCCGACGTCGCCCGGTCGCCTTCGGCCTCGGCTTCGCCGTAGAGCTTCGCCGCCTCGTCGCTCTGACGCCTCGCTTCGGCGAGCTTGCCCAGCAGATATTTGACCTCGGCTTTCGACGCCGAATCGGGATCGCTCGCTCCCACGAAGTCCAGATAGGTCTTGGCGGCGTCGAACTCGTGGGAATTGACCGCGGTTTCGGCGGCCAGCAAAGCGAACTTCATCTTGAGGGACGGCGGATAGGACTGGATGCGGTCGCCGACTTGGGCGAAGGCACGGACGGCATCGGGCCATTGCGCCTGGGAGGCCGCGAGCGCGCCCCGCCACAGCTCCGCCTCGGGCTCGCCGGCCAGACCTGCTGCGCCGAGATCGGCCGCCGCTTCGGCGTAATCGTCCATAAGATAAAGCGAGGCGCCGCGCAGCGCCAGAAAGCCCGGATCGTTCGCCACATCGGGCGCGTCGGTGGCGGCGACCTGCAAGAGCCCGAGCGCATCGGGATAGAAGCCGCGCGCGAAATAGAATCGCGCGAGCGCGAGGCGGGTTTGCGTTCGCGCATCGCCCTTGGCTGCCATGATCGCGTGCAGCAGGGCCAGACGCGTATCTTCGAAGGGCGCGTTGCCGTGCGCCCAGGCCGCGAAGTCGAACAGCTTATGGCCGGGCGCTTGTATCGGGCCGGCCGATTCGGCCGGCGGCGGATTTTCGCCCGCGGCAATGGGCGATCCGCCGTTCTTGTCGGAGAGGAACAAGCCGGCGGGGCTTGCGATTTCGATCCCCGCGGGCGAGACGCGCACCGAGATTTCATCCGCCTTGGGCTCGACGACGACGCCCATGATCGTCGCGGGCAGGCGGAACAGCGCGTATTCGCGGGGCACGGCCAACCCCTCCATAGCCCCCTTGACGGGGACGACCACGATCTTGTCGCCGACCTCGGGATCGGGAAGCGAAATGGCGCGTGCGGCGTCCGCGACCGGGACGATGAGGCCGTTGTCACGGCCTTGGGGCGCGATTTCCGCCGTCTTCGGGGCGGGGCGGCGCGACAGCAGGAGCGTCAACGAATTCCCGTCGCGCTTCACTTGCGGATTGAGCGCCGGGCCGGCGGTCAGGCGGATGGCGGTCGCATCGGGAAGATCGAGCACATCCGCCGCGACTTCTTTTTGCCAAGCCTTAAGGCTTGTCAGATCGAGGACCGCCTTGCGGTCGAACACGACCCAAAGAGTCCCGGCGCGCCGGAAAACCGCCGCCGCTTCGTTCCATCCGAAGGTGAGCATCAAACCGCCGTCTGCCGCCTTGGCGGTGACGGCCACGGGTTGCGCCGGTGCCGCCTCGGCCGGTGCCGCCTCGGCCGGTGCCGCCTCGGCCGGTTGCGCGGATTGCTTTGGCGCGCCCTCGGCGCTTACGGCTTTCGCTTCGGCACCTGCTTTCGTTTCGGCCGGTTGCGGCGCCACGGCGGATTGCGGCCCGAACGGCGGCAGGGCGGATTGCGGCCCGAACGGCGGCGTCGCTGCGGGTTGGGGTGCTGGTTGAATCGGCACGGTTACGCCCGGCGGAGTCTCAGGCGCGCCCGCCGGCGTCAATTCGTGAGTGAGCGATTGCGCCGGTACGACGTTCTGCGGGTTTTGCGGCGGCGCGGCGGGCGTTTCCGCCGGTGCCGGGCTTCCCGCGGGCTTTTCGGGCAGCAGGCGCACCGGGGGACCGGCGGAATTCGGGTTTTCTTGCCCGGATTCCGATACCGGCGAACCTGCGACCATCACCTTGCGCCTGGCGGGCGGCGCCGCCGGATGATCGGGCTTTGCGTCCTTTTCCGCGGGTTGGGTGACGGGCGGTTGCGGCGCCGGAGCGCCAGGCCCGTCGGCCGGAAGCATGGCGTGCTCGCGCGCGGAGTCGTTCGGTGTGACATCCACCACGATTTTCGATTCGCTGCGGAAGTGATGGAACTGTGCCCCGCCCACAGCCGTGATGACGACAACGGTGCCGCTCGCCGATGGCTTCGCTTCGATTGCGGTCACGAAGGGCGGAAGATCGGAGTCGATCTTGGCCAAGGCAAGCTCGGCCGGATCGGCGAAATCGAGGGTGAGCGTGTTGCCGTCTTCCGACGCGGTGTAATCCACCGATTTTGGCCAATCGAAGACGATGCGGCTGAAATCCCCATGAATCCCGGCGCGGACCGTAATTATATTGCTGCCGGCCGCGGCGGCTTTATGGGCCGCTTTGCTTGAATGCGTTGCGGCGGTTTTCGCCGGCGCATTCGTTTGCGCGGCGCCTTCGGCCCGCTTGAGATCGATCGCGACGGTCGCGCCGCTATCGGTCGCGTCGGCCGTGAAATCGCCCGCCAGCACGAAGACCGCCTTGCGGCCGTCGTCATCGAGCCGCGCCGCGGTGACGTAATGCTTGAGGTGGCGCGTCACCGATCCGAAGGACGCGTCCATCGGGCGTTCGAAGGTCACGGTCAACTGCTGTCCTTGGACGGACAACTTGTGGCCGACGGGTTGTTGCCAATCGAAGACGATGCGCCCGAAGGCCCCGTGATCGGCGGCGCGCACCACGACCGGTTCGGCGGCAAGAGACTCCCACCCTACCAAAGCAAGGGCGGCGAAAACCGCCAGTCCGCACGAAAGCGTTTTGCGCAACATCATGGGGCTCCTTGGCTTGGGGTCACGACGATGTCGACACGGCGCGCGAGCTCGAGCCGGTGCTGCCACGAGAGGTTCTCGGGGAGCTCTTTAAAATGCGAATCCGCCACGCCGAAGGCGCCGATGTCGCGGGCATAGCCGGCATGATTGAGCGCCCCGGCGACGGCGGCGGCGCGCGTCAGCGACAGGTCCCAGTTCGAGGCGAACGCACTGGACACGGGAGTCGGGTCGCTGTGGCCGACGACCGTGATTTCATTCGCGATGTTGCGCAGGAGCCCCGCGAGATCGAACAAGGCGGTACCGCCGCGGGCCTCCAAGGTGGCGCTGGCCGGCGCGAACAGCAGATCGGCGGGTAGCGACAACACGAGCTTTTCGCCGACCCGGTAGATGACCGCGTTCTGGAGCAGCAGGTTGTTTTTGGCGTGGGCCTCGAACACGGCGCCCAGATAGCCGAGATCGAGCCCCGGCTCGGGCTTGACGCCGCCCATGGGGCGTTGCGATCCGCCGTTCTCGGCACCGGACTCGAAGGCGCTTTCTTGATGCTTCGAGAAGGCTTGCTTCATCGCGCGCCACTTGCCGGTTTCAACCGAGGACATCGAGAACAGGAGGACGAAAAAGGCCAGCAGCAAACAGAACAGGTCGCAGAAGGTGATAAGCCAGGGGCGATCCCAGGGCTTTGCCTCCGGCTCCGCTTCACCGGCGATTAGGGCGTCGAATTCGGTCATGGCTCGGTCACGAGGTGACGGAAATCGACTCGGGCCTCGTCTTCCGCGTGGCCGCGGATGGTGATGCGGACTTCTTCCGCGCCTGCTTTCCCGATTCCGGCGGCGACACCGGTTTTGGGCGCGCCGCTGGCCACCAATTCCCGGGCCAGGACGGAGGCGCGCGCGATCAAGGGTTCCGATTCACCGGCGCCAAGGACCACGGACTCGATATCGAAGCGGATACCGGGCGCGCCGTGTTGGATTTCGTCGGCGATGCCCGCCACCACGGGTAAGAACGCAGGATTCAGGTCGTTGCCCGCGAACACGCTTGCCGAGGGCAGAGTGATGCGCAGCACGGTGCCGGGCGGCAGCTCTTCCATCTTCAGGTCCGGAAAGGCGGTGTGCAGGTGCGACGCCAAGCGGTCGCGCACCGCCTCGGCACCGACGAGGGCTTCGCTTGCGGACTGCGAATTGACGTCCTTGGTCTCGATCGCGGTGCCGAAGGCGAGCGAGCTTCCGAGACTCTGGATCGCGTGTTTTGCCTTGTCGGCTTGGATGTGAGAGGCATTCTCGAGCAGCACGAACACCGACAAGAGGAGGCAGATGAGATCGCCAAAGGTGATGAGCCAGGGCCGCGCATCGCGCGCCTCTGGCGCGGGACCCTCGAGCGCCGATGCGGAATCGAATTCGTTCATCATGGGCGGTTACCCAAAGCGCCGATTCGCCCGTCAGTCGCCGCTTTTGAGCAGGGCGTCGATTTCGTCTTGGGTCTTGGCGTTTCCGGGCAACTGCGGCCCGCGCAGCAGATCGGCGTCCGAGGCCGGCCGCCGCGGCGCGGCGATAGCACCCGGCTGTCCGGCGCCGAACGCGTTGACCAGCGATTCGATCTTGGTTTCGATGGTCTTGAGCGCCGTCACGATCTTGCCGATGCGCTGGCCGGTGATGTCCTGGAAGTTGCAGGCCTCATATATGCGTGTCACCGCATCGGCGATCTGCATGCCGGGCTCGACTTCGAGCTTGCCCGCGATGGCCTCGATTTTTTCGGCCGAGTCCAGGATCGCGCCGGTCGCTTCCTCGGTGTGGGCGACAATGGCGTCCAATTCGTCCGTCGCCTCGCGGATGTGCTTGTTGCGGATTTCGTCCGGGCACAACGCCGCGATTTCGCGCTTGGCGGAATGGATGTAATGGACCAAGGCTTCGAGTTCTTGTTGGATCTTGAGATCGGCGGGAGCCGCCGCGGGGGACGGTACGTTACCTTCGGGCCGCGATGGATTGGAAGCGGCGGTCATGCGCACCCCTTTGCCGCTGCCACTATGAAAATTGGCCGATGACGCTTTCGAGCTTGGTCTTGAGGGTGGCGGCATTGAACGGCTTGACGATGTAATTGTTGACCCCGGCTTCCTTGGCGGCGACCACGTTGTCGGTCTTGCTTTCGGCCGTGATCATGATGAAGGGCGTGTCCTTGAGCTTCGTGTCCTTGCGCACCTCGCGCAGCAACTGCAGGCCCGTCATCGGCTCCATATTCCAGTCGGAAATGACGAGCCCGTAGGGCTTGTCGCGAAGCTTTTGCAGCGCATCGCCGCCATCGCTCGCTTCGTCGACATTATCGAACCCCAACTGCTTCAGCAGATTGCGGATGATGCGGAGCATCGTCTTGTAATCATCCACAATGAGGATGTTCATGTTCTTGTCGACGGACATCGCTCACTCCCTTCGGCGCGGCTCTAAGGCCTCCGGAAAACTAGTCGCGTAACGGTTAACGTTACGTTAAGCGGACGGTGTCGGCGCTTTAGCTGGGGCCGCGCTCCGCGGCTTGCGAGATCTCGTGGCGGCGCGCGAGTTCGTCGGTGATATCTTTCGCCTTGGTCGGATTCACATTGGCCAAAATCGGGGCGACTTTGGCTTCTTTCATCCGTTCGACGATTTCGAGCAATGTATCCATGTCGAGTTGCTCGAAGATCGGGGCGGCATCCTTGGGCTTCATGTTCTCGTAAATCTTGACCAGGCTCTTGAGCTTCGCCGCTTCCTGGTCGTTGTAGTTCTTGAGCAGACCCTGAATCTTGCCCTGCAAGTCCTTGAGTTCGGCGATTTTTTCATCCACCCGCTTTTGGCCCGCGGCGAGCATTCCTTCGCGCGTTTCGATCGCCTTATCGCGCGCATCGAGCTCGTCGCGGCGTTTGGAGAGCTCCTGGAGCGTCGCCACCTCGGCGTCGCTGTAGAGGTCGTCATCGGGCGCCTTCGCTTTCGCCCTATCCGTTTGGACAGGAGCGGCGCCCGGTCCGGCTGCGGCCGGAGCAGGTTCCGCGGCGGCGGACGACGCCGGCGCTTGGGCCGGCGTAGCACTTGTCGCGGCATCCGGCGTTGCGTTTGCCGCCGGAGCAGGATTGGGCGTTGGCGCGGCACCAAGAGTGCCGGGCGAAGTTTGCGCGGCGGCCGGCGTTTGCCCCGGGCTTGGCGCGGGCGCTTGAGTTTGCGCGGGAGTTTGCGCCGGGCTTTGCGCGGCGGCTTGCGCGGGCGGTGCGGCGGGCGGCGGCGTTTGCGCGGGTGCAGGAGCTTGCGCCTGCGGCGCGGCGGGCGGTGCGGCGGGCGGCGGCGTTTGCGCGGCGGCTGGATTTGCCGCCGGCTCTCCGGCTTTGGGCTTGCCGGCTTTCGGCACATCGGCGGCTTGGGAAGCTGCCACCGAAACGGCGCCGACCATCTGTCCCAGGCCCTGCCACAGATCGGCCAAGCGCACCGTCAGCATCAGGGCCGCGGCGAAGACGGTGAGGAGAAGGACCCGCATGATCAGCGTGCCTGCTCGAGAGCCGCCAGCAAGTCGCGCTCGGCCTTGGACAGATTCCGCAGCACGGGGGGCGCCACCGCAATCGGCGCGCCGGAGCGGGCCGGGCGGCTGGAGGCGATCTTGTCGCCGAGCTCGGTAACCATGCGCCCGCCCCGCTCGGTCACGAAGGCGAGATCGTCGCGCAACGCCCGGGCCTCGCCGATGCGCTCGGAAAGCGCGGTTGCGGTGTCCTGCCCGGCCTCCTTGAGGCGCGCGATTCCGGCTTCGGTCTGGTGCGCCGCTTCGTTGAATTTCGCCAAGACATCGCGCAGCTCGGCTTCGTTGCGGCGCAGCGCCGCAAGCTTGCGGTTGAGCACGACGCAGAACCAGATGGTGGCGGAAAGCAAGCCCGCGACCGCGACATCGAGGATCACGAGCAGCGTCATTCGTGTTCCTCATTGAGCAGGCGGTCGATGCGGATCGCGATGTGGCGGCCTCTTCGCCCGACCTTTCCCGTGAACATCTGGACCTCGCCGCAGCGAAGCACGATTTCGGCATCGGCGGTGGCGTTGAGCACGAGGCGCGAGCCCACCTGCCAGTTCACGACCTCGCCCAGCGGCACGTCTTGTTGATCGAGCACGGCGCCGATTTGGACATCGGTGAGCCACAGCTCGGAGACGAGATGGCTTTCCCAGATCGAATCGCGGCCGAATTTTTCGCCCATGAACATCTGAAGGAGAAGCTCCCGCACCGGCTCCAGCGTCGCATAGGGGATGATCAGGTCCATGCGCCCGCCGCGGTCTTCCATGTCGATGCGAAGCCGGGCCACGATCGCGGCATTGGACTGGCGCGCGATGGTGGCGAAGCGCGGATTGGTTTCCAACCGGTCGAAGCGGAAGGTGACGGGGCTCAAGGGATCGAAGGCGGCCGATAGATCGGAAAGCACGACGTAGATCATGCGCTCGACGAGCGTGCGCTCGATCGTCGTGTAGGGGCGGCCTTCGATGCGCATGGTGGCGGTGCCGCGGCGCCCGCCCAGGAGCACGTCCACGATCGAATAGATGAGCGAGCTGTCCACCGTCACCAGCCCGAAGTTGTCCCATTCCTCGGCCTTGAACACCGAGAGCATCGCCGGCAAGGGGATGCTGTTGAGGTAGTCGCCGAAGCGGGCCGAGGCGATGTTGTCGAGCGAGACCTCGACGTTGTCGCCGGTGAAATTGCGCAAGCTCGTGGACATCATGCGCACCAGCCGGTCGAACACGACCTCGAGCATGGGCAGGCGCTCGTAGGAGACGAGGGCGCTGTTGACGATCGCCCGTATTCCGGAGCTTTCGCTCTGGCCCGCGCCCATGTCGTCGAAGCCGAGCAGGCTGTCGATTTCGTTCTGATTGAGGACCCGGGTCGATTGGCCTTGTTCCGCGCCCGCGGCGGGAGCGGCCGTATCTTCCCCGCCGTCAGACATGGCGGCCCATTCCGCCGCCATGCGTTCTTCCTCGGTCGGTTCCTTCGCCGGCTGTTCTTTGATAGCTGCTTCGGCCATCCCGTCTCCGTTTGCGCGCGATCGCCGCCCGTTACTGGATCAACATTTCCTTGAACAGGACGTCTTTGACCTCGGCCGGCTGCGCCGCGGTCTGCGCCCGCATCAGCAAATCCTCGCGCAGGCGATAAAGGCCGGCGGAGCCGCGCAGGTCTTCGGCGCGGAGCTCGCGCAGGTAAACCTGGAAGTTATCGACGACGCGCGGCAGCACCTGTTCCATCGTCTTCAGGTCTTCCTGTTTGCCCAGTTCGAGCGCGACCTTCAGCTTCAGGAAACTGGTGCGCTTGCCCGCCGTATTCAAATTGACGAGGAGGTCGGGGATGTCGAAGAAGATCGCGGTGCGCACCGGCTCGGCGTCTTTCTTGGCTTGTTCTTCGGCGGCCTTGTCGCCACCCCCCAAGAACCCCATGAAGTAGGCGCCGGCGGTTCCGCCGCCGCCGAGCACCACCAGGAGCGGGAGCACGATGAAGAGGATGATTCGTTTGCCGCTCCATTTCTTTGACGGCGGCGCTTCCGCGCCTTCCGTCTCCGGGGCATCGGCATCTTTCACGTCCTTCGCGGCTTTCGCTGCGGCTTGTTCCGCCATGATGATGGAATCCTGTCGATCCGTGGCCGCCCCATCTGGCCCACGGCCGATGCTTTTGGCTCGCGCCGCGGGGCGCCACCGGCATAGGCACCCTAGACCGGTTTTAGTTAACGAGAGGTTGAAGCGGGCCCCGGCCTGGAGCCGCCGGCAACCGGCAAAGCCTGCCCGGCAAAGCCTGCCGTTAATGGGGGTTAACGCTTCGGCCGCTTATGGCGATGCTCCCGGCAAATCGCGGATTTCCGGGGCCCCTCGCCTTGGCACGGGTCGTGCAGCGGGAGGTTCGACAAATTGCGAGTCGAGCTAATTCCGGACATGGAAAACGCATCCTTTGTGGCCCTATCCCGGCAGATGGTGTTGCAGCGTCAGATGGATCTGATCGCCAACAACATCGCCAACATTTCGACCCCCGCCTTCAAGGGCGAGCGGATGGTGTTCATCGAGTATCTGGCGAAAACCGACGACAGCCAGAACCTGTCTTATGTCGAAGACATCGGCCAGGTGCGCGACACCGCCGAGGGCTCGATGACGCCGACGGGAAATACCTTCGACCTCGGAATCAAGGGCAACGGCTATTTCACGGTCGATACGCCGAACGGCCAACGCTATACGCGCAACGGCCGGTTCACGTTGGATGGAACCGGGCGGCTCACCACCAGCGACGGGTATGCGCTGCTCGATTCGAACAACCAGCCGATCGTGGTGCCCGAAGACGCGAACGGCGTCGTGGTTTCCGAGGACGGCACGGTTTCGGCAGGCGCCAGCGACTCGACCACGACCACGAACCAGATCGGACGGATCAAGCTCGCCAGCTTCGCCAACGACCAGGATCTGAGTATGACCGGAAACGGACTTTACAGCACCGATCAGCCGCCCCAACCGGCGCCGGATGCTTCGGTTCTCCAAGGCATGGTGGAAGAATCGAATGTCCAGCCGGTGATCGAGATCACCCGCATGATCGCGGCGCATCGCGCCTTCGACGCCACGCAGAATTTGATTCAGACCGACGACGACATGGAGCGCGAAGCGATCGATAAGCTTACGCGCACGAGTTAGAAGCGAAACCGCATTCAGGAATATAAGGGAAGCGACTCATGAGAGCCTTGAACATCGCCGCCACCGGCATGCTGGCCCAGCAACTCAATGTCGAGGTGATCTCCAACAATATCGCCAACATGAACACCACCGCCTTCAAGCGGCAGCGGGCCGAGTTCCAGGACCTGCTGTATCAGGATCAGCGGCGCGTCGGATCGACGTCGTCGGACACCGGAACCATCGTGCCGTCCGGCATCCAGCTTGGCTTGGGCGTGCGCACCGCGGCGGTGTACCGCATGACCGGCCAGGGCCAGATCATCACCACCGAGAACAGCCTGGATCTCGCGGTTCAGGGCAAGGGCTATTTCCAGGTCGAGCTGCCGAGCGGGCAAACCTCCTACACCAGGGCCGGGTCGTTCCAGTTGAGCCCGCAGGGCCAGATCGTGACCGCGAACGGCTACACCGTGCTTCCGGGCATCACCATCCCGACCGATGCCGTCGACGTGACCGTGAATGCGAGCGGCGAGGTCCAAGTGACGCTGGCCGGCCAAGTGCAGCCGCAGACGGTCGGGCAGCTCGAGCTCGCGAACTTTCCCAACGAAGTGGGCCTCCAGGCGCTGGGCGACAATTTGTTCGCCGAAACGCCGGCGTCCGGCAATCCCACCACCGGCGTGGCGGGCTCGACCGGATTCGGGACCGTGCTGCAGGGATTCCTCGAGACCTCGAACGTGGACGTGGTCCAGGAGATCACCAATTTGATCCGCGCCCAGCGCGCTTATGAGATGAATTCGAAGGTGATCGAGACCAGCGACCAGATGCTGCAGACCATGTCGCAGCTGCATTAGGAGTTTTCGCGATGACCCGTTCCGCCGCACTCATTATCGCAGCACTTCTGAGCTTCGCGTTCACGCCCCACGCGGTTTTCGCGGCCGCGCTCGTTTTGCGCGACACGGTGACGGTGGACGACAACAGCGTGAGCCTCGGCGACCTGTTCGACGGGGCGGCGGAGAAGGCGGACGTGGTGGTGGCCCCGGCGCCGAAAATCGGCCGCCAGGCGGTTTACGACGCAACCTGGCTTGCCAATGTGGCGCGCATCAATGGACTCGATTGGCAGCCCACGTCGCAGACCGACCATGTGACGGTGGAGCGCAACGGCCATGTGGTGCCGGGGGCCGAGATCGAAGGGGCGTTGAAGACCGAGGTGAGCGGGCGTTTTGCCGGACAAGGCACCGCCAAGCAGGTGCAGGTCAGCCTCGATAACCGCAACGTGCCGCTTTATTCCGACCCGGACGCGAGATCCGACATCCAGGTCCGCGATTTCTGGATGGACAAGGCGGGCGGGAGATTCACCGCCACCATTGCCGCGAGCGACGACGCGGGCGCCCAAGTGGTCAAGGTTTCGGGGCGCCTTTTCGAAGTCACATCGGTTCCGGTTCTGACGCACCGCCTGGGTGCCAGCGAAGTCGTGGCCCCCGGCGACATCCGCTTCGTCGAGATGCGCAGCGACGTGATCAACCGCGACGTCATCACCGATCCGGACGCGCTCATCGGCATGGTCCCGCGCCGCCAGGTAACGGAAAACGTGCCGCTGCGCGCCTCCGATTTCCGCGCCCCCGTGGTGGTGGCGAAAGGAAGCCTCGTCACCATGGTGATGCAGACGCCCTATTTGCTTTTGACCTCTCAGGGCCGCGCGGTCGAAGACGGCGCGCTTGGCCAGGCGATCCGGGTGATGAACACCCAGAGCAAGACCACGGTCGACGCCGTGGTCGACGGCCCCTCGCGGGTTCTGGTCCGGACCGGCGCCGCCCAGGCTACCGCCGAAATGAACGCCCGATGAGGAGAACCCGGATGAAATTCGCTTCGGCCCTGCTGCGCACGACCGCGATCGGCGCGGTCTTTCTTGCCGGCGGGTGCAACATGCTGGACCGGATGTCGCAAGTGGGCGACCAGCCCAAGCTCACCAGTATTCAGAATCCGACGTCCGAGCCCAATTACCGGCCCATCACCATGCCGATGCCGGCCCCCTACGTGGCCGAGCGCCAGGCGAGCTCGCTGTGGCGGCCGGGCGCGCGCGACTTTTTGAAGGATCAGCGCGCGAGCAACGTGGGCGACGTCGTGACCGTGGTGATCGACATCAACGAAAAGGCGAAGATCGACAACGAGAGCAAGCGCGCCCGCTCCAATAGCGAGAAAGCCGCCGCGAATAATTTCATGGGATTCGAGGCGAAGCTCAACAAAGTATTTCCCGATACCATCGATCCGACGAGTCTGGTGGACACCAGCAGCTCGAGTGGAAGTGACGGTTCGGGCAGCGTCAACCGCGACGAACAGGTGACGTTGCGCGTTGCCGCCACCGTCACGCAGATCCTGCCCAACGGGAATTTGGTGCTGTCGGGCCGCCAGGAGATGCGGGTGAATTACGAAGTGCGCGACCTGGAGGTCCAGGGCGTCATCCGCCCGCAGG
>JBGQJC010000035.1:0-26882 GCA_041498815.1 Alphaproteobacteria bacterium
CGGCAGCAGCCAGAGTCCGCGCCCGCCCCGGTGCGCCGCAAGGATCCCGACCGCGCCCATCGCCAAAATGTGGTCGAGCCCGCCGAAGGGGTGACCGAATCCCGCCAGAAATTCCCCGTGGGTTGCCGTGGGGAGTCCCAGAAGATGGGCCGAAGCGGCGCCCGCCCATAACAAAGCGGCCGCGAAAACGGCGAGAGAAGCGGGCCGGACAAAGTGCCGCGAATTCATGAACGCCTCCGATTGGAATATGTTGGCGGTAATTTGCCCGAAGATCGTGCCCGCGAACAAGCCGTTTGACGGGCGGCACCTTTGCGCGACAATGGCGCGGCCCGAATCGATTTTGCCCGTTCCATCCGCCGATGACGACATTGATCTTCACCCATCCGGCCTGCCTCGAGCACGACCCCGGCCCCGGCCATCCCGAGTCCCCCGCCCGTTTGCGCGCGGTGCTCGCGGCGCTCCGCGAACCGCGATTCGCCAAGCTCGAATGGCGCGAGGCGCGGCGCGCAACCGACGCCGAGATCACCCGCGTGCACGATTCCGTCTATGTCGCAGGCCTGATGCGCGCGGTGCCCAAGACGGGGCGCGTCAGCCTCGATCCCGATACCGCCGTGTCGCCGGGCTCGGGCGAGGCGGCGCTCCGGGCGGCGGGCGCGGTCTGCGCGGCGATCGATGCGCTGGCGGAAGGCCAAGGCGCCAACGCCTTTTGTCCGGTGCGCCCGCCCGGCCACCACGCCGAGCGCGACCATGCCATGGGATTCTGCCTTTTCAATAACGTCGCCATCGGCGCCTTGCACGCGCGGGAAGTGCATGGGTGGCGGCGCGCCGCGGTCGTCGATTTCGACGTTCATCACGGCAACGGGACTCAACACTCCTTCGCCGCCGATCCCGAACTTTTCTATGCCTCCACCCACCAATATCCCAATTATCCCGGCACCGGGGCGGCCAGCGAGCGCGGGCTGGGCAACATCGTCAACGCGCCGCTCGATCCCTACACCGGCTCGGCCGAGTTTCGCGCCGCGATGACGCGCATCGTGCTGCCCGCGCTCGCCGATTTCGCGCCCGATATCGTCCTCATATCCGCCGGGTTCGACGCCCACGCCCAGGACCCGCTCGCATCCCTTGAACTCACCGAGGACGACTACGCCTTCGCGACCGCGGAGATCCTGAAGGTTGCCCATGCCTCTTGCGAGGGCCGCGTCGTCTCGGCGCTCGAAGGCGGCTACAATCTTCAAGCCCTGGCGGCGAGCGCTAGCGCCCATGTCACGGCGCTGATGGCGGCTTGACGACCCTGAATCCCTTGCCGCCGGCCTTGCCCGCCGCTTAAACTCGCGCGAACCCCGGGAGTCGATCATGGCCGCAGGCGGCATCCCCAAGAACATCGTGGCGATGAGCTTCGAGGATGCGATGGCCGAGCTCGAGCAGATCGTCAAAAGGCTCGAAGAGGGGAAAATTCGCCTCGACGAGGCGATCGCCTCCTTCGAGCGCGGCGCGGCCCTCAAGAATCATTGCGAAGCGAAGCTGCGCGAGGCGCAGACCAAGGTCGAAAAAATCGTCCCCGGGCCGGATGGGGCGGTCGGCATCGAACCCTTCAAAATCGATTGAGGCCAGGTTGAGCCGGTTGCAAAGCGCCTTGGAGGAGGCGGCTTCCGCCGTTACCGCGGAGATGGAGCGGTTGCTGCCGAAGGGCGACCGCCTGGAAGCCAAGGTCTTCCAGGGCATGCACTACGCGATCATGGCGGGCGGCAAGCGCTTGCGTCCGTTCCTGGTCCTGACGTCGGCCCAGCTCTTCAACGTTTCGCCGATGAGCGCGCTGCGCACGGCCGCCGCGGTCGAATTGGTCCACACCTATTCCCTGGTTCACGACGACCTGCCGGCCATGGACAACGACGCTCTGCGCCGCGGCAAGCCCACCTGCCACGTCAAATTCGGCGAGGCGACGGCGATTCTCGTCGGCGATGCGCTGCTGACGCTGGCCTTCGGGATTTTGTCCGACCCGCTCACCCACTCCGATCCCGAAGTGCGCTGCGAACTGGTCACGGCGCTCTCGGGCGCCGCGGGCGCCAGCGGCATGGTGGGCGGGCAGATGATGGATCTCGAGGCCGAGAAGCAGACTCTCGACATCGGCGCCGTCACCAGGCTCCAAAGATTGAAGACCGGCGCCTTGATCGCATTCTCCTGCGAGGCGGGCGCCATCCTGGGCAAGGCGCGCGAGCCGCTGCGCCATGCGCTTAAGGCCTACGCCCACGATCTCGGCCTTGCCTTCCAGATCACGGATGATTTGCTCGATACCACCGGCAGCGAAAAAGACATGGGCAAGAAGGTTGGCAAGGACGCCCACGCCGGCAAGGCGACCTTCGTTTCGATCCTCGGCGTCGAGCGGGCGCGGGCCCAGGCTTTGATGCTGGCCGATCAAGCGGTCGCGCATCTTGATTTGTTCGAGGAAAAAGCCGAGCTTTTGCGCGAGGTCGCGCGCTTCGTCGTCGAACGCCGCAAATAAACCGCCGCAGGAAGACTACGTCCAAGCTTCGCCTCGACCAGCTTCTGGTAAAACGCGGGCTCGCGGAAAGCGGCGCGAAAGCGCAGGCGCTCATCATGGCGGGGCTGGTATTCAGCAACACCCGGCGCCTCGATAAGCCCGGCGCGCTGGTCGCGGAAAACACGGAAATCGAAGTCAAGGGCGCGCCGCACCCCTTTGCCTCGCGCGGCGGATTGAAACTCGCCCACGGCCTGGATCACTTCGGCATCGACCCGAAAAATATCGTTTGTCTCGACATCGGGGCCTCGACCGGGGGCTTCACCGATGTGTTGATCCAGCGCGGCGCCGCCAAAGTCTATGCGGTGGACGTCGGGCGCGGCCAGCTCGCCTGGAAGCTGCGCCAAAATCCCAACGTCATTGTCCTTGAACACACGAACGCCCGGAAGCTGACCGGCGATTTGGTGCCGGAGCCGGTCGGCCTCATCGTTTGCGACGCGAGCTTCATTTCGTTGATGAAAGTTCTTCCAATACCCTTGACGCTGGCGGCGCCGCGGGCTTGGTGCATCGCCCTCATCAAACCGCAGTTCGAGGTCGGCAAGGGCAAGGTCGGCAAGAAGGGCGTGGTGCGCGATCCCGCCCTTCACGCCGAAGTTTGCGCCAAGGTGGAATCCTGGTTTGCGTCGCAACCCGGCTGGTCCGTGATCGGCGTGACCGAAAGCCCGATCCTGGGGCCGGAGGGGAATCGGGAATTTTTGATCGCGGCGAGGCGCTTGCCGTGACCCGAGTGCTTGGAGATCCCGCGGGCGAGACGGCCGAGGTGACGATCGAGGAGATCGGGGCGCGCGGCGACGGCATCGCGCGCCGCAACGGGGCTCCCGTCTTCGTCCCGTTTTCGGCGCCGGGCGACCGCCTGAAGCTGCGCTTGGGCGCCGCCCGCGAAAAAGGGCGCGCCGCCGAGATCGCGGAAATTCTTATCCCGGGCCCGGACCGCGCTGCGCCCGCCTGCCCGCACTTCGGCGTTTGCGGCGGCTGCGCGCTCCAGCATCTCACCGACTCCGCCTATGCCGGATGGAAACGCGATCTGGTGCGAACCACTTTGTCCCATCGCGGCTTTGAGAACGTATCGCTCGGCGATCTTGTCCGCACGCCGCCGCACAGCCGCCGCCGCGCCAATTTCAAGGCCATGCGCGGCCCCGCCGGGATCGTGCTCGGATTTTATGAAAGGGGCAGCCACCGGGTCGTGGATGTCGCGCGCTGTCCGGTGCTGCGCCCGGAAATCGAATCCCTCATCGCGCCGCTTCGAGGCCTTATGGCGGCGCTTCTCGATCCGGGTGCTAAGGCCGAAGTGGATGCGACGCTGGCCGCAACCGGGATCGACCTCACCATAGCAACGTCAACGCCGCCGGATCGCGGCGTGCTGGAGCGCATCGCCGCTTTCGCCGAAAAATCGGACCTCGCCCGGGTGAATTGGCTGGTGCGCGGATCGGGTTCGCCCAGGACGATCGTATCCCGCCGCCCGGTGTTTCTCGAATTCGCGGGGGTGCGGGTCGATCTGCCGCCGCGCGCGTTCTTGCAGCCGAGCGCGGCGGGCGAGGATGCCCTGGTCGGCCGAGTGGTTGCCGCCTGCGCGGGCGCCAAAAATATCGCCGATCTTTATTCCGGCTGCGGCACCTTTACTTTTCCGCTCGCGCGCGGGGCCCGCGTCCACGCGGCCGAGGCGGACGAGGCCATGGCCGCCGCACTCATAAGCGCCGCGCGCCGGGCCAATCTTGCGGCGAGCGTCACCGCCGAGGCGCGCGACCTGGAGCGCCGGCCGCTCTTGGCTTCCGATCTCGATCCCTATGACGCCGTGGTGTTCGATCCGCCGCGGCCGGGCGCCAAGCGCCAGGCAACCGAAATCGCGCGCTCCGCCGTTCCCGTCGCCGTCGCCGTTTCGTGCAACCCCGCGAGTTTCGCCCGGGACGCGCGCCTATTGGTGGACGGCGGCTATGCGCTTCAGTCCGTCACGCCGCTCGACCAATTCCTGTGGTCGCCGCACGTCGAGATCATCGCGGTCTTCCGGAAATAACGCGGCTCGCCGCGCGCGTCAGCCGCACTGCGCGCTAGCCGCGCGCATCATCCGCACCGCGCGCTAGCCGCGCGCGTCACCCGCACTGCGCCTTGTGGCGCAGCAGATGGTCGGCCAAGACGATCGCCAGCATCGCCTCGCCCACCGGCACGGCGCGGATTCCGACGCAGGGGTCGTGCCGGCCCTTGACCGAGATCTCGGTATCCTCGCCGTCGGCGGTGACGGTCTGGCGCGGCGTGACGATCGAGCTCGTCGGTTTCACGGCGAAGCGCACCACGACGTTTTGGCCGGTCGCAATCCCGCCCAGGATTCCGCCCGCGTTGTTGGACAAAAATTCGGGCACGCCGTTTCGCATGCGGATCTCGTCGGCGTTTTCCTCGCCGCGCAGCGAAGCGGACCGGAATCCGGCGCCGATCTCCACGCCCTTGACGGCATTGATGCTCATCATCGCCTTGGCAAGATCGGCATCGAGCTTGTCGTAGACCGGCTCGCCCAGCCCGGGCGGAACGCCGGACGCCTCGACCTGGATGATGGCGCCGACGGAAGAGCCCTGCTTGCGGATGTCGTCGAGATATTTCTCCCATTCGGGCACCATGGCGGCATCCGGGCACCAGAACGGATTGGTGTCGACGGCGGCCCAATCGAAGTGCTTGATCGGCATGGTCCCCATCTGAATCAAGGCGCCACGGATCGTGACGCCGGGCCCAAGAATTTTTCGCGCCACGCCGCCGGCGGCGACCCGCATCGCCGTTTCGCGGGCGGAGGCCCGTCCGCCGCCGCGATAGTCGCGGATTCCGTATTTCTTGAAATAGGTGAAGTCGGCGTGGCCGGGACGGAACTTGTCGGCGATCTCGGCATAATCCTTGGGGCGAACGTCGACATTCTCGATCACCATCGAGATCGGCGTTCCGGTCGTCTGGCCCTCGAACACGCCGGACAGGATTTTCACCTGGTCCGGCTCTTTGCGCTGGGTGGTGAAACGCGACTGGCCGGGGCGCCGTTTATCCAGCCACTGCTGGATATCGGCCTCGTTCAAGGGGATTCGCGGCGGCACGCCGTCCACGACGCAGCCGATCTCGGGCCCGTGGCTTTCGCCCCAGGTGGTGTAGCGGAACAGATGGCCGAAGGAATTACCGGGCATGGATTCTATCGCAGGTCCAGCGCTCGGGCGCGTCAAACCGTGGAGATATCGGGCGCATCGACCGCCTTCATGCCGACGACGTGATAGCCGCAGTCCACGTGGTGCACCTCGCCCGTCACCCCGCCGGCCAGATCGCTCAAAAGATACAGCGCGGAGCGGCCCACGTCCTCGATCGTGACGTTGCGTTTCAGGGGCGCGTTGTACTCGTTCCACTTCAGGATATAGCGGAAATCGCCGATGCCCGACGACGCGAGCGTTTTGATCGGTCCGGCCGATATGGCGTTCACCCGGATATTGTCGCGCCCCAGGTCGGCGGCCAAATAGCGCACGCTCGCCTCGAGCGCGGCCTTTGCGACGCCCATGACGTTATAGTGCGGCATCACGCGCTCGGCTCCGCCATAGGTCAGCGTCAAAAGGCTTCCGCCATGGGGCATCAAGGGCACCGCGCGCTGGCACACGGCGGTAAATGTGTAACAGGACACATCTAGGGTCTTCTGGAAATTGGCGCGGGACGTTTCCAGATAACGCCCCTTCAGCTCTTCCTTGTCGGAATAGGCGATGGCATGGACCACGAAATCGAGCGCGCCCCATCGCTCCTTGATCGCGGCGAAAACGGCATCGAGACTGGGCTCCTCGCTGGCCTCGCACGGCAGCACGAAATCGGAGCCAAGCGATTCCGCCAGGGGGCGAACCCGCTTTTCGAAGGCTTCGCCCTGATAGGTAAAGGCCAGGGTGGCGCCGTGCGCCGCCACCGTCTTCGCAATTCCCCAGGCCAGCGAGCGGTCGTTGGCGATACCCAGGATCAGGCCCCGTTTGCCGCTCATCAGCGGAGTCTGGTCGGTCATGGGAGTGGGAGTCCAACAACAATCATGGATGCGAGAAACGCGGGATTTGGGCGCATCGTACACGAAAGCGCCGGGGGATCAAACCGAGGACGGCTCGGGAAAAGGGCGGGAAAGCAGGGATTATGAGCCCGATTCCGCGGCCCGCAAATGACAACGGCGGCGATCCTTTCGGACCGCCGCCGGCAATGAATTCGAATGTCACGCGGCGCGCGCCGCGGCTATTTCAAGATCCTCCACGAGCCGTCGGGCTGGCGGCAGGCGGTGCCGTATGCCTGCTGGGTCTGGCCGCCGACCACGACCGTCTGCTGGTACTCGCGGCAATAGGCGCCGGTCGCTTGATCGGTGCCGTCGCGCGTCGACGTGACCGTGCCCGAATGTCCGCTCTGCGGATTGTTCCAGTTGATGGTCTGGCCGACTGGTGCTGCCAACGCTTGATTGGCCGCCTGCTGGCTCATCATCCGGTCGTGGTCGTCGAGCTGCTTGCCGATGGTATTGCCCGCCCAGGCGCCGAGCAGGCCGCCGATGACAATCGCCGCGACGTTGCCGCCGCCCTTGCCGATCATCGACCCGACGGCGGCGCCCGTTCCGGCTCCGACCAGGGTGCCGGTTTCCTCTTTCTCGTGACCCGGGGTACAAGCCGTAATGGCCACGGCCAGGATAACCACCGGGGCGATCCATTTCGCATTCATGGGTTCGAACCTCAATTCCAAAGGGTGCAAGACTGGGATACGCGGGTGTCCTCCCACCGCCGCGCCGCGCGATTATCGCGGCAAAATATGGCACAAAAGCGGCGGCTCAAGGTCCCCCGGGGGGTCCCGTCAGGAGACTATATATTGTGAAACAGGGACCGTTTCCAGCAAGTTAAGAATTATTAGGATGGCCCATGGCGGAGATGGAAGACCAGGCGGAGGCCCCGGACCCGATTGCCCTGTTTCGGCGCTGGTATGCCGAGGCGGAACAGCACGAGCCGGGGGATGCCAGCGCCGTCGCCCTGGCGACGGTGGACGCCGACGGCAGCCCTTCGGTGCGCATGGTGCTGCTGAAGGCCGTGTCCGAGCGCGGCTTCGTCTTCTATACCAATCTCGAAAGCCGGAAGGGCTTGGCTATCGCCGCCGACCCCCGGGCCGCGATGTGCTTTTATTGGAATTCGGCCGGCACCCAGGTGCGAATCGAGGGCCGCGCCGAGCCCGTGAGCGCCGAGGAAGCCGATGCTTATTTCGCGACCCGCGAGCGCACGAGTCAGATCGGCACCTGGGCATCGAAGCAGTCGCGGGCGTTGACGGGCATGTGGGAGCTGGACAAGGAAGTCGTACGCCACACCGCGAAATTCATGCTCGGCAAGATTCCGCGCCCGGCCTTCTGGTCCGGCTTCCGGTTGGTCCCGGACCGGATCGAATTTTGGCGCCGCCGCCCGTTCCGCCTGCATGAGCGGATGCTTTACCGCGCGGGCGGGGCGGGATGGACGATGGAACGGCTTTATCCGTGACCAAGGGCATGCTTCCCGATTCCGAGCACGCCCGGCTTTTGAAGGCGGCGACCTACGCCTCGGTTGCGACCGCCGCCGTGCTGATTTGCGTCAAGGCCGTCGCTTGGGCGCTCACCGATTCGGTCAGCGTGCTGTCAACCCTGATCGACTCACTCCTCGACATCATCGCCTCGCTCATCAACCTGTTCGCGGTGCGCCAAGCCCTGCAGCCGGCCGATGCCGAACACCGCTTCGGCCACGGCAAGGCGGAGCCGATCGCGGGCCTGGGCCAAGCCGCCTTCATCCTCGGCTCGGGGATGTTCCTGCTGTTCGAGGTCGCGGCGCGCCTATTCAATCCGGAGCCCGTCAGCAACGGCCTGGTCGGGATCTCGGTGATGGTGTTCTCGATCGCGGCCACCATCGCCCTCGTGCAGTTCCAGCGCTACGTCGTGCGCCGAACCGGGTCGGTCGCCATTTCCGCCGATTCGCTTCATTACGTCAGCGACGTCCTGATCAACGGCAGCGTGATCCTGGCCCTCGTGCTGTACGCGGCGTTGGGCTGGCGCCTCATCGACCCGCTCTGCGGCGCGGCGATCGCGATCTATATCATGTACACCGCCTGGACCATCGCCGCGCTGTCCTTGAACCTGCTGATGGACCGGGAACTGTCGGACGAGGCGCGCGAGCGTATCTTGCGGATCGTCACCGCGCACCCGGGAGTGACCGCGGCGCACGACCTGCGCACCCGCTCGTCGGGGACGCAGACTTTCATCCAGCTCCATCTCGAGATGGACGGCGCCATGAGCCTGATGCGCGCGCACCAGATTTCGGACGAGGTCGAGGCCAGCATCCAAGAGGCCTTTCCGAACGCCGAGGTCATCATCCACGAGGATCCCGATAACCTCCCGGAAAGCCGGGCCCGGTTTTCGTGAGGCGCGGCCCGCGTGGATCCGGCGTAGCTCATGAACGGTCAATCGGAGGCGATCGCTTTCCTGTCCCGGCCCGAAACCTTCGGGACCGGCGAGGTCAAGCGCGTCGATACCCATGTCTCGATCGTGTTCCTGGCGGGGCCGCGCGCCTATAAACTGAAGCGCGCGGTCACACTCCCCTATCTCGATTTTTCGACCCTCACGCTTCGCCGCCGTTCTTGCGAGGCGGAAGTTGCAATCAACCGGCGCACGGCGCCCCAGATTTACGAGCGGGTCGCCGCCATCACCCGCGAGGCGGACGGCCGGCTCGCATTCGACGGTGCGGGCGAGGCGGTCGATTACGTCGTTGTCATGAAGCGCTTCGACGAAGACGGATTGTTCGACCGTCTCGCCGGGCGGGGGGCGCTGGACGCCGATATGATGGCGCGGCTCGCGGACGTGATCGCGCGTTTCCATGCGGAGGCCGAGCGGCGGCCAGGCTTCGGCGGCAGCCGGGCGATGGCCGATTTGATCGCTCTCAATGAACGGAATTTTGCCCGTCACGCGGGCACGGTCTTCGACGCCGCCGCATGCGCAAAGTTATCCGCACGTTCGCGGGCCGAGCTCGAACGCGTGGCATTGCTCCTCGACGACCGCCGGGCGCGCGGCTTCGTGCGGCACTGCCACGGCGATCTTCATTTGCGCAACATCTGCCTTTATGAAGGCGCACCGCTGCTGTTCGACGCCATCGAGTTTTCGGAACCGATCGCTTGCATCGATATTCTTTACGATCTCGCCTTCCTTTTGATGGATCTCGAACACCGGGATCTGAGGTTGTTCGGCAATACCGTCTTCAACCGGTATTTGGCGCAAAGCACCGAAGAGCCGCGGGATCTCTCGGGCCTTGCGGCACTTCCGTTGTTCCTTTCGCTCCGCGCCGCGGTGCGGGCCCATGTCGGGGCCGACGCGGCGGCAAGACAAAGCGGGGAGGTGCCGCGTGCTGCGGCTCGGAGCGAGGCGGGCAGTTATCTCGATCTCGCGGCGAAACTTCTGTCCTCGCCGCCGCCGCGGCTCGTTGCCATCGGCGGGCTTTCGGGCAGCGGTAAATCGACGCTCGCCCGGGCGCTCGCGCCCGCGGTCGGCGCCGCGCCGGGCGCCTTGGTGCTCCGCTCCGACGTCATCCGCAAGAGGCTTTTTGGTGCGGACGAATTCGCGCGTCTGCCGGAGGCGGCCTACGCGCAAGCCCTCACGGCGCGCGTTTACGCCGCGATTGCCGCAGGCGCCGAAGCCGCGCTCGCGGCGGGCCATTCGGTCATCGCCGACGCGGTCTACGGTCACACCGCGCAACGCGAAGCCCTGGAGGAAGTCGCACGCCGCGCCGGCGCCGCCTTTACCGGCTTGTGGCTGGATGCGCCGGCGGCCGCACTCGAACGCCGGATCGAATCCCGGCTGCGAGACGCCTCCGACGCGACGGTCGCGGTGCTGCGGGCCCAATTGGCGCAAGGCGTGGCCGATGTCACCTGGCGGCGCCTCGACGCCGCGCCGGGGCCCGATGCGGTGCTCGCCGCCGCGCGTGCGCTACTGCACTGATTTCCCTGGATTTAGCGCTTTTGATCTGGTTCAAGGCGGATATCGCATCGTGGTAGTCTAATATTTCTCGAAATAGGTTTTGTGATGTCGATCAAGGTCATATTGGTCCCGGTGACGGCGACCGAAACCGGCGCGGCCGCGTTGAAGACCGCCTTTGCGCTCGGCCGGCGCTTCGACGCCCATGTCGCGGCGCTTCACGTTCGCGCCGATCCGCGCAACGCCATGCCCTATATGGGTGAAGGCATGTCCGGCATCGTTCTTCAGGAGATCATGGCGGCGGCCGAGCGCGACGCGCTGGATCGGGCCAAAGCCGCGCGCGCGCTGTTCGAATCCGAGGCCGCGCAGGCCAGCGTGCCGCTTCGCGACGCTCCGCAAGGGACGTCCAAGTTCTCGGCCGCGTGGCGCGAAGAAGTCGGGCGCGAGGACGAACTCGTGGCGCATCGTGCGCGGCTCGCCGATATCGTGGTCGTGGGCGCGCAAGGCTCGCAGAGCCAGGCGGCCGTATCCATGATGATGGAGGCGGCCTTGCTGGAGTCCGGGCGCTGCGTGCTCATCGCCCCGCCCAAGGGGGCATCGAGCTTGGGCGCGCGCATTGCGGTCGCCTGGAACGGGTCGGCCGAGGGCTCGCGGGCGGTCGCTAGCGCGCTGCCGCTCTTGCAGTCGGCAGAGCGGGTCACGGTTCTCTCGGTCGGGGAGGGCGCCGAGACCGGAACCGCCGCGGACGCTTTGAAGCAATACTTTGCCTGGCACGGAATTGCGGCGGAGACCGTGCCGCTTCGCGCCGGGACGGAAGGGATTGGGCCGACAATTCTGACTGAGGCGAAACGCTTGGACGCCGACCTTCTCGTCATGGGGGCTTACACCCACAATCGCTTCCGCCAAATGATCTTCGGCGGGGTGACGCGCCATATTCTGGCCGGGGCCGATTTTCCGGTACTGATCGCCCATTAGAAGATAAGAATCATGGACCAGAGGGAGGACGGAAGGCCATGCTGACGCTCAACGACTGCATCGCTTTATGCGACCTGACCGAAGAAGAGGTTGCCGCCATCGCCGAACATGAGCACATACCGATGATCGTGGCGGCGGAGTTGGCCCATTATCTCGTTCATACGCCGGAAGGCGTGCCGATGATCCGCCGCTTCATCGCCGACGACATCCGTGCCGCCGTGGGGCGGGGCGACGCCGCCCATGTCCGGTTGCTGAAACTCGTGCTGTGGCATTTCATAGAGACCCATCCGGAAACCGTCCGGGCGCGCGATACCGCGCCCGGATAATCCCCTTGTTGGCGCAATTGACGAAGGAGACGACCGTCCGATGACCTTCTTGAAAGTTCGCTTGGAGCTTGCGCGGACGCCGGAGTTTCCCGACGGCAGCCACAATCACGGCTACGATTTCGTTGTCCCGCTCGATTCGGAAGGCCGGCTGGACGAGGAAGAGTGGCGCCGGCACCGCAAGAAATGCACCGTGCGCCGGTATTGGGCGGGCGAGGACGACGAAAACGGCTATTTGATCCACACGCGGCACCGGACCTGGGCCTTTTCTTATGCGCCCGGCGAGGAAGACGACGAGCCCCTGTTCCGCCTCGACACCCACGTCTTCCGCGATGGGGAATACGTCTCGATCATCGAGCACGACGGCGTCACCCGGCCCTTCAAGGTGGTTTCGGTGCGCTAAACGCCCATCTTCAACCGGGCCCGGCTTTGGCCTAAGTTGGAGCGATGGAATCGCGCGACAAGATTTTGGTGCTGACCGGGGCAAGCCGGGGCATCGGCCATGCGACGGTCAAGTATTTCAGCGACAAGGGTTGGCGGATCGTCACCTGCTCGCGCGAAGACATCCCGGCCGAATGCAAGCGCGATCCGAACTGGACCCACCATATCGTGGCCGATCTTGCCGACGCAGCCAGCCTGTCGCATTTCGTCGACGAGGCGCTCGGACTCCTGGAAGGCGGGGCGCTCCATGCCCTCGTCAACAACGCCGCGGTCTCGCCCAAGACCGCGCTTCAGGTGCGCCAAGGCTGCTTGAACGCCGACCTGTCGGCCTGGCGCGACGTGTTCGAGCTCAATTTCTTCGCCCCGCTGGTGATCGTGCGCGGCCTCGCCGGTGTGCTCGCCAAGGGCAAGGGTGCGGTCGTGAACATCACCTCCATCGCCGGGCATTCGATCCACCCGTTCGCGGGTTCGGCGTACAGCACGTCGAAGGCGGCCTTGTCCGCGCTGACGCGCGAGCTCGCGGGTGAAATGGCGGAGCACGGAGTCCGGGTCAACGCGGTGGCGCCGGGTGAAATCGAAACCGCCATGCTCTCGCCCGAGACCGAGGCCTTGATTCCGCGCATTCCCCTTCACCGCCTCGGCACGCCCGAAGACGTGGCGGCGGCGGTCTATTACCTGTGTTCCGCGGAAGCCGGCTATGTGACCGGCAGCGAGATCTTCGTCACCGGCGGCCAGCACCTTTTTTAGCCGGTTTCCGCCGCCGGGTTTTAGCCGCTTTCCGCCGCTGGGGCTTCCGGCGCTTTGCCCCGGTTCTAGCGGTCCCGGTCACGAACCAGATTTCGGGAGTGCTCTGGACCCCCGACTTGGCCATGGCGTCCTTGAGCCTCTGGGAGCCGACGAAGGCGCGGGCCTTCTCGACCGTCGCGAAGTCGTGCCACACGGTTACGTCGTTGGGATCGTCCACCGACTGATAGACCGCATGGCCGGTGACGCCCATCGGCCGCCGTTCGGATTCGAAATCGTCGTAACCCTTTCGCCACGCCGCGTAATTCGCGACTTTGTGGCGAACGTAAATTCGCACCATGTCACGCCTCCCTGATGTCTCATGCCGGCGATTGCAATTTTGGCATTTTCCGCCCGCGCGGGCCAGCAAGGCAAGACCAGGCAAGCCGCCACGCGGTATCCGTGGAAGATTACGAGAGAGCGATGAAAACCGGCCGCGGCCACGGCGGGTCTAAGCGGCGCGCTTGAGCTCCAGCCTGTCCCACACGTCCTTCAGTGCGGAAATCAGCTGCGCCATCATGGCGTCGGTGTGCAAGGGCGACGGGGTGAATCGCAACCGCTCGGTGCCCTTGGCGACGGTCGGGAAATTGATCGGCTGGACATAGATGTGGTGGCGCGCCAAAAGCTCGTCGCTCGCCCGTTTGCACAGCAACGCATCGCCCACCAACACGGGTACGATGTGGCTGTCGGAGGGCATGACCGGAAGCCCGGCCTCGCGCAACAAACGCTTCAAGGTGCCGGCGCGCTCCTGCTGGCGCTCGCGCTCCACCGTGCTGTTCTTCAGATGGGTTACGGCGGCGAGTGCGCCCGCTGCCACCCCCGGCGGCAGCGAGGTGGTGAAGATGAACCCGGAAGCGAAGCTGCGCACGAAATCGATCAACAGCGTGCTTCCCGCGATATAGCCGCCCACCACCCCGAAGGCCTTGGCGAGCGTTCCCTGGATGATATCGACGCGGTCCATCACGCCTTGGCGCGCGGCGATGCCGCCGCCGCGCGGGCCGTACATGCCGACCGCATGGACCTCGTCGAGATACACGAGCGCGTTGTGGCGTTCGGCGACCTCGACGAATTCGCGCACCGGGGCTACGTCGCCGTCCATCGAATACACGGTCTCGAGCGCCACGATCTTGGGCCGGTCGAGTTCGAGGCCGCTCATGATTTCGTCGAGATGCCGGACGTCGTTGTGGCGGAAGATGCGTTTTTCGGCGCGGCTGAAGCTGATGCCCTGGATCATCGAGGCGTGATTGAGCTCGTCCGATAAAATCACGCAATTCGGAATCCGGGACCCCAGCGTCGAAAGCGTGGCCTCGTTGGCGAGATAGCCGGAATTGAACAGGATCGCGGCCTCCTTGCGGTGAAGGTCGGCCAGCTCCCGCTCGAGCAGAACATGGGTGTGATTGGTGCCCGCGATGTTGCGGGTGCCGCCGGCGCCCGCGCCCACGCGGTCGATCGCTTCCTTCATGGCGGCAAGCACGAGCGGGCTCTGGCCCATGCCGAGATAATCGTTGCTGCACCACACGACGACGTCCGCATTGCCGTTGACGCCGTGCGTGGTCGCCCAGGGGAAGGTGCCGGCCCGCCGCTCCAAGTCGACGAAGATGCGGTAATTGCCCTCGGCCTTGAGGTCCGCGATCTCTTCGGCGAAGAACTTTTGATAGTCCATGCGCCCCCGTCTGGGTTGACAAAGTCCGGGATGACAAAATCACGCCCGCCGCTGCAAGCCCCGCCGCTGCAAGCCAAGGTAACGGCGGTCCCAATCCCGCCGGAACATTAAGGGTGGAACGGAAAGCCTGTCCAGTACCCGATCTGCCGCAGGCCCCGGCGATGCCGAAACCTCTGCCCGGCGGCGCTTAACGCGTATCTCCCGCGTCGCCAGATTCCGGCCAAGCCGCTGGAAAAGCTGGCAAAACTAAAGATCGCCAGGGATTCAACGCACATCATCCGGGCGACGACGTATTCGTCTTCGACGACGAGGACGCGCAAGCCTTTAAGCAGATATAGAGCCTGCCGGTTTAGGAACGTGACTTGTGACAAAGCGCCCTAGGCTCGTTTGAGTGGGATTTCAGGGAGTTCAGGCGCAGAAGCCCGAAGCGGCGCAAGTTTCGTGCGATCCCTGCTTATGCGAGCAATCTGACGAATCTCCGCGAGGCTGAGAAGGTAGGACACGACGGACTCGCCGCCCCTGTTCTCATTCGCACGGTCGGGATGCAGCCCGTCGCGACAGCTACCCGTTTCCAGGTCGACCAGGGGCAACGACAGATCATTGCTGCCGAGAAACCACACGAATACGCGCCTCGCGTCGGCCCTCCATTCGACATCACCATCCGCACGCCACGCCGCAAGGCAGGCTGAGATCGTCGCCGTGGCCTCCAAGGGCTGCTGATCGAACGCCTGTGGCAGCGTCCGCTTGTCGCCGAAGCCCTCCGTACCGATGGGCCTGAAAAAGCCTGCCGGCGTCGTCTGCAGCGTCATGAGCCAACGCAAGGATCTCAAGCCGGCCTCGACATAGGCGGGCGCTCCGGTAGAAATCCCCGTAACGATCAGGGCCTGGGGCAAACGCGCGTTGTCGTAGGCAAGTCCTTCCTCGAACCAAATCCAATCCTTCGTCTCAACCACCGACATGATGGAAATCAACCTGTCAGCAAGGAGATGTCGGACACGCTCGGCTAGGGAATCCTCCGCAACTGTGGCGCAATAGGCGTCCAACCCGAGCAGCGTGAATGCCCAAGCGCGTGGCGAGCGAAAGCTCTCCGCAGTCGGCAGCGCTTCTGCGAACAGGGAGGCGGCCCACCGCCGCCGCGACGGATTAGCATCGCTGCGTGCACACTCGCCCAAGGCCCAGAGTGTCCGCCCATGGCTATCCTCCGAGCCGCTGTCTTCAAGCCAGCTTCGATCGAAGCTCATGAAGTTGCGAAACCGCCTCGTTTCGGGATTCCACGCATGCTGGACAAAGGCAGCCAGTCGGGCCGTCAATGCTTCGGACAAGCGCTGCTCACCTGGATTGTTGAGCGCACAAGCCAACAGCAGCGCACGGGCATTGTCGTCGACGCAATAGCCGTAGGAACGATCGGGCACCGAATAGACCGCATGCTGGAAAAGCCCGATGTCGTCGCACATGGACAGAAGATGACCGATCTGCATCTCTGGCGGAACGTGGCTGTCGCGTGAGGGCACGCTTTGGTCGAGCCGCGCAATCACCCTGAGCCTATGCGCCCGCCGGGCCCTTTCGAAAGCGGTAAGGTAACGTTCCGCGGTTCGCTCCCATGTCATCGATCGGCTGCTTGAATATGCGCGCTTCCGCATGGCCTGCCGCCGAGCATCGTCGGTCAGCAATCCCGCGATCTCGCTGCCGATGGCCGTGGCATCGCCAAATGGAACCAGAATGCCGCGTCCGTCAGCCAGCAGTTCCCGCGCGTGCCGATAGGGTGTCGAAACGACCGCTTTTCCCAGCCCGAAGCTGTAGGCCAATGTGCCCGACGTCATCTGCGCCTCGTTGAGATATGGCGTGACGAAAACGTCGCACATCGAGATGAAGCCGAGCAGCGTCGCCTGGTCGACGAATTGGTCGAGAAGCACGACATGGTCCTCGACCCCGAGTTCTCGCACGCGCGCCACAAGGCTCTCGCGATAGGCCTCGCCTTGATGCCGAACGAGTTTGGGATGCGTCGCACCGAGAACGACATACACGGCATCGGCACGGCTTTTCAGAATCGAGGGCATGGCATCGATCATGACTTCGATGCCCTTGTTGGGAGAGAGAAGACCGAACGTCAGAATGACGGCCCTGCCGCTGAAGCCGAATTTGGCCTTCGCTTGGTCGGGCTCGACGAATGCGAAGTCGGGAATCCCGTGCGGAATGACCTCGATCTTTTCCGCCGGCACCCGGTATACAGCACGCAGCAGCTCCCGACCTTTCTCGGCCATGACGACGACCCTCGACGACGCATCGACGATCCGATCCAGGACGCCATGTTGCGCCGGTGTCGGCTCGGAAAGAACCGTATGAAGCGTCGTGATGATCGGCATGGTCAGCCGCGAGAGCAGCGTCATGATGTGGTCACCGGCTTCACCACCGAAAATGCCGAATTCATGCTGGAGGGAAACGACTTCGAATCGGCCTGCATTCAGGAAGTCGGCCGCATGCACGTAATCTTCTATTCTGTCATCGTTGACCTGAAGGCGGACGACGGATGGATAGTCGTAGGCGTTACCATGGTCGGTCATCGCCACGATACAGGTTTCCACGTCCGCGCAAGACGTTGAGATCGCGTGCCGCAGATCGGTCGTGAAGGTGGCGATTCCGCAGCGGCGTGGGAGCGAATTCCCGATGAACGCTAGACGGCTTAGCTGGTTCACGGTCGCGCCTCCCTCGAGCGGACCGGCGAACCTGCCGTTGCTCGGTGATGAAAGGGCCGTCGCGAAAAACGGCGGATCGGGGAACCGGCGTTCCAGAGTTCGCCGATCGCGACGCCGCCGTGGTGAATCTCGCTCCAGGGCAGAAGATCGGTGCTTCCCCAGGGTTTGCGCACGACCCGCATGCAGGCATGTTTGATCGCCATGATATTCTCCTGGTTCGTACCGCTCAGATCGGGTCGACATGACGTCGGGCGATGCCGTTCTCAGACGACACGCACCGATTCGGAAAACCTGAGATCGAGGAGACGGCCGTCAACGGTGAGGAGTTGAACGTCCCTGCGACCGAACACGCTCTTCAGAGCGGTGGCGGATAGCCGGATCTTGCCGCAACTTGTGACTCCGACCGGCGTCTTGAAGAAGCCCTCAGAGCGTAGGACGCACGAGCGACCCCTTCGCCATTACACTTTGGCACGCCGCTCCCTGAGATTCCGCCTAGATAACGGATGATCGACTTCCTTTGAGCTATGAACCGACATTCCCCAGATAGCCTTGGTTCCGAGCGTCAGAGTAGCCATTTGGGCTCCCTGCGGCAATCTGGAACACGGTGACGGCTGCCGCTTGCTACCACGACCGTCGAACAAGGCCTTCCCCGGCTGCTGATCGATTTATTTTCGGTCGTCAAGACGCACCTCTCCTGTTGTTTGTCCTTCCCGCCGACACGCCTACGTCACGCCGGAGCTGGCGGGGCGCGAAGTTGAGCGATCAGCCGCAGGATTTCTTGGAACAGGTCGCTCGGCACCGCAACCTCGGCCATCTGGAAGATGATGTACCGGGCATGCGTGACGATCTTGGCGCCGATCTTGACGAGCTTCTCCCGCAGGCTGGTCAGCAACCAGTGCGCGACCAGGTGGATGCGGCCTGCTTCGCTACGGCGCGACCGCCGACAATCCAACGTATTGCCGGATCACGTCCCAGACGGTCGGCGTCGTTCACGTCCTCATAGCCGCCAAGGCGGCCGAAGACGGACTGGCGAAACAAGCCCGTCATCGCATGTTGACCATTCTTGCCTGTGCGCGGATCAACGAGTGCATCATCGACTATGCCGGTCAACCCAAGGGCATCATCGAGTTCGCGGTAGGCAAGCAGTCCAGCGTCGGACGTGACCCTGGAACCGTGGAAATCCAGCTTGAGCCGATGGTCGAAATCCAGCCTCAAAGGCTCGTTCTCGGATTCACCCATCGGGTTCGTCATCGGCATCGTCCCCAGCGCAGCCAACACATTGATTCTTATATCAGAATCATGGCCGCGCCGCATCGATCAACGAACCTATCTGGGAAATGCGGGTTCGAATGGACTTGCGCATCCGGATTAGAGCCGCGGCGGCAATTCCGCCACTGTGGATTGTTACGTTCACACGCACGCCGGTCCCGCAGAAAACCTGGGGCTGTTCGATGTTCGACACAGTTTATCTACAGCCTATCCACAGCCTATCCACAGGGATCTATTCAGGAATATTTTCACGACGCGACTCTTTGGTTGCAATGCACGATTGGATATCTAGGGTACCCCGGTCGCATAGCTCAGGGACTGCGGGAACATTAGAAAAATGCAAAAAAACGAACATCGCGTGGAGGCCATCGATCTGGAACGGGTGATATTCGACCCCGAGTATCGCCGTGCGGTGATGGAAGAATTGAGGGCGTTGCGCCGGGCCGAAGAGAAAGAGGCGATAGACGATTCCGCTTTCGATACGGGGGAGGCGGGCGAAGACGATCGCATCTTGCCTTCGGCAGCCGACTAAGTTCAGCGCAACCGGCCGGCGCCGGCGGGGCGGGAGCCGGGGGGCGCCCGCCCTTCGCTATTTCCGCCCGTAGCTGTCCTCAATGCGTTCGATATCGTCCTCGCCGAGATAGCCGCCCGACTGCACCTCGATAATTCGGAGCGGGACCGCGCCCTCATTTTCCAGGCGATGCGCGATGCCGGCGGGGATGAAGGTGGATTCATTCTCGTAGAGCAAGAAGGATTCGCTTCCGCGCGTGACGCGGGCGGTGCCGTTCACCACCACCCAGTGCTCGGCGCGCTTGGCATGGCGCTGCAATGAAAGTCTTCCGCCGGGATTGACGGTGATCTGCTTCACCTGGAAGCGGTCGCCGGCGTCAATCGCCTGGAAGAATCCCCAAGGCCGGTACACGCGGCTGTGGACGGCGGCCTCGCTTCGCCCTTTGGCCCGCAACGCTTCCACCATCGCCCTCACTTCCTCGGCGTGGCCGCGGGGTGCGGCCAGAACCGCGTCGTCGGTGACGATCAGGGTCATGTCCGATAATCCGATCGCGGCGACCAGCCGGTCGTCGCTTCGGATGTAGCAACCGCGGACGCCGCGCACCTCGACGTCGCCCTTGAGCACGTTGCCGGCCGAATCCTTTTTGCCCGCTTCCCAAAGCGCTTGCCAGGATCCGATGTCGCTCCAGCCCAACTCGGCCGGGACGACCGCGGCATGTTCGGTTTTCTCCAGTACCGCGTAATCGAGCGAGATGGAGGGCGCTTTGGCGAATTCCTTGGCATCGAGCCTGAGGAAATCGAGGTCGCGCTCGGCGCCTTTAACCGCTTTGCGGCAGGCGGCGGCGGTCTTGGGCGCGAAGCGGGTGATCTCGGCCAGCAGCGTGCCGGCGGAGGCCAGGAACATCCCGCTGTTCCAAAGCCAGCTTCCGGACTTGAGCATGGCTTTTGCCGAAGCTCTGCCCGGCTTTTCCTTGAACCGGGCGGCGCGAAAGCAGCCCGGGGCCTTACGCCCGCGGGCCGCGAATGGCTTGCCTTTCTCGATGTATCCGTAACCGGTCTCGGAGCGCGAGGGCACAATCCCGAAGGTCACTATGGCACCCGCCTCTGCCGCCGCCGCCGCCTTTTTTACCGCCGCGGCAAAAGCCTTGCGGTTGGAAATCACATGATCGCAGGGCATCAGCAGCATTAAAGGATCGCCGCTCTTGGTCCCGCCGCTTAGTACCAGCGCGGCGACGGCGGCGGCGGCGGCGGTATTACGGCTCAAAGGTTCGAGCACGATGTCGCGGGGCTTCAATCCGATCTCGCGCAATTGTTCCCTGACCACGAAACGGTGCTCGTGGTTGCAGACCACCAGCGGCGGCGCGAAGATTTTCGTGCCGGCGACGCGCTTCGCGGTTTCCTGCAGCAGGGACAAGTCGGAGACGAGCGGGAAGAACTGCTTGGGATAGACCTCGCGCGACAGGGGCCAGAGCCTTGTCCCCGCGCCGCCCGAAAGAAGCACCGGGTGGATTTTTCGTGAGCTTGCTGCCATGGCGTCCCTTCCGTTGCCGCGCGCCGGTCAGCGGCTATCGGCGCGCGGGTCCAAAGCGTCCTGCAATCCGTCGCCCAGGAAATTGAAGGCGATGACGGTGGCGAAAATGAGTGCGCCGGGATAAAGCGCCAGGGCCGGGTCGCTCCAGACCAGCTCCTGGGCGTCGGTCATCATATTGCCCCAGCTGGGCACGGGCGGCGCAATGCCGAGGCCGAGGAAGCTCAGCACCGATTCGAACAGGATGACATGGCCCACCGACAGCGTCGTCGCGACGATCACGGGCGAGGCCACATTGGGCAGGATATGGCGCGTCATGATGCGCCAGCCGCCGGCCCCCACCGCCTCGGCGGCGCGGACGAACGCCGACTCGCGCAACGAGAGCGCAGCACCCCGCACCAGGCGCGCCACCGTCGTCCAGCCCACCGCCGAGATGATGAAGACGATGCGCCAGAAATCGATCGATTCCGATTGCACGATGGATTGCGGGACTCCGAGCTTGCCGAGATCCACCGCGGCCAGGACCACGAGCAGGGGCAGGAGCGGCAGCGCGATCATGCCGTCGGTCAGGCGCATGAGGGCGGCGTCCAGCCTGCCGCCGAAGAATCCCGCGGGCAGGCCGATCGCCGTGCCGATCACGGCGGAAACCAGGGCCGCGGCAAAGCCGACCGCAAGCGAGACCCGCCCGCCGTAAAGCAGGCGCATCAGCACGTCCCGTCCCAGCTCGTCGGTGCCGAGCCAATTCTGAAGCGATGGCGGCCCGAAGCGGTGATAAATGTCCACGTTGCCGGGATCGAGGCCGGTTGCGGCGGCCAGCATGGGGGCGAGCGCCGCCAGTGCCGCGAGCGCGATCAGAAACACCGCGCTCGCAAGCGCCAGGCGATGCGTGGCAAGCCGAAGCATTGGGCCGCGCGCAGTACCATAAGCCGCCGCCTGGAGCGCCGTCATCTGCCCCGCGCCTCGCCCAGCGAAATCCGGGGATCGAGCCAGGCGTAGGCCAGATCGGCGCCGAGATTGGCGAGCAGCGTGGTGAGTGTGGCGAACAGGAGTCCCACCAGCGCCACGTTGAAGTCGTTGCCCATGATCGAATCGTAGATCAGGCGGCCCATGCCCGGATACGCGAACATGGTTTCGGTCACCAAGGCGCCGGAAAAGAGCGCGCCGAAGGAAAGTGCTACGATTGTTACGACCGGCACCAGCGCATTGCGCAGCGCATGGGCCCAAACGATGCGGGCGGGCGAGGCGCCCTTGGCGCGCGCGGTGCGGATGAAATCCTGGCGCAGGGTTTCGATCATCGCCGCCCGCATGTAGCGCGCGTAGCCGCCGATGTTGGCCAGCGTGAGCGTCGCCACCGGCAGCGCCATGTGGCGCGAGAAATCGCCCCACCCGCTCTCGCCCAAGGTTCCCATCCCGCCCGCCGGCAAAACGCCGAGCTTGACCGAGAACAGGATGATGAGCACCAGCGCCAGCCAAAACACCGGCACCGAAATCCCGGCGAAGCAAAAGAGATTGACCGCATAGTCGATCCGCGAATAGGGCTTGAGCGCGGCGACGATCCCGAGCGGCAGCGCCACCGCGACGCTCAAGACAAAGCTCAGGCCCATCAACACCGCGCTGTTGCCGAGCCGCGGCAAAAGAATGTCGAGCACGGGACGCTGATAGGTCCGCGAATAGCCGAGGTCGCCTTGGAGCGCGTGGGCGAGCCAGGCGAGGTAGCGCTCGATGATCGGCCGATCCAGGCCGTAGAGCGCCCGCAGCCGGGCGGCATCGGCCGAGGTCATGTGGGGATCGCCGGAAATCATGATATCGACTGGATCGCCGGGCATGAGCCCGATCAGGATATAAACCAGGAACGACATCGCCAGCAGCACGGCGGCGGTCTCGATGAGCCGCCCCGATACGAACCGCGTCATTGCCCGTCCGCCCTATCGGTGCTGGGGTCGGCGCGCCAATTCTCGACCCAAAGAGTCGAGGGGTATTGATGCCCGGTTGGGACAACCCCCTTCAGCCATGCCGGAAAAATGAACGCATCGGCGCGAAAGAACAACGGCAGGGCGGGAAGCTCCTCGGCGTAGAGCCGTTGCAGGCGAAGCCACAACTCCCGGCGCTTCTCGCGGTCGAGCTCCACCTCGATCTTGTCGATCAGGGAATCCATCTCGGCGCTGCGGAAACCGGCATAGTTCTGCCCGGCGAAGCCGTTCGCGGGCGAGGGGATCTCTTCCGAATGAAGCGACGAGCGCGGCGTGTTTTCCGGCGCGCTGGTCCAGGCGAACATCGCAAGGCCGTCGAATTTCCGCTTGGTCACCGTCTGGCCGAAGAAGACGCGCGCCGGCTGGTTATGGATCCGCACCTCGACTCCGATCTTGCGCCATTCGCTTTGCAGGACCTGCTCCACCATCTCCCTAGAGCGGTTCCCCGCGGTGGTCATGAGCGGCAAGGTCAGGCGTTGCCCGGCCGCATTCACCCGGACGCCATCGGCACCCATCCGCCAGCCCGCTTCCTCTAAAAGCGAATTTGCCGCCCCGGGATCGTAATCGTAATGCGGCACGTCGTTGCCGTAGACCCAATCGAGCGGGCTCACGAGCGTTTCTGCCACCGGCTGGCGGCCCGCGAATAGCTGGATCGATATCCCCTTGCGGTCGATGCCGAGCAGCAGCGCCTTGCGCACCTTGAGGTCCGCCAGGATCGGGTTATCGAGATCGGGCTCGACATGCTCGAAGACCAGGCCGGGCTTGTAGGCGACCTCGAATTCGCCCCGGTGGCGCGCCTCGAATTGCAGCGCCTGGTCGAGCGAAAGCCCGAGCTCGCCCGCGATGTAGTCGATCGCGCCCGAAAGCAGATTGGCCTCGAGTGCCGCCGTGTTCTCGACCACGCGCACGACGATGCGGCGGAAATATCCGGGCTTCCCCCACCACGAAGGGTTGCGCTCCAGCACCACATGGGAACCGGGTGAGACTTCCGCGATGCGGTAAGGCCCGAAATAGAGTCCCGGATTGGTGGTGTCGGTGTCGTAAAGCGTGTGCTCCTTATAGGTGGCGGGATCGGCGAAAGCCGCGCGCTCGAGATGGGCGGGCAAAAGGCCGAAATCGTTGATCGCGTTGTAATCGAAGCTCACCCGGTCGAGATGCAGGGTGAAACTGTGCCGGTCTTTCACGTCGATTGACAAAATCCGCCGGTAGAGTTCCGCGCTGGCGACGCCGGAAAGCGGATGCTTACCCACCTCCCAGGTGAACATCACATCGTCGGTCGAAACCGGCGTCCCGTCGCCCCATGTGGCAGCGTCGCGTATCGTATAAGTGACCGCGATGCCCTTGCCGGGGGCGCGCGGGTTGCCCGCCGGCAGATCCTCGATCACCGCTTTGCCGTTTTCGACGGTCGGAAGCGCCAAACACAGCATGCACACCAGCTTCCAATCGGCGTCATGAACCGTGAACGGCCGCAGCGTCATCGCCAGGATGTAGCTCTTGGCGAGCATGGCATCGATATTGGGATGAAAGGTCGCCGGAAACTGGGTCATGCCGATGACGAGTTCGTCCCGGGGATGGGCAGCTGCGGGTGCCGCAAGCGACAGGGCGAGGACAAGCACCGCGAAAACGGAGCGGCCCCGGATGAGCGGCGCGGAATGTGTGCGCGGTGTCATGCGGCTGCGGTTATAGCATTGCAGCCTAGCCTGCGAGAGCGGTTCGCCGCGCCCTCTTTGCCTTGACAATCGGCGGGGCGCCCGCCCATCCTTGCCGACGCGTATCGGTCTGGGGTGCTCCCCTTCGGGAGCTGAGATCACACCCATGGAACCTGAGCTGGATAATGCCAGCGGAGGGAGCGCCGAGTGGAACTTTCCAAGCCACGGCAAAAATCCAGCGTAAGGCTCGGGGCGCCCCGATGATCGCGATCGTCGGCGGCGGCATCTGCGGGCTTTCGATCGGCTGGTATCTCGCCCGCTCGGGCAAATCCGTGACGGTGTTCGACCGCGGCGCGGCGGGGCGCGGGGCCACTTGGGCCGCGGCCGGGTTGCTGGCGCCCGGCATCGAGGCCGAGCCCGGCGAAGAGAAGCTCTTGCCCCTGCTGCTCGAAAGCCGCGACCTTTGGCCCGGTTTCGCGCGCGAGCTCGAATCCGCCTCCGGCCTCGCGGTGGACTTGCGTGCGGAAGGAACGCTCGCCATTGCCCTCGACCGCGACCAAGCCGAAAAGCTCGCCTTCGCATTCGACTACCAGCGCTCCCTCGGCTTCGACATGGAATGGCTGGGCGGGAGAGAGGCCCGGGCGCTGGAACCGCATCTCTCGCCCAAGGTGACGGCGGCGGTCCTGAGCCCCCTCGACGCCCAAGTGGACAACCGCAAGACGGCACTGGCGCTGATCCGCGCATTTAAATCCGCGGGCGGCGTGCTGCGCGAGCAAACGCCAGTCGATGAGATCCTCGGCGACGGCAAGACGGTCCGCGGCATCCGCGCGGGCGGCGAGGAATTCGCGGCCTCGACCGTGGTGCTGGCGGCGGGCGCCTGGTCGCGCGGCATCGAAGGCATTCCAGATTCGGCTCGCCCGCCGGTGCGCCCGGTGAAGGGCCAGATGCTCGCTCTTTCGATGCCGGTTGATGCGCCGCTCCTGACCCGCGCGGTTGCGGGCGAAGGCGCCTATCTGGTGCCGCGATTGGGCGGCGAGCTCCTGATCGGCGCGACGGTGGAGGAGCAGAGCTTCGATACCGCGCTCACCGCCGGCGGCATCTACGAATTGCTGCGCCGCGCGCGCGAAGCGGTTCCGGGAATCCATGATCTACCGATCGCCGAAATGTGGGCGGGCTTGCGCCCGGCGAGCCGCGACGATGCCCCGCTCTTGGGCCCATGCGCGCTCGCTGGCCTGGTGATCGCAACCGGCCACCACCGCAACGGAATCCTGCTGGCCCCGGTCACGGCGCGGGTCATTGCCGATTTCATCCTCACGGGGCGTCTCCGCGATGATCTTCGAATCTTCGCGCCGTCGCGGTTCGCGGCCTGATGACCGGAACGCTCACGGTGAACGGCAAGACCCGCCCCTTTGCGGGCGAGACGATCGAAGAGTTGGTCGCAGCCCTCGGCGCCGACCCCATGCGCCGCGGCATTGCGGTCGCGGTCAACGCCGAGGTCGTGCCGCGGGCGGTTTGGGCGCGGACAAAAACAAATCCCGGCGACCGCATCGAGGTCGTCCGGCCGCTCGCAGGCGGTTGAGTCGGGCGGTTGACATGACCGACAATCTCGTCATCGGGGGCCGCGAATTTTCCTCGCGCCTGTTTCTGGGCTCCAGCCAGTATCCCAATCAGAAAGTCATGCTCGACGCACTGGCCGCCAGCGGCGCCGAGGTGGTGACGGTCGCCATGCGCCGCGTCAGCCTAGACGGCGGCGGCGAAAGCCTGTTCGATTTGCTGCGCGGCCGCTATTTCATCCTTCCCAACACGGCGGGCTGCTACACCGCGAGGGATGCGGTCTTGACCGCCGAGCTCGCCCGCGAGGCGCTGGAAACGGACTGGATCAAGCTCGAGGTGATCGGCGACGAAGAAACGCTGTTCCCCGATGTCGAACAGTTGCTCGCGGCGGCCAGCGATCTCGTCAAGCGCAAATTTGTGGTGCTCCCCTATTGCAACGACGATCCCGTGACCTGCCGCAAGCTGGAAGACCTCGGTTGCGCCGCGATCATGCCCTTGGGCGCGCCGATCGGTTCCGGCATGGGCATCCGCAATCCCTATAACATCCAGATCATCCGCGAGATGTGCCGCGTGCCGCTGATCATCGACGCCGGCGTCGGCACCGCGTCCGACGCAGCACTCGCGATGGAATTGGGCTGCGACGGCGTGCTCATGAACAGCGCGGTCGCGCGTGCCCGTGATCCGGTCAAGATGGCGGCGGCGATGAAGAGTGCGCTCATAGCCGGGCGGCTGGCTTTCGAGGCCGGGCGCATCCCGCGAAAGCTGTACGCGCAAGGCTCGACCTCTTCGGAAGGCTTGATCGAACCCGCGGCAAAGCCCAAGCGGGCGTAAGCGGCGCTCGCCGGCGCCAATCCTCAAAACAGCTTGATAAGGCGGTTCGACCACAATGAAAGAGCTGCCTCTGTCCAGGGTCTACCAGCTGCTCGAACCGGGCCCGGTGGTCTTGCTTTCGACCGCCCGCAAAGGCCGCGCCAATGTCATGACGATGTCCTGGCATATGATGGTTGACTTCGAGCCCCCGTTGGTCGCCTGCGTCGTCAGCGGCGCCAATC
>JBGQJC010000036.1:0-26220 GCA_041498815.1 Alphaproteobacteria bacterium
CCGGCGCTCAGGACCTCTCCGGTTACGGAAGCTGGACGCCCACCGCCGATTACGGGCCGGTCTGGTACCCGACTTCGGTTGCGGCGGACTGGGCGCCGTACCGCTACGGCCACTGGGCCTTTATCGCGCCCTGGGGCTGGACTTGGATCGACGACGCGCCGTGGGGCTTTGCCCCCTTCCATTACGGGCGCTGGGCCTTCATCGGCGACCGCTGGGGCTGGTGCCCGGGCGAACGCTTCGAACGCCCGGTCTATGCGCCGGCGCTGGTCGCCTTCATCGGCGGCGACGGCTTCGGCATTTCGATCGGGATCGGCGAAAGCTTCGCCGCCGTGGGGTGGGTGCCGCTCGGCTTCCACGAGCCGTTCCATCCCTACTACCACGCGAGCCCGACCTATGTTCGCAACGTCAACATCACCAACGTGACCAACATCACCAACATCACCGTCGTGAACAACAACGGGACGGCGGGCGGATTCGCCAACCGGCGGTTCGCGACCGTGGTGCCGAGCGCCTCTTTCCGGGGCGGCGCGCCGGCGCAGCGTGCACACGTCACGCTGGCGAGCGGCGAGATCGAGCACGCCCGTGTCGCCGCGAACCTCGACGACCTCAGGCCCACGCGCGTGGCGCGGGCCGGAATCGCCGTGCCGGCCGCGGCCGACGCGGTGGTGCCGAAACCCGGAATCGAAGCCAAGGTCGCAAGCGTACCGGTGACGGCTAATGCCGTGGATGCGAATAAGCACGGTGCGCCGGGCAACGGTCATGGCCCCGACTCGCTAACCGTGCCCAAGTCACCCGGTCCCGCCTTCCGTGCCAATGCCCACGGAGCGGTTGCGGGATCGCAAGCCACCCTTAAGGGCCCGGCGCTCTCGCCGCGTCCCCAATCCCATCCGCAAGCGGGATCGCAGGCCAACGTGGAAACGGGGAATAGCCACGGGTCCGGTGCTCCCGAATCACAGACCAACGAATCCTTGGCCAAGCCGCAGCCTAAGGGTGCCCCCGGCCCGGCGATCGTCCATCACGGCCAGGGCAATCGATCCGGCACGCTCCAGGGCGCGCCTTCGGGCAATGAGGGTCCGATGCATCAACCGTCGGGATCGAACCCGCAGACGGGTGCTTCGGCGGGACCCGCGATCGTTTCCCACGGCCGGAACGCGCATCCGGATAATTCTTCCGGCGCGCCTTCGGGCAATGAGGGTTTTGTGCATCAACCGTCGGGATTGAACCCGCAGCCGGGGGCTTCGGCGGGACCCGCGATCGTTTCCCACGGCCGGAACGCGAATCCCGGTATCTCGCCGAGTTCGCCGTCCGGCAACGGGCCGGCGGGTGCGGTGCACTCGCAATCCGAGCCAGGCCCACAGCCAGGCCCACAGCCAGGTGTTGCGACCGGCCAGCCGGTACCTCGTGGCGCGACCGCCCATGCGCAGACGCCGATGCAGCCTTCCGCCAAAACGCAGGCGGGCAATGCGCAACCCCATGTCCAAAAACCGTTTGTGCAGGTTCAGCACCCGGTGCAGTCGACCCACATCAAGCCGACGCCCCAGGGCTGGAAGCGCGAGGCGGCGCCGCAGCAAAACGGCGCCGTCCACAAACAGGCGCCCCAGCAGCAGACCCGCCGCCAGGGCGATCCGAATAGCCGGAGGAACGTCCAGGACTGACGCCTAAGCCGTCTTCCGGTTAGCCGCGCCGCGCGCGATCTTCGCGCGCGGCGTTGGTGCATTTGGATGCCGCCGCATCGGCGAGACTCGTCTCTTTTCCGTTGGATGGGTTGCGCGCCGGAAGCGCCTAGGATCGGGCCGCCGAATTCCGTGTGGGAACCGTCACCACGCGATCGACCCGAGCCGTTTCGAGCCGCGAGGCCTCTTCATCGTATTGCTTGGCGATCGATTCGAGCTCGCGGGCGACGGTTTCCGAAACAAAACCGTGCGCCATCTTCCGGCAGCGCGCCGCTCTCTCGCGAAGCTGGGGGGCAGAGATCGCAAATTGCCGTTCCATGTCACGCACCTCGTGGCTTTGGCCGGTATCTAACGCAGTTCCAATGCATGACCGCCGCGCACCGTCTCCAGCCGCTCGGCGTCGCCCTCGTACTCCTCGGCAATGGCCTCCAGTTCTTGCGCGATGCCGACCGAGGTTGCGCCGCGAGCCAAATCGCGGCACTGCACCGCTCTCTCCCGGAGCCGGGCGGCGCAGATCTTGGATTGCTCTTCCATGTCGATCTCCTGGTGGCTCTTGGAAAAACTCACGTCCGACGCACGCTCATTCGACTGAATCCGAACGCTTCACCGGTTGCGGGCTTCGCCGAACCGCAAGCTACGCTTCCCGCCGTACCGGTTCCCTCTCGGGGGTGCCCTCCTCCTTGCGGGCTCGCGCCGCGCTTCGGCCGCTCTTGGCGATGTTCCGCGGCCAAGAGAAAACTTGTCCGCCGAGCGCCCGAAAATCCGCTTCGAGACGCTTCACGGCCCCTTCGGCCCATTCGCGCTGAACCTCGGTGGCGCTGGCAACGTCTTCGCAGCCAGTCAACCGCTCGAGCGCCTCGCACGCCGCTTCCGTGCCTTCGCGCCGCCGTTCCATCCATTCTACGACTGCCGGCGCCGCCGTCTTCAACAACCCGGCCTGCCACCGGAGCCACACTTCAAGGGGCTGGACCGCCGTCTGCATGGTCTGACCGTTGAAGCCGGGAAAAACGGTAAAGCCGTACTCTCCGCCGCCTCCGTTACTCCGTGTTTTTCGCGTCATGGCTTCTGCTCCTTTCCGTCTTCCGCGATCCAAGGACCGCGCCGCCGACTTTCGAGCTATTAATAAACCTTCCCATTAACGCTAATTAATAAGCACAATCGGACGTCGTTAACCTTGACGTAGATCAAGAGCGCCGGACCGGCTTCAAGCCGTATTGAGCTAGGTCAATGCCGGCGCGGCCCGTTCGGGCAGTGTGTTTTTGTGCCGACGTAAAATTCGGGGCGCTGGCCATGCGCAATGAAAGGAATATCCGAGTGGTAAGCCGGGTGCCGGCGCATTCGCCCGCGCCCGGCAAAGACGAACCGCGGATTGCCGCAACGGCGCCGGGGCGCGTCACGTGCGGGGCGCCCGGCATGCGTGCGCCGATCGCCGACGAGCCGGCAACGGGCGATGCAAGAGCCGAGGTGCTCGACCGCCTGATGCACGCCTGGCAGGCGCGTTTCACTTCGTCCCTCTCGCCCGCCGCCTTGATGCTCGCCTTCGCGGATTGGGCGGCGCATCTGGCGAACGCCCCCGGCAAACAGGCGGCGCTGGTGGAAAAGGCGGTCCGCAAATGGGTGCGCTTTGCGCTTTACTTGTCGCGCACCTGCGCCAATCCCGAATGTGCGCCCTGCATCGAGCCGCTGCCCCAAGACCGGCGCTTCGCCGGCGCGGCCTGGCAACAACCGCCTTTCAACGCGATCTATCAGGCGTTCTTGCTGCAGCAGCAATGGTGGTACAACGCGACGACCGGGCTGCGCGGGGTTTCGGCCCAGCACGAGCGCATCGTCGAATTCACCATGCGCCAGATTCTCGATCTTTTCTCGCCCGCGAATTTCCCGTTCACCAATCCCGAGGTTCTGAATAAGACCATGGCCGAGGGCGGGCAAAATTTCGTCCGCGGAGCTCAATACTTCCTGGAGGATTGGGAACGCGCGGTGGCGGGCCGCAAGCCGGTCTTGAGCGAAGACTACCAGGTGGGGCGAAACCTGGCGGTGACGCCGGGCAAGGTCGTCTACCGGAACGAGCTCATGGAGCTGATCCAATATGCGCCGACCACCGCGCGCGTGCATCCCGAGCCGGTGCTGATCGTTCCCGCTTGGATCATGAAATACTACATCCTCGACCTGTCGGCTTCGAATTCTCTGGTCCGGTATCTCGTGGAGAACGGCTTCACGGTGTTCATGATCTCATGGCGGAACCCGACCACGGAAGAGCGCGATCTCGGCATGGAGGATTACCGGCGGCTCGGCATCGGCGCCGCTCTCGATGCGGTCAATGCGATCTGCCCCGACCGCCCGGTGCATGCGGCCGGTTATTGCCTTGGCGGGACCCTGCTTTCGATCGCGGCCGCCGCCATGGCCCGCGACGGCGACGACCGGTTAAAATCCATGACGCTGTTCGCGGCGCAGACCGATTTCACCGAGGCGGGCGAACTCATGCTGTTCACCGACGAAAGCCAGGTTGCCTATCTCGAAGACACGATGTGGGAGCAGGGATATCTCGATACCCGGCAAATGGCCGGGGCCTTTCAGCTGCTGCGTTCGAACGATCTGATCTGGTCGAAAGCGGTGCAGCAGTACTTGAAGGGCGAGCGCACCGGGATGAACGACCTCATGGCGTGGAACGCCGATGCGACGCGTCTGCCTTACCGCATGCATTCGGATTATTTGCGGCATCTGTTCATCGAAAACGACTTGGCGGAAGGACGACACCGCGTCGAAGGGCGGCCGGTCGCGCTCAAGGACATCCGTCTGCCGGTCTTCGCGGTCTCGACCCGCACCGACCACGTGGCGCCCTGGCTTTCCGTCTACAAGATTCATCTGCTGACCGACACCTCCGTGACGTTCGTCCTGACCTCGGGCGGACACAACGCCGGCATCGTCAGCGAACCCGGTCATCCCGGCCGCCGTTATCAGATCGCCCACCGGCCGGGGGACGGCCGCTATGTCGATCCCGAGACCTGGGCGGCCGCGACGCCGGACTCCGAGGGGTCGTGGTGGCCGGAATGGGTAAAATGGCTGCGCGAACGTTCCGCGCAGGCGGTAGCGCCGCCGCCGATGGGCGCGCCCGACCGGGGCTATCCGGCCCTTGGCGACGCGCCGGGCCGCTATGTGTTGGAGCCGTGACGGGATGCGAAGCCGGACCTAGAAGCCGGTTGCGATTTCGCGCAGCGCTTCGGGTTTGGCGAGCGAGATTCGCTTCTCGTCGAGAAGCTGGACCAAGCCCTGGGTCTTGAGCTGGGTGAGGGTGCGGCTCACCGTTTCGATGGTGAGGCCGAGGTAATCCGCCATATCGGTCCGATTCATCGGCAAGGAAACGGGATTGCCCGGCTGCCCGTGCCGGGCCGCGGCGTCCGACAGCATCAGCAGAAACGACACCAAGCGCTCACGCGCCGACTTTCGCCCCAACAGCACCATCTGGTCTTGCGCCGCCGCCAGCTCGTGGGACGCCATGCCGAGCAGCCGCTGCTCGAGCTTCGGCATCTCGTCGAGCAGGAGCTCGAGCTTGCGCCGCGGAAACCGGCAAAGCCGGGTCTCGGTCAGCGCCTCGGCGCTGTAGGCATAGGATTCGTTATGCGTCAGCCCGAGAAAATCGCCGGGAAAGAGGAAGCCGGTGATCTGGCGCCGGCCGTCGGGAAGGAGCTTGTAAATCTTTACCGCGCCTTCCCTCACGTTGAAAACATATTGCGCCGGCTCGGTCTCGTCGAAGACCGTCTGGTGCGGCCCAATCTCGACCGTGCTCATGATGGAGACCAGCCGCTTTTGCTCGTCGGCATCGAGCGGCGCGCACGCGGAATAATCGCGCGCCGCACAGGTGTCGCAGGGATGCACGAGGTGCCGCGGATGCTGCTTGGCTTGCGTGTCCAAATTGAATCGGGGCATTCCCAGCGCGCCACAACCGAATTGATATTAACCCCGAAGGATACATCCGAATTTGCCCGGAATCAAAGAAGCTTCCGGGGCCAAACGGGGTCATTAATCGCATTACGTGGCGTCCGGTTTGGGACCGCCGTTCGCGCCCGGCCCGGCGCAGAGCCGCTTGAATCCGAGAACACCGTCACGTGAATATCCGTATTCCTCGAGCGACGCCGCGACCCATTCGCGGTCGCGATCGGTGGGATTGAGCTCATCCGTCAACTCGGCACGGATTGCCTGGCAGCCGCTCTTCTGCGCTAGGTGCTCCACGGCACCGGCGATCGATTCCCAGATCCGGTCGCGCCCCGGGAGGTTCGGCACGATGATGTTGTCGATACACAAAATGCGTCTCTCGTGGAGATCGTCGCGCACTTCGAAATGGAACAAGCCAAGGATATATCCGGCCGCGTTTTGGATCGTCATCAGACCGTGGGGCCAATTGGGCGAATGCCACGCGACCTGGGGCCGGGCGAAACGGTTCCAGCGCTCAAGCGTGATGCCGGCCGCGATATTGCGCACGAGCGGATAGGCCTGGTCGATCGCGGCCTTATCAAGGAGCCGGGGCACCAATGTTTCGTCCATGACGGTGCGCGCCCTTCGCTGCAGCATGCTTGCCAGCCGTTCGATGCGAATAGCCCATGATTTATGTCACTGATGCGAGCAGGACTGATTTGACCCAGATCAATGTGCGGCGCCCCGGCCGCGATTAATTTGCCTTCAAAGATTGCGAATCAAAATACGGAGGATTCAACATGTTGCGCTTGCTGACGCCCTTTGGCCGCCGCAGCGAACTCTCCGCGGCCGAAAATCCGATTCTGTCGCTGCAAAGGCAGATGACCCGTTTGCTCGATGACGTGTTTCCCGGTTATCTGGCGCCGGGAAATAGCACGGCTATCCTTATGCCGTCGATGGACGTGAAGGAGACGGACAAGACGTTCGAGATCGAAGCGGAATTGCCCGGCGTCGAGGAGAAGGATATTCAAGTGACCTTCGAGGACGGGGTTCTCACCGTCAAAGGCGAGAAAAAGGCGGAAATGGAAGAGTCGGACGCCGGCTACTACATGTCCGAACGCAGCTACGGCTCGTTCCTGCGCTCCCTCGAGCTCCCGCCCGGCATCGATGCCGAGAAGATCGCGGCGAAATTCGACAAGGGTGTGCTCAAGGTAACGCTCCCCAAGCTCGCCGAATCGCGGGCCACGGCCAAGAAGATCGAGGTCAAGCCCGGGAATTAGAACAGGGGCGCCGGGGCGATTCGAGAATCGTTCCGGCGCCGTTATTAGTTCCCGTGACCTCCGCATCGCCGCGATCCCCGCGGTGCGGAGCATATTTTTTATGCGGCGGCGCTCCCGCGCCGGCGCAGGTGCACTCCGAGGCAAAACCGCGGTCAGCGCTTGTAGAGCCCGATCAGGCTTGCGCTCGCCAGCGCACGACCGCGCGCGGCCGCCAACACTTGCGCGCAGTTTGCTGCCTGCGGCAACTTCAGCTGCGCGGCCGGCAAGGCGAAGAGATCGAAATGGTAATGGTGGACGCCGTGCCCGTGCGGCGGACAGGGCCCTTTGTAACCGGCCTCGCCGAAGTCGTTGACCGCCTGGCGCGCGCCCTCGGCTTCGGCGCCCTTCGGAAACCCCTCGCCCAGCACCTCGCGGTCGCCCGGAAGATCATAGATCGCCCAGTGGTGGAACGCGCCGCCCGGCGCGTCGGGATCGTAGCAAACGAGGGCAAAGCTCTCGGTTCCGTCCGGCGCCCCCGACCACGACAGCGCCGGAGAGAGATTGGCGCCGTCGCAAGCGAAACGGGCCGGGATGGTCTCGCCGTCGGCAAAACCCGCGGACGACAAGGCGAGCCCGGCCCCCTGGTTCATCGTCACCCGGGCAAAACTCGAAACCGGGAACAGCGCCGCCGCCGATGCGCCCAATGTTATCTGCGCCGCCCGAACAATGACCAGCCGCCGCGATACCATCGTCTTGCTCATGCGAATGTCTCCCATATCCGGGATTCGCTGCGTCCGAATGTCATGGTGCCCCTGGTCGGACTCGAACCAACACGTCCTTGCGGACAACAGATTTTGAGTCTGCCGCGTCTACCAGTTTCGCCACAGGGGCCCGTTCGGGATAGGGCGCGAAAGAGCGGCATCTTAGCGGGAAGCGAGGCCCGCTCAAAGCGCGGCTAGGACGCGGCCTGGGCACAAGGTGAACGGCGCCTTAGGCGCCGACTCTCAAGGAATCCGAGGCCGTAGCAGCGGTGCGCGGCCCGATTGCAAGGCTTCTCGCTCCCGTTTAGGCTCGCCCCCTGCGCGGCCGAGCCGGCAAACCCTGGGGGAGCAACTCCGCCATGCCATCCGCCAAGAAAATTCTCGTCACCGGGGGCGCCGGATTCCTGGGCTCGCATCTGTGCGAGCGGCTGGTCGGGCTCGGACACGACGTGCTGTGCGTGGACAATTACTTCACCGGCCCCAAGGCCAACATCGATCATCTGCAAGGGCAACCGCATTTTGAATTGCAGCGCCACGACATCACCTTCCCGCTCTATGTCGAGGTCGACGAGATCTACAATCTCGCCTGCCCGGCCTCGCCCATCCATTACCAGCTCGATCCCGTGCAGACCACCAAGACCAGCGTGCACGGCGCGATCAACATGCTGGGGCTCGCCAAACGGGTGCAGGCGAAGATCTTCCAGGCCTCGACCAGCGAGGTCTACGGCGACCCCGACGTGCATCCCCAAAATGAGGCCTATGTCGGCAAGGTCAATCCGATCGGGCCGCGCGCCTGCTACGACGAAGGCAAGCGCTGCGCCGAAACCCTGTTCTTCGACTATCACCGCCAGCATGGGCTTAAGATCCGGGTCGCGCGCATCTTCAACACCTATGGCCCGCGCATGCACCCCAACGACGGGCGCGTGGTCCCGAATTTCATCGTCCAGGCCTTGAAGGGCGAATCGATCACGCTCTTCGGCGACGGCAGCCAGACCCGGGCGTTCTGCTATGTGGACGACATGATCGAGGGATTCGTGCGCCTCATGGATGCGCCCGATCCACTGACCGGCCCGGTAAACCTCGGCAATCCGCACGAGGTGACGATCCGGGAGCTCGCGGAAACGATCATCGGCATCACCGGATCGCGCGCCAAGATCACGTTCCGGCCCCTGCCCCAGGACGATCCCAAGCAGCGCTGCCCCGATATTTCGCTGGCCAAGCGCGCGCTCGGTTGGGAGCCCAAGATCGAGCTAACGGCGGGATTGAAGCGCACCATCGATTATTTCGAGGCGCTGCTCTCTACGGGGCACGGCCCCACGTGATCACGCCGCGCTTGAAGATTCTTGCCACCATCGCCCATTTTTATGATGCCGGTGGCAACGGCTTCTACGGCTCGACCGGGCCCAATTCCAAGCCGCGATCGGATGCGCTGCGCACCTGCGTCGCCGCACTCCATCAGACGCTGGGGCCAAATCAGCTCACATTGCTCGAACTCCGCAAGCCGGTGCTGGCGCAAGCCAACACCGCTGAACGCTACGACATCGACGTCGTCATCTGCACCACCGGGGCCAAGCATCTGATCCAGGAAATTTCTCTGCCGCCGTCGCATTTCGAGCACCGCGAGACCAAGGCCGAGCCCATGATGCTCGGCTTCGAGTGCCACGAAGTGTTGCGCGAGCGTCTCGGCCAATACGACTTCTATTGCTATTTCGAGGACGATCTGGTGTTGAGCGATCCGTGGTTCTTCGTCAAGCTGCGCTGGTTCGCGGCCCATGTCGGCAACGACGCTTTGCTGATGCCGAACCGATTCGAGCTTTCCGCCACCGAGCCGGTCCAGAAGCTCTATATCGATGGCCATTTCTCGACCAAATTCGCCAGCGCATGGCAGGACATCGCCGACCGGCCGGCCGTGAACGGAAGGGTGCTCGACACCAAGGTCGCCTTCGAGCGCCCCACCAACCCCCATGCGGGATGCTTCTTCCTGAACCGCGCGCAGATGGATTATTGGGCAAACCGGCCCTATTTCCTCGACCGCGACATTTCGTTTATCGGGCCGCTCGAAAGTGCCGCGACCTTGGGCGTCATGAAAACCTTCCGGATCTACAAGCCGGCGCCGGCCCACGCCGGGTTCCTCGAAATCCTCCATGCCAACAACCGCTATCTCGGCAACCGGCTGCAGACGCCCGCCGCGAAAACCGGCCAGGCGATATAAGGTTTCGAGCGGGCCCCGCCCGCTTGAAGGCGAAGGATAGGTATGCTGCGCCGGCTTTACGATTGGACCATCCGCATCGCCAACCACCGCCACGCGCTCCTCGGGCTGTTCGGCATATCGTTTGCCGAAAGCTCGGTGTTCCCGGTGCCGCCCGACGTGCTTTTGGTCCCCATGGTGGTGACCAGGCGCGACCAAGCCTTCTGGATCGCCGCCGTGTGCACGCTCGGCTCCGTCTTGGGCGGCATGCTGGGCTATGGAATCGGCCATTTCCTGTTCGAGCAGATCGGCGAGCCTTTGCTCGCATTCTACGGCGCGACCGAGGCCTTCGAGCGGTTTCGCGGACTCTATAATGAGTGGGGCGCCTGGATCGTCGCCATGGCCGCCGTCACCTTCGTCCCTTACAAGGTGGTCACGATCGCCAGCGGCGTCTTCGGCCTCGATTTTTTCACCTTCGTGCTGGTTTCCGCCGCGGCCCGGGGCACGCGATTTTTCGTCGAGGCGGCGCTGCTGCGCTGGATCGGCCCGCCCGTGCAGCGCTTCGTGGAGCGCAACTTGGCGCTTACCGCCACGCTCGCTTTTGTCATTTTGTTTGCCGTGTTCCTGATTGCGCGCAAAGTGATTTCGGGCTGACGCCGGTGGTGAGAACCTCGTGATGTTGCGATCGCTTCTTTTTGATCCCAAATTCGCGCCCGCGGCGGTGCTGGGGGCAAGCGTTGCGGTGCTCGCCTCCGTTTTCGCCTTTCAATACTGGGGCGGACTCCAACCTTGCGTGCTCTGCATCTATCAGCGTTACCCCTATGGCATCGCGATCGCGCTTTCCTTGACCGCCCTTGCGCTGGCCGCGCGCCCGGAAGGCGCCGGCGTTTCGCGGAGGTTCGTCCAAGCCTGTGCCCTGGTCTTTGCCGCGGGATTTGCGATCGCGGTGTTCCATGTCGGGGTCGAGCAGCATTGGTGGCAGGGGACGCCGGAATGCGGCGCTACCTCGACCGCCGCCACGCTTCAAGAGTTGGAAGAGATGCTGAAGCACGGACCGGTGGTGCGCTGCGACCAGCCGCAGTGGTCGCTGTTCGGAATTACCATGGCGGGGTACAATGTTCTGGTCTCGGCCGCCTTGGCGGTTTTCTGCGTTCTGGCGCCGAAGAGGGCGAATTCATGACCGGAAATTCGCAGGCTCATCCCAAGACCACGGGAGAGACGCGCCTTCCCGGCGATCCGGAACCGCGCGATCTGATCGCCCGGATGATCCGCGTCGACCATGCGGGCGAGTACGGGGCAATCCGGATTTACCAAGGCCAGCTCGCCGTCTTGGGCCGGTCCCCCGAAGCCGCCGTCATCCGCCACATGGCGGCAAAGGAATCCGATCACCTCGATTTGTTCGCGAAGCTGATGCGCGAGCGCCGGGTGCGCCCGACCGCGCTTGCGCCGGTCTGGCACGTGGCGGGCTACGCGCTGGGTTTGGCTACGGCGCTCTTGGGCCCGAAGGCGGCGATGGCCGCGACCGAGGCGGTGGAAGAGGTGATCGACGCCCATTACGCGGGCCAGGCGGCGCTCTTGGGCGACGACGAGCGGGAATTGCGCGACACCATCGAAAAATTCCGCGGCGACGAGATCGAACATCGCGATACCGCGATTTCCCACGGCGCGCGCGAGGCGCCGGCGCACGCGCTCTTGACCGCCGCAATCAAGGCGGCCTCGAAACTCGCGATCTGGCTGTCGGAAAGGGTTTGACGCCGGAGGCGGGCCGCGCTTAAGGCTCCAGCTCGGTATCCCAATATAAAAAGTCGCGCCAGGATTCGTGCAGGAAGTTGGGTGGATAGGCCCGGCCTGCGTCCTGGAGCTGGAAGGTGGTCGGGCGCTTGGGCGGGTTCATCGGGTACATGCCCGATTCCTGGGGCAGCTTGTTGCCCTTCAGCAGATTGCAGGTTTCGCAGGCGGTGACCACGTTCTCCCAGACCGCGCGCCCGCCGCGCGAGCGCGGGACGATGTGATCGAAGGTCAAATGCTGGCTCGAAAAGTTTTCGCCGCAATACTGGCAGATGAAGCGGTCGCGCAAGAAAACATTGAACCGCGTGAACGGCACCCGGCGCGCGGCCGGCACGTATTCCTTGAGCGAGATGACGCTGGGGAGCTTCATCTCGACCGAGGGCGAGTGCACCGCGCGATCGTATTGGGAGACGATGTTGACCCGGTGCAGGAACACCGCCTTGATCGCATCCTGCCAACACCACAGCGACAGCGGGAAATAGCTGAGCGGCCGGAAATCGGCATTCAGCACCAGGGCCGGGCAGGATTTGGGCGACAGCGACAAGGAAGTCTCGTGGTTCGGGCCGGGGCCAGCTTCAACGCCCGAGAGGCTACACGGAAACGGTGACCGTTTGAAGGCGAAAACGCCCGCAAACTGGTGGGTTCTACGGGTTTCGCCCGGCCGGCTTGGCGCCGAAGGCCTTGGCCAGGAACCGGGCCCCGAGGGCAAATCCTTCGCCGTCGATGCCGTGGCCAAGACCTTTTCGCACCTGGGTTTCGACCGGCACGGCGTTGGCCAAGAGAACCGTCTCCGCGTGGCCGAGTGCCGCGAACGGAACCACCGGATCCTGGTCGCCGTGGATGAGTAACACGGGCGGGCGCGAGACGATCTCGGTAAAGAGCGTTTCGGCGCCCAGGAGCGCCCCGGAATACCCCAGCACGGCGGCGCAGGGTTTTGCCCGCCGGAGCGCCGTATAGAGCGCCACCATCGTGCCTTGCGAAAATCCGATCAGCGCGAGCGCCGAATCGTCCAGGCCGAATTTCGCCAGTTCCGAATCGAGGAATGCGTTCACAACCGGCGCCGCGCTTTTGACGCCGGCGAGCAATGCTTGGGGGCCGCGGTCCATGAGGCTGAACCACTGCCGGCCTTGGGGCGCGAAGTCGCAAGGGTAAGGCGCATGGGGCGAGGAGAAGGCGGCATGGGGAAGCACGCGCGCGAATTCCGGGGCGAGGCCGATCAGATCGTTGCCATCGGCCCCGACCCCGTGGAGCAAGACCACGAATTGGCCGGCCTTGCCCTTGGCGACCGGGCCAAAAACGGGGCCGGCGAGTTGCGGCAACGCGGTCATGGGCTGTAATCCTATCGCGGCACGGGCCGCGCCCGGGGGTGGGCGGGAAGGCCGGGCCATGCGAAACTTTTAAGAATTTTGGGGCATGATGGCGATGCGGCGTAACGCGCACAAGGGCCAGGATGGCATGAGACGAATCGAAGACTTGCAATGAGCGAGCAACCGGTCACCACCCGTTTCGCGCCGAGCCCAACCGGCTTTATGCACTTGGGCCACGCCTTTGCGGCGCTCGCCGCCTTCGAGGCCGCACGGGAATCGCGCGGGCGGTTCCTCGTTCGCATCGAAGACATCGACGCCACGCGCTGCCGCCCCGAATTCGAGCAGGCGATCTACGACGACCTCGCCTGGCTGGGAAGCGACATTTTCGGCTTCGCCTGGGAAAAGCCGGTGCGGCGGCAATCGGAGCACATGGCGGATTACAGCGAAGCGGTCGCCGAGCTCGAATCCGAGGGCTTCGTCTATCCCTGTTTCTGCACCCGGGCGCAGATCCTCGCGGAAGTGTCGAAGGCGGCTTCCGCCCCCCATGAGCCGGCGACCCCGGTTTATCCCGGCACCTGCCGCACCTTGCCCGCCGAGATACGCGCGGCCCGAATCGCGCGCGGCGATGCCTATGCGCTGCGGCTCAATCTTGCCCGCGCGCTGGCGCGCACCGGAAAATTGACCTTTCACGAGCGCGGGCGGGGCGAGATTCCGGCGCGTCCCGAAATCTTCGGCGACATCGTGATCGCGCGCAAGGAAACGCCGGCGAGCTACCATCTGGCCGTCACCCTCGACGATCATCTGCAGGGCGTGACGTTGGTGACGCGCGGCGAGGATCTGTTCGAGGCGACCCATGTCCAGCGTTTGATTCAGGCGCTCCTGGGATTGAACACGCCGGAATACGCCCATCATCCGTTGGTGCGCGACGAATCGGGACGAAGATTGGCCAAACGCGACCGGGCGTCGACGCTGCGCGCGTTGCGGTTCTCCGGATTCTCGCCCAAGAAAGTGCGCGAATTGGCACAAAGCCAAGCGAAACTCAATTCCGCCGCGGCCAAGCGCGCCTGAAATCGTTACCGCCGCAAGCCCGATTTGAGCGCGGCATATTCCGGGTGATCGGGCCCAATCACGCCGTGGCGCAGGCAAAAATCGATGATCACCAAATTGCTGTTGGGCTTGAACTCGCGCCCTTCCGCAACCAGGCGCAAAACGTCGGCGACGGGCAAGAGCTCGAAGTAGTCGATCTCGCCGTCGGCGTTTTCGGGCTCGAACGCGCGCGGGACTTCGAGGTCGAACACGAACATGGTGGCGGGGCCCAAGCCCTCCGGCGTTTCGACGCAATAGGAGATGTGGCCGGCGGGCATTGCCGTCTTCGAAACTTCGGGCGGAAGGCTCGCCTCCTCCTCCGCCTCCTTGATCATGTTGTCGAATAGGCTGAGCCCCGCGGGCTGGCCGCCCGCCACCATGTTGTCGAGCTTCTTCGGGTGGACACGGGCGCCGCCGCTGCGCCGTGCAATCCAGAGGCTGAAACCATCCCCCTCGCGCATGAACCCGTTGACATGGATGCCGAAGGCGCGGATGCCGAAGAAGGGCACCGCGTTGCGCTCGATCGTAAACAGTGGGGCGGTCGCGAGCGTGCGGTCATCGGACGCCACCACGGGATAGGATTCATCCCGGGGATGGCGGATCAGCCTCTTTTCGCTCAGTGCCTTCACGACTTTTGCTACCGCCAGAGTGCGCTGCTCCGCTGTCGCCAGCGCGGGCGCGAGCGCAATTTCGGACTCGCCCAAAGCGAACACTTCGGGGAATTCCTGCAAGAGTGGAATCCGGTCGCGGCGAATCGAACCGACCCTGGTGCCGGAAACCATGAACGGGACGTAGCGGGAAAGGTCGAAAGTATTGAGCTCGGCGATTCGCTCGGTATAACTCAAGCGCCCGCTGCGTGCGGCGTCACGCCGCCTCCCGGTGCGCCCGGTCCACGATCTCGACGATCTCGGCCATGATTTCGGAAATATCGTAGTCCTTGGGGGTATAGACCGCGGCGACGCCCGCCTTTTTCAGCGCTTCGGCGTCCTTGGGCGGGATGATGCCACCCGCCACCACCGGGATATTGGCGAGGCCCGATTTGCGCATCCGCTCCATCACTTCGGTGACCAGCGGCAGATGCGAGCCCGAGAGCACGGAAAGACCGACCACATGCACGCCTTCCTCGAGCGCGGCGTTGGCGATTTGCGCAGGCGTCAGGCGGATTCCCTCGTAGACCACTTCCATGCCGGCGTCGCGCGCCCGGACCGCGATCTGCTCGGCGCCGTTCGAATGGCCGTCCAAGCCCGGCTTGCCGATGAGTATTTTGATGCGGCGCCCGAGGCGCTTCGAGACTTCCTCGACGCGGCGCCTGACGTCTTGCATTTGCTCCTTCTCGCGCGCCGAAACCATCGCCCCGGCCTTGCCCGATACGCCGGTGGGGGCCCGGTATTCGCCGAAGATGCGGCGCATCAGGCCCGACCATTCGCCGGTGGTGACCCCGGCATGGGCGCAAGATATCGAAGGCTCCATGACGTTGCGGCCTTCTTTGACCGCGCGCTCGAGGGCGTCCATCGCCTGCTTTGCTTTGCGCGGGTCGCGGCTTGCCCGCCACTTCTCGAGGTTCGCTATTTGGCGCTTCTCGGCATCGGCATGGGGCGTCAGGAACGAGGCTTCGCCCGATTCCAGGAGCGGCGACGGCAAGCCATCGGTAAAGCAATTGACGCCGACGACCTTCAAGACGCCCGATTCGATGTCGGCGATGCGCCGGGTATTCGATTCGACCAGGCGCTGTTTCATGTAGCCCGATTCGACCGCGGGCACCACGCCGCCCATGGCCTCGATGCGGGCGAGCTCGGCTTTCGCCTCCGCTATGAGCGCGCCGACCTTTTCGCGGATGACGCCCGAGCCCTCGAAGATGTCGTCGAACTCCAGGACATCGGTTTCATAGGCCATGATCTGCTGGAGCCGGAGCGACCACTGCTGGTCCCATTGCCGCGGCAGGCCCAGCGCCTCGTTCCAGGCCGGCAATTGGATGGCCCGCGCGCGGGTGTTGCGGCTTAGCACCACCGAGAGCATCTCGATCAGAATCCGGTAGACGTTATTTTCCGGCTGCTGCTCGGTCAGGCCCAGCGAATTTACCTGCATGCCGTAGCGGAACCGGCGCAGATTGGCGTCTTCGACCCCAAAGCGCTTGCGGCAGATCTCGTCCCATAATTCGGCGAAGGCCTGGACCTTGCAGAGTTCCGTAATGAAACGCATGCCGGCGTTCAAGAAAAAGCTGATCCGGCCCACGAGCTTCGGAAATTCGCCGGCCGCCACCTGACCCGACTTGCGCACGGCATCGAGGACGCCGATCGCCGTCGCCAGCGCGTAGGCGAGCTCCTGCACCGGGGTCGCGCCCGCCTCCTGCAAGTGGTAGGAGCAGACGTTGACCGGATTCCATTTCGGAATCTCGCGCGCGGTGAACGAAATGATATCCGTCGTGAGGCGCAAGCTCGGCGCGGGCGGGAAGATATAGGTCCCGCGCGAGAGATATTCCTTGATGATGTCGTTCTGGGTCGTGCCCGAAAGCTCGGCGCGTTTGGCGCCTTGGCGCTCGGCCGCCGCGATATAGAGCGCGAGCAACCACGCCGCGGTCGCATTGATGGTCATGGAGGTATTCATGCGCGCAAGCGGGATGCCTTCGAACAACTGCTCCATGTCGCCGAGATGGCCGATCGGCACGCCGACCTTTCCCACCTCGCCTTTGGCCAAGGCATGGTCGGCGTCATATCCCGTCTGGGTCGGCAGATCGAAGGCGACCGATAGCCCCGTCTGGCCGCGCGCCAAATTGGCGCGGTAAAGCGCGTTCGAGGCCGCGGCCGAGGAATGCCCGGAATAGGTGCGCATCAGCCAAGGCGCGTCGCGCTGGGGGCCGCGCTTGACGGGCGCCGCCGCCGTTTTCGCCGGTGCGGTCTTGATCTCGCGCCGGGCCCGGCTCATGCCCCGCTTTTTGGCGGTTGCGAGCTTTGGAGGCCGGGTGCGAATCCGGCTCCCGGCCTTGCCCAGCCGGGCGGAGACCTTGACCCGGGTACGGGATGCCGTAACCCGGCCCCGCCCGCGTAAGCCCCGAGATTTGCCCTGTTTTCGTCTCATGGTCGCCGGTTATTAACGGATGCAACCGCCCGGCCGTCCGGGCGTTTATTTAACCCAACGCTAACATAGCAGGGCGCAAGGTTCGGGTGCGAGATTGTGCATTGCAAAAAAAGCCGCGCCGCATTAAAAAATTCTGCCCTGCCGGGAGGAACGAGGCCGCCCGAGGCGGATTTGAGCGGGGCGCCGGAACCAGGATCGCTGCAACTTATTAGCGTTCGAGCGTTTCCCATCCCGGGCCAAAAACCGGCTGTAAGGCCCGCCGACTCGATATGCCGGATGACGAGGTGAGGATGGCTACCGAAGCGGTGAAACTGAAGACGGCTGCTCCCGCCAAGGACCTTTACGAAATCGGCGAGATTCCGCCCTTGGGTCATGTGCCCAAGATGATGCACGCCTGGGCGATCAGGCGCGAGCGCCACGGCGAGCCCGAAAAGGCGATGCAGGCGGAGGTGCTGCCCACCCCCGAGATCGATTCCCACGAAGTGCTGGTCCAAGTGATGGCGGCGGGCGTCAATTACAACGGCGTGTGGGCCGGGCTCGGCAAGCCGATCTCGCCCTTCGACGTGCACAAGGCCGAATATCACATCGCCGGCTCGGATGCGTCGGGGATCGTGTGGGCCGTGGGCTCGAAGGTGAATCGCTGGAAGGTCGGCGACGAGGTCGTCATCCACTGCAATCAGACCGACGGCGACGACGAGGAATGCAACGGCGGCGATCCCATGTTCTCGCCCAGCCAGCGCATCTGGGGCTATGAGACGCCCGACGGTTCGTTCGCGCAGTTCGCGCGCGTCCAGGCCCAACAGCTCATGGAGCGTCCGCGCCACCTGACCTGGGAGGAAAGCGGCTGCTATGTGCTGACGCTCGCCACCGCCTACCGCATGCTGTTCGGGCACCGCCCGCACGTCCTGCGCCCGGGCCATAACGTGCTGGTGTGGGGCGCCTCGGGCGGGCTGGGCTCGATGGCCACGCAGTTGATCGCCACCGCGGGCGCGAACGCGGTTGCGGTAATTTCCGACGACAGCAAGCGCGATTTCGTCATGCAGCTGGGCGCCAAGGGCGTCGTCAACCGCACCAAATTCGATTGCTGGGGGCGGATGCCGGACGTGAACGAAACCGAGGCGTACAACGCCTATATGAAGAAATGCCGCGAGTTCGGCCGCGCCATCTGGGAAGTGACCGGCAAGGGCAACGACGTCGATTTCGTGTTCGAGCATCCGGGCGAGCAGACCTTCCCGGTGTCCTGTTTCGTGGTCAAGCGCGGCGGCATGGTGGTGTTCTGCGCCGGGACCACCGGCTACAACATCACCTTCGACGCGCGCTTCGTTTGGATGCGCCAGAAGCGCATCCAGGGCAGCCATTTCGCGAATCTCCTGCAGGCGAGCCAAGCGAACCGGTTGGTGATCGAGCGCCGCGTCGACCCTTGCATGTCCGAGGTGTTTTCCTGGAACGACATCCCGCGCGCCCACACCAAGATGTGGAAGAACCTGCACAAGCCCGGCAACATGGCGGTGCTGGTCCAGGCCAAGCGCCCCGGGCTGCGCACCATTGACGACGCAATCGAGGCCTGGAACGAATAGCCTTCGCACCTGGGCCGCGAGCGATCGGGGGCCGGGAGACCGGCCCCTCCGTTTAAGAAGACCCCCGGTTTGCGCTAGACTGTCCCCATGACCCAGGCGGCACTCCCCATGACGGCGCGCGAAGGCCTCGTGATCGAAGGCGCAATCGAGCTTTGCGCCGAGGCGCTCGAGGCCGGCCGCGGCTTGGCGGGTGCCGCGCGCAAGGCGGTGGCCGCGCGCGTGACCAAGGGCGGCAAGATCGACGGCGATCTTTTGGAATCCGAGCAGACCGCGGCCCATGGGCTCGCCTGGCTCGAGACCTACGTCGCGGCACTCTCCGAAACCCTCAATTGGGCGAAGCGCCTGGACGCCGCCGGCCTGTTGGGCGAACTGGAGCAACTCATGCTCCAGGCCGGATTCGGCGAATACCTGGCGCAAATGGCAGGCGGCATCGCCATGAGCCAGGTCGAGATCGTGCGCCCGGCCGACCTCGGCTTGCCGGCACGCGAGATCAACGTCTTCAGAAGCCCGGCGGTCGAATCCCTGATTGCACGCGGCAACACCGCGTCGGTTCGCGCCCGCATCGCCGCCCTCGTCGCCCAAGGTCATTTCGGGCATCCGGGACTGGGCGATGAAACCCTGGAGCTGATGCGCGACCAGATCCATCGCTTCGTCGAGGACGAGGTCATGCCCGCCGCCCACGAATGGCATCTGAAGGACCAACTGATCCCGATCGAAATTCTGAATCAGATGTCGGAGCTCGGCGTCTTCGGCCTCGCCGTGCCGGAGGAATTCGGCGGGCTGGGTCTCGGCAAGATCGCCGTGTGCGTGGTGACGGAAGAGCTCAGCCGTGGATTTTTGGGTGTCGGCTCGCTCGGCACGCGCGCCGAAATCGCGGCGGAGCTGATCCGATTGGGCGGTACCGAAGAGCAGAAGCGCAAATGGCTTCCCAGGATCGCCTCGGGCGAAATCTTGACCACCGCCGTCTTCACCGAGCCCAACACCGGATCGGACCTTGGGAGCCTCTCGACGCGGGCGGTGCGCGACGGCGACAAATACCGCGTGACCGGCGCCAAGACCTGGATCACCCATGGCGCCCGCTCCGATTTGATGACGCTGCTGGCACGTACCAACATGAGCGAGCCGGGATACAAGGGGCTCTCGATGTTCTTGGCCGAAAAGCCGCGCGGCAGCGACGAGAATCCATTCCCCGCCCAAGGCATGTCGGGCGGCGAGATCGAAGTCTTGGGCTATCGCGGCATGAAGGAATACGAGATCGCCTTCGACGGATTCGAGATTCCGGCCGCCAATCTCCTGGGCGGAATCGAGGGCCAGGGATTCAAGCAACTCATGGCGACTTTCGAATCCGCGCGCATCCAGACCGCGGCCCGCGCCGTGGGCGTCGCCCAAAGCGCCCTCGAGATCGGGCTTCGCTATGCCCAGGAGCGCAACCAGTTTGGAAAACCGATCTTCGCCTTCCCGCGCATCTTCGCAAAAATCGCCTGGATCGCGGTCGAGACCATGATCGCGCGCCAGCTCACCTATTTCGCGGCGCGCGAGAAGGACATGGACCGGCGCTGCGACATCGAGGCGGGTATGGCGAAGCTCTTGGCGGCGCGCGTCGCCTGGGCCGCCGCCGATAACGCCATGCAGATCCACGGCGGCAACGGCTATGCGCTGGAATATCCCGTGAGCCGGGTGTTGTGCGATTCGCGCATCCTCAACGTCTTCGAGGGCGCCGCCGAAATCCAGGCCCAGGTGATCGCAAGGGGCCTCCTCTCCCGCGCCAGTTAGCCCGCGCCGATTTCGCTCTGTACCGGCTCCAACCGGGCCGCGCCCGGTTTCCCAGGGGCCCGGCTTTCTATGGGGATGTAAACATTTGTCATCATCCCGTAGCGATTGAGGCCGGAAAACCGGGCCCGCAGCGTGACGCGATCGCGCCACTATGCGACGCCGATGAAGTGTTTTGCGGCTGGTTGCCGCGTTTTGCGGGCGGAAGCCCGCGATGTCATCATGGCATTCGTGCAGCCGCGCCCACACGGAAGCGATTGCGGTTGCGCGCGGCGTTAAGCGGGTTTCACGATGTCAAAGACCGGATGCGGACTATATTCCTAGTCCAGCCGAAAGTCAAGGCCGGCCGGTGCACGGTAGCAGGGCCGGTTTGAAATCTAGCTTCGAGCAGCTAACGAGCCTTGCGGCAGATGTCGATTTGATCCGTCATCGGCGCGATCTCCGCCAGCCCGCCGCCTGGGCCGCAGAGGACATCTTCGCTCATTAAACCCCGCTTGACCCTTCCAGTTCGGAAGACGCGCTCGATTGGTTTTCACTCACTGATCGAGAACGCGACTTTTATCGTCTTTGCATTGAGTCTATTTTGGCTGATCGACAGATGTTGAGCATTGCGCTCAACTGACATTCGGCGCTCCAACCACTACGCGGTAAATTGGTGGCCCGTGCAGGTCAGTGCCGCTGTTAGCGAACAGCCTAATGGACGCCACCAGCAATTTCAAATCACCGACCGCTTCTGGCTCCAATGATATCAAATGTTGCACATCTATCGGAAGTCGTGGTGGCGGATCACTTAACGCAGCGCCCACAAAATATGGCACAAATGGGTAGCGACCCAAAATTAAGTCCGGCAAAACAAGGCGTCTCCAATTGTGGAGGCCATAATAAACGACCGCCTGGCAATACGCCATTTTAGCGATAGCGCGCGCAAATTTGTTCAGGTTTATTGATTTTTGCGGCACGGCTATTCGTGCGATTTCGCTGTCGGAGAGAGAAAGTATTTCTCGGATATTGGGCGGCACCCACCAAAAGAGGTGCACTTTGGGTTGGAGAAATTCTGCTTCTGGGAGCCGACCGTCTAAAAGACCGGGAGGACCCCACACAGGATACGGAGTGAAAAAAGGGTGATCCTGAACGGGAAGAATTAGGTTTTGCCGCAAGCCGTCGCCTATAGTAACGCTGATTGGTAGAGCGGTGGGTCGCTGTTTTTTCCGGCGGGTTTGGATTTTTGCATGAACGCGAAAATCAAAAAGAATTTTTTGTCCCACCTGATCTTCGATGCTCGTGGTCACGCGAGCACATTCCGCACAACTTGCATTTAAGATTTCGACATTTCCCCCTAATGAAAACGGAATGATGTGCTCATTAAAGAGAGCCGCATTCTTCGCAGACACACCACAATAAATGCATTCGCCTGGCGATGGATATTTCTTGCGGTCTATGCGCTCGGCTTCCATGATGGACCTACGAATAAGAGAAATTTGGCGGACGAATACAGTGGCGCTGAATCCGCAGCGCCGTTTCAAGCAAGCCTTGAAGGATGCGGTGAACACACTCCCCAAGCCGCTAAAGAGCATGACTCCGAAGCGACCTAAGCGGCAACCAAAAGGGGCGAAAGCGCAAAAGCGACAAGCCTAATAGACCGAAGGGTCAAGCCCAATTCACCCAGACTTTTTACCGAACCTCAAATTTAGTGTGGTCGTTGTAGGCCATGAGTCGTGTCAGATAGAAGTTCTTCGGCTATCGCTCGTGGGTAAGGTCGTCCACGTTGGTCAACCGCATCGGTTGGAATGGCGAAATCGCACCGAAAGCCAATCGGCGAGTGAAGGCTCAACACTTTCAGTTTTTGGTCTGAGTATTCGCTGACTTGGAAGGTTGATACGAGCTGCGCGGTTAGTTCACCTCGCCCGTCAAAGTTATCTGATTTGCCGAGAGAACGACGGACTTCTGACGACTTTTCTGCCGCCTGCCCGATGAGTTGAACGGCCAGCGATAGATCAAGCCATTTGATCCCGATGTGACCTACTCCACCGCCTGTTTGACGGAGCTCGAAAACTATCGTTTCCCCATCCGTGCTTATATCGAACCGCTGAAATGTAACTGGCTTAACATCCGCAATTGCGCGGCTTTCTGGTTTTGGCATCACTTCGCTCCTGGTTTGGCTGGCACCATCTAGGATAGCGAAAGAGAGGCCAGGGAGTCTTTCCCGGCCTCTCACTTTTTAACTCGCCGTTTCCGCCGCTTTTTCCGCCGGTGCAGGAACCGCGCGGTAGCAAATCCAAAATCGGGACTAGTGAGGTTGACGATACGTGAGGCGCTTGCCTTCGATGCCCCTTCACGGCAAGTGAGGCACGTTCTCCATCATTCCCAGCTTGCCTTTTTACTCGGCGCCGCCGAAATCCAGGCCCATGTCATCGCCCGCGGCTTGATCGCCCGCGGGCTTTTGGCGCGGGCGGGCTAGGCCCCCGCGAACCCAGGCAAACCGGAGCTTTTCGACAAGCGGGAGCTCTCGTTTTCCCTGGGCGGGAGCTCTCGTTTTCCCTGGGCGGGAGCCCTCGTTTTCCCTGGGCGGGAGGCGGGGCCCCGCGCTATACCTGCCCCATGCAATTGGCCGCCCATGTCGTGACCTATCTCGTGCTGATCGCCATGTTCGGCACCTTGGCGGTGCTTGCGGTCGGCGTGATCTCGATGGTGCGGGGCGGCCCGTTCAACGCGAAATACGGCAACAAGCTGATGCGCATGCGGGTCGGCATGCAGGCCTTGGCCTTGGCGCTGTTCGCGCTCCTGCTTTTCATCTCGAAATATTTCGGGGCCCCTTCCGGCCCGGGCCAGTGACGGCGCGCGGCGCATGGTAAAGCTTACTCGCATCTATACCCGCGGCGGAGATTCGGGCGAGACGTCGCTCGGCGACGGCAGCCGCGTTGCCAAACATTCGCTCCGCGTCGAAGCCTTCGGCACGGTGGACGAAGCCAATGCCGCCATCGGATTGGCCCGCCTGCACAGCAAGGGCGAGGCCGATGCGATGCTGGCGCGCATCCAGAACGATCTCTTCGATTTGGGCGCCGATTTGTGCCGGCCCGAATCAAAAGCCAAAACACATGCGCAGCGCATCGCCGAAAGCCAGGTCAAGCGCCTAGAATTGGAAATGGACGGCATGAATGCGAAACTTGCGCCGCTTGACTCCTTCGTGCTGCCGGGGGGAAGTGCTGCTTCCGCCCATCTGCATTTCGCCCGCACGGTGGTGCGGCGCGCCGAGCGTTTGATGGTGGCGCTCTCGCAAAGCGAGGCGGTCAATCCCGCCGCGATCCGCTTCGTGAACCGATTGTCCGATCATCTCTTCGTTCTCGCGCGCTTCCTCAACGGCAAGGGCAAGCGCGACGTGCTGTGGCGGCCGGGGGCCAACCGCTAGCGGCGTTGACAGTAAGCACCCCTTGGGTTCTTATTGTGCGGCTGCGAAGGGGGCGTCGCGGCCGATTCCAACGCTTTGATCCCAAACGTATTTCCGGGGCCTGTCCATGAAGGTAATGGTCGCCGTCAAAAGGGTCGTGGACTTCAACGTCAAGATCCGCGTCAAGGCCGACGGCTCGGGCGTGGACCTGGCCAACGTCAAGATGTCCATGAACCCGTTCGACGAGATCGCGGTCGAGGAATCCGTCCGGCTCAAGGAGAGCGGCAAGGCGGCCGAGGTCATCGCCGTCACCCTGGGCGAGGCCAAATGCAAGGACGTGCTGGTCACCGCCCTGGCGATGGGGGCGGACCGCGGGATTCATGTGGTGACCGATGTTGCGCTCGAGCCGCTGGGGGTCGCGAAACTTTTGCAGAAGATCGCGGAGCGCGAAAATCCCGGCCTCGTCCTTCTCGGCAAGCAGGCGATCGACGACGATTGCAACCAGACCGGCCAGATGCTGGCGGCGCTCTTGGGCTGGCCCCAGGGGACGTTTGCCTCGAAGCTCACGCTGGACGGCGGCGAGATCCAGGTGACGCGCGAGATCGACGGCGGGCTCGAGACGGTTGCCTTGACGCTGCCGGCGGTCGTGACCACGGATCTGCGCCTCAACACCCCGCGCTACGCGACGCTTCCCAACATCATGAAGGCGAAAAAGAAGCCGATCGAGGAATTGACGCCGGATGGCTTGGGCGTCGACGTCAGCCCGCGCATCGAAACCGTGAAGGTCGCGGAGCCGGCCAAGCGCGCGCCCGGCATCAAGGTCGCCGATGTCGCGGAACTGGTGCGCCGCCTGCACGAAGAAGCGAAAGTGATCTGATGGCCGCGCTCGTGATCGCCGAACACGACCATAAGTCGCTGAAGCCGGCTACTCTTTGCACCGTCACCGCGGCGCGCAAATTCGCGGGCGACGTTTCGATTCTGGTGGCGGGGAAAAATTGCGCGGAGGCCGCCAAAGCGGCCGCCTCGATCGCGGGCACGGCGAAGGTTCTGGTCGCCGACGACGCCGCCTACGAGCATCCGCTGGCGGAAAATCTCGCCGCGCTGATCGTCAAGCTTGCTCCCGGTTTCGCCCAAATCTTGGCGCCCGCCACCACCTTCGGCAAAAACGTGATGCCGCGGGTGGCGGCCGTGTTGGACGTGGCGCAACTTTCCGACGTCATCGCCGTGGAGGACGCGGACACCTTCCGCCGGCCGATCTATGCCGGAAATGCGATCGCGACCGTACGATCGCGGGATAAAGTGAAGGTGATCACCGTGCGCACCACCGCCTTCGAAAGGGCGAAAACGGGGGCGGGCCCGGCCGCCATCGAGAACGTGGCGGCCTTGGGCGCCGAGAACCGCGCCAAATTCGTCGGCCAGGAGCTGAGCTACTCGGGGAGGCCGGAGCTGACCAGCGCCCGGGTCGTGATCTCGGGCGGGCGGGGCCTGCAGAGCGGCGAGAATTTCCGCCTCTTGGAGGCCATCGCCGATAAGCTCAAGGCGGCGCTTGGCGCCTCGCGGGCCGCGGTCGATGCCGGATTCGTTCCCAACGATTATCAGGTGGGCCAGACCGGCAAGATCGTGGCGCCCGAGCTTTACATCGCGGTCGGAATTTCGGGCGCGATCCAGCACCTGGCGGGGATGAAGGACAGCAAGGTGATCGTCGCCATAAATAAAGACGAGGAAGCGCCGATTTTCCAGGTCGCGGATTACGGCCTCGTGGCGGATTTATTCCAAGCCTTGCCTGAACTATCCGCGGAACTCGACAAGCTGCCGGCGTGAGGCCAAAGGGCGTGAGGCCAAAGGGCTCGAGGGAGAAAACATGATCAAGAAAATCGGGATCATCGGGGCCGGCCAAATGGGTGCCGGCATCGCCCATGTCTGCGCGCTCGCCAAATTCGACGTCGTGCTGATGGATGTCGGCAAGGAGCCGCTGGCCAAGGCGCTCGATCCCATCAAGCGGCATCTCGACCACCAGGTCGAGCGCAAGGTCCTCAAGGCCCCGGAGCGCGCGGCGGCCTTGAAGCGGATTTCGACCGCCACCGATTACAAACTATTCAAGGATCGGGACCTCGTCATCGAGACCGTGACCGAGGACGAAGACCTGAAGAAGTCGATCTACAAGAAGCTGACGCCGCATTTGAAGAAGGACGCGATCATCGCCACCGACACGTCATCCATCTCGATCACGCGGCTTGGGGCGGCGACCGACCGGCCCAACAAGTTCATGGGCATGCATTTCATGAATCCGGCCCCGGTCATCGAGCTGGTGGAACTCATCCGCGGCATTGCGACCGACAATGCGACCTTCCAGACCGTGCGCGAATTGACGGTTGCACTCGGCAAGACCCCAGCGGTCGCCGAGGATTTTCCCGCCTTCATCGTCAACCGGATTCTTCAGCC
>JBGQJC010000037.1:0-24572 GCA_041498815.1 Alphaproteobacteria bacterium
GAGCGATTTCTGATCGCGCCGCGCCACCAGATCGAGATGCTGCAAAAGCGTCTGCATCGCGGGATCGCAGCGGTCGCGGTCGCGCAGCTGCAACGCCAAACATTCGGCCAGATCGCGCGCGAAGATTCCGGGCGGATCGAAGCGCTGCAGCTTGGCCAGCGTCGCCTCCACGCGCGCCACGTCGCAGCCGAGTTTTTCCGCCACGGTCTGAAGGTCGCCGGTCAGATACCCGGCGTCGTCGATCATGTCCACGAGATGGGTGCCGATGACGCGGTCCGCGGGGTCGTTGAGGTCCATGGCGAACTGGCCGAGGAGATGATCGCGCAAGCTCACCTCGCGCTTCAGGGTCTCCTCGATCGCACCGCCGCCGTCGTCGAAATCGCCGCGCCCGCCGACGCCCCAATTGGCGAACTGGTCGGGCGCTCCGGTCCAAGGCGCCTCGCCGTTCTCCGGCGCCTCCTCGGCCGCGGAGGTTTCGTTGCCCCGTTCGGGATTGGCCTCTCCCGGCTCGCCGGCCTCTTGGCGCTCCAGAAGCGGGTTCTGCTCCAATTCGGCCGCGACGTATTCGGCGACCTCAAGCGCCCCCAACTGCAGCAGCTTGATCGCCTGCTGCAATTGCGGCGTCATGACCAGCGCCTGGGTCTGGCGCAGGTCCAGCCTGTGGGTGATAGCCATGGGGGTCAGTCCTACAGGCTAAATCTTTCCCCCAAGTAAACGCGGCGCACTTCTTTGTGGGCCACGATCTCTGAGGGTTCGCCCTCCATCAGCACCGCGCCCTCATGGAGGATATAGGCCCGGTCCACGATATCGAGCGCCTCGCGCACGTTGTGGTCGGTGATCAGGACGCCGATCCCCCGGTCCTTGAGGTGCGTCACGAGCTCGCGGATTTCGCCGACCGCGATCGGATCGATGCCCGCCAGGGGCTCGTCCAAAAGCATGAAATGGGGGTGCGAGCCGAGTGCGCGCGCGATTTCCACGCGCCGCCGCTCGCCGCCCGAAAGCGCCAGCGCCGGCGTGCGGCGCAGGTGCGAAATCGAGAATTCGGCGAGCAAGGTATCGAGCATCGCCTCGCGCTGGTCGCGAAGCGGCTCCACCACCTCCAGAACCGAACGGATGTTGTCCTCGACCGACATGCCGCGGAAGATCGAGGCCTCTTGCGGCAGATACCCGATGCCGAGGCGCGCGCGCCGGTACATCGGAAGATCCGTAATGTCGAATCCATCGCATGAGATGGTGCCGTAATCGGGCGCGATGAGCCCGCTGATGATGTAGAAGCAAGTGGTCTTGCCGGCGCCGTTCGGCCCCAGGAGCCCGACGGCCTCGCCGCGTCGCAACGCGAGACTGACGCCGCGCAGCACCGGGCGCTTCTTGAAGGACTTGCCGAGGTTGTGCGCGACGAGCCCGCTGTTGTTGGCGACCAGCTTGGGCTTTGCCGCTTCCGCGTTGCCGTCCTCGCGCGCGGCAGCTTCCGGGTTCTCGAAGCTCGCGGTCATGGTCGGGGCATCGCGGCCGGGTAGGGCAAAGGCGAAGGCGTTGGGGCCGCGGTCGGAACATTGGCTGCTGCGGCCGGCGGGGCCGGTGCCGGCGTCTCGCCCGCTCCGGCCGGCGCTCCTCCGGCAGGCGCCGCGCCCGCAGATGAATCGCGCGGCGCGATCTCCGGCTTGTGCTTGGGCGAAAACAGGCCGCGCACCGGCTGCGGGCCGATGGCCCCGGGCGGTCCGCTCAAAATCCGGCTCACGCCCATGTTCAGGTCGACCTCCCCGTATTCCCCGTTCAGCTGATTGTCCTCCCGGGTAATCTTAACCGAGCCGAACAAGACCGCGATACCGGATTCAACGTCGTAAACGCCCTTGTCCGCCAGCGCGATCTGCCCGGGCTGGGAGACATGGACATTATTAAAGCCCTCGATCCGCCGGATCTGCTGCCCGCCTTGCGGCTGGTCCGCGGCGCTCCCGGGGGGCTTCGAATCTTTCCCAACCGCGTCCGGCTTGGCGCGCGTCTTCTTGCCGCCGGCAGCGCCGCCTTTCCGGTCCGGCCCGTTGTCCGCCGAATTGTCGGTGAAGAATGCGGTGATGATGTCGGCGCTCATGCGGTCGTCGGCGTTGATCACCAGGGCGTCGCCGCGCGCCACCGCCATCTGCTTGTCGTTCCAGTATTCGAGGCTGTCGCGGGCGGTGACGGTATATTCCTCCGAGACCAGCTTCAACGCGCGGCCCTTCAGCACCATGACGCCGTTGTCCACGTCATAGACGCCGTTGTCGCCCACGGCCTTGCCGTTGACCGAGTCGATGACGACGCCGCCGACGGCATCGAGGCGGAAAATATCGGTGCCGCCGCCCTCGACCGGGCGGTAATGCGCGGTCAGCGTGTCGGCGCGCAGGCGCATGTCGCCGCGCTTGGCGACGGCGTTGCCGCGCGCGATATAGACATTCTCGTCGCGCCGCCATTCGATTCCCTCGTCGGCGTTGATCTCCACCGGCTGGTCCGAATTCTTGTTGAGGTTGAGACCTTGCGCGTGCGCATGGCTTGGAGCGGCCGCGGCCAAGAGCGCCGCGAGCAACAGGCCGGCCCGGCGCCGCGCGCTCATGGCAAGCCCTTCTGCGCCTGGGGATTGAGGATGAGCTCGCAATGCCCGGTGAAGAACACGATCTTGCCGTGGTCGGAAATCTGGAATCCGGCCGAGGTCAGCTGGCCGAACGGCCCGTGGGCTTCGAGCGGCTCTTCGCCGTGCGCGCCGCCGTCATGGAGATTCAGGAACGCGCGCGCGGTTTCGAACTCGTAGCCCTGGTCGTGGAACAGGCTCACCCGGCCGCGCAGATCGAGCTCGTGGGAATTCTGGTCATAGGTGCCCTCGACCGAACGCAGCGCGACCCAGGTCCCGTCCTTCAACGTCACGTCGGCGATCGGTTTGTCGAGATCGATCAAGGGCGACCCGACCGCGACCTGGACCGCCGATTCCGCGGTCACGGCATAGGGGCGCTGGCCGCTGTCGAGGCCGGTGAAGCGCGGCTTGACCATGGACAGCGTATTGGCGCCGTTGGGCGAGATCTTGGCGAAACTGAGGTGGAAACGGTTTTTTATGGCATGGGTCTGCGGCCAGGCGATCACCAGCCCGATCAGGGACAAGGCGACGGCCGGCAGCACGAAGCGCATGAGGTTGACGAACACGCTGTAGCGCGAGCTCGCCCGGCGCGCATCGGAGAAGGCATTGCGGGGCTTCCGTGCGATCTCGTCCGCGGCGCGCGCGGCGATGCTCGGGCCTGCGGCCTTCTCGGTCATGGCTCAGGCGACGCCCGCGCGAAGGCAGTCGTGGATGTGCAGGATCCCCACCGGCCGCCCGTTCTCGACCACGAACAGGCTCGTGATCTTCTTCTCGTTCATCAATCCCAGCGCCTCGGCGGCCAGCGCCTTGGGCCGGATGGTCTTGGGGTTCGCCGTCATCACCAGGCGCGCCGGCCGCGCCAAGAGTCCATCGCTCATGTGCCGGCGCAAATCGCCGTCGGTGACGATCCCGGCCAATTGGCCGCGCGCGTTGATCACGCCGGCGCAACCGAATCTTTTTGCGGTCATGACCAAGAGCACCTCGGACATGAGGCTGTCGGCTGCGACCAGCGGCAGCTCTTCGCCGTCGTGCATCAATTCGGCGACGCGCAACAACTTCTGCCCCAGCCGCCCGCGCGGATGGTAATTTTGGAAATCTTCGGCCGAAAAGCCGTTGCGCTCCAACAGCGCCACCGCGATGGCGTCGCCCAGCGCCAGCATCAGGGTGGTCGAGGTGGTGGGCGCCAAGCCCATCGGGCAGGCCTCGCCGTTCTCGGGCAAGATCAACGCGACGTCGCATGATTCGGCGAGCGGACTAGCAGCCCCCGCGGTCATGGCGACCAGCGGAATCCCGAGCCGTTTCGAATAGGCGATGATGTCGTTCAGCTCCTGGGTCTCGCCGGAGTTGGACAGCGCCAGCACCGCATCGGCTTTCGTGATCATGCCGAGGTCGCCGTGGCTCGCCTCGCTGGGATGGACGAACAGCGCGGGCGTGCCGGTCGAAGCCAGCGTCGCCGCGATCTTGCGCGCGATGTGGCCGCTTTTGCCCATGCCGGTCACGATCACGCGCCCGGAAGCGCCGGCGAGCAGGTCGAGCGCGCGCACGAAATGGGCGTCGAGGCTGCCGGCGAGCTTGGCCAGCGCCTCGGCTTCGGCGCTCAAAACCCTGCGCGCGGCCTCGAGATCGTCTTCGCGGCTGCGGGCCTCATTGGGCTTGGTGCGGGTCTTCATTGGTTCCGGTCAGCCCCTTAAGGCGCCAAGCTTTGCGCCATTTCCCACGCCTCGGCGGGGGCCCGGACCCTGCCGGGCGGCTCACGAAAACTGGCGGAAATCCGCGGAAACCTCACTATGCCGGGCAATGGGGGGTTAGGTCAACCGAAGGCGCTTGCGCCCTCAAGCCCCGGATACCGCCGGCCCCGGTCCTGGCGCCGCGCGGCCGGGGATATCGCGGGGCCTATCTTGACGCTGGCCCGAACCCGCTCGAATCATTCTCCGATGATCTCTCGCCTGATAGCCGTCACGCTTCTACTCGTTGCCGCCGCCCTGCCCGCGCTCGCCGACGACGTGCCGCAGCCGGAGTTGACGCCGAAAGGCCAGTATCTCGTCATGACCCAGGACGACGCGACCAGCACCAGCAAATGCATCGGCGATCCCAAGACGCTGCTCTGCGCGGTCGAAACGATGATGGCCTGCTGGCATCGTGCAAACGACGCTTTTTGCCGTATCGCCATGGGGCTTGATCGGAATCCGGGCCTTGCCTGGTCGCGGCCGAGCCCGAATGTGATTTATCGGATTGTTCGCCGGGAAGTCTTGACCGACCGAAAGTTCCCCTGGAATCCCAGGCGCGATCCAGATTGGCGGCCTGGCGGATTGGTTATGCAGACTGGTGATACCAGAATCGATGTTGTTGAAAGAAAATGCCGGCATGAGATTTCATCGGCCGTCTGCGAACCGCCGTTGTTTACTGTTTCCTACATCGTCAGGCGGCAGAGCGATCATTGGGCCGTAATCGACTGGGGAAGCCCCTACGATCCGCGAAATCATTAATCGCCGCCTGTAGCCAACCCATAGAAGTGTTGGTTCCGTTTTGTTTCGTCGCGCCGCGCGAGGTCGCGAGAATATTTGAGGGTTTGCGCGAAGGTCTGCCTGCCCTCTGGAGTGCGAATGGCCTTGTTCAGGGCGTCGAGCGTTGCGGTACGGAACTTTCCGTCTACAGGGACACCGTCTTCGTGTTTCGCAGTGAGAGTCTCATTGATGGCATCCTGAATCATCCTCACGCCAACTCCTTGTCCTTCCCGGAAAGCCGTATCGGCGACGAAGGCGGCTACGCCGGGGTGATCAATTTTCCCCAAAGTCTCGTATCCGGAACCATGTCGCAGGACGTGGTCGAGGTAATACCGGTAGAAATCCGCCTGCTGCTGGGGATCCAGATCCTCCGGCATCGTGTCCGCGCCGACTCCCGGAAAATGCAGCTTGTGTAACGTATCCTCGGGAATCCCGGCAACGGTCGTACCATTGGGTACCGTTCCGCCTTCCGCCGCGAAAATCTCGCGGTACGCCGATTTTTCATTTTCGCTGACTCCAGGCAGATCGGCGACGGCCCGATTGAAATCGGCCCAAGAATTTTGCTGCTTCGGGCCTTTGAACACATCGTATTTATAGGCGGGTATCGGAGGAGCCGGCGAATTCCTTTGGTCCCCGCTCTCGCCCGTCAGCTCGTCGTCATTTTCGGATGTGCTCGATTGTGCGCCGTCATTTAGTCCGTCCGGCGACTGCACCGCTTCTGCATCTTGTTGGCGCTCGTCATCCGCCGAGCGCTGGAAGTCGGGCAGGAGCGGGGACGGATTCAAACCGCCGATCCCGACATTCAGAAGACCCCGCCCGAACTGTGACAACAGCCCGCGGAACTCCGGCAGGTCCGGCGCTTTCGGCGCGGCGGGCGGCGCGGTGTCGGATTGGCCGCTTTCCTCGTCGGCGGCTTGCTGGAAGTCGCGCAAAAGCGCGCCCGAGTCCGGAGATTGTTCCGCATAGGACAAGACCTCCGGCGGCGGCGGCGGGAAATAGGGGTTGGGCGCGCTGTTATGTCCCAGCAACGCGGCAAGCCGGCCGATCGGCCCGGGCGGCGGTCTATAATTCCCTTCGTCCGCGGCAAAAGAGCCCGAACCTGGATCGGGCGGCGCTCACGATATTTTTTCGCCTCTGTCTTGACGGCGCGCCCGGCTCAATCAAATCATTCCGTTATGGTTCCTCGACTCCTATTTGCCGTGTGCCTCGTCGCCGCCGCTATACCCGCGCGTGCCGACGACGTGCCGCTGCCGGAGTTGACGCCGAAAGGCCAGTATCTCGTCATGACCCAAGACGACGCCACCAGCACCAGCAAATGCATCGGCGACCCGAAAACGCCGCTCTGCGCGGTCGAAACGGAGATGGCGGTTCAGGTACGTGGGAAACTCGATTTTCAACGGATTGCGATGGGGCTCGAAGGGGGCCCATTGTTCGATGATCGAAAACCGGGCTCGCCGATAATTTACCGTGTGGTGCGCCGCGAAGTTCTGAGCGACCGAAGGTTCCCATGGAATCCCAAGCGTGATTTGGGCTGGCGGAACGGGGGCCTCATAATGCAGGCCGGTGATATCAGGATCGATATCATCTACGTGAATTGCTACAGAGAAATTTCTCTCACGGCTTGCGAGCACTTTTGGGGCTCTCCCGAAGCCTATATCGTAAGGCGCATGGGCGACCGTTGGGTCGTGATAACGTGGGGAGATCCTTACGATAGCCGCCCCAATTAGTGTTTGTCGAAAGCCCGCTGATAGAAATACTGGTTACGCGCCCAGTCACTAGGGTGAGTCACTACGCGGTTCTCGTACAGCTTTTCCATAAAGACTTGTCTTTGGTCCGCCGTTTGAATGACTTGCTTAATGTTGTTCAGCGTATTTGCATCGAAGATTCTGTTCTCGTTAACGGTACCCGCCCCGAGTACTTTGTTGAGAGCGTCTTGAATCTTCTTCGGGCCGCCCGTCTTTCCCTCACGGAAAAGTGTGTCGGCAACATAGCTTGCAACCCCGGGATCATTGATATCCTCCAAAGCCTGAATTCCTCCGGCAGATTGCGCAACGTCATCCAAATGTGCCCGGTAAAATTGAACTTGCTGCTGAGGCGTCAGGTCCTTCGGCAGCGTCTTCGCGGTCACGCTTGGTATTTGGTTCTTAAGCTCCTTCAGTCGTTCTGTTGATATTCCCGCGACGGTCGAGCCATCGGGAATGACGCCGCCTTCCACGGCGAATATGTCGGGATAAGCGAGCTTTTCAACTTCATTGGCGTCGGGTAAGTCACCGAGGGCATGGTTGAAATCGGCCCAAGCCCTTTGCTGTTTTGGAGACTTGAATACATCCCGTTTGTGTACCGGTACGGGAGGGATTTGCGATACCGCTGGGGCCGCGCTCTCGCCCGTCAGCTCGTCGTCTTTTTCGGGTGTGCTCGATTGTGCGCCGTTATTTGGTCCATCCGGCAATTGCACTGCCTCGGTATTTTGCTCGTCCCCCTCATCCGCCGCGCGCTGGATGTCGGGCAAAGGCGGGGACGGATTCAAACCGCCGATCCCGACATTCAGAAGACCCCGCCCGAACTGCGACAACAGCCCGCGATGGGCCGGGACATCTTGGTCCGGCGGCGGCGGCGAATAGGGGTTGGGCGCGCCGTTCTGTCCCAGCAACGCGGCAAGCCGGCCAATCAGGCCGAACTGGGGCGAAAGATCGCCTTCGTCCGCGGCAAAAGAGCCCAGACCTGGATCGGGCGCTGCTATCGGAAGATTGAGCAAGCCGCGAAAGCCGGGGTTTGGCTGCGGCGACCCGAGATTGAGCAGGCCGCGAAAGGCCGGAACTTGTGGAGACGGCGGCGCCATGCCGGGATAGGCAGGATAATTCGGCACCGGCGCGGTTACGGGTGCATCCAATCCGTTGGTTGGATCGGAATCCGGGCTGCCGGGGGCGGCCTGGACCGGAATGTTTCCCCTAAGCCATGCGCCGGCATGCGCTGGAAAGGGGCGGGGTGCGGCGCCGCGCCGCCGCCGCAACAGCGCATAAAACGACAGGAACGGATCGTCGAAAGAAGATGCCATCGCGCCACCCCGCGCCAGCGATTGCCGCGAGCGGAGTATAGGATTTATATCCTACCTTGTCAAATCGGCGCGGGCTAGTGCGCGAAGATGTCCTCGGCGGCCCAGCCGGCGAGATCGAGAACCGCGCGCGCGGGCAGGAACCGGAAACAGGCCTCGGCCAATTTGGTGCGTCCCTCGCGCTCCAGCATCTCGGCCAAGCGGTCGCGCAGCGCATGCAGATACAAGACGTCGCCGGCGGCGTATTGCAATTGCTCCTGGCTCAAGTCGGACGCGCCCCAGTCGGAGGATTGCTGGTGCTTCGAAAGATCGACGCCCAAAAGCTCCTTGCAGATGTCCTTCAATCCGTGGCGGTCGGTGTAGGTGCGCGTCAACCTCGAGGCGATCTTGGTGCAGAACACGGGCGCCGAGACCACGCCCAGATGCCGCTCGATCATGGCGAGATCGAAGCGCGCGAAATGGAAGATCTTGGTGCGGTCGGGATCGGAGAGCGCGGCGCAGAGGTTCGGCGCCTGGTAGGATTCTTGCGCGAACTGGACAACGTGGCAAACACCGTCCCCGCCCGAAAGCTGCACCAAACACAGCCGGTCGCGGTTGGGATCGAGTCCCATGGTCTCGGTGTCCACCGCGATCGAATCGGGGAACGCAACGCCGCCGGGCAGATCGCCGCGGTGAAGCTCGATCCGTTTCAGCGAGGGAACCTTGCTGCTGCGGCCGCTCATCGCAGCACCCTTAGCAGGGCGCGCCCTGGTGCCCAGGAGAAGACTCGAACTTCCACGACCTTGCGGTCACAGGTACCTGAAACCTGCGCGTCTACCAATTCCGCCACCTGGGCATCTGTTGGGGCTTTTCCGGCATAGGCGAATTAACGGCGCGGCCCCCCGAAGTCAACCGCGCATTACGCAAGCGGCAATGGTACACCCCATGGCGCCGCCCAGGCCATACGGCGGAAAGCGGCGGAACACGGCGCTTTGCCGCGGCCGGCAAGGGCGCAGTTCCAACTGGCGGGAAACGCGGGCCCCCGATATAAGCTTGGCCCGGCCCCGGGCGCCCTCAAAGCGCACACGCCCGGGCCTTGATCGGCAAGGCGATGTCGCTTCCCTTCGAGCTTGCGGGCAGCGCGGTCACGATTTTCGGCGGCTCCGGATTTCTGGGCCGCCATCTGGTCCAGCGGTTGGCTGCAAGCGGTTGCGTCCTCAAGGTCGCGGTGCGCCGTCCCGATCGCGCGCTGTTCCTCAAACCCTTGGGCGACGTCGGCCAGATCGTGCCGGTCGAAGCCGACGTCACCGACGAAGCTTCGGTGGCAAGCGCCGTCAAGGGCGCGTCCGCCGTCGTCAATCTCGTCGGCATTCTGTTCGAATCGAAACGGCATTCGTTCGAGGCCGTGCACCATCAGGGCGCCCGCCTGATCGCCGAGGCGGCCAAGCGCGCCGGCGCCATCCGCCTCGTCCATGTCTCGGCGCTCGGGGCCGCGAAGTCTTCGGACTCCAGGTACGCGCGCACCAAGGCGCTGGGCGAAGAGGCGGTATTGGCCGCCTTCCCCGAAGCCACGATCTTGCGCCCCAGCGTCGTGTTCGGACCCGAGGATAATTTCTTCAATCTGTTCGCTTCGATCGCACGGGCCTTGCCCGTGTTCCCCGTGCTCGGCGCTTCGCCCCAGTTCGTGCCCGGCCCGCCGCCCAAGCTAAAACTCTTGGGCAAGGGCGGACCGAAACTCCAGCCGGTCTATGTCGGCGATGTCGCGAGCGCCGTCGTTCGCGCGCTCGAATCCCCGGAGGCCCAAGGCAAGCGCTACGACCTCGGCGGCCCGCGCGTCTATTCGATGAAAGAGATCGCCGAGCTGGTACTGGCGGAGACCGGGCGCCGGCGTTTTCTGATTCCCTTGCCCTTCCCGCTGCTCGAGATCGAAGCCGCGGTTCTTGAATTCCTGGGGCTGAAATTGATTACCCGCGATCAAGTGCGCTTGCTTCGCCGCGACAATGTGGTGGGACGAAGGGCTCTTGGCCTTGCCGATCTCGGCATCGCGCCGGCGACGGCCGAAATCATGCTCCCCACCTATCTCGCCCGCTTCCGCCGGGCCGGGCGTGCCGCCTAGACCAACCCGGTGGACCGCGCCGATCAGCCGCCGGCCGGGAGCCAACCCCAATAGAGTCCGGCGAATAGAATGGCGCCGAGAACGAGCCGGTAAACCACGAAGGGCGCGAAGGTCGCGCGCCGCAGCCAGCCCACCAGCAAAGGAATGACCGCCAGCGCGGCGATGAAAGTGACGCCCGCGCCGAGCACCAATTCGCTGCTGAGGTGCAACTCGCTGCCGTGTTTGTACGCTTCCAACATGGCCGCGCCGGTGATCGCCGCAACCGACATCAAAAGCGAGAACCGCACCGTCTCGGTGCGCTCGAATCCCATGACGCGCGCCGCCGTCATGGTGATTCCGGACCGGCTCACGCCGGGCACCAGCGACAGCGTCTGGGCGACGCCGATGACGAAGGCCTGGGCCGCCGTCATGTGTTCGACCCGGCGCAGCCTCATGCACAGGCGGTCTGCGGCATAAAGCGGCAGGGCGAAGATCACCGTGGTCCAGGCGATCACGGGCACGGTGTTGAGCCGCTCGCCCACGAATTTGTCCATCAGGAAGCCGACAACCACGGCAGGCAAGGTCGCGACCACGATCAATCCGAACAGGCGCGCGCCGGGGCTGCGGCGCCCCGATAGGAGCTGCATCATGCCCACCGCCATCGCCCAGACGTCGCGCCAATAATAAACGACCACGGCCGCAAGCGTTCCGACGTGGACCGCGATGTCGAAGGTCAGCCCGCCCTCCGGGAGCCCCATCAGGTCGCGGGTCAAGATCAGGTGGGCGTGGGAGCTGATGGGCAGGAACTCGGACACGCCTTGGACCAGGGCCAGAGCCACGATCTGATTGAAGGTCAAGACGCCCCCCCGTTGCCGCCCACGACCGGGGCCGCCCCCTTGCTTGAGGCCGCTTATAACATCGCCGGGCCATCTCCTGCCATCCCGGGGCCTTGCCCGGTCGGGCGTAGAAATCGGTCGCACTGGACGGATATGGAAGCCATATTAGCGTTAAGAAGCTTGTGCGACCGGCCCGCGGGGTGTGACGGGGCGGCGGGTTTTTGTGCCTGGAGGATCAATTGGTTAGCGTTGGTTCGACACGCGGCTTGAGGGCCCCGGAACGGCAGGGTCTTTACGACCCGGCGCACGAGCACGATTCCTGCGGCGTCGGCTTCGTCGTCCACGTCAAAGGGACGAAGAGCCACGACATCGTCCGCATGGGCCTGCGCATCCTCGAAAATCTCCAACACCGGGGCGCGGTGGGCGCCGATGCCTTGGCCAGCGACGGGGCCGGAATCCTGTTGCAGATCCCCGACGCCTTTTTCCGGGCCGGCGGGATCGAACTGCCCGCCTTCGGGCGCTACGGCGTCGGCATGGTCTTTTTGCCGCGGGACGACGCGGCGCGCCTCGCCTGTGAGGAATTGGTCGAGCATTTCATCGCCGCCGAAGGACAGAAACTTTTGGGCTGGCGCGACGTGCCCGTGGATGACCGCGGGCTAGGCGAAACGGTGCGGGCCTGCGAGCCCCGCATCCGGCAGGTCTTCGTCGGCTGCGAGGCCCGCATCCGAGATCAAGATGACTTCGAGCGGAAGCTGTACGTGATTCGCAAGCTGATCGCCAATGCCAGCCGCGAGCGGAATCCGGACTCGGGCCATGACTTCTATATGCCCTCGATGTCGTCGCGCACGATCGTCTACAAGGGCATGCTGCTGGCCGGTCAGGTGGGCACCTATTACCTCGATCTTGCGGACCCGCAGGTGACCACCGCGCTGGCACTCGTGCATCAGCGGTTTTCGACCAACACTTTCCCGTCCTGGCGGCTTGCCCATCCTTACCGGATGATTGCGCACAATGGCGAGATCAACACGCTGCGCGGCAACCTGAATTGGATGGCGGCGCGCCGCCATTCGATGAAATCGGACCTGTTCGGCGCGGATCTCGCCAAGCTTTGGCCGCTGATCGCCGAAGGCCAGTCGGACACGGCCTGCTTCGACAACGCCCTCGAGCTTCTGGTCCAGGGCGGATATTCGCTGGCCCACGCGATGATGCTCTTGATCCCCGAGGCGTGGGCCTTGAACCCGCTGATGGATGAGAAGCGCCGCGCCTTCTACGAATATCACGCCGCCCTGATGGAGCCCTGGGACGGCCCCGCCGCCGTGGCTTTCACCGACGGACGCCAGATCGGGGCGACGCTGGACCGCAACGGGCTTCGGCCCGCCCGCTATATCGTGACCGAGGACGACCTGGTGGTCATGGCATCCGAGGCCGGCGTGCTGGACGAAATTCCCGAAAGCAGGATCGTCAAGAAATGGCGGCTCCAGCCGGGCAAGATGTTTTTGATCGACACGGTGGCGGGCCGAATCATCGACGACGCCGAGTTGAAGGCCACGCTCGCCAACGCCAAACCCTACCGGGAATGGCTGGCGAAGACGCAGGTCGTGCTGGAGGATCTGCCGGCGCCAGCCCACAGCCACGCCGCACCGGCCGCCGCCGATCCGCTCTTGGACCGGCAGCAGGCCTTCGGTTACACCCAAGAGGACCTCACCTTTTTCCTCGAGCCGGAGATCGTCAACGGCGAGGAACCGGTGGGCTCGATGGGCACGGACACGCCGATTGCGGTGCTCTCGCGGCGCCCGAAGCTTCTCTATAGCTACTTCATGCAGTGCTTTGCCCAGGTGACGAATCCTCCGCTCGACGCGATCCGCGAGGAACTGGTCACCTCGCTGGTCACGCTGATCGGGCCGCGGCCGAACCTGTTTGGCCTGGGGCAATCGGCGGGCCACTGGCGGCTCGAGGCGCGTCAGCCAATCCTGACGGCGGAGGAGCTGGACAAGGTGCGCCACATCGCCGATCTGGCCGGCCACCACTTCTGCTCCCGCACCCTCGATTTCTGCTATCCCGCCGGGCAAGACGCGGAAGGCCTGGAGCCGGCGCTGGAGCATCTGTGTGCGGAAGCCGAGCGCGCCGTGGCCGACGGCGACAACATCCTCATTCTTTCCGACCGGCGGATGGGCCGGGATTGGATTGCCATCCCCGCCCTGTTGGCCACGGCGGCGGTGCATCACCATCTGGTGCGCCGCGGCTTGCGGACCGAAGTCGGGCTGATCGTGGAGACCGGCGAGGCCCGGGAGGTGCATCACATGTGCCTTTTGGCCGGTTACGGCGCCGAGGCGATCCATCCCTACCTTGCCTTCGAGACGCTGGAGGCCATGCGCCCCAACTTGGCCAAGCCGTTGAGCGCGGAAAAGGCGCGCGCCAATTACGTCAAGGCGATGGACAAAGGCATCCTCAAGGTCATGTCCAAGATGGGCATCTCCACCTATCAGTCCTATTGCGGCGCCCAGATCTTCGATTCCATCGGGCTTGCCAGCGCCTTCGTGAAAAAATATTTCACCGGCACCTCCGCCGTCATCGAGGGCGTCGGATTGGACGCGATCGCCCGGGAAACCGTGGAACGCCATCGCCTCGCCTTCGGCGACGCCCCGGCCCTGCGCGACGCTTTGGATCCCGGCGGCGACTTCCAGTACCGGCTGCGCGGCGAAGAACATGCCTGGTCGCCCGACACCATCGCCAAGCTCCAGCACGCCGCCCGCGGCAACGACCGCGACACCTACCGTCAATACGCCAAGCTGTTGAACGACCAGAGCGAGCGGCTGCTGACTTTACGCGGTCTCCTGGAGCTGATCGTGGCGGAAACTCCGGTGCCCCTGGACGAGGTCGAACCCGCCAAGGAAATCGTGAAACGGTTCGCCACCGGCGCCATGTCGTACGGGTCCATCTCGCGCGAGGCCCACACCACGCTCGCCATCGCCATGAACCGCATCGGCGGCAAGTCGAATACGGGGGAAGGCGGCGAAGAGCCCGACCGGTTCAAGCCGCTGCCGAACGGCGATTCCATGCGCTCCGCCATCAAGCAGGTCGCGTCTGGGCGCTTCGGCGTCACCGCCGAATATCTGGTGAACGGCGACATTTTGCAGATCAAGATCGCGCAAGGGGCCAAGCCCGGCGAAGGCGGCCAGCTCCCCGGCCATAAGGTCGCGGGTCCGATCGCCAAGGTGCGCCATTCGACGCCGGGCGTCGGCCTCATTTCGCCGCCGCCGCACCACGACATCTACTCGATCGAGGACATCGCCCAGCTCATCCACGACTTGAAGAACGTCAATCCGCACGCGCGAGTCAGCGTCAAACTCGTTTCCGAAGTCGGCGTCGGCACGGTCGCCGCGGGAGTCGCCAAGGCGCGGGCCGATCACGTCACGATTTCCGGCTTCGAAGGCGGCACGGGGGCCAGCCCCTGGACCTCGATCGCCCATGCCGGGCTGCCCTGGGAAATCGGGCTGTCCGAGACCCAGCAGACTCTCGTCCTCAACCGCCTGCGCGGCCGCATCGCGGTCCAGGTGGACGGGGGTTTGCGAACGGGGCGTGACGTCGTCGTCGGCGCCCTGCTGGGGGCGGACGAGTTCGGCTTCTCGACCGCGCCTCTCATCACCGTCGGCTGCATCATGATGCGCAAGTGCCATCTCAACACCTGCCCCGTCGGCGTCGCCACCCAAGACCCGGTGCTGCGCAAGCGGTTCGCGGGCAAGCCCGAGCATGTGATCAATTTCTTCTTCATGCTGGCCGAGGAAGTGCGTGAGATCATGGCGGCCATGGGCTTCCGCACCGTCAGCGAGATGATCGGGCGCGTCGACCGCCTCGATGCCCGGCGCGCCGTCGACCATTGGAAAGCGAAGGGGCTGGACCTTTCACCGCTCTTCCATCGGCCCGCGGTCGGTCCCGAAGTGGCGATCCACAATTGCGAAACCCAATACCACGGGCTGGAGAAGGCCCTCGACAACGCCATCATCGAAAAGGCGCGGCCGGCGCTGCAGCGCGGCAAGCCGGTGCGGATCGAAACCCCGATCACCAACCGCAACCGCACCTTCGGCGCCATGCTGTCGGGCGAGGTGGCGCGGCGCTACGGCCACACGGGGTTGCCCGAGGACACGATTTCCATCACCGCCCGCGGCACCGCCGGGCAAAGCTTCGGCGCCTTCCTCGCCCACGGCGTCAGCCTGGAATTGATCGGCGACGCCAACGATTATTTGGGCAAGGGCTTGTCGGGCGGCCGCATCGCGGTCTATCTCCCGCCCGAATCCAAACTTGTGCCGAGCGAGAACATCGTCGTCGGCAACACCGTGCTTTACGGCGCCATCAGCGGCGAATGCTACGTCTCGGGCGTCGCCGGCGAGCGTTTCGCGGTGCGCAATTCGGGCGCCATCGTGGTGGTCGAGGGTGTCGGCGACCACGGCTGCGAATACATGACCGGCGGTTGCGTCGCGGTCATCGGCAAGACCGGGCGGAATTTCGCCGCCGGCATGAGCGGCGGCATCGCCTACGTGCTGGACGAAACCGGTGACTTCAAGAGCCTTTGCAATCTCCAGATGGTCGAGCTCGAGCCGGTGACGTTCCCGGCCAAAGGCGCCAAGACCGATCTTTCGGGCCCGCTCCTGGGCGATCCCATGCGCGACGACGAGCCCCGCTTGCGGCGGCTCATCGAGCGCCACATGCACTACACCAACAGCGCGCGGGCGCGCCACATCCTGGCGCATTGGCGCGAATACCTGCCGAAGTTCGTCAAGATCGTGCCGATGGACTTCCGCCGCGCCCTGGCCGAGCGGACGTTCGAACCCGAGGTTGCGGCGCAGCCGGCAGCGGTGCAGCCGCGCGAGGCGCCGCGTGGGTAAGCCCACCGGGTTCCTCGAAATCGAGCGGCGGGACCGGCCCTATCTCAAAATCACCGAGCGGGTGAAGTCGTGGCGCGAGTTTGTCGCAGCGTTGCCCGACGACGCCGCGCAAAAGCAGGGCGCCCGCTGCATGGATTGCGGCGTCCCCTTTTGCCACAACGGCTGTCCCGTCAACAACCTGATCCCCGATTGGAACGACATGGTCTATCGCGGCTCGTGGCGGGCCGCGCTCGATACCCTTCACTCGACCAACAATTTCCCCGAGTTTACGGGGCGCATTTGTCCCGCGCCCTGCGAAGAGGCGTGCGTCCTCAACATCAACAACCAGCCCGTGACCATCAAGGCGATCGAATGCGCGATCATCGACAAAGGCTTCGCCGAAGACTGGGTCGTGCCGTTGCCGCCAAAGCACCGGATGGGGCATCGCGTGGCGGTCGTGGGCTCGGGGCCGGCGGGGCTCGCCTGCGCCCAGCAATTGGCCCGCGCCGGCCATGACGTCGTGCTGTTCGAGAAGTCGGACCGCATCGGCGGCTTGCTCCGCTACGGCATCCCCGATTTCAAGATGGAGAAACACCTGATCGACCGGCGCATGGCCCAGATGGCGGCGGAAGGGGTCACCTTCCGCACCGGCTGCCATGTCGGCGTCGACGTTTCAGCCGAAGCGTTGCTGCGCGAGTTCGACGCCGTGGTCTTGAGCGGCGGATCGGAAAAGCCGCGCGACATTCCGGTGCCGGGGCGCGGTCTTGCGGGCGTTCATTTCGCGATGGATTTCCTCACCCAGAACAACAAGCGCGTGGCCGGCGACGCCGTGCCGGAGCGTGAAGAAGACGGCGCGCTGCTGGCCACCGGCCGGCATGTGATCGTGATCGGCGGCGGCGACACGGGGTCGGATTGCATCGGCACCTCGACGCGCCATAAGGCCGCCTCGATCACCCAGCTCGAGATCCTGGATCGGCCGCCCGATCATGAGAACAAGGATCTGGTGTGGCCCTATTGGCCGCTCAAGTTCCGCACCTCGTCCTCGCAGGAGGAAGGCTGCGACCGGGAATTCAGCATCGCCACCAAGGAATTCATGGACGACGGCGCGGGGCGCGTCGGCGCCCTGAAATGCGTGCGCGTGGAATGGCGCAAGGGCGCCAACGGCCGCATGGCCATGGCCGACGTCGCGGGCAGCGAATTCGAGATCAAGGCCGATCTGATCCTGCTCGCCATGGGCTTCGTCCATCCCGTGCACGAGGGGCTCATCAAGAGCCTCGGCGTCGAAGTCGGTCCCGCCGGCAACGTCAAGGCCGATACGGCCAGGTATCAAACCTCCGTGCCGAAGGTGTTCGCCGCCGGCGACATGCGCCGCGGCCAGTCGCTCGTCGTGTGGGCGATCCGGGAAGGCCGCCAGTGCGCCCGCGCCGTGGACGAATTTCTGATGGGCTCTACCGACCTGCCGCGGTAGCCGGCGCGCGCTTAAAGCTCCGCCTCATGGCCACCGGCACGTCCGCGCAGCCGCCAGCCCGCCCAAAGATTATAGAGCCCGAGCAAAACCAGGATCGGCGCGCCGACCATGATCACTTCATCGGGCAGTGAGACGCCATAAAGCATCAGGCCGAGAATGACCTGCGCGCCGCCGAATACGAATCGAACCGCCGCCACGCGCAACGCCCCAGGATAAAACATCCTCAAGGCCGGCAGCCCGAGCGTGGCAACGGCAATCGCTGCGGTTACGATATCGTCCATGGCGGCGCCCCCGATGCCCCGCCAAGATATATCCCGAACCGGGCGACGGCGTCTTTGCCATCGCCATGACGCTGCTCGTTCTCGATATCCATGGGCCCGCGGCCGGAAATCCCGGTAGTGTCCTAATTTGACGGAATGTAGTTCGCTACAATCTGTAAAAGTGTCCCGGCGATAATAAGCCCAAGTCCAACAAAGCCGATCTTCCGATAGAGCGCTGCGGCTTTTAGTATTTCTGGGGTTGACTCAGTCACAATCATGTGACCGCCCCCGGTGTCGATGTGGTAGGGCATGCCATAGCGAAACAAGAGGATGACGCCGACCAGACTGGCGCCTAATCCAGCCGTATTAAGACAAGCGTTCATCGGGACGTTTTCCCCACCAATTCCTCAATCGACCATAGCCGATTATCCACTCCCGCCGCCATGGCCGGGGTCATGCGAAGGCTCTTATGCACCCGCACGAAATTGTAATGTGCGAAATGTAGGGCCACCGCCGAAATCCCCCGCTCCTTGACATCGCACCTTGGTAGGAATATAATCCCCACCTTTGCCGTGGGCATGAAGGAGCGGGAAGTGGCGAAACCAAACGGCGCGGATGCCGGCACCGCCGATGCAAAATTGCGCGCATTGAACGGGCGGCAGGAGGAATTCTGCCAAGCCTATGTGCTCACCGGTAACGGGGCGAAGGCGGCCGATCGCGCCGGCTACGCCCGACGCGCGGTGCGCCAGCAGGCCAGCCGCTTGTTGACAAATGCGAACATTCTCGGGCGAATTGCCGAGCTGCGCCGCGATCTCGGCCTCAAGAACGAGATCGACCGCGACACGGTGATGGCCAAGCTCGAGGCCGCTTACCGCGGCGCTATGACCGGCCACATGTATCTGACCGCGGTCCGCGCCGCCGAAGCGCAAGGCAGGCTCGCCGGGCTTTTTGCGGAGCACGCATCGGCAAGCAAATCGGAGCAATCGCCGGCAAACGGCGAGATCAAGAAACAAAACGGCGCATTCCCCGCAAACGAAGGCGCGGCGAACAAGACGGCCGCATCCGAATCGCCGGAAACCGGGCCGGCCGTCCTGGAACCCGATGCGCCGGGCCGCTAGACTTGAAACCGCATGCGCACGCTCTATCACATGTGGCTCTCGCCCTATTCGCGCAAAGTGCGTCTCGCGATGGGCGAAAAGAAGCTCCCCTTCGAACTGCATTTCGAGCGCGCGTGGGAGCGCCGCCCGGAATATCTCGCCCTCAATCCCACGGGCCAGGTGCCCACATTGGTCGAAGAGGACGGCCGCGTGATCGCGGATTCTTATGCCATTTGCGAATATCTCGAAGAGGTTTACCCCGACCCGGCGCTGTTGGGCACGGGACCCACAGAGCGCGCGGAAACGCGGCGCCTCACCGCCTGGTTCGATACCAAATTCCACCCCGAGGTCACGAATAAGCTGGTGACCGAAAAAGTGTTCAAGAAGTTTCTCAAGACGGGCGAGCCCAGCTCGGAAGCGATTAGAGGCGCTTGCGAATCGATCCACGCCCATCTCGAATACATCGGGAAATTGGCTTATGAGCGCAATTGGCTCGCGGGGGAGAATGTCTCGCTCGCCGATTTGGCGGCGGGGGCCAATCTCTCCTGCGTCGATTACCTGGGCGACGTCCCGTGGGGCAAACACCCGCGCGCCAAGGATTGGTATGCGCGCCTCAAGTCGCGTCCATCATTCCGTCCGCTGCTGTCCGATTTCATTCCCGGGCTGGCGCCGCCGCGTCACTATGCGGATCCGGATTTCTAGCGCCATGCCGGAGCAAAGCCGCAATCCCGCCATCTTGCCGCCACCGTCTTGGGCTAAGGGCAAGGCCGATTTCCCGCCCCCTTTCACGGAGTCCCCCATGACCCGACGGTCTCTATATCCGATGCTTCTTGCGGCCTGCCTCGCACTGGTACCTTTTGCCGCCCGCGCCGACGAACCACGGCTTCCCCCCGACACCGTGACGCTCTTTCTTTCCGCCGAAGGATGGGTCGAAGCTTCCAACGCGCGCCTCATCGTCGCCGTCGATTCGGCGCTGTCCGGCGGCGAAGCCGGCGCGCTGCGCTCCCGGCTCAAGGGGTCGCTCGCCAAGCTCGTTCCCGATGCCGAATGGCACGTCACCGATTTCGACCGGTCGCGCGATCAGGCCGGGCTCGAGCGCTGGCATCTCCAGGCCGAAGCGCGCGTCAAGGAAACCGCGCTCGACGGGCTATACGAGCGCGCCAAATCGCAAAGCAAGCCGGGCGAACAGTTGAGCATCGTCTCGGTCGATTTCACTCCGGCGGCGGCCGAGCGCGAGCAGGTCACGGCGGAGTTGCGCGCCAAGCTCTACGCCGCCGCGAAAGAGGAATTGGCCCGGCTCGCCGCGATCTATCCGGACCGGACCTATCGGCTGCGCGAAATGCAATTCGGTCCCCAGGGTCCCATGCCGATGGCGATGCCGCCGATGAAGATGGCGCGCGCCGGCGCCATCGCCGAAGCGTCTTCGCCTTTGCCCGAGCCCATCGGCGTCGCCGAGCATGTCGAGCTCAACGCCAGTGTCGTGCTCGCCGCCGACCCGCCGAAGAAAGAATGACGCGCGCCCGCAAAAGCGCGCAGCGCCCGGGGGCGGTTCCATGAACCGCCTCTTCTGCTTCGGCCTTGGCTACAGCGCCAGGGCGCTCGGGCACTTGCTTGCCGGCGAAGGCTTCGCCATCGCCGGCACGACCCGCGACGAGGCGAACGCTGTGCGGCTCCGCGCGGAAGGAATCGAGGCTTTCGTCTTTTCCCGCACCCGCCCGCTGCCCGTGTCCGCCCTTGCCGGCACGACCCATTTGCTCGCTTCCATTGCGCCGGACGCTTTGGGCGATCCGGTGATCGAATGCCACGGCGCCGACATCGCCGCCGAGGCCTCGAGCCTGAAATGGATCGGTTATCTGTCCACGACCGGCGTTTACGGCGACCGCCACGGCGGCTGGGTGGACGAGGACGGAGGTTTGGAACCGACCAATGAGCGCGGGCGGAGAAGGGTCGCCGCCGAGGCGGAGTGGCTCGACCTGTGGTGGGAGGATGGGCTTCCGGTCCAAATCTTTCGCCTGGCCGGGATTTACGGCCCCGGCCGCAACGCATTGGAAGACGCCAAATCGGGCCGTGCCAAGCGCGTCGTGAAGGACGGCCAGGTTTTTTCGCGCATCCACGTCGAGGATATCGCCGCGGTCCTGCGCGCCTCGATCGCCAAGCCCAATCCGGGCCGCGTCTATAATGTCTGCGACGACGAAGCGGCCCCGCCCCAGGACGTGGTCGCGTTTGCCCATGCGCTTCTGGGCCGCGACCCTCCGCCCGAAATCCCGTTCGAACGGGCCGAGCTGAGCGAGATGGCGAGCAGCTTCTACGCCGACAACAAGCGGGTGAAGAACGAGCGCATCAAGCAGGAGCTGGGCGTGCGCCTGCGCTATCCCGATTACCGCGCCGGATTGAGGGCGCTTCTGGCGGGTTCGTCGTGACCTTGCTTGATCCGCGTCAAAACCCATTTCACGGCCTTGAAGAGATGTTCGAGATGCCGGGGTTCCGACATCCGGTGATCGCCGTCCTTCACCAGCGTCACCGTCACGTCTCGGCTTTTAAGCGCGCGGGCGAGCCTCAGGGACGTTTCATAGGGGACCTCGCGGTCTTCGGCGCCGTGAACCAGCGCCACCGGGCAGGTGATCGGGATTTCGCCGCGCAAGACGAGGTGCTTGCGCCCGTCCTCGATGAGGGCGCGGGTGATGGGGTAAGGCGTCTCGCCCCGGTCGTTGGGCAGGTAATAGACTCCGTCGCGCGCCAAAGCCGCGCGCTGCTCCGGCGTTGCAATATCCGACAGCATATCCTCGGTGAAATCCGGGGCGGCCGCGACGCCGACCAGCCCGGCGATATGCGTCCGCCGCGCCAGCGCCGCCAGCACCATGATCCATCCGCCCATGGAAGATCCCACCAGAATCTGCGGCCCCTCGGTCAGGCTATCGAGAACCGCGACCGCGTCCCCGGCCCAGGACCCGATGGTTCCGTCGATGAACCGGCCGCTCGATTGCCCGTGGCCGGTGTAATCGAAGCGGACAAAGGCTTGGGCCCGGTCGCGGCAAAAACCATCGAGGGCCATCGCCTTGGTTCCGGTCATGTCCGACATGAAACCGCCCAGGAAAACCACACCGGGCAGGTGCCCCGGCATGCGATGATAGGCGATACGCGAGTTGGCCCGTTCCAGAACCTGCACGGCGTTTGCACTCGGGGGATTGTTCATAGCGTGCCCAGCATAGGCCGATCATGACGGCTCAGGCAAAACTCGCCACCCCGCCCGCTCCGTCGCCGGCGGAAGGCCGGCCCGTCGTGCTCCAGATTCTTCCCAGCTTGGTTACCGGCGGGGTCGAGCGCGGAACCGTGGACGTGGCGGCGGCCATCGTCGCCGCCGGCGGCACCGCGATCGTCGCGTCGGCCGGCGGGCCCATGGTGCGCGAGTTGGAGCGCGCGGGCGCCTTGCATGTCACGCTCCCGGTCGACTCCAAAAATCCGCTGGTGATGCTGGTAAACGCCGGCCGCCTCGCGCGTCTCATCAAGAAGCACGACGTCGACATCGTCCATGCGAGGAGCCGCGCGCCCGCCTGGAGCGCGCGCATGGCCGCGCGGCGGACCAAGCGCGCCTTCGTCACCACCTTTCACGGCACCTACGGCCACGCCAATCCGGTCAAGCGCGCCTACAACCGCATCATGTTGCGCGGCGACCGGGTGATTGCCATCTCGCACTTCATCGCCGGTCACATCCGCGAGGTTTACGGGCTCGACGACGGCCGCGTGCGCATCATCCACCGCGGCATCGACCTCGATGTGTTCAGCCCCAAGGCGGTGACGCCGGAACGCCTCATCAATCTCGCCGAACGCTGGCGCGTCACCGAAGGCATGCCGGTCGTGATGCTGCCGGGCCGCCTCACGTCTTGGAAGGGCCAGCGCCTGCTGATCGAAGCCCTGTTCCGGCTCGGGCGGAACGATATCCGCGTGCTTCTGGTCGGGTCCGATCAGGGCCGCACTCATTACCGCCGTTCGCTCGAAAGCTTGGTCGAACGCCGCGGTCTTACCGGCGTGGTGCAGATCGCCGACCACTGCCGCGACATGCCGGCCGCCTACATGCTGGCCGATGTCGTGGTATCGGGTTCGACCGATCCCGAGGCCTTCGGGCGCGTCGCCGCCGAGGCCCAGGCGATGGGCCGTCCGGTCGTGGCGAGCAACCACGGCGCCGCCTGTGAAACCGTGCTGGCGGGCCGCACCGGCGTGTTGTTCGCGCCCGGCGACGCCGATGCGCTCGCCTTGGCGATTGCCGAAGCGCTGGCGCTTGATTCCCGTGCGCGCGAGGCATTGGCCGCGGAGGCCATCGCCCATATCCGCACCAATTTCAGCAAAGAAAAGATGTGCGCCGAGACGCTCGCGCTTTACCGCGAGCTGCTGCAAGAGCGCGCCGCCGCCACGGGCTGATTCATTGTCCGCTCCCGGCAACCGTAATCGGACGTGATGGCCTTGGACCGGATTCTGGTCATAAAGCTCGGGGCGCTGGGCGATTTCATTCAGGCGATCGCGCCGATGCAGGCGATCAAGAAGCACCACCCGGGGGCCTTCATGGTGCTTTTGACGACGGCGCCGTTTGCCGACCTGGCGCAGGCAAGCCGCCTGTTCGACGAGATCTGGATCGACGAACGCGCGCCGATCTGGGACTTGGCCGCCTGGGTGCATTTGATCGAACGGTTGCGGCACGGCCAATTCAACCGCGTCTACGATCTCCAGACCTCGGAGCGCACCGGCTGGTATTACCTGCTCATGGGCGGCGCCATCAAGCGCGTGCCCGAATGGTCGGGGATAGCGCCTTTCTGCTCCCATCCCCATTCCAACACGAAGCGGGATTCGATGCATACCGCCGACCGCCAGGCCGAACAGTTGCGGATGGCCGGAATAGCAGGCGTGACCGCTCCCGATTTTTCCTTCCTGTCGGCCGACATGATGCGATTCCGCCTGCCTTCGCGTTTCGCGCTTTTGGTCCCGGGCGGTGCCACGCACCGGCCGCAAAAGCGCTGGCCGGCGGAATCCTATGTGGCACTCGTCCGGTCGCTGCACGGCCGCGGCATCGCCTCCGTCCTGATCGGGACGGCTGCCGAAAAGGCGCTCGGGGAAAAAATCGCCGCGGGTTCGTCCAGCGCCCGCAATCTTGCCGGACAAACGAGCCTCGCCGAAATCGCGGGGCTAGCGAGGCTCGCGGTGGCCGCGATCGGCAACGATACCGGGCCCATGCATATCGTGGCCGGAGTCGGGTGCCCGTCTTTGGTGCTGTTTTCTTCCGCCTCCGATCCGGCGCTGTGCGCGCCGCGCGGCGCGGCCGTCAAGGTCTTGGTTCGGAGCAGTTTGGCCGACCTGCCGCCCGCGCAGGTCGCCGCCGCCTTGCCGGCGCTGATGGCCGCGCGGGGCCGCCAGCCTTGACAGGTCAAGACCGCCCTTTACAGTTCCGCGCGAACCGCGCGAAGGATCGGCCCCGATGGTCGCGATAACGCTGCCGGACGGAAGTGTCCGCCGCTACGACGGCCCGGTGACGGGCGAAAAGATCGCCGCCGACATCGGCCCCGGTCTCGCCAAGGCGGCGCTCGCGATCCGCGTCAACGGCGAGTTACGGGATCTCAAGCGCGAGATCGAATCGGATGCGCCCATTTCGATCGTGACGGTGAAGGACAAGGACGCGCTCGAGTTGCTGCGCCACGACGCCGCCCATGTCATGGCGGAAGCGGTGAAGGAGATTTATCCCGAAACCCAGGTCACGATCGGGCCCGCGATCGAAAACGGATTCTATTACGACTTTGCTCGCAACCAGCCGTTCACGCTGGAAGATCTGCC
>JBGQJC010000038.1:0-24351 GCA_041498815.1 Alphaproteobacteria bacterium
AAGGGTCATGGAATCGTCTCCGGCAACGGTTGGGGCGCGAGCCACAGTATCAGGGGCACAGTATCAGGGGCGATGGGTGCCGGGAATTGCCGTGCTGTCCGGCGGAAATCTTTGCAGGACCATCCGTCAGTACCGTAACAATCGCCGCCGTTCGTTATATATAGGGGGTTTCCGGAGCCTCGCGCTGGGCGCGTGAAGACAAATCACGGACTATCCGAAAGGAGGATCGAATGAAAGGATCCATCATAGGCGTGGCGGCCGTGCTCTATCTCATTGCCGGAACGGCCGTCGCCGGAACGGCCGTAGCCGGAGCGGGCCCGGCTTCGATTCCCGCGGCCCCGATCGTGATCACGGAGGACACGTTCCAAACCCCCTCGGACCAAACCTTTTGGTCCGTCAAGCCGGGGGACGAACCCTTGAGCGAGCCCGGCCTCAGCGGCCCCGGCAGCCCCGGCGGCGCGCCACCCGCCTTGCAAACTTCGCCGGCCCTGCCGCCGCTGTCTTCGCAAAGCTTCAGCGGAAGTACCCCGGGCAACCCGACCGCCCCGCTCTCCCGGGACGATTCATCCCAAAGCTCCAGCGGCCATATGTCCGGCGGCTCGACCGCCCCGCTGCCGCGGGACAGTTCGCCCGGCCACGGCGGCTCTCGATTCTGACACGGCGGCTCTCGATTCTGACACGGCGGGCCGGTCTGACACGGCGGGCCGGTGCGCGTGAAATAAGAGCCGACCGGCTTCCGGATCCTGGTGTAGACCGGAAGCGCGGCCGGCGAAGCGGCCGGGTGGGAGGACTACTCTTGCCCGCCCGTTGGCCGATGTTGGCGGCCCAGGCGTGTCGTTGGAGAATCGCCGCTGGTCACTATCCGCGGTTTCAATCGATACACGCTCGAGCTCCGGCGTCCCTGCGCTTCGAGCGATTCGATGAATTCGAAAAAGAAAAGGCCCGCGGGTTCAAGCGCCGCGCGCCAAACGCGTCTCGAACGGTTGTTTGTTCTAGAACCGGGTACCCACGCCCACGCCGATGATGAGCGGGTTGATATCCACCTGGGCGCGGCGCACCGTGTTGCCGGTCGTCAGCGTCACATCCGGAGCGATGTTCACGAATTTCACGTCGAAGTTGACGAAGATATCCTTGGCGACGTCGATGTCGACGCCCGCCTGACCCGCCACGCCGAAGCTGTTATCGATGTCGATGCTTGTGTGTCCGCCGAGCGCCGTATCGAGGCTGGCGGTCGAGCTCTCGTCGAAGAAAATGGTGTAGTTGACGCCGATACCGACATACGGGCGGATCCAGTTCTTGGGCATGAAGTGGTACTGCAATGCGAGGACCGGCGGCAGCAGATACGCGTCCCCGATCTTGCCGAGCGCCGAGATCGTGCCCTCGCCCTGTAAGTCGTGGACCGGAACGGCGAGGATCAGCTCCGCGCCGATGTTTTCGGTGAACATGTAGCTGAGGTCGAGCTCGGCCGTGGGGGCGCTGACGACGCCGATTCTTGCAGTGGGAAGATCGGGGCTGACGCCGCTGCTGCTATCGATCGGGTCGACCCAAATTCCCCGGACCCGGACCAGGATGTCACCTTCGTCGAGGGCAAGGGCGGGAGCGATGGTTGCGGCGAGAAAGACGGCGATTGCCGCCGGCAAAACGGCGCGACTGACATTTCTCATGGCAATATCCCCTCTTTCCCGGGGCAGCTTCAGGTCGTGCCTGTATACATATTCTTCGTCAATATCCATAAAGTTCTTAAGGATATATAGGATGAGGGGGGTTTTTCAGGCGCGCGCGTCAAATTGCGGCACCCGTGGTGCCTAAAAAGAAAAGGCCCCGCGGGTTTTAACCCGCGGGGCGCCCCAATCGGGACCAAGTTTGGGGGAAGATAGGTTTCGCCGCCGCTTGCGCGGCGCCTTTGACCCGGATGCGCGTTTAGCCTTTCACCTTGCCGGTGACGGCGTCGATGACGATGAGCTTGGTCGATCCGTCCTTCGTCACGTAACGGATCTCGTAGGCGCGCGCCTCACGGTTGTAATGCACCGCCGAAAAATCTCCGTAATCGGTGCGCGCTTCGACGGTGCCGATGACCCTCGACACCGGAACGATAGGCCGCTCCGTACGCGCCGCCAGCTCTTCCGCTGACGCCGCGGAAGTCGCGGCAACGGCCGCAAGCCCCAACAGGGCTGCTTTCCACTTCGTCATGCTCTCTCTCCATTCGTTGTGGCCCCGCGAGCGGGGCCCTATTTCCGCCGCCCGATATAGGGCGTGCTTGTTGCAGTCAATTTGGAGCCGAGGCATAATTAATCAAATTTATAGTTGATATGGAGCGGATCATTGTAATGAATTTAGCATCTATAGACCTGAATTTGCTGGTCGTTTTTGACGCCCTGATGGCGGAGCGAAGCGTCACCAAGGCGGGGCGCCGGATCGGCTTGACCCAGCCTGCGGTGAGCAATGCGCTCAACCGCCTGCGGCATCTGGTGAAGGACGACTTGTTCCTGCGCGGGCCCAAGGGCATGCGCCCGACGCCCCGGGCGCTCGAATTGGCGGGCCCGGTGGGCCAAGCCCTGGCCCAGGTGGAGCAGGCCTTGCAGCCGGCCGCCTTCGAGCCTTTGACCGCTACCAACACCTTCCGCCTGGCGATGGCGGATTACGCGGCCTCCCTCATCCTCCCGCCCTTGGCCCACCGCCTCGAACGGGAGGCCCCGGCGGTCGATATCCGGGTCCGGGTCAACGACAACATCAGTGCATCCGGGCTTCTCGACCGCCACGAGATCGATTTCGCCATCGGCTATCACAGCGACTGGCCGGAACGTTTCGGCGGCCGGGTCCTGTTCAGCGAAACCTATGTCTGCGTCATGCGGCGCGGGCACCCCTTGGCGCGCGACCGCATCGGCATCGAGGATTTTGCCTCCGCCCGGCACCTTCTGGTGACGCTGACCGGCGAGGCGACCGGTTTCGTGGATCGCCTGTTGCGCCGCCACGGATTAAAGCGCCGCATCGCCATGACGGCGAACCAGTTCCTGGTGGCACCCCTCATCATCCAGAATTCGGACATGATCATGACGCTGGCGGTGCGCACCGCCGAACGCTTCGCCGAGGTCAACAACCTCCATCTCGTGCCGGTGCCGCTCGAGCCGGACCCGATCGACCTCACGCTGCTCTGGCACAAGGAGCTGAGCCGCCATCCGGCCCATGAATGGATGCGCGGCATGCTGGTGGAAATCTGCCGCGAGTTGTGAGGCCGCCTATTGGTTCGCCTTCGGTTTTCCTTCGTCGAGCATCCCGTTCACGACGGCCGAGAATTTGCCAAGCCGGTGCGCCAGATCCTTGCGGTCGACGGAATTGGGATCTTGCAGAACCTTTCCCAGCGGCCGGTCGTCGAGCTTGACGTCCGTCAGAAGCTCGGCGCGCGAAAGCTTGCCGCTGCCCGCGGTATTGAGCCCGGCAAAGATGTTATCGAGGCCGATCGAATCGATCACGATCAGGCCGAGCGTAACACCCGTGCGCTGCGGGCCCGTCAGATCGCCGCCCTTCCAGGTCAGCCAATCCTGGACCTCGGCCCGCACCGCCTTGACCTCGGAAGGCTCCAGATATCCGTCCCGGTTGGTGTCGGCGAAGTGCCAGCCCATGTCGACGCAATGCCCCGACGGCTCGAAACTGCACACCGGCGAACTCGCGGCGATGAAGCGGTCGAAGGCGAGCACCGCGGCGGATGGGGGCTCGGGCGGGACCGCCGCTTCCGCCGCGAACAGCCGGGCCGCGGGGAAAACCAGCGCCATGCCGAAAATCCAACACCGCATCCATGCGAGGTGGAGCCGCGGCACCGGCCTCGTGTCTCCCATCGGGGCCATGATCTTCAGCTCCGCATGTTCACGTATTGCAGCGGCTGCGTGATTTGCAAACCGCGCACCAACGCGATCGCCGCCTGAAGATCGTCGATCTTCTTGCCCGACACGCGCAATTCGTCGCCCTGGATCGCAACCTGGACCTTGAGCTTGCTGTCCTTGATCTCCTTCACGATGCGCCGGGACAGTTCCGCATCCACGCCTTGGCGGATTTCGACGATTTGGCGCAGCGCATTGCCGGCGGCGCGCTCCGGGGTCTGGAAGTCCAGCGCGCCGGGGCTCAATTTGCGCCGCGCGAAATAGCCGCGCAAAAGCTCCTGCATCTGCTTGAGCTTCATCTCGTCGTCGGCCGTGATCGTGATGGTGTTGTCGGCGCGGATCATGGTGCAATTCGAGCCTTTGAAATCGAAGCGCTGGGTGATCTCCCGCGTGACCCCGGCGATCGCGTTGTCCACCTCATGAACGTCGGTCTTGGAAACGATGTCGAAGGACGGCATGGCGGGCCTAAGCGTTCTTGCGGCGCTACTATACCAATCGGCAGGGCCCCCGCCAGATGCGGCCCCAGATGCGGCCAAAGGCCCGTCAAGGCCGGGAGGGGCATGGCGAAAGTCCCGCCGGTAATGCTAGGATTCGCCTTCCTGCGGCCTTAGAACCCTCGTAGCTTCGGCCGGGAAAGGCGAGGCCATGAACGTCCGGGACGAAACCGTTTTGTTCGCCAAATGGCTGCGCGACCCGTTCCGCATCGGAGCGTTGGTTCCGAGCGGGCCGGCGCTCGACCGCGCCATGGCGGCCGCGGTCGATGTCCGGCGTCCGGGCGCGGTGGTCGAGCTTGGCGGCGGCACCGGGGCGGTCACGCGCGCCTTGCTGAAAGCGGGAATAGCACCCCGCGATCTGGTGATCATCGAGCGGGACGAGGGACTTTACCGGCTGCTCACCCAGCGCTTCCCGGGCTCGTGCGTGATCCATGGCGATGCGCTCCGTGCCAAACAACTGGTGACGCGCGCGGGCGTCGGCCCGGTGAAGGCGGTCGTCTCCAGCCTGCCGCTTCTCGCCATGAAGGGGCGCCGGCAGAAAATCCTGCTCCTCCAGTCCTTCGCCCTCATGGGCGAAGACGGGCTTTTCGTGCAATTCACCTATGGCCCGGCCTCGCCGGTGCCGGAACGGCGGCTGCGCCGCATGGGCCTCGAAGCCAGGCTCGCCGACCGGGTATGGCTCAATGTTCCGCCGGCCACGGTTTGGCGCTTCACGGCGCCCGCCGTATCGGCCGAGCGGGTGCGGGGTTTCTGGCGCGACCGCGAACGGGCGCTCGGCGTCTAAAGGCAATTCCAAATTCACGCCGCGATCAAAATTCACGCCGCGCCGTTTCCGGGCCGGCGCTACGGCGCCGGTTGGGTTTCGGCTTGCACCGGCGGCGGGATGGGGCACAGCTGCACGTCGTGATCCGTCGCATAGGGGCGCGAGGCCGCAAAGCCGGCGAGCTGGGAAGGATCGAGCGCCATCACGTAACTGAACATCGAAGCTTCGTTTTCGCAATAGACGCCGTTCGAACCCCACGACCAGCTCCGCACCACGGCGACGTTGGCAAGGCGCGTCACCATCAGGTTCATCTCGTCTTCGCCGCCCGGCCCATAGACCCGCGTGAAGTAATTGCGGAACGCGGTGCCGTGCGCGATCAAAACCTCCTGGAATTTGGTCGCGAAGGCGTTGTAATCGGCGTTCCTCCCGCAATTCAAGGCGGCCACGACCAGCTCGGTTTGGAGCACCCGGGCATCGAGCGCCGCTTGCTCGTCTTGAAGGGCGCAGTCTTCCGCCAGGGCTTGTTGAGATACGATGGATAGCGTCGCGGCGAATGCAGCGGCGCGCAGGAGTCGCGGAGTAGCGCGCATGAATCCCCCCTCGGATTGCGTTGACCGGCCCGCCTCCGGAACGGGCCGGGACGGCAAATTGTACCCGATTCCGGCCCCGGCCGGAACCGCTCCCGACACCCAGGAGTCGAAACCGGGAGGTTCCGTGGTTAACGGGCCACGCAAACGGCTTGCCGCCTGGCGCCGCCGCCCTATATAACAGCCGCGCGGCCTGCCCCCCGGCCACCCCATTCACCGGAAAGTCCCCATGGAATTGCGCAACATCGCGATCATCGCCCACGTCGATCACGGCAAGACGACGCTGGTGGATTGTCTGCTGCGCCAAAGCGGCGCCTTCCGCGAGAACCAGCAGGTGGCCGAGCGGGCGCTGGACTACAACGATATCGAGCGCGAACGCGGCATCACGATCCTGTCCAAATGCACCTCGGTGGTGTGGCACGGCACCCGCATCAACATCGTCGATACCCCCGGTCATGCCGATTTCGGCGGCGAGGTGGAACGGATCTTGAGCATGGTGAACGGGGCCCTGGTTCTGGTGGACGCCGCCGAAGGACCGATGCCGCAGACCAAATTCGTGCTCGCCAAGGCGCTGCGCGCCGGATTGCGCCCGATCGTCGTCGTCAACAAGGTCGACCGCCCCGACCAGCGGGCGGCCGTGGTCGAAGGCGCGATGTTCGACCTTTTCGCCATGCTCGACGCCAGCGAGGAACAGCTCGACTTCCCCACCATCTTCGCATCGGCCAAGGAGGGCTGGACGGCGCTCGATCTCGAAGGGGCGCGCCACGACATGGCGCCGCTGTTCGATCTCTTGGTGCGCCACGTGCCGGCGCCCAAGATCGATGCCGCCGGTCCCTTCGCCATGCTGGTGACGACGCTCGAAGCGGACCCGTATCTGGGCCGGGTCCTGACGGGGCGCATCGAATCCGGGGCGGTCAGGCCCAACATGGCGGTCAAGGCATTGTCCCGCGACGGCGCGGTTCTGGAACAGGGCCGGATCATGAAAGTCCTGGCCTTCCGCGGTCTCGAGCGGGTCGCGATCGAGGAGGCTTTGGCCGGCGACATCGTAGCCATCGCCGGACTCTCCGGCGCGACCGTGGCCGACACCATTTGCGCGCCCGAAGTCATGGCTGCTTTGCCGGCCCAGCCGATCGACCCTTCGACCCTTGCCATGACGTTCTCGATCAACGATTCGCCCTTGGCCGGGCTCGAGGGCGACAAGCTCACCTCGCGCGTGCTGGGCGAGCGGCTCATGCGCGAGGCCGAAGGCAATGTCGCCATCAAGGTGACGCCCTCCGCCGAGCGCGGCGCCTTCGAAGTGGCGGGGCGCGGCGAGTTGCAGCTCGCGGTCTTGATCGAGACCATGCGCCGCGAGGGGTTCGAGTTGGCCATTAGCCGCCCGCGCGTCCTTTACAAAACCGATTCCGAAACCGGCCTCGAGCTCGAACCGCTGGAAGAGGTCACGATCGACGTCGACGAGGGATTCGCCGGCATCGTCGTCGACAAGGTCTCCCAGCGCAAAGGCGAGCTTCGCGACATCCGGCCAAGCGGCGGCGGCAAGCAGCGCCTCGTTCTGCTCGCCCCTTCGCGGGGGCTGATCGGATACCACGGCGAATTCATGACCGACACCAGGGGCACCGGCGTCATGAACCGGCTGTTCCATTCCTACGTGCCCTATAAGGGGGCCATTCCCCAGCGCCGCACCGGCACGCTGGTATCGACCGAATCCGGCGCCGCCGTCGCCTATGCGCTTTGGTATCTGGAGGAGCGGGGCGCCCTCTTCATCGATCCGGGCACCAAGGTCTATCCCGGCATGATCATCGGCGAGAATGCCAAGGTCGGCGATCTCGACGTCAACCCGACCAAGGGCAAGCATCTGACGAACATCCGGGCCGCGGGCAAGGACGACGCGGTGCTCTTGACCCCGCCGATCCGCATGACCTTGGAAAAGGCGATCGCCTATATCGCCGACGACGAGCTGGTCGAAGTCACGCCGAAGTCGGTGCGGCTGCGGAAGCGCATGCTCGACAAGAACCTTCGCCGCCGCGAAGCCCGGCGGGAAAGCGCGGCCTAAAGATTACCTTTTGCTTGGTAATGTTGCGTAATGCGCCGTCATGCTGCGCAATGCGCCGAAATGCCGCCCGATGCGCGGCGCCTCGATGCTAGCCCTCGTATTTCTCGACCACCTCGGCCGGGCGGACTTTGGCTTCGCCCGGATCCTGGCCGAACTCGCGCAGCGCCCGGCGCTGGCGAAGCAGGTCCCAGCATTGATCCAATTCGACGTTGATTTTTTTCAGCCGCTCGCGGTCGGCATCCTTGGGCACGCCTTGCGCGTACAGCCGTTCCTCTTCCGACACCAGGCGCTGGATATGGTTGAGGACCGATTGATCCGTCGTTTGGTTTGCCATGACGATTTCCCTTCGCTCAAATGCGCGGCGACGCTTCGCGCCGCCTGGGTTGTTTAAAGGCCGCGCTCCCCTTTCGAGGCTAGCCGCGTGTCGCGAGTTTGAAGCCGGAGTACGCGAGGAAGCCGGAGACCAGGAGCGCCAGCCAACTCACCCATAGCGGGACCTCCCATCCGCCGATCGACGCGTCCCAGCCCATGAAGATTCGCGTCAAATGCAAAACAGCGACGATTAAAAATACGATCGTCGTTACCGCAACGTATGTTTTCTTATCCATGGGTGCCTCCTCTCTCCCGGGTATCGATAACTTCCATTGCCCCGTCATATGCCGGTTCGCCCCCCGGCTCCCAGCCTATCTTACACCGGCGGTTTCCCGGCGAATGTTAGCAAATGTCATCATTCGCAAACGTCCCAAGGCCGCGGGGAGGGCACGCCGGGCGCGCGTTTGCGCGCGCCGCGACGAGATGAGCGCGCGTACCTGCCGCCGCAAAGCTCGGTTACGCGGTTCACAGTGTCAAAGACCGAATGTGGATTATATTCCTAAGTTGCTCCGAAGTCAACGGCCTCGGGAATCCCGCGGCGGATGAGTTCGAGAATCTGAACCGGAGGGCTTGGCGGGCCGGGTCAGTGTTTGCGCCGGATCGGCAAGATCATCCGCACACGCGAGCGGTAGTTGGTATAGGTATCGCCAAAGACGGCCACCAAGTCACGTTCCTCGAGCTGCAGCGCAACGAGGATATAGGCCGTCGTCACTGCCGCGAACAGCAGATGGCCTTGGCTCATGGTCGGCGCCGCCCAGAACGCGATGATGAACCCAACCATGATGGGATGGCGGACGATCTTGTAGAGGCCGGGGTCCTTGAAGCTCGGGCGCGGAGCTTCCTTTCCCGTCATTCGAGACAGCGCCTGGCGCAGGCCGAACAGCTCGAAATGGTCGATCATGAAAGTCGAGATCAGCACGACGAACCAGCCGAAGAAAAACAGGCCCTCGATCACGCCACGGCCGATACCGCCCGGAACGTCCCAGACGGGTTCGGGCATCGGCCGCCACTGCCAATACAGCAACAGGAGCGCGGCATTGGAAAGCAACACATAGGTGCTGCGCTCGACCGAAGGCGACACCAGCTTCGTCCACCATGTCTTGAAGGCCGGACGCGCCATGATGCTGTGCTGAAGCGCGAAGATGCTCATCAGCACGACATTGACGACGATCGATCCCCAGAGTCCGGCGGGGGTGCCGGTATCGATCGCCTTGGGTACGAACTGGTCGTAGCCGCCCACAAATGCGATCGCGTACAAAAACGTGACGAGAAACATGGCGTAGCAGATCACGCCATATAAAAGAGCCAGCATGCCACCCATGACGCCCCCCTTGGTAAAGTCTTCACCCTCTCCCTTGCAGAACCCGTCCCATAGTGCATCCCGGTTGATGGCCGTCAAATCAATACCGTTATACTCCGGGGCCGAACGCCTGGAACGCGCCGTAGCTCTGCACGGATATCCGGGGCGGCGCCGCCGGGGACTATATCCGATAGAGATTTGCGGGCTTGCCGTCGGATCGCTATCGGCGATAATCTGCCGATGCAAATCGTATTCGCCAAGGAGGCCGCGAAAGGCTGGCGGGATGCCGGAGAAAAACGGCGCGCCGCGTTTCGCGAGGTCTTGGGGCGGGTCGCGGCCGATCCGGCGCTCCGGCATCCGAAGGTCGAGCCGTTCCGCGGGCTCAAGAACGGTTTCCGGGTCCGGCTCGGGGACTGGCGGGCGGTGTATGTGCTGGATCGCGGCGCGAATAGATTGGTGGTCTTGAAGGTCGCGCCGCGCGGCCGCGTCTACAAATAGCCGGGAGGAGAGTGCCGATGTCCCCGAGCGCCAAGAACCCGAGCGCCATGAAAAAGCGCGCCGCCGCGACCCGCCGCAAAGCACCGCGCCACGCCCGGGCCGCGACCACCGGCGGGGTCGTTACCCTGAAGCGCAAGGATTACGAGGCTCTCGTCGCGCGGTTGGAGCAAGCCGAAGATCTAGCCGACGCGCGGCGTGTGCTGGCCGTGACGAAGCCCGAAGATTACCTGGCGCTGGCGGAAGCCGACCGCCTTGCCGCCGGGGAAAGCCCGGTCCGCGTCTGGCGCGAGCACCGAAATCTTACGATGCAGGCGCTCGCCGCCAAGTCCGGAGTACCGCAGCCCTACATCTCCGAGATCGAAACGGGAAAGAAACCCGGCTCGCTCAAGGCCATGGCGGCTCTCGCTAAAGCGCTCGGTCTCGCGATCGACGATCTCGTCCGAGTCTAGATCGCGCTTCTCGGCTCCGTGCCGCCAAGCGGGGCCAGACCATCAATGCCGTGGAAAATTACTTTTCAGTGTTCAAGCGCGGCATGAAGAGTGTCTATCAGCATTGCGCCGAAAAGCACCTACAGCGCTATCTGAGCGAGTTTGATTTCCGTTACAACTCCCGCACAGTTTCCGATGGGGAACGTGCCCAGAAGGCGATCGCCGGGGCGCAAGGAAAGCGCCTTACTTATCGGCGGATTGACCAAGGGAGCAATTCATAAACAAACGGCTCAACATTTCCTTATGTGGCGCAAGGCGCGGCTTAAAGATGGCCCATAGCGGGTATACATCAAAGACATTTACCGGCATGATTTGGGTAGCTGGGCAGACCAGCGGTCTATCTATGTCAATTTCTGGGGGGCTTTGATATGTCGTCTCCACAGAGTGACCTCGATAATTACAGAGACTTAGTGATAGACATTTATTCGAAGGCCTATGATCGCGCAGCGGCTTATACCAACCTAATCATGCTTGGTGGCTATGCTGGCGGATTTGCAATCTGGAATTTCACTCGCGCATACTTAACGGCCAGAGCCTCTGCATGGACAGCACTCCTGTTGTTATCATCGCTCACTGTCTTCATCTTATTTGAAATCTACAAAATGGTTTTCCACACGAGACACGGAATAAAGATTGCCGCGCTCCTTCGCCAATCAAAGCCTGTGGCCGAGATCGTCTCTGATGTTCAGGAGTATGATAAAATAATCGTACGCGAAGGCTTGTTTTTTGTGCAGCGCATATGGGGAACAGCATTAGCGGTTTGTGTCGTCACTGCATTAGCCGCGATGGTTATCCTTGTCTGGAACTTTGTCGGTATCATTACTGACCCTTCTTAGTTTGCCACCCTTTGGCGATTTATGCGGCTTCGGCGGCATATCGAGTGCCCGCTTTAGGGCTTCGTCGCGACGCTTCACAGTTTCTTTTTTCTGAGATTTCTTCATGACATCACAGCTCATAGAGCGGGCTTTTTCTGCCGATCAATTATACACGATGGGCTTGGTAAGCATGGCCGCCACATGGCTCGAAAGCGAAGTGGAGGCCGCAATCTGGATATTTTCCAAGACCCCCTTTCTGCGGGGAAAGGCAATTACCACCCATATGTCGCAGCCCCTGCGCGAAAATGTGCTGCTCGCATTGGCTAATCAGCGTTGGCATGGAAGAACGCCGGAACCGAAGCTAGGCGCATTGATCCGAGAGATCGCAGAGGCACGCGGCAAGCGGAACGACTTATTGCACAATATGTGGGCTTTGGACCGCAAAGGCCGGGCGAGGCGTCTCCATATCGTAAAAGCTAGAGGGCACTTTTCTACTGAGCGGCGGTCTATGAGCGTAAAAGCTATGCGCGCCCTTGCTGATCGTCTCGTTTATCTCCGCCTTCAACTTTTTGTCTTTGTGGCGGAGCATCGGCCAAAATCATCGCACAGTAGGCGGCGCAAGCGACGACGCTCCACTCCCCGTCGTAGGGGCCACACAAATGCCTGACCGCCAGCCTATGCCTACTGGTGCGCCGGCAGCAGCAGGCGTCCCGGCGCTAAATCAGGCCGACCTCCGCGGCCGAGTCCGATGTCACCGGCATGACCTGCCCGTCATCGAAAACCACGACCACGATCTCGGAATCCGAGATCAATTGGACGCTGCGCCTCACCTTCGACGCATCGACTTCGACCCACCCAGCCTTCGATCCCAATTGCTTGACGTTAACCAGGCGTTCGGCCGTTTTCTCCATCATTTGTGCCCCCTTCGCGATTTATCATCGCTCCCGACCCACAGGGAAGGCCAGAGAAATAGAGAGTTTCTCCCGAGGATAATGAACACCGCCCGCGAGACCGTCCGCATTGATCTAGATCAACCGCCCCCCGCGGCCACCGGCCGGGCAGACGCCCGGCCCATCCCCCGCGCCGGTTACAGCCGCCGGAACACCGCGAAGGTGAACTTCTGCAGGGCCTCCGCGGGCGTGACATGCACGCCGGTTTCGTGGGCCATCAGCGAATAGCCGGGCCCCAGACGGGCGGATAGGCTCTCGCTGCTGTAACGCTGCACCGGCAGCCCGCTGCATCGCTCCGGGCCGTCCAGGGCGAACGCGGCCATGATCACGATGCCGCCGGCCTTGGTCCCGGCTTCGAGCGCGGCGAGGTAAGCATCTTGCGTCTCGCGGCTTATGAGAAAGTGAAATACCGCCCGGTCATGCCACAGGTCGTAGGCCCGTGGAGGCTTCCACGAGGTGATATCCGCCTCGATCCAGCCGACGGCTCCGGCCTTGGGTCCGAGGCGCTCCTTTGCGTAGGCCAACGCCGCCGGGGAAATGTCCAGGACCGTGAGGTCTTTGAACCCTTGATCGAGAAGATGATCGGCGAGGTTCGATGCGCCGCCGCCGACATCGATGATGGAGGCGGACTTCGTCAAACCAAGCTTCGCGATCAGCGACAGCGAAGGCTCCGGCCGCGCTTGGTACCAGCTGACTTTCGTCGGGGCCCGCGTTTGGTAGATGTTCTCCCAATGGGAGCGCATATCGGTCATCGGAACGGTTCCGCCATTCGAGCCTGCTTGGTTACTTGGCCGGTCCCTCCCTCTTCCGCAATGCGGGAGGGCGTTCTTACGCCTGCTGCCGGGCCAAGAGGCGGTTGCGGCGGGTCTTGGTTCTCAAAGTCATTGCGGGCATAATCGAGGGCATCCGGCCGCGGGTGCCGGCGCACCGCATAATGGGGGGTTCCGATGGGCCGTTTCCCGATGAATAGTTTGGTGATTGCCGGGGCGATTTTTGTCGTCCTCGGATTGCTCGGGTTCGCGATTCCCATCATTACGACCCAGCAGACCGAGGAAGTGGCCAAGATCGGGGACCTAAAGCTTCAGACCACGGAAAGCACCTCGCACACCGTCCCGCCGTTCCTTGCCGGCGGCGTCTTGGCTCTCGGTGTCGTATTGATCGGCGCGGGTTTCTACCGGAAGCGCTAGGGCGAAACCTAAGCCGGCTGGCGGGCGAGCAGGCTGTTGCGGCGGGAATAGCCGAAGTAGACGACGAGGCCGATCGCGAGCCAGATGAAGAAGCGGAGCCAAGTCACGGCCGGCAGGCTCGCCATCAGATAGCCGCAGAAGACGATCCCGAGAATAGGAATCAGGGGCGACCACGGCGTGCGGAAGGGCCGCGGCAGGTCGGGCTTGGAGATGCGCAAAGCAATGACTCCCGCGCAGACCATGACGAAGGCCGCCAGCGTGCCGATGTTGACGAGTTGTGCAACACCTTCAATTGGCGTGAATCCCGCGATCAAAGCCATGACGACGCCCGAGGCCAGGATGACGCGGACGGGCGTGCGCGTCATGGGGTGGACCGCGGCGAAAACCGGCGGCAGCAAACCGTCGCGCGAAATGGCGAGAAAAACGCGGGTCAGCCCGAAATAAAGAACCAGCATCACGGTGGTGAGGCCGGCGATGGCGCCCACCGCGATGACGGCGCCGGCGGAAGTGTATCCGATCCGCAGCAAGGCATCGGCGACGGGGCTCGCGACATTGAGAGTCCCGTAGGGCACGATGCCGGTCAAAAGGCCCGAGACCACGATGTAAAGAATCGTGCACAAGGCGAGCGACGCCAGGATTCCGACCGGCAGGTCGCGGGCGGGGTTGCGCGCTTCCTCGGCGGCGGTGGAGACGGCGTCGAAACCGATATAGGCGAAGAAGATGAGCGCCGCCCCTTGCATCACCCCGCCCCAGCCGAACGGCATGAAGGGATGCCAGTTCACGGGGTTGACGTTGAAAACCGCGAGCGAGATGAAGAGGGCGAGCACGGCGAGCTTCACCGCCACCATGACGGCGTTGAAATGGGCGCTCACCTTGACGCCGATGCTGAGCAAAACGCCCAACAACAAAATGATCAGCGCCGCCGGCAGATTTACGATTCCGGCAAGCTGGTGGTCGTAGGGACTATGCAACAGCGACACGGGTATTGGAATCCCCATGCTGGTGAGGGCGTCGTTCAAATAGCTCGCCCAGCCCAGGGCGACCGTCGGCACCGACACGCCGTATTCCAAAAGCAGGTCCCAGCCGATGATCCAGGCGGCGAATTCACCGAGGCCGGCATAGGCGTAACCATAGGCGCTGCCGCAGCCGCCGATGGCGGAGGCCAATTCGGCGTAGGCGAGGGCGGCGAAGGCGCAGGCGAGCCCTGAGACCACGTAGGACAGCACGATTCCGGGCCCGGCATAGGTCGCGGCGGCGTGGCCGGTGAGGACGAAGATGCCGGCCCCGATGATGCAGCCGATCCCGAGCACGGTGAGGTCGATGGGCCCCAGCACCCGCCGGAGCTTTCCTTCGTGTATGAGATCGGCGTTAATGGATTTCGTGCGCCAGAGATCCATGGCCATCGATTGAGCGATTGAGGGGGTTCCGGTTTTTGGGTCCTGGTATCGGCGCCCGGCTAGCCGTGCAAATGCTGGGGTTCGATACGGCAGACTAAACCGGGGTCTGGGGCTATGCAATCGGGTCCTGCCTTCCCGGCCCGCCCAAGCCCGCCGGGGGGTTTGCGAATCGGGTCCCGTTGTCAAGCGCCCAAATCGCTCAGGCCCCCTTCCCGCGCGGGCTCGCCCGAGGGTAAAATTTCGGCGGTCGGGAGAGGGCAAGGGCCGCAAGAGCCTATGTCGGATATCGTGGGGACCGTCGGCGAGGTGGGGACGGCGTGGCGGCTGGAAGACCAGCTGCTCAACGCCTCGCATCTTGGCTATGCCTATGTGGAATGCCTCAGGTCCTCGGTCGAGGCGAGCCGGCGGGCCAAGATTCAGGCCGGCGCCGCTTATACAAGGGAACGGCGGATCGTGCTCAACGCGGCACTATTGAGGCCGGGGCGCGAGCGCGACCGCAACACCACTTTCCTTCATGAGTGCGCGCATATCCTGGCGGATCTTCGTCATGGCCGGAACTGCCGCCACGACCACCGCTGGGAACAGATGATGGAATTGCTGGGGCAAACCCCGGTGGTGCGCCACCGCATCGACTACATCTCGGCCGAGGCCCATGCGGTCGTGACCTGGCTGTGCGGGAATTGCGGCGAGCGTTACTACTTCGTCCGGGCGCCCCGGCGCCGGATCCAGGATTGCTATTGCCGCCCCTGCGGCCCGCGCCGCGGCGCGCTTCGGATCGAGGCCGGACGCTGAATTTCGCGGTTCCCGGATAACGCGGAATTCATTCTCGGCCCGCGCCGCCGGTTGCCGGCCCCAAGGCCGCCAAACCCCGATCCGGCTTCAGAGGCCCCGATGGGGGGCCGCCGTCCGGCCCCTCAGGCCGCCTCTAGGGCCTATAAAATACCCGCCCGGCGGCGGTATCTTCGGCGCAGGAAACCCGGCCTACCCCCGTGAAAATCCATAGGCCCCAGAGCCCATGACGGACCGTTCCGACGACGAACTCTTGCGGCTCTCGGCGGACGGGGATCAGGAGGCCTTCGCCAGCCTGGTGGGGCGCCATCTGGGGCGCGCCGGAAAGCTCGCGGCACGGGTGACCGGAAACCGGGCGGATGCGGAGGATGCCGTGCAGGAGGCATTTTTGCGGGTTTGGCTGAAGGCCCCGGAATGGCGGCCGGAAGCCTCGGGCGGGGCCAAATTCTCGACCTGGTTCTACCGGGTCCTGATGAATTTATGCATCGACCGCACGAGAAGGATTCAGCCCGGGCCGCTCGATGCGGCGGGTGAGATCGTCGATCCGCACCCCGACAGTTTCGACATACTGGCGTCGAACGAAACCACGCGCCGGGTGGCGGCGGCGGTGGCGAAACTTCCCGACCGCCAGCGCGCGGCGCTCGCTCTTTGCCACTACGAAGGGATGAGCAATACCGAGGCCGCGGCGATCTTGGACTTGAGCGTCGGCGCGGTCGAATCCCTGCTGGTGCGGGCGCGGCGGAACTTGAGGGGAGCCTTGGCGGAATTCGTGGGGGATGAAAAGGGGGAGAGATGAACAGCGAACGGTTACAAGAAATTCTCGATGCTTACGGCGCCGATTCCGGCCGCTGGCCGGACGCCGAGCGTGCGGGAGCCCTGGCGCTTTTGGCCCAGTCAGGAGAGGCGCGGCTGCACCGGGACCAAGCCAAGCGCCTCGATGCGCTGCTGGACGGTGCCGCCGGTCTTATCGAGCTTCGCCTCAGCGCCGAGGGAATTGCGGCCGGGGTGTCGGCTGCGACCCGCAATGTGCGGATGCTTCCCAAGCGGGATCTGCGGCCGTCGTTCGGCTGGCCGGGCCTTGCCGGGCTTGCCGCCGCGGCACTCGCCGGATTCGTGGTTGGGTGGCTCGGCCTTGCCGGAGACTTCTACGTATTCAACACGCGCGCGCCGGTTTCGGACCAGTCGCCGGGCGCGGCGCTCACGGAGGTGGAGCCATGGTGACGCTTACTCCCCGCGGCACCAATTGGGTGCTGGCGGTGCTTTTCGTTTCGCTGGCGCTCAACATGTTCGTCGCCGGCTTGGTTGTCGCCCATAAGCTTCGCCACGGGCCCCACGGCGTGGGCGAATGGCAGCAGCGCGGCGACAACGAGCGGCCGATGCACGGCTTCATCGATCGGCTGGCGGGCAATCTTTCTCCCGACGACCGGGGGAAATTCATGGCCGCGATCGGCGATTACCGCGCCGAGCTGACGATTGCGGATCAGGCGATGCGCCAAGCCCGCAACAAGGTCCATGACGCGATGGCGGCCGATCCCTTCGACCGCAACGCGCTCGAGACCGCTTTCGGCGAGGTCCGCGCCCGCATGCAGGACGTGCAAAAGATCATGCACACCGCGATCGCGGACGCCGCCGCGCGCCTTTCCCCCGAGTCGCGCAAGAATCTTTCCAACTGGGACCGCAAAGACCAGGGTAGGGACAAGGACCAGGACAAGGACCAAGGCAGGGACCAGAACAAGTGACCGAGGCCGCGATCGCCGTCAACCGCACCCCCGGGCTTTTCTAAGCTTCGAGCGGCGCGAGGCATTCCGGGTCGTCGTTTTGCTGCGAGTTGACCCGCGTGCTCACCTTGCGGAATGCCATCTTATCCGGGGCGTAAGGTCGAAGCAGCGCCTGGGCGCCGTCGCTGTCGGTGGCGGGATCGAGCCAGGCGCCGTAATCCGCCGGGTCGAGAATGACCGGCATGCGGTCGTGGATTTGGCTCAGAAGCGCGTTCGCTTGCGTCACGATAATCGTGAAGGACTGGATCGCAGGGATGCCTTTGTCCCAGCGCTCCCATAGCCCGGCGAAGGCGAAGAGGGCCCCGTTTTTGAGGCCGATGAAATAGGGCTGCTTGCCGGTTTTTTCCGCGTGCCACTCGAAGAAGCCGTCGGCCGGCACCAGGCAGCGGCGCGACTTGAAAGCCGCGCGGTAGGCGGGCTTGGCGGCGACGGTTTCGGCCCGCGCATTGATCATCGAGAATTTTGAATCCGGCCCCTGCGACCAGGATGGAATGAGACCCCACCGCAGCAACGCCAGTTCGCGCCCGCCGTCCTCGGTGGGCCGCACCACCGCGGCGTCCTGGCTGGGTGCTATATTGTAGCGCGGGGGAAAATTCGGCAACGGCCCGGTGATGCGGAACAATTGCCGCATCGCCTCCGCCGGCGTCGTCAGGGAATAGCGCCCGCACATGGGGCAAGAATATCAGAAACGGCGGCGCGGGTTGCGGCGGCGCCGAGCCATCTTCTTGCGGGCAGTATCCGAAAAGTTGCAATCTAAGGTTCCAGCCTAAGCCCACTCGGAAATGCCGGCCCAAAATGCACCTTCTATCGAAGATATCGGGCGTCGCCTTTCTTGCGTCAGTCGTCACGTGCTGTCCCTTCGCGATCGGCGATGGGCTTGCGTCAGAACCAGTTCCGTTCGTGGGATGCGCGGGAGACGGGCAAGTGGGGCCGGTCGAACCGCCGACAGGCGATGCAAAGGTGGTTGACGCCGATGCCGGCATTGCCCGCGAGCTCGCTTATTATCAAGCATCCGAATCCTTCGGCATTCTCGCTCCTAAAGGATGGCATTGTTTTTACCGGTATGGTTCAAGCGGAAGGACGTTGGTTGTTGCGCCGACCGAGAATGTCAAAACAGCGTCTGCAACTCCCCTCGACGGCGCTGCGGTCGTTCTGAGGCTCGACTATGGAGGCACCTCAGGTAGATTCGCCGTAGCGATGGCTGCGGCCAGGCTCTTTCCCCAAGAAGAGCGAGACTACATACAGCGCGTCATCGATGAAAAAATGGTTCCGAAGGAAGAATTTCACTTCGGTCCTTATCCCGACGACGTGATGACCTATAAGACGGCGTACATGGTTGAAATTGAGACGCCCGCAGACCGGGACGGTTTCGGAACGTCCGAGTGGCTTAAAAAATCGTCTGATCCGGTTTATACCGTCGCAACCTTGCTCGATCCCGGTGAGGAGCCAAATTTACTTACTCTCAAAGTAAGACTGCCGCCCGAACTGCGCTATCTTAAGCCCGCAATCATCGCGAATTTTGAATCCGCAGCCAAGTAAGCGGTCCCGCGCGGTTGCGTGGGCGCCTGGGCTCCGCCACAATCGGGCCAACATCGTATGACATAGAGAATGCTTATGACGATGGCCGTGCGCATCCACGAGACCGGCGGGCCCGAGGTCCTGAGATACGAAAACATCGCGGTGCCGGCGCCGGGATCGGTTATCCCGCCGTTCCGCCGTTCTTCTGGCCGAAGACGAATTTCGTGTAGAACCAGCTGATCGCCAGCAGCGTCAGGCCCAGGCCGAGGAAGGAAAACACCCGGTAAATGTCCTGCAGCTCCGAGGCGTCGTACAGGAACACCTTGCCGACCGTCAGGATCACGACGGCAAGCGAGGCGATGCGGATCATGGCGCTCTTGCGCAGCGTGCCCAAATACAGGAGCGCGCTGCCGAGCAGCAGCCAGGCGAGCGAATAGGCGTAGACCTCGACGTCGCCGGTCTCGCCCCCGGCAAGGTTGGAGCCGTGGAAGCCCTGGCGGATGAGGAGAGACAGAAGAACGAAAGTCAGAAGCATCATCGCGGCTTGGCCGTATGCCTTCGCGGCGCCGGGCACAAAGCCGGGCAGCCGTTGCGCCGCGAGCCCGATCCAAAGGATCGGCAGGCCGTAAGTCACGAGAAGCCCGTTGACGACCGGCCATTCGCCGACCGCCTGATCCGACCAGAGCGGATTGGCGAGCAGCAAATCGAAATAGCCGATGCGAAAGAGGCAAATTGCGGCGAGCGCAAGGCCGCAGGCGGACACCGCGCGCCTGCCGAAGCGCCGGCCGAGCCAGAGGCAGCCCAGTCCGAACACGAACAGGACGTTGGTCACGGCGCCGCGCTCGATGAAGCCGGCGGTGATGTCCAGCACGTTTTGGCCGGCATGGAAAGCGTGGCGGGTGAGGTAATAGCCCATCAGGCCGAAGAGGGCGACGGATGCCGTTTCCAGCGCCTGCACCAGATAGCCGTCCTTTTGCCGGCGCAGGAGATGGCCGGCGGCCGCGAAGAATAAAGCCGGCGCGCCGAGCTGAAATACCGGCCAGTCGACGATCGGCAAATGCTTCTGAAGGTTCAGGTCGAGCTCGATCAGACTGAAGACGGTCAGCTGAATCAGCACGAGGATCTGCGGGATCAGCAGGTAGCCGAAGACGCCGGCAAGAACGCCGGCGAGCGGCCGCAGCGCCGCGATCTCGATCCTGGCGTTGATCCAGGCGACGGCCAGGACCTCGAGCGCGAAGGCGACCGGCAGGAAATCCCGGGGCAGCTCGATCGTCAGTCCAAGCGAGATGAACGCGGTGGCACTTGCGGCGTAGATGGCAAACAGATGTTGCCTGCCCGGCCGCCCGTCGGGCACTTTGGATGCCACGGTTTGCAGAGCGAAGACGCAGCCCGCGGCCAAGACGAGCGCCAAGATTCCCCAGAATCGGGGGATGCCATCGGCGAGGCCGCTGTCGTGCAGCCGGAAATATCCGAGCAGATAGTAGCCGAGGGCGGTAGCTGCGGACAGGCCGGCCCAAATGCGCGGCTCCAAACTTCGAAATTGGAACATCTGGCCGGCGGCGACGAACAGCGCCGCGAAGGCGGCGAGCACGAGGGCAAAGCGCTCGGCGCCGGCGCCGGACCATGCCGCCAGCATGACGACATTGACCGCCATCGACAGAAACGGGACCAGCCCGTAGAGCCGCTGGTTGAAAGCGGCGAGGCCGATGCCGCCAATTGAAAGCACCGCGAAAAAGCCCCATTCGGTCAATTCGAATCCGCTTTCCGCCGTGACCAGGCCGAGGAGCGCAAGCGCGCCGCCCAGCGTCAGATAGCTCAAGCCCGCTTCGAGATTGATAAGGCCGAAAAGCGGCGTGGCCTTCGCGGACGTTTCCGCCTCGGCGCGGCGCTTCGACGCGGCCACGACCGTAGCACTCACCGCGATCAGGAACAGGGCGAGCCAGACCGAATCGTCCGCCGCGTAATGGCCGCCGAACAGCCACAGCAGCACCCATAGGAACGCGGCCAGCACCGCCGGGATTCCGAGCAGCCACCACGACTCCTTGCGGATGACGGCAAACAGCCCCGCGGTGACGAAATAGAGGTAGATGAACAGCGTCGCCGCCTCGGGATGTTCGGAGCCGATCAGCGCGGGGGTGAGGAAGCCGCCGATCAGCCCCAGCAGTGCGATCGGCCGCCCGTGCCTGAGCGACAGGATCACCGCGCCGGCGGTGATCGCCGCCATCCCGATGAGGCCGAGCAGGGAGGGGATGAGGCCGTAAAGCGTGGTGGCGGCGAAGACGGAGACGTAAAAGTCGGCGATCCCGGCGCCGGTTAAGGCCTGGGCGATGCGGCGGCCGTCGGCAAGATCGGCCTTGCTTCGGACCCAATGGCCGGCGGCGAGAAGGCAGCAGCCGAAAATCCCGCCGAGGATCACCCGCACTTCGGGGCCGAGCAGCCCGCGCTCGATCGAGAATTTGACGAGAAAGAATCCCGCGAGCGCGAGCGCCACGCCGCCGATCCAGACGGCAAGGCGCGCCCCGAGCCGCTGTTCGAGCGCGGCGACGCCGTCCCGGGCAAGCTTCGGCGGGCCTGAGCTTCGAACCGGCGGAACGGGAGAAGATTTCCCGGCCCATTCCCGGGATGCGGACGGAGCCTGCGCGAGATCAGGCGGGGGCCATGCCGGAGCTTCGGGCGCGGCAAACGCATCCTGCGGGGCCGTGCTGTCCTCCGCCGGTTGCGCCGTGCTGGTTTGAAGCTTTCGTTCGAGATTGCGGACTCTGTCTTCGAGGCGGCGAATGGAACTTAGATTGATCCACGGCAGGATCACTGAGGCGAGAAAGAACAGCCCGATCGCAATCCCGAACAGGAACTCCACCTTGCCCCCCTCGCGCGGCCGTCCCCGGCTTGCGGAGAATCCGCGGCCGCGCCCAACACCCACATGCCCCCCGGCAAAATAGCCCACGCCACGGCAGCCGGGAAGCGCCGAAGGACTGTCAAGCGGGCGGCTCGCGCTTTTCCCGCCGCCGCGGTTGCGGCGGCGCCGAGGCTCGGCCACAATCGGGCCAACATCGTGTGACATAGGGAATGCTTATGACGATGGCCGTGCGCATCCACGAGACCGGCGGGCCCGAGGTCTTGAAATACGAAAACATCGCGGTGCCGGCGCCGGGGCCGGGCGAGGCGCTGGTGCGCCACCGCGCCATCGGCGTCAACTTCATCGACACCTATCATCGAAGCGGCCTCTATAAGCTCGACCGGCTCCCCGCCGTCATCGGCATGGAAGGGGCGGGGGTGGTCGAGGTGGTGGGGCAGGGGGTAAAATTCGTCAAGCCGGGCGACCGCGTCGCCTATGCCTCGCCGCCGCCCGGCTCTTACTCCGAAGCGCGGGTGATGCGCGCCGACCGCCTGATGGTTCTTCCCAAGGGTATTTCCGATGAAATGGCGGCGGGCATGATGCTGAAGGGCATGACCGCGCAGTACCTGCTCCGCCGCACGCATAGAGTGACCAAGGGGACGCCTATTCTGATCCACGCCGCGGCCGGCGGCATGGGATTGCTGCTTTGCCAATGGGCGAAGCACTTGGGCGCCCTTGTCATCGGCACCGCCGGGAGCGAAGAAAAGGCGGCGCTCGCCCGCGCCCACGGCTGCGACCATCCGATCCTTTACAAGGAGCAAGACGTCGCAGCCGAGGTCCGCGAGATCACCAAAGGCCAGGGCGTCGAAGTCGTCTATGACGGCGTCGGGCGCGATACCTTTGAGCGTTCGATCGAGGCGCTGTCGCTCCTCGGCCATCTCGTGCTTTACGGCCAGGCCTCGGGCCCGGTGCCGCCCTTCGATCTCTCCCGGCTCTCGGCCAAGTCGCTGACGGTCTCGCGGCCCGTGCTGTTCCACTACACCGCTTCGCGCCGCGATCTCGAAAAGTCCGCAAAGGAATTGTTCGCGGTGGTGGAAAGCGGCGCGGTGAAGATCGAGATCAATCACCGCTACGCGCTCAAAGACGCCGCGCAGGCCCACCGCGATTTGGAGTCCCGCAGGACCACGGGCTCGTCGATTCTGATTCCGTGACCCTCACCCCACCCCTCTCCCGCTGCGCGGGAGAGGGAGGGCCCCGGAGCATCGCTCCGGGAGGGTGAGGGTCAATCCGCGATCAGCAGAATTTGTAAGTCGGCGACATTGGTGCCGGTGGCACCCGTGACGAGGAGGTCGCCGGAGAGCTCCAGCGCCCGGTAGGAATCGTTGTCGTCCAGAAGCGCCACGGGATGGCTCCCTCGCGCCGCAATCCGGGAGAAACTCGCGGGGTCGATCACGCCGCCGGCGGCGTCGGTCGGCCCGTCGCGCCCGTCGGTGCCGCCCGAAAGAAACACCCAGCGGCCCGACAGCCCTTGTTCCTCCGCCGCGCAGGCGAAGGCGAGGGCCATTTCCTGGTTGCGCCCGCCCCGGCCCTTGCCCTTCAGCGTCACCGTCGTTTCGCCCCCGGCAATGAGGGCCATCGGCCGGGCGCCGCCGTGGCGCAGCGCGACCCCGGCCGCGGCGACCAAATCGGACGCCGCCTTCCGCGCCTCGCCGGTCAAACGGTCGTCATAGACGATGACGCGATATCCGGCGCGTTCCGCGGCGGCGCCGACGCTCTTGAGGCTCATGGCATTGGAGCCGACGAGGGTCGCGGCGGCGCGGGCGAAGACGGGATCGCCGGGTTTCGGCGTTTCGGGAATGTCGCCCGCCAAACCCGTGGCGATGCGCCGGCGCACGGATGCGGGGATCTTGTCCCAGACGCCGCGGCGCGCCAGCGCGGCATGGGCGTCGTCGAATGTCGTGGGGTCGGGGACGGTCGGCCCGCTGGCGATGGTGCTGAGATCGTCGCCCAAGACGTCCGAAAGAATGAGCGCGTGCAGATCGGCCGGATGCGCGAGGCGCGCCAGTCCGCCGCCCTTGAGCCTTGAGAGGTGCTTGCGCACCGTGTTGATCTCGCCGATATCGGCGCCCGAAGCCAGAAGCAGATTGGTGGTCGCGATCTTGTCTTCGAAGGTGATGCCTTCGGCCGGATAGGGGAGAAGCGCCGAGCCCCCGCCGGAAATAAGCACCAGCACCAGCTCCCCCAATCGCGCCGCGCTTACCGCCTCGGCCACGACTTTTGCGGCGGCAACGCCGTTGGCGTCGGGCAGGGGATGGCCGGCGCCGATCACGGTGAAGCCGGGAAGCTCGGCCACGTTCTCGTAATTGGTTACGGCGATACCCGGCGCCTTGAACAAGGGCTTTGGCACGATGGCCGCGGCGCCGCTCGCCATGGCGATCGCCGCCTTGCCGAAGGCGACGATCGAAACCGACCGCCAGTCCGCGCTCCGGGTTTCCCCAGCCGTATCCCCGATGATCAGCTTGCCGCCACCGGTCGAGAGATGCCGCAATACCGCCGTCGCCGGGTCGGCCGCCACGACTCCGGCGCGAAACAACGCGACGGCGTCGGCGCGCAGACGCCCGGCCCAGGCCAGGGAGTCAATCGTCATGCCC
>JBGQJC010000039.1:0-24164 GCA_041498815.1 Alphaproteobacteria bacterium
CCCAAGTCGGGGGTGGAGCGCGCCGATGACCTCGAACGGTTGGTGGCGCTCCACGGGTCCAACACCATCGCCGCGGTAATTGTCGAACCCTTCGCCGGATCGGCGGGCGTTTTGGCGCCCCCCATAGGCTATCTGAAACGGTTGCGCGAGATTTGCGACCGCCACGGGATCCTTCTTATCTTTGACGAGGTCATCACCGGCTTCGGCAGGCTGGGGGCCGCGTTTGCGGCCGAACGCTTCGGCGTCAACCCCGACATGATCACGCTTGCCAAGGGCCTTACCAACGGCACGGTGCCGATGGGCGCGGTCGGGGTGAGAAGGGGCATATACGACGCATTGATCGCGGCGGATTCACCCGAGATCATGGTCGAGCTTGCCCACGGCTATACCTATTCCGGGCATCCCGTGGCCTGTGCCGCGGCACTCGCCACTCTCGATATCTACGCGCGCGAGGATTTGTTTGCCCGCGCACGCGGCCTCGAATCCGAATTCGAGGACGCGGTGCATTCGCTCCGCGGCCTGCCCCACGTGATCGACATCCGCAACATCGGCATGGCCGCCGCGATCGAACTTCGGCCGCGCGAGGGCCGGCCGAACGAGCGGACGTTCGAGGCTTATTTGCGTTGCTTCGAGCGCGGATTGCTGGTGCGCACGACCGGCGATACCATCGCGCTTTCGCCGCCCTTGATCGCGGAGCCCCGCCACATCGCGCAGATAGCGGACACGATTGCGAGCGTTCTGAAAACCCTCGACTAATTCGATTAACCATATCGCGCCGATGCGATTGCGTGGAGAACGCCGCATCGGCGCGGTTTTAACTTATCTTAACGGATAGGAGCTATCGTGCAAAAAGGCGGGCGGCTAACGCCGGATCGGCCAGGGTCCCAGGTATGGGGCGCAACGAGTGCAGGATGCGCAACAAGAGTGCGTGATGGCGGATTTGTCCCACGACCTGGCCCGGCTTCGGGCGGCGCTCGCCGCTTCCGGCGATGTCGCCTATGACTGGAATTTGGTCGACGACGTCATCGCCTGGGACGGCCCCTATGTGGAGCTGTTCGGGCGCGAGACGATTGCGGCGCTCGCTACCGGCGACAGCTATCACCGCTGCATCAATCCGCAGGATCTCCCCGAGCGCCTGAAGACTCTGTCCGATCATTTGGCGGGCCAACGCACCTTTGCCTGCGAATACCGCGTGCGTTGCGGCCAGGGACGCTTCCGCTGGGTCCAGGACCGGGGCGCCGCGCATTTTTCCGATTCCGGCCGCGCGGTGCGGGTGGTCGGCACCTTGCGCGGCGTCGACGAGCAAAAGCAGGCCGAATCCCGCCTCGAATATCTCGCCAGCTACGACGAACTCACCGGCCTTTTCAACAAGTCGCGGCTGCGCGACGGGCTGACCCAGGCGCTGGCGGCGGGCGCGCGCAACGGAACGCGCTGCGCCTATGTCGTGGTTGGCATCGACAAGCTGACGCTGATCAACGACACCTTCGGCTACGAAACCGGCGATGCCGTGATCGTGCAGATCGGCCACCGGCTCGAGCGAAGTTTGCGCGCCACTGACCTCACCGGGCGCGTCGGCGGCGACCGTTTCGGCGTCCTGCTCGGCCAAAGCTCCGACGAGTTCGCGGCGGCGACCGCCGACAAGATTCTCTGTAATGTGCGCATGAATCCGGTGAAGACTCCGAGCGGCCCTTTGCATGTCACGGTCTCGATCGGCATCGTCACCATGCCGGAGGCCACCGATTCGGCCTACGACATCATGACCAAGGCGGAAACCGCCTTGCATGAGGCCAAGAAACAGGGCCGCAACTGCTTCATCTCCTATTACCACACCGACACCCAGCGCGATCACCGCCGGCTCAACATCGAGACCGCGGAAAAGGTCCGCGCCGCGCTCAAAAGCGGCCGTCTCACCTTCGCCTACCAGCCGATCGTCGAAGCCAAGACCGGCCGGGCCGTCGACTACGAGTGCCTGGTGCGCATGATCGGCGAGGACGGGCGCATCATTCCGGCCGCGGAGTTCGTGCCGATCGTGGAACAAATGGGCATGATCCGCCTGATCGACCGTTACGCACTGGAAATGGCGGTCACCGAGCTCTCGCGCTACCCCGACGTGAAGCTCGCCATCAACGTTTCGGGGCTTACCGTCGACGATGAATCCTGGCTGCGCGCCTTCCGTGCGCTCTTGGCCGACAAGCCGGGCCTGGCTTCGCGCCTGACGATCGAGATCACCGAAACCGCGGTGATGCAGGACATCGACGATTCGGCGCGATTCGTGGCGGCGGTGCGCGAACACGGCTGCCGCGTCGCCTTGGACGACTTCGGCGCCGGCTACACCTCTTTCCGCCACTTCAAGACGCTGGTGGTCGACATCGTCAAGATCGACGGCTCGTTCGTGAAGGGCGTGGCCGAAAATTCCGACAACCAGCTTTTCGTCCACACCCTTTTGACGTTCGCCAACGGCTTCGGGCTCGAAACCGTCTGCGAATGCGTTGAAACGGCCGCGGACGCCGAGCTTTTGACCCGCCAGGGCGCCAAATATCTCCAAGGTTATTACTACGGCCGCCCGGCCCTGGAGCGCCTGTGGCTCCCCGAAGGCCACCGCGAGCGCACGGTCGAGGCCGACCGGGGCGACGGTCCGCGCATCGTCGCTGCGGTCAGCCGCTAGCGGTACGACAAGATTGCTCGGGGGAGGAGAAGGGGCCTAGGGCCCCTTTTTCTTCGCCAGCTCGGCGAACTGCCGCTGCAACTCGGCGAGGCGGGTCTCGAGATCGGCGATCGCGGCGTCGCGCTCGGTGCCGGGCGCCGGTTGGGCGCCGCCGGCCTCGGCCGCCCCGCGGAAGGGCGAGAACAGGCTCATCGCCTGTTCGAACATCTGCACGTTGCGCTTGCCCATCTCATCGAAGGGCGCGAAGGGAAACAGCCCGCCGAAAGTGTCGTGCACGCTCGCCATGTAATTGCGCATTTGCTCCTGATTGCGGCCGAAAGTCTTCATGCTGTAATCCAGATAGCGCGGCACCAGGCTTTGCAGGCTGTCGCCGTAGAATCCGATGAGCTGGCGCAGGAAGCTCACGGGCAGCATGTTCTGGCCGCTCTTGCCTTCCTCTTCGACGATGATCTGGGTCAGCACCGAGCGGGTGATGTCCTCGCCCGTCTTCGCGTCGTAAACCACGAAATCGGTTCCATCCTTGACCATCTGGCACAGGTGGTCGAGGGTGACGTAGCTGCTGGACGCGGTGTTATAGAGCCGCCGGTTGGCGTACTTCTTGATTGTCACCGGGGTAGTTGGGGCCGCGCCCTCGATTTCCGTCATGGGGTCTCGAATCCCGTCCGCTAGAGTTGCCGTCACGGCGAAGCATATCAAAGGTTTCACGAAATTGCTGCAAGGCCGTCACGCGGGTGCCGTAACCTCAAGCCAGCATTGGTTTCTTGCCCGCTCCCACCTATACTGGCGGCATGGCCGAGCCGCCCGATCTGGACAGCCTTGCCCGCCGCTTTCTCGATCTATGGCAGGATCAAATGACGGCCGTGGCGGGCGATCCGCAAATGGCCGAAAACATGACGCGCTGGATCGGCATGGCCGCCCCCGGCATGGCCGCGTTCCTGCCGATGATGCAGGCCGGCCTTGCGGGCGGGATGCCTTTTGCCAAGGAGGAGCCGCGTGACGGCAAGGGGAGAGCGGGAGGAAATGGGCCATCGCCTGGGCCCGCGGCCGCTGCCGATGCATCTCTACGTCGCGGCGTCGACCTGGATGAGTTCGCGCGCCGGCTTGCAGCTCTTGAAGAGCGGCTCGCTCGACTGGAAGGGAGACCTGGCGAACGCGGCCCGCGAATTCCGCAAAAACCTAAACGGCGCCGACATCGAGGCGCTTGATCGGGCGCTGGGGGACGAAATCCGGCGCCGTCTCAACGATCTCATCACCGGAATCCTCGCCTACCGCCACCATCCCTACCGGAGGCGTTTGCCCGATCCGCCCGCCGTTTGGCGGGACGGCGCGATGCGGCTGCTGGATTACGGCGCGGGAACGATTGGTGCCGGCGGCGCGCCGTTGCTCATCGTCCCGTCGCTGATCAACCGCGCCTATATCCTCGATCTGTCGGAGCGCAAGAGTTTGCTCCGCTATCTAGCCGCGAAGGGCTTGCGTCCCCTGCTGGCCGACTGGGGTTATCCGGGGCCCCGCGAGCGCAAATTCACGAGTTCCGATTACATCGCGGGCAGCCTCGAAGACATGCTGGAGGCGACCGTCAAAATCACGGGCAAGAAGCCGATCGTCGTCGGCTATTGCATGGGCGGGTTGCTGGCCTTGGCGCTTGCGGTGCTGCGCCCCGGCGACGTGGCTGGATTGGCGCTTCTGGCGACCCCTTGGGATTTCCATTGCCAGCGCGGCGAACAGGCGCGGCTTGTCGCCACCATGTTGGGGCCGCTCGAACCCGTGATCGCGCGCATGGGCGAACTGCCGGTCGATCTCCTTCAAGTCTTGTTCGCGAGCATCGATCCCCTGGGCTCCGCGCGAAAATTTTGCGCCTTCGCCGGGCTCGTCCAATCGGCGGAGGGATCGGCGACGCTTAGCGCCCGCGTCGAGGACTTCGTCGCGCTCGAGGACTGGCTGAACGACGGCGTGCCGCTTGTGGCCTCCGTCGCGCGCGAGTGCCTGGGCTCGTGGTACGGGGCGAACGAGCCCGCCAAGGGGAAATGGCGGGTCGGCGGAAAGGCCATCGTGCCGCAGCGGGTGCGCTGCCGGTCTCTGGTCGTGATCCCGGCCCAGGACCGAATCGTGCCCCCGGAATCGGCGGAAGCCCTGGTCGGGGCTCTGCCCAACGCCGAACGCATGGCCCCCCCATTGGGTCATATCGGAATGGTGGTGGGCTCCAGAGCCGAGTCCATGTTGTGGGAGCCGCTGGTAGCTTGGCTGCACAAGGCCGGTGCGCCGCCAGCAGCACCCGCCAAGCGCCCCCATTGAAACCGGGCCGCAAAGAGCCGACATTCTGATTTCAATTGTCCCTGGGCCCGCAGGACCGACTTTTTGCCAAGGCCCGTAGGGCCGACTTTTCGATTGCAATTGTCCTTGGGCCCGTGTAGCCGAATCGCCGAGGTATCCGCCCTTACCGGTTTCCCGAACTGACGGAGATTCCCCAGCCGATGACCGAAATCGTGATTGCCGCCGCCGCGCGCACGCCGGTCGGCTCGTTCAACGGATCGCTCTCGACACTGCCCGCTTCCGATCTCGGCGCGATCGCGATCCGCGAGGTTTTGAAGCGTGCGGGTGTTGCGGCCGGCGACGTCTCCGAGGTCATTCTGGGCCAGGTCTTGACCGCGGCCCAAGGGCAAAACCCGGCACGCCAAGCGGCGCTCGACGCGCAAATTCCGGCCGAGAAAACCGCGCTCACCGTCAATCAGGTTTGCGGCTCGGCGCTGCGGGCCGTAGCCCTCGGGTATCAGGCGATCCTGGCCGGCGATTCAACCATCGTGGTTGCGGGCGGGCAAGAAAGCATGAGCCAGGCGCCGCACGCCGCGCATCTTCGCAACGGCAAGAAGATGGGCAACCTCGAGTTCATCGACACCATGATCAAGGACGGGCTGTGGTGCGCGACCAACGACTATCACATGGGCAACACGGCGGAGAACGTCGCCAGCAAGTGGCAGGTCACGCGCCAGGACCAGGATGAATTCGCGGCCGCCTCTCAGAACAAGACCGAGGCCGCGCAAAAGGCGGGCAAGTTCAAGGACGAGATCGTCTCCGTTACCATCGCCGATCGGAAAGGCGACATCGTCGTGGACAAGGATGAATATCCGCGCGCCGGCGTGACGGTCGAAAGTCTGGCGAAGCTGCGGCCCGCCTTCACCAAGGACGGGACGGTGACGGCGGCCAATGCCTCGGGCATCAACGACGGCGCCGCCGTGGTCCTTCTGATGACCGCCGACGAGGCGAAAAAGCGCGGAATCACCCCGCTCGGGCGCATCGCCGGTTGGGCCACCGCGGGCGTCGACCCGGCGATCATGGGCATCGGTCCGGTCGCGGCCACGCGGGCGGCGCTCAAGAAGGCGGGCTGGAAAATCGAAGACCTCGACCTGATCGAAGCCAACGAAGCCTTCGCCGCCCAGGCGGTCGCGGTCAACCGCGAGCTCGGCTGGGACACCGGTATCGTCAACGTCAACGGCGGGGCGATCGCGCTCGGCCATCCGATCGGCGCTTCCGGGGCACGCATCCTGACGACGCTTCTCTACGAGATGGGCCGGCGCGACGCCCGGCGCGGGCTTGCCACCATGTGCATCGGCGGCGGCATGGGCATCGCACTTTGCGTCGAGCGCGATCCATCGGGCGGCAAGGGGTGAAAGTCGCGGCCGGCTCGGCCGCGACCGGCAAGCAATCCGCAAATTAGGGAGACGAAAATGGCGCGTGTGGCGTTGGTCACGGGGGGCACCCGGGGCATCGGAGCGGGGATCGCGCGGGAGCTCAAGGCCGCGGGATACACGGTCGCGGTGAACTACCTTGGCAACGAAGAAGTCGCGACCAAGTTCCGCAAGGAGACCGGCATCCCGACGTTCTTGTGGAGCGTCGCCGATTTCGAAAGCTGCAAGGCGGGCGTCGAAAAGATCACCGCCGATTTGGGTCCCATCGAAATCCTCGTCAACAACGCCGGCATCACCCGCGACGGCTTCATGCACAAGATGTCGGCGGACCAATGGACGGCGGTCATCAACACCAATCTCAATTCCGTCTTCAACATGAGCCGCAACGTGATCGAAGGCATGCGCGAGCGCGCCTTCGGGCGGATCATCAGCATCAGCTCGGTCAACGGCATCAAGGGCCAGATGGGCCAGACCAATTATTCGGCCGCCAAGGCGGGCATCATCGGCTTCACCAAGGCGCTGGCCCAGGAAAACGCGACCAAAGGCATCACCGTGAACGCGATCGCGCCCGGCTATATCGGCACCGACATGGTGGCGGCCATGGCGCCCGATGTCATCGAAAAGATCGTCGCCCAGGTTCCGGTGGGGCGCCTGGGCCATGTCGAGGAAATTGCGCGGACCGTGGTGTTTCTGGCCTCGGACGACTCCGGGTTCATCACCGGAGCCACCTTCAACATCAACGGCGGCCAATACATGCAGTGATGGCGCGGCCCGCTCAAGCGGGCCGGTTTTTCAGAACGCATCCTTGCGGCGGCGGACCTCGGCGAAGATTTCGACCGGATCCGCCGTTTCCATGTTCAGCGCCCGCGCAAAGCCAGGATCATCCGCGCGCAGGAACGGATTGGCCAGCCGTTCGTTTTCCATCAGCGCCGGAACGGTGGGAAGATTCCGGCGCCGCAACGCCGCCACCTCGGCGGCGCGTGCCCGGAGTGCTACATTACCGGGCTCCAGGATGAGCGCGAATCGGGCGTTGTTTTCCGTGTATTCGTGGCCGCAATAGACCAAGCTATCGGCGGGGAGAGCCCGCAGCTTCAAAAGCGAAGCCCACATCTGCCGCGGCGTGCCTTCGAACAGCCGCCCGCACCCCAACGAGAAAAGCGTGTCGCCGCAAAAAAGCGCCTTGGCGGCGGCGAAATAAAACGCGATGTGGCCGCGGGTGTGGCCGGGGATGTCGAACACGTCCGCACTTTCCCGGCCGAAGTCATAACGCTCGCCTTCCCCGAGTGCGACGTCGATCCCGGGAATGCGCGCCGCGTCGGCCTTGGGCCCCACGACCACGGCGCCGGTTGCCGCCTTGAGCTCGAGATTGCCGCCGGTGTGGTCCCAATGGTGATGGGTATTGAGGATATGGGTGAGGCGCCAAGCGAGCCTTTCCAGCGCCTCGAACACCGCGCGGGCGGTTGAGGGATCGACCGCGGCCACGGCGCCCGATTGGGGCTCGCGCAAGAGGTAGACGTAGTTGTCGGTGAGCGCCGGAACGGCATGGATTTCAAGCGCCATCGGCCGCGACCCTAACACCCGCCCCGCCGTTGTGCCAACCGCCCCCGGGGCAAGCGGGCCATGTTAGAGTCGAGCCATGTGGACCGACGTCGTCGACCTCCGGGATTTCTACGAAACGAGCCTCGGCCAGATGGCCTGCCGCGTCATCCGCCGGCGCATCCGGGAGATATGGCCGGACCTCCGCGCGGTGCGTGTCCTGGGGCTCGGTTACGCGCCGCCCTATTTGCGCGGATTCCGCGCCGAGGCCGAGCGCGTGATCGCGGTCATGCCGGCCTCCCAAGGGGTGCTGCATTGGCCGTCCGACGGGCCGGGGCTGGTGGCGCTTGCCGACGAGGCCAATCTGCCGCTCCCCGACAATTCCGTCGACCGGGTGCTGCTGGTGCATGCCCTCGAATCCTCCGAGCAACTGCGCCAGATGCTGCGTGAGGTGTGGCGCATCCTGCCCGGAAACGGGCGGGTGCTGGCGGTGGTACCGAACCGGCGCGGCATCTGGGCGCGCCTCGACCGCACACCCTTCGGCCACGGCCATCCCTTCACCCATGGCCAGCTCTCGCGCCTGCTGCGCGAGAACATGTTCACGCCGGTGCGCACGGCGGCAGCGCTCTTCGTGCCGCCCAGCGCATCCCGCATGACGCTGGCCGCGGCGCCCGCTTGGGAGCGGATCGGCGAGGGCATGTTCCAGACCTTCGCCGGTGTGCTCTTGATCGAGGCGGCGAAAGAGATCTACGCCGCGGGCACGGCGCGCGCCAAACCCAGGCCGATCTTCGCGCCGGTCCCAGGCAGGCCGGTGCCGGCGCGCGGGCGCTCCGGCCTTTAGGGCCAGGTCTTACCGCGCTTCAGGAGGAAGATCGCCTGTTCGCTGAAGAGATTGGCGAGTCGCGACGTGGCGCGGAAGCTGCGACCCCGGCCTTTCCCGGTCATCGCCACGCTGCGGTCGATGGCGACGCCGAGCTTTTCGCAAAGCCCCGCGAAGTCGCGGATGGTGCAGAGATGGATATTGGGCGTATCGAACCATTCGTGCTCCAGCACGCCCTCGACCGGCATCTTCCCGCAAACCAGAAGATGGAGCCGGAATTTCCACCAGCCGAAATTCGGGAACGAAACGATGGCGCGCCGGCCGATGCGCACCATCTCCGTCAGCACGACCTTGGGTTCGCTGGTCGCCTGCACGGTTTGGCTCAGGATCACGCAGTCGAAGGCGTCCGAGGGATAGTTCTTGAGATCGATGTCGGCGTCGCCCTGGATCACCGATAGTCCGTGCTCGACGCAGGCGTTCACCCCCGCCTGGCTGATTTCGATGCCGCGGCCGTCGACGTCCTTGGCGTGCACGAGGTAATCGAGCAGCGCGCCGTCGCCGCAGCCGACATCGAGCACCCGGGTTCCCGGGCGCACCATGTCGGCGATGATCCGCAGGTCGGGCCGCAGCCGCTCGTAGCGGGCCCTGTTGCCGCCGTTCTTGGGGCTCATCGAAGCCCGCGGTGCTCCGCGGCGCCGTTCAGGAAGCCGGTCAAGGTCGCGTGCAGCTCCGGCTCCTCCAACAGGAACGCGTCATGGCCCTTGTCGGTCTGGACCTCGACGAAGCTGACGTTCGCCGCCACCGCGTTCAAGGCGTGCACGATGGCGCGGCTTTCGCCGGTCGGAAACAGCCAGTCGCTGGTGAACGAGATCACGCAGAAACGGACCTTGGTGTTCTCGAAAGCCTTGGCGAGCTGCCCGCCGTATTCCTTGGCCAGGTCGAAATAATCCATGGCGCGGGTGATGTAGAGATAGGAATTGGCGTCGAACCGATCGACGAAGCTCGTGCCCTGGTGGCGCAGATAGGACTCGACCTCGAACTCGGCGTCGAATCCATAAGAGAAACTTCCCCGTTCGCGCAAGCTCCGCCCGAACTTGCGGTGCAGCGCCGCCTCCGACAGATAGGTGATGTGCGCCGCCATGCGCGCCACCGCCAGCCCGCGCTCGGGGCGCTTGCCGTAGCGCAGGTAATCGCCGCCGCACCAATCGGGATCGGCCATGATCGCCTGGCGGCCGACCTCGTGGAAGGCGATGTTCTGGGCGGAATGGCGGCAGGCGGTCGCGATCGGCACCGCGGTGAAGACGCATTCGGGAAAGCTCGCGGCCCACTGCAGCACCTGCATTCCGCCCATCGAGCCGCCGGTGACGCAAAACAGCTTTTCGATTTCGAGATAGTCGATCAAAAGCTTCTGGGCCCGGACCATGTCGGCGACGGTAATCACGGGAAAGGCGAGGCCGTAGGGCTCGCCGGTCTTGGGATCGATCTCTTTCGGCCCGATCGTGCCCATGCAGCCGCCCAAGACATTCGCGCAGATGACGAAATAGCGGTCGGTATCCAAGGGCTTGCCCGGCCCGACCATGACTTCCCACCAGCCGGGCTTGCCGGTGATCGGGTGGGGCTCGGCCACGAACTGATCGCCGGTCAAGGCATGGCAGGCCAAAATGGCATTGGAGCGGTCGGCGTTGAGGCGCCCATAGGTCTGGTAGGCGACGGTAAACGGCCCGAGCTCGGCCCCGCCCTCAAGCTTGAGGGGCCGGTCCACGCCCAAGAGGACGCGGTGGCCTGGAAGATCGCCGCTCGCTTGCGGCCGCAGCTGAGTGCCGTAGGGCGCGCTCATGGCCGAAGAACCGTCATTAAGAATTGTCGGGTGAAGCGCGCATAGCTAGGAAGCAAGGGGCCGGGATGTCAACGTTTTCTTTGATTTCTGGGGCTTCTGCGACTACTACTATCGGTCCCCATTTCTCGGCAATCTGGACCCATGGCTCTCACCGGCAGGACCCTGGACGCGCTGCGCCGCGAGATCGACCGGATCGACGACGAGATCCACGATCTGTTGATGCGCCGCGCCGAGGTCGTAGACGAAATCCGCCGCAGCAAGGGCGGCCGCAACGGTCCCTACCTGCGCCCGGGGCGCGAGGCCGCGATCCTGCGCCGGCTCCTGGGCCGCCACGAGGGCAACTTCCCGAAGGTGGCCTTGGTACGCATTTGGCGCGAGATCATCGCCGCCCTGACCCAGCTTCAGGGGCCCTTCAGCGTGGCGGTGTTCGCGCCGCCCGATTATCCCGGCTATTGGGATCTGGCGCGCGATCACTTCGGCTCGACCACCCCCATGATCCGCCATGTGAGCGTGGATCATGTGGTGCGCGCCGCAAGCGAAAGCCCGGATACGATCGGCGTGCTCCCCTATCCCCATGAGGCGAGCGAAGATCCCTGGTGGCGGCATCTGGCCTCGGAAGAGCCGGATGCGCTGCGCATCGTGGCGCGGTTGCCCTTCGCGGGGCAGATGAGCGGGCGCGGCGAGAATGTGACCGCGATGGCGATCGCCCGCATGGACCCGGAACCGACGGGCCGCGACCGCTCGCTGTTCGCCGTCGAGACCGCAAACGAGGTGAGCCGCTCGCATTTCATCTCGGCGATGAAGAAGGCGGGCCTCGATCCGCGCTTCGTCGGCGAATGGCGGGGCGGCGGCGGCGGCGCCCCCTTCCTGCACCTCGTCGAGGTCGCCGATTTCGTCACCACCTCCGATCCCCGGTTCGAGACCTTACGCGAATGGCAGGAGGGGGCGATCGTCCGCATCATTCCGGTGGGCGGTTACGCCGAGCCCCTGGGCGAGGCCGAGCTTGCGGAATCGATTGCGCGGCGCGCCTAAGGGCGAAAAGGCGCGGCTTCTGCCGCGTCCCGGAATCCTCGACATCGCGCCCTATGTGGGCGGCGAGTCCGAGCTTCCCGGCATTGCACAGCCGATCAAACTCGCCTCGAACGAGAGTGCGCTCGGCCCCAGCCCGCGCGCCGTCGAAGCCTATAAGTCCTGCGCGACGCTCCTGTACCGCTATCCCGACGGCGGACAGCACGCCCTGCGCGCGGCGATTGCCGGGCGCCACGGCTTTTCTCCCGAGAACATCGTCTGCGGCAACGGCTCGGACGAGCTTTTGGCCCTGCTCGCCAAGGGATATGCCGGCGAGGGCGACGAGGTGCTCTATTCCGCCCACGGATTCCTCATGTATCCGATCGTGGCGCTGGCGGTGGGTGCGACGCCCATCGCCGCCCCGGAGCGGGACTTGCGGACCGATGTCGACGCGCTGCTCGCCCGCGTCACGGCGCGCACCAAGATCGTCTTCATCGCCAATCCCAACAACCCGACCGGAAGCATGATTGCGGCCTCCGAGATGGCGCGGCTGCGCGAAGGCCTGCCTGCGGACGTGCTGCTCGTGATCGACGCCGCCTACGCGGAGTTTGTCGCCGAGCCGGGGTATTCGGCGGGCGAAGGCCTGGTGATGTCGGGCGACAACGTGGTGATGACGCGCACCTTCTCGAAGATCTATGCGCTCGCAGCACTTCGGCTCGGCTGGGCGCTTTGCCCAAGGCCCGTGGCCGACGTGTTGAACCGGCTGCGCGGGCCGTTCAATATCAATACGCCCGCGCAAGTAGCGGGCGTTGCCGCGCTCGAGGACAGGGCGTTCGAAGACGCCGCGCGCGCCCATAACACGCGCTGGCGCGCCTGGCTTGCCGACGAGCTCACCAAGCTCGGTCTCCGTGTCCATCCCAGCGCCGCGAATTTCCTTCTCGTGCGCTTCGGCGACACGCCGGCCGGCGCGGTTGCGGCCGACAAATACCTTCGCTCGCAAGGCATCATCCTGCGCCGGGTGGACGTTTACGGGTTCCCCGAATGTCTGCGCGTGACGATCGGCCGCGAGGAAGAAATGCGGGCGCTGGTTGCGGCGCTGTCCCGGTTCCTAAGGCACGCATGAAAAAACGCGGCATGAAAAAACGCGGCACGAAAAAAAGCCGCGCCGCAAAACCGGCGGCGCGCGGCAGGAAACCGGTTCTGTTCGAGCGGGTGGCCATCATCGGCGTCGGGCTCATCGGCTCGTCGTTGGCCCGCCTCATCAAACGCGACGGGCTTGCGCGCCAAATCGTGGGCTGCGCCCGCAGCCCCGAAACCCGCAAGAAGATCCTGGCGCTTGGGCTCGCCCAATCGGTGACGGCCGATCCGGGCGAGGCCGCGCGGGGCGCCGATCTGGTGATGATCTGCGCGCCCATCGGCGCCTACCGGGACATCGCCCAGAGGATCGGGCCGAATTTGAAGCCGGGTGCGATCGTGAGCGACGTCGGCTCGGTCAAGCAGGCGGTGATCCGCGACGTGGCGCCTTTCATGCCCAAGGGCGTCCATTTCGTGCCCGGCCATCCGGTGGCGGGCACCGAATTTTCCGGGCCCGAGGCGGGCTTTGCTAAGCTGTTCGACGGCCGCTTCTGCATCCTGACGCCGCCGCAAGGCACCGCCCCAAAGGCGGTCGCGCGCATCACGGAGCTTTGGCGGCGCGCCGGCATGAAGGTCGAAATCATGGACCCGCGGCATCACGATGCGGTGCTGGCCATCACCTCGCATCTGCCGCATCTCATCGCCTATACCATTGTCGGCACCGCGACCGACCTCGAAGGCCATATCAAATCCGAGGTGATCAAGTTCGCGGCCGGCGGCTTTCGCGATTTCACCCGCATCGCCGCCTCCGATCCGGTGATGTGGCGCGACATCTTCTTGAACAACCGCGAGGCGGTGCTCGAGATGTTGGGGCGGTTGAGCGAGGACCTGGCGGCCCTGCAGCGGGCGATCCGCTGGGGCGAGGGCGATAAACTTCTCGACTTGTTCACCCGCACGCGGGCGATCCGCCGCTCGATCATCGAGGCGGGTCAGGCGGACGCGGTCACTCCCAGTGAATCTGCGAAATCCGCGCGAGCGACACGGGCCCGACGTAAATCCAGCCGTTCTGGAGCGTCACGGGGACGGTAATCTCGGGCGGACCGCCTTTTTTGGGCGCCTTCGCCAGCAATCCCAGAACCTGCTTGGCCGTGGTGGCGTCGTTCTGCTGGACCACGCCGCCCGCGACCAAGGCGTCGACCGTCTCCGCGAAGCCGCGCACGATGGCGGACAATGCGCCGATCGGCTGCAGGTTGGCGTCGAGCGCCAAAGTTCCGCCGGCCTCGATCACGAGCGGGCCCCATTCGAGGTGAAGACGGTGGACCTCGACGGTGCCCCCGTCGTCGCGCCAGGCCTTGGCGGCCTCACGCGCGGGGCCCGGCGGCATGACGCCCATCAGGCTCGCCTCGCATTCCACGGACGAGATGAAATTGCCGAGCGGCGCCTTGGCTTCGGTCGGCAGTTCGATGCTTTTCGCGGCAAGCGCGAAATCGAAGGTAGCACTCTGGTGCGCGGGCTCGATGGCGGCGTGCGCCGCGCCCGAGACTTCGACGCTGGCAACCGAGACGCTCTCGTTTCCGCTCTCGGACAGCAGATCCAGTTCCTCGAAGTTGAAAGCGCCGGCCGTGGCCGCGCCGGCGCCGTCGAAATCGAGGCTGCCGGTGGCGCGGTCCGCCGTCGCGAAAATCGTTTCGCCGCGATCGCCGAAGGGCACCGTGATCTGATTGGTGCCGGGGAAGCGCAAATCGACGCGGCTCGGACTCCACGGCCGGATCGACGCCGTCACCTCGCTGCCGCGCCATTCCCAAACCAGGTTCCGGCCCATTGTCCAAGGCGCGCTCGGCACGGGGCGCGAAAGCACGGGGTCGTGCAGCGTGGTCTGAAGACGGAACGGGAAACCCTGACGGTCGAGTTCGCTGAAGCTCGCCTGCATGCCTTCGGCGCGGCGCGCCGCAGCCCAGCGCTCGATGCCTTCGCCGAACGCCATCGAGGCGTAATGCCAGGAGACGACGGTGGCCGCCGATATGGCGAGCACGATCACCAATCCGGCGACCAGCCTTCTGCGCCTCATGCAATTCCCCCGGCCCGTTTTCCTTCGGGCCCCCCGTTTATAGCCCAGCTTGCGCCCGGAAGTAGGGGGGATTTGCGCCGCCGCGCCGGGCCTGCTGATTTGCCGGGAGAGGTGCTGCCGCTAGACTGCAGAGGCCGGGCGAATGGGCCGCCCCCGACTTTCGTATGGATGACTTGTCGATGGGCGCGCAAAGGGCCGAGGAATGACGCATCGCCGCAAGTGGCGCGATCCGGGGCGAACGGCGCGCGACATCTGGGTGTTTGGCTATGGCTCGCTCATGTGGGACCCCGGGTTCCCCCATGCCGAAGTCCAGCCGGCGCCGGAGGCCCGCTTAGCTGCACTTGGAATAGCCGCAAGAGGTGCAGACGTCGCAGTTGTCTTGGCGGATGAGGCCCGCCTCGCCGCATTTCGGGCATTGACGGAGCCTGAATTCGGGCATGCCCACGACTTGACGCAGCGCCGCCGGTTCCATGCGCCCCGAAGGCTTCGGCAGGAATCCGATGTCGATCATGTGGTGCTCGATCACGTCGCCGATCGCGGCCAGGAGCGAGGGCACGTAATGGCCCTGCACCCATTGGCCGCCCCTGGGGTCGAAAACGGATTTGAGTTCCTCGACGACGAAGGAGACATCGCCGCCGCGCCGGAACACGGCGCTGATCATGCGCGTCAAGGCCACCGTCCAGGCGTAGTGCTCCATGTTCTTGGAATTGATGAACATCTCGAACGGGCGGCGGCGCCCGTCCTGCACGATGTCGTTGATGGTGATGTAAATGGCGTGCTCGGAGTCCGGCCATTTGATCTTGTAGGTGTGGCCCGGAAGCTCCCCCGGCCGGCCCAAGGGCTGGGTCATATAAACGACGCCGCCGGCCTCGAATGCGTCGCGGTGCTTGGCCGCGGTCTTGGCGAAGGGCAATTCCGCCTGGCTCTTGACCTTGTCGGGAACGGCCATGACCGAGCCCGTCACCTCGTTCGGCCGGTAGGTGGTGCAGCCCTTGCAGCCCAGATCGAAGGCCTGAAGGTACACATCCTTGAAGTCGTCGAAGGAGAGGTCGGCGGGCACGTTGATGGTCTTGGAGATCGAGGAATCGACGAATTTCTGGACGGCGGCCTGCATCACCAGATGGTCGGCCGGGCGCAGGGCCTGGACGTCCACGAAATATTCGGGGAGCGGCGCGGTCTCGCCCTTGGTCCGGCGGTAGAGACGCAGCGCATAGTCCGTCACTTCCTCTTCGCGGCGCGTGCCGTCGGGCATCAAGACCGCCCGGGTGTAGCTCGGGCTGAACACCGGCTCGATCCCGGACGAGACATTATCGGCGAAAAGCGAAATGGTTCCGGCGGGCCCGACCGAAGTCAAAAGCGCGTTGCGGATGCCGTGCTTTTTGATCGCGGCGCGGATGTCGTCTTCGAGCGCCGCCACGGTCTCGCCGGCAAGGTATTTCTCGGCGTCATAGAGCGGAAACGCGCCCTTTTCGGCGGCGAGTTCCGCCGAGGTCAGGTAAGCCGCGCGCCGGATTTCGCGCATCCAAGATTCGGTCACGCGCACCGCGGCTTCGCTGCCGTAGCGCGCCCGGCACATCAAAAGCGCATCGGCAAGCCCGGTGACGCCGAGCCCGATGCGGCGCTTCGCCTTGGCCTCATGTTCCTGCCGGGGCAGCGGATAGTGCGAGATGTCGATGACGTCATCCAGCATTCGAACCGCGACCGCGACCAGTTCGCGCAATTCATCGGCGTCGATGGCGGCCTCGGGCGTAAAGGGATTGCGCACCAGCCGCGCCAAGTTGATCGAGCCCAAGAGACACGCCCCATAGGGCGGCAAGGGCTGCTCGCCGCAGGGGTTGGTGGCGTGGATCGTCTCGCAGTAATAGAGATTGTTCGCGCGATTGATGCGATCGATGAAGATCACGCCCGGCTCGGCATAGGCGAAGGTCGCGCGCATGATCTTGTCCCAGAGCTCGCGCGCCGGAATGGTCTTGTAGCTGACGCCGTTGAAAACGAGGGGCCAGGGCGCATCTTCCTTCACCGCCTGCATGAAAGCGTCGGTGACCAGGACCGAAAGGTTGAACATGCGCAAGCGCCCCGGCTCGCGCTTGGCCTCGATGAAGGCCTCGATGTCGGGGTGGTCGCAAGCCAGCGTCGCCATCATCGCGCCGCGCCGGTACCCGGCACTCATGATCGTGCGGCACATGGCGTCCCACACGTCCATGAAGGAGAGCGGGCCCGAGGCATCCGCCCCCACGCCTTTCACCGGCGCGCCCTTTGGCCGGAGGGTCGAGAAATCGTACCCGATGCCGCCGCCCTGCTGCATGGTGAGCGCGGCCTCTTTCAAATTCTCGAAGATCGCGCCCATGTCGTCTTCGATGTCGCCCATGACGAAGCAATTGAAGAGGGTGACCTGGCGCTCGGTCCCGGCGCCGGCCAGAATCCGGCCGGCCGGCAGGAACCGGAAATCCTCGAGCGCGGCAAAGAACCGCTCGGTCCAGGCGGCGGGCTCCGTCTCCGGCGCGGCCGCCGCCGCCGCTACCCGGCGCCACGTGTCCTCGACGGTCTTGTCCACAGGATGGCCTTCCGCCGACTTCAGGCGGTACTTCATCTCCCATATCTGTTGGGACAGGCCGCTAAGCCGGATCATGGGCCGCATCTCGCACCGGAAATCGCCGCTGCCGGGGCCGGTTGGTGCCCGCGACCGTGACAAAAACCGCAATCATATGAATTAGTTACTTGGTAAATGTAGGGGCACCGCCAGCGCCAGTCAAGAACAACGTTCCCGTTACGTTTCCACAGGGTTTTACGGCGGAAATCCCTGCCGCTTGCGGGCCTTGGCGGGTTATGCCCGGAATCCACCATCCTTAAAGAGCCCTCTTCTCCACCGTTTTTTCCACACGGGCGGCGGCAATCAGCCGACCGGTCACGGTTTCGATCCGGCGCTCCAGCTCGGCCATGAAGGCCTGGCGCTCCATGCCGGGCGCGATCGCGGGCAAAAAAGCGATCGTCACCGTGCCGGGATTTTTCACAAAGCTCCGCCGTCCCCAGAAGAGGCCGGAGTTGACGGCGACGGGAACAACCGGAACCTGGAGCATCGTATAAAGTGCGGCAACGCCGGGCCCGTATTCGCCCTTGGCGCCGGGCGCAACCCGCGTACCCTCGGGGAAGATGAGTATCGAGTGACCTTGCTGAAGCGCGCGCTCGGCGCGGCGCACGATCGTCTTTATGGCGGACGGCCCCCCGCTGCGGTCGATCCCGATATTCCCCAGGCGCGCGAAGTACCACCCGTAGATCGGAATCCGGAACAGCTCCCGTTTCATCACGAAGATGGGGTCGTCGAGAATGACCGGCAGCGCGATGGTCTCGAAGGCCGACTGGTGCTTGATGGCGAAGACGGCGGGGTTAGCCGGAATATTTTCGCGGCCCTTGACTTCGAGTTTGATTCCCGCGACCGCGGCCGTGATCGCGATCGCGCTGCGGTTCCAGAAAACGGCGACCGGAAGCGCCAGAGCGCGCGGCGCCGCAAGAAACAAAAGAGCGAAGAAGCCGTAGAGGAAGGTCCAACCGTAAAACACGATGTTGAACAGCAGCGCGCGCGCGAGCCCGCGCAAGTCTCGGGCGCTCATCCTCGCACCCGGGCTCAATTCCGTGCCGGTCCGCGAGGCGCAAACGCCTGGCGCAGGCGGGCCAGCAGATATTTGCTGTATTCCTCGGCAATCAGCCCGAAGGTCTTGGGGCGCCACCACCAGGCGCCCGTCGGCACCGCGGCGGGGATGACCGGATGGGGAACGATTTCGGCGTCGGGCAGCACGCGCTGAAATTCCAAAAGGCTCCGGGGCAGATGATAGCTGGAGGTGACAAGGCGGAGTGATTGGAAGCCTTGCGCCCGCATCCAGCCCGCGGCCTCGGCCGCATTGCCGACGGTGTCGCTCGCCTCATAGCCAAGGTCGATGCAGCAAGAGAGCGAGGCCGGGACATCGGGCGACAAGCGCAAGATGTCGCCGACCGTCACCTCGCGGTGCACGCCGCTGATGAGCATCCGCCCGGCCGCACCCGCCGCCAAAAGATCCAAGCCCGCCCGCAGCCGCTCGCTCCCGCCGGTCAAGACCACGATGGCGTCGGTATGGCGCGCCGGGTCCTCTACGCGATTGGGAATCTCGGCCATGAACCAGACGAGCCCCACCGCCCATCCCGCCGCGGCGAAAAAGACGGCGGCGCCAAGATGGGCCGCGAGCCGCCAACCTCGTTTCGGCTTGGGCGTCTCCCTTATCGCAAGCAAGTCGGCGGTCGCGGCGGCGAGGTCGTCCCGGACCTCGACCGGCTGCAGCCAAATCGGAATTCCCGCCTTTTCCGCGGCGGCGCCCTTGCCGGTGCGAACCAGGATCAGCCGGCAGCCGATGGCCGCGCCCGCCTCGAGGTCGCGGATCGAATCGCCGATCACCAGGCAGTCCGCGGCCTGCATCCCGAATTTTTCAAGCGCCTCGCGCAGCATGCCGGGCTTCGGTTTCCGGCGGCTGGTTGCGCGCGCCGGCGCATCGGTGCAGACGATGACGTCGTCGAGCTTCGCCCCCCATTGCGCGAGCTCCGCATGAAGCTTGGCGTGGATGGCGGCCAGCATCGCGTCATCGATGATGCCGCGTCCCACCACCGACTGATTGGTGACGACGACGGCCTTGATGCCCGCGGCATTGAGCTTTGCCACCGCTTGCGCCGTGTCGGGAATAAGCACCAGCTCGTCGGGGGATTTGACCGAATCGGGACGGTCGTGATTCAACACGCCGTCGCGGTCCAGCAGCACCATCTTCGGGCGGCGCTTCAATACGGCGCGTCCATTCAGATCATCCGGCTCAAGCGCCGCATCACGGTGGCGCGCGCGGTCAGCATGGCGATCGTGCCGGCCGCAACCGGAACCAGGGCGAGCGCCACCCATTGCCCGGGCGAAAGCCGGATCTCGGGCAGCAAGAGCGAATCGACGCGCCCCGCCGCCAGTCCCAAAAGCTCGACCGTGGCGACCACGGCCAGAATCCCCGGCACGGCGCCGGCCAAGGCAAGCCGCAGCGCATGGCCCTGGAACTGTCTGGCGATGTATCCGTCCTCGGCGCCGATCAGGTGGAGCATTTCGATGATGTCGTGATGCACGGCAAGGCCGCTTCGGGTCACGTAAACGACGGTCAGAACCGCCAAAAGACAGGTGAGCGCCACGACCACGCCCGCCACCGTCTGGACCGAATGGACGAAGGTGGAAAGCCGGCCAAACCAAAGCCCGTGGTCGTCCAGGCTGGCGCCCGGAACCGCGGCGCCAAGGCGCGCCGAAAGCCCCGCCGTGTCGATCTCGGCCGCGCGGTCCACCGTCACGTCGATGACATCGGGAAGCGGCAGATCCACATCGTACGCCACCTTGCCGAGCCAGGGCTGCAACAGCCCGGCGATCTCGCGCCTCTCCAGCGCCTCGGCGGCGATGATGCCGGGGGTCGCGCGCAAGAGGTCGAGCGCCGCCTTGAGGCGGGCTTTCTGCGGATCGCCGGGGGTCGCATCCGGATCCTGCCCGGGCGCGGCCAGAACCGGGGGAATTTCCACCGTCACGTTCGAGGATTGGCCGGGATCGAAACGCGCGGCGACGGTCGAAAGCCCCAAGGCGCCGGCCAGCGCGATACCCGCCAGATAGGTCATGAAGGCGATGGTCCAAGGCAAGAAGCGGCTCGATTCGTCGGCATCGAGCGGCAGGATTTTGAATTGCGCGAACATTCAGCCGTGCTTGATTGAGGCCGGCAACTGCACGTGGGATTCGCCGCCCGCGAGCTCGATGCGCGGATAGGGAAAGCGCGACACGAGCGCTTCGTTGTGGGTCGCGATCACCACCGTGGTGCCGATCCGGTTCAGTTCTTCGAACAAATAGAGAAGGCGCATCGCGATGATATCGTCAACGTTGCCGGTGGGTTCGTCGGCCAGCAAAAGCTTGGGCCGGCTGATGACGGCGCGCGCGATCGCGACCCGCTGCTTTTGCCCGCCCGAGAGCGTGGCCGGCTTCGCGTTCAAATGGTCGGCCAGGCCCACCCAGCTCAAAAGCTCCGCCACGTGATCGTGAATCTGACCGGGCTTGGCCCCGGCCACCCGAAGCGGCAAGCCGACGTTCTCCAGCGCCGTCAAATGGTCGATCAGCCGGAAGTCCTGGAATACGACGCCGATGCGGCGCCTGAGTTTCGGCAGTTCGGACCCCCCGAGCGTCGCCACGTCGCGGCCGAAAAGCGTTATCAGGCCCCGCGAGGGCCGGCAGCCCAGATACATGAGCCGCAGCAGCGTCGATTTTCCGGCGCCGCTGGCACCGGTCACGAAATGGAAGGTTCCGGGCTCGACGGTGAAGGAGGCGTCACGCAACACCTCCGGCCCCGTGCCGTAGCGCATGCCGACGTTCTCGAAACGCACCATGACCGGAGCCGTCGGGGGCTCGTGAAGCAGCCGCGATCTCATTGAATCCAAAGAATGACATGGGCTTTGCCGGGGTGCAATTCGGGGCCCCGCAATCTTGCCTTGGGTGCCCCAACCGCCTATAACCCTGAACCACTCCCGATTTTCCCGACTGGCCGCCGCTTTCGCGCAGCATGATTCTTACCTGTCCCGCCTGTTCGACCCGTTACATGGTGGACCCGCCGACTCTGGGGAGAGCCGGACGGCGGGTGCGTTGCGCCAAATGCGGCCACAGCTGGATGCAGGGCCCGCCCGACGACCTTCCCAAGGCTTTGTCTATGGCCCCCGACGGCGAGGTGCGGCTAAGCCCGGCCGCGGCGCGCGCCGCCGAAAAGCGCCGCGCCGCGCAAAAGAGCGCGGCCGGATGGCTGATTTTTGTCTTGGTCTTCGGCGGCGGTTGCGCCGCCGCCTATGCCTACCGCCAGCAAATCGTCGATTACTGGCCGCCGGCGGCCCGCCTCTATACCGAGCTCGGCATCAAGCTCCGGGTGCTGGGCGAAGGTCTCGAGATCCGTAATCTCAACCTATCCCATGCCGAGCACGACGGCACCCCGGTCCTGGTGGTCGCGGGCGAGATCGCCAATACCACCGGGCAAGCTAAAGATGTGCCGGGGCTGCGCGGGGCTCTCTTGGATAGTGACAAGCATGAACTTCAGCACTGGATCTTCACGACCGCCCATCCGCGCTTGCTCCCGGGCGAGGTCGCGAGCTTCGAGTCCGAGGTCGCCAATCCCAAGCCGGATGCCGCCAATATCTCGATCACCTTCACGGGCGAGCGGCCCGCGCCCTGACCTGCTACGGGCCCGGCGTCAAGTTGCCCGGCCGGAGGCGGCGGTTTCCGGAAAATATTCGTAAAGTAAAAACCGGGACCTGTGCGTGATTTGAATAAAGTTTTTCGAAAAATATAACAATTCTCAGTATGATATTTTTGTGATCACTGCCGTTTTCCCGAAATTAACATTGCGGGTGAAGATTGCATCCCTTATCTGTTAGGGGCAGAACGACGCGATCACAAACAAGACTGGACTCAGATGGCGCGTATATTGGTGGTCGAAGACGTGGCGGCGGTGCGCGAATTCGTGCGCCGGGCGCTTGCCCACGATGGGCACGAGGTGGCGGTGGCCGAGGACGGGCTGCGCGGCCTCGCGCTTATGACGGAGGGCGATTTCGATCTGCTGTTGACCGATATCGTGATGCCGGGCCTCGACGGCATCGCGCTCGCGCTGAAGGTGGCCAAGGAATTCCCGGACGTGCGTATTCTTCTGATGACCGGCTACGCCGCCGAGCGCCAGCGCGCCCATAATCTGGACGCCCTCATTCACCGCGTTATCCCGAAGCCGTTCTCGCTTCAGGAAATCTGCCGGGTCGTCAAAGAGGTTCTGGCGGAATGGCCGGCGACTTCGCCGCCCGGAAACGGCGGCGGCAAGACGGCGCCGCACTAAGCCGCTAATATTCCGGAAGCAGCCGTTCGATGTAGTCGCGCTCGACGGCGGGCCGGCCGCTTTCTCCCGCGCGCTTGCGCAACTCATCTAGAATTTCACGCGCCCGGCGCAGTTCCATCTTCTCGGGGACGCGCACGTTTCCGGTATTGGTTCCCTTGCCGCCGCCGTCTTGAAGCGGCCGGCCGAGCGGGTCCTTGCCAGCACCCTGCTGCCCCGGTCCCGGCTGCTGGCCTTTTTTGGCGAGTTCCTGACGCGCGCTCTGCATGGCTTGCTGGAGTTGATCGAGGGCTTTGGCCTGGGGCACCACCGCGCTGCCCGGCCGGCCCTCCTTCAAGGATTGGGCGGCGTCGCGCATGGCGCGTTCGGCGCGCCCGAGTTCGCTCGGAATCTGGCCCAGGAGATCGCCGAACTTCAGCATCGTATCGCCAAGGTCGCTGCGAAGTTTTTCCTGCTCCGCGGCGTCATTGCTCTCGGCTTGGCCTTTCTCGCCTTCGCCGCGCTCGTTGGATGGGCCGCCCTTTCGCGTTTGCGGCGCGGCGGGGCTTTCCGGATTGCCGCCGGGGCGCACCGCGTTCTTGAAATTGCGGTCCAAGAGCTGCTGTTGACGGTTGATCAGATCCTGCAGGCCCTTGAGGGTAGCGCGCGCGGCGCTTTGGCCGGCATTTTCGCCGGCCTTGGGGGAGCGCAGGTTCTCGAGGATGTCCGCGAGCTTCGAGAGCATCTGGCGCGCGCCCTCGCGGTCGCCGGTTTCGGCGAGCTCGCGCGCCTTTTCCAGCATGTCGCGCAAGTCTTCGGGACGGTACGACTGGGCGTTATCGTTCGGCGCGTCCTCGTTGCCCTGGGCGGCGTCGGGCTCGGCGCCCTGCATCATCGACTTCAGATAGCGCTCCATCGCCGCCTGGAGGCGATTCAAGAGATCCTGGATGTCCTTGCCTTCGGCGCCTTTGGCAAGGGCGTCGCGCAGCTCTTTTTCGATGTCGCGCAGGTCGCGCTGGGCCAAGGATAGGCCGTTGTCCTCGAGCCTAAGCGCCGTGTCCCACAACAGGCTTTGCACCGCGGGGATGGCGGCAGGCTCGCGGTCCAGCAGCAGCCGGCCGATGGCGCTGCGCAGCGCCAGATAAACGGTGGTGTCGTTGTGGAAGCGGTCGGGCTCGCCCTCGATATGGGCCAAGGCTTCGGCAATCGGGCGCCGGGCGCTTGGATCGAGGGTGAGTTGCTTGCGCAAGGCGACGATCTGGCGCGCCACTTCGTTGTGGAACACGCGTTCGGGCAGGACAAAAGTCACGGACTCGCTGGTGCCGGTCTGGCCCGCCCCGTCCTTGGCCTCCAAGCGCATCGTCACTTCCGTTCCCGCCCAGGGTTCGGCGGTCAGGTCGTGGTAGCTGGTGTTCTCGGCCCCGGTGACGCGCCCAGAGGGCAGCGGCAGCGCGAATTCGATCGGCTGTTCCACGCCGGCCGATTCCGGTTGCGGCGCCGGTCCGGCGCGGTTGATCACGGCTTTTGCCGCCGTCACGCCGAAATCGTCGCTCACCCGGTACGAGAGGCGCAGCGCCCCGCGCTCGCTCTGCGCCGGTTTCTCCTTGA
>JBGQJC010000040.1:0-23226 GCA_041498815.1 Alphaproteobacteria bacterium
GCTTGGCGCCACAGCCGGTGGACGCCGAACGACATGAGGTCGTTCATCAAGTCGTAATGGGGCGCCACGCCGTCGAAGACCGCGCGCACGAGCGAAGATTTTTCGCCTGCCGGGACCCGGCGGAAGCCGAAATCGGCGGTGTGCTCAGCCCCGGTTTGCCGCGCTTTTCGAGCATCCGGTTCCATAGAGCGAGGATAGCGCAGGGCGCCGCGACTGCGCTACCGTGGCCCCATGCCGGAATTGCCGGAAGTGGAAACGGTACGCCGCGCGCTAGCCAACCGGCTCGTGGGCCGGCGCATCGTGAGCGTCACGGCGCGCAGGGCGGACCTCAGAAAACCGCTTCCGCGCGATCTTACGCCGCGCCTTACCGGCCGAAAGATCGTCAGTATAGAGCGCCGTGCCAAATATCTGCTGATCGCGCTCGACGATGGGTCGGTTTTGATCGCCCATCTCGGAATGTCGGGGCGATTGCTCTTGTTCCGCGACGGGCCGAAGCCAGGCCCGCATGATCACGTGATCCTCAAGGCCGACGACGGAAGCCTCGTCTATTTCAACGATGCGCGCCGCTTCGGGCTTCTGACGCTCACCGTTAAAGAGCGGCTTTCCCGGCATCCGTTATTGAGGAACCTGGGTCTCGAGCCGCTCGGCTGCGGGTTCGACGGGGCCGCGTTGGGAAAAGCGCTCTCGGGCCGCAAGACTTCGATCAAAGCCGCGCTGATGGACCAGCGCATCGTCGCGGGCCTGGGTAACATCTATGCCAGCGAGGCCTTGTTCCAAGCCGGGATCTCGCCCAAGCGGCGCGCCGGCTCGCTCGGCCGGGAGCGTCTGGCCAAGCTCTCGGACGCGATCAAGGACGTCCTCATGCGCGCGATCAAGGCGGGCGGGGCAACCCTGCGCGATCATCGCCAGCCCGACGGCGAGTTGGGCTATTTTCAGCACGATTTCGCGGTTTACGGGCGCACCGGAAAACCCTGCCCGGGCTGTGACTGCGACGTTACGGCGACCGGGGGAATCAGCCGCCTGGTGCAGGGCAGCCGCGCCACTTTTTATTGCCCGCGCCGCCAGCGCTGAGCCGGGGGATATCAGAGCCGATTGCGAAACGCCGTTGCCGTTGTGTTAGGTTCAGGCCGATGACCGCATCGAAATGCAGGGGCATTCTTTTGGCCGGTATGGCCGCCGCGGCGCTTTTTATCGCCGCTCCGGCGGCCTCGGCAGCCGGCAACGATCAAGACGGCCGCTTTGTCGCCGGGTTCGAGGACCTACCCCTGATGCCGGGGCTGACCCAAGTCACCGATGCCGGGATCATGTTCGACACGCCTTCGGGGCGCATCGTCGAGGCCTATGCCAACGGCAAGGTTCCGGCGAAGGATGTGGCCGCTTTTTACGCGCGCACCTTGCCTCATCTCGGCTGGAAAAAACTTTCCGATTACCGTTATCGCCGCGAGGGCGAGGTTCTCGATCTCGAAATCGGCAAGGGCGGCACCGGCGAAGACGGCCGCACCACGGTGCGCTTCTATCTGGCGCCCAACGAATCCGCGTCGCCCAATTGACCGCCTCCACGGCGTCTTCAAGCCGCTTCCAGGCTTCGTCTTGACGGGTTCGGGGCCCAGGGTTATAAACCCGGCCCCACTTGCACTTCATCCTCCGAGGCTCATTCCATGGCGAATATCCGATCCGCGAAGAAGCGGACCCGCCAGACCGTGCGGCGCACGGCCGTTAACCGTGTGCGGGAGTCGCAATTGCGCACGTATTTGCGCAAGGTCGAAGAAGCGATCGCCGCCGGCAACAAAACCGCGGCGACGGCCGCATTTCGCGCCGCCCAGCCAGAGCTGATGCGCGGGGCGCACAGAAAAATTCTTCATCGCAACGCGGTCGCACGCAAACTTTCGCGCCTGTCGGTGCGCATCAAGAAACTCTCGTAATAATTCGCGCGTTTGCGCCGGAACTCGGTTCCGTCGCCGCATGTGCTCCTCCATCACGCAGCGTTTTGTGTGGAGGCTTTGAACATGCACAAGAAAAGCCGCACACCGCATTGATTGCGCATGCAATGGCGCGGCGCACACGCCGTGACACTTTCTTTGCGTTCATGAGTCAATCATGTTGCCAGGCACCGCCCCGGTGAGTAGAGTCGCGGGGCGAGGGCGGCGAAGGTTTACAGTCAATCAAAAAACGCATCACCGAAAATCTTCGGATTTTCGGTTGGTAGTGTTCGGACGAAAAGTCCGAATAGATCTTCCGGTTTCTCGCGCGAAGTCGGGAAAGATTCGGGCGTCGTGACGATGCGAAGCGTGTTTGGTTTTTTGGGGAACACGAATCGCCTTCGAGTATCGCGGCGCGAAAACCAAACCTGACGGGAGCCGGGGCGTGACAGGGGGGCAATACGCCGGCGAACTCTCTCCCAAACAAGCTTGGGAGTTGTTGGCTGGCGATCCGAAAGCGATGCTGGTCGATTGCCGCACACTTCCGGAATGGATGTTCGTCGGCGTGCCCGATCTGCGGCCGCTCGGCAAGAAGCCCATCTTCACGGCCTGGCAGATTTTCCCCGCCATGCAGCCTAATCCGGCCTTTGCCGAGCAGGTGAAGGCGGGAGGCGCCAAGGAGGATACCCCGCTCTTGTTCATCTGCCGCTCGGGAAACCGCTCGAAGGCCGCGGCTATCGCTTTGACCGCGCTCGGGTTTTCCCGCTGCTACAACGTCGCCGAGGGATTCGAGGGCCCGGCAGACCCGGCCGGCCACCGTGGCGCCATCGGCGGCTGGAAAAACGCCAATCTGCCTTGGACCCAGGAATAAGAATGACGTTTTCCGATAAACAAGCGGGCCTCGGGGCGGAATGGGCGCGGGTACGCGGGCAGCTTCGCCAGGAATTCGGCGAAGACGCCTTCAGGAGCTGGCTCAAGCCCCTGACCTTTGCCGGCGCCTCCGAAGGCCAAATCCGGATCTCGGCGCCGACCCGCTTCTTGAGGGACTGGATCGCCGCCCATTACCTGGAGCGCATCCACACCCTGTGGCGCGAGGAGAACCCCGGCATCCGGGCGGTCGTGATCGAGGTGGACGTGGCGCGGGCCCGCAGCGTCGGGGAAGGGGGGCACGCCTCGGCGCCGGTTGCGGCCGCGGCCGAGCCGCAAGGACCGCGCCGCGCGGCCGCCGGCGACGGGACGGAAGAGGACCTCGGCGCGCAGCTCGATCCGCGATTCACGTTCTCGAATTTCGTCGTCGGCAAGCCGAACGAACTTGCCTTTGCCGCCGCGCGGCGGGTGGCCGACAGCGAGACGGTTTCGTTCAATCCGCTGTTCCTCTATGGCGGCACGGGGCTCGGCAAGACCCACCTCATGCATGCGGTCGCTTGGCACATCCGCGAGCGCGAGCCCAAGCGGCGCGTCTTTTATATGTCGGCCGAGAAGTTCATGTACCGCTTCATCCGGGCGCTCCGCTTCAAGGACACCATGGCCTTCAAGGAGCAGTTCCGCTCGGTGGATGTCCTCATGATCGATGACATCCAATTCATCAGCGGTAAGGAAACGACCCAGGAAGAATTCTTCCATACCTTCAACGCCCTGGTGGACCAGAATCACCAGATCGTCATTTCCGCCGATAAGTCGCCGGTCGATCTGGAGCAGCTCGAGGAACGGCTGCGCTCGCGGCTTGGCTGGGGGTTGGTGGCCGACATCCATCCCACAACCTATGAGCTTCGCCTCGGCATCCTCCAATCCAAGGCCGAGCAGATGCGCGCCGACATCCCGCCCAAGGTCCTGGAATTCCTGGCCCACAAGATCACCTCCAACGTGCGCGAGCTGGAAGGGGCGCTGAACCGCATCGTCGCCCATGTGCAGCTTGTCGGCCGTCCGGTGACGCTCGAGACCGCCCAGGAAGTGCTGCACGACATTTTGCGCGCCTCCGACCGGCGCGTGACCATCGAGGAAATCCAAAAACGGGTCGCCGAACACTTCCGCATCCGCACCTCCGACATGCACTCCGCCCGGCGCGCGCGCGCGGTGGCCCGGCCGCGCCAGGTCGCCATGTATCTTTCCAAGCAACTCACCTCGCGTTCGCTGCCCGAGATCGGGCGAAAATTCGGCGGGCGCGACCACACGACCGTCATGTATGCGGTCCAGAAGATCGAGGAACTCAGGGCCACCGACAGCGGTTTGGCCGAAGACATCGACCTTTTGCGCCGCATGCTGGAGGGCTAACGGTAGCCCCTAAAAGGGGCCCCTCGCAGAGCCCCCGATTTAAGCCCGGATTCCCCCGCATTTTGAGCCACTTCCAGGGCCGGTTTTCCGGGCGAAAAAACTTCTGATTTCAAACGCTTCTGCTATAATGCGCGGGCCGGTTCCGGGGGCTGTTTTGGCCGCCGCCGGCGGGGCCATTGACCGGGCCCTCGAGCGGGGCCAAAACCGGCCCTAAAAGGCCGTTTTGCAGCCGCACAGAAGCGCATGAAATTCACCATCGAACGCGAAGCCCTGCTCAAGGCGCTGGGCCACGCCCAAAGCGTGGTCGAACGGCGCACCACGATACCGATCCTCGCCAATGTCCTGCTTTCGGCCGAGGGATCGGCGGTATCGCTGACCGCGACCGACATGGACATCGCGATCGTGGAAAAGGTGCCGGCGAAGGTGCAGACGAAGGGCGCCACCACCGCGCCCGCCCACACCCTTTACGAGATCATGCGCAAATTGCCCGAGGGCGCCGAGGTGGAGGTGACGCTGGGCGAGGACGGCGGGAGGTTCGCGATCAAATCCGGGCGCTCGCGCTTTACGCTGGCGGCGCTCCCCACCCAAGACTTCCCGACCATGACCGGGGGCGATCTGCCCCATCGCTTCGCGCTGCCGGCCGGGGAGCTTCGCACGCTCATCGACCACTCCAGCTTCGCCATCTCGACGGAAGAGACGCGCTATTACTTGAACGGCATCTATCTCCACGTCGCGGACTCGGGCGGCGTGCCCATGCTGCGGGCGGTGGCGACCGACGGCCACCGCTTGGCCAGGGTCGAGATGGCGCGGCCCCAGGGCGCCTCGGGGATGCCGGGTGTGATCGTGCCGCGCAAGACGGTCCAGGAGCTTCGCCGGCTGCTGGAGGACACCGATGCCGAGGTCACGGTCGCCTTGTCCGACACCAAGATCCGTTTCGCCTTCGACGACGTGGAGCTGACCTCGAAGCTGATCGACGGCACTTTCCCGGATTATCAGCGGGTCATTCCCGAGGCCAACGACAAGATCATGGACGTGGATTGCCGCGCCTTCGCCGAGGCCGTGGACCGGGTCTCGACCATCTCCACCGAAAAGTCGCGCGCGGTGAAGGTGGAACTCAAGACCGGCACGCTCATGCTGTCCGCGACCAGCCCGGAGAACGGGAGCGCCACCGAGGAAATCGAGGTGAAATACACCGGGAGCGCGATCGAGATCGGCTTCAATTCGCGCTACCTCCTCGACATCACCCGGCAGATCGCGGGCGAAACGGCCCGCTTCGCCATGGCCGACGCGGCTTCCCCCACGGTGGTGCGGGATGTGGCCGACGCCAGCGCTCTCTATGTCTTGATGCCGATGCGGGTGTGAGAAAAGCGGCTCTCATCAAGAGCGAGGCGCCCCGGGCGGAAGCCTTGAGCCCCGCCGCCAGCGCGGTGACGCGCCTGATGCTCACGGATTTCCGCTCCTACCCGAGCCTGCGGATTTCGGCTGGGCCGGATCCCGTGGTCCTGTTCGGGGCCAACGGCGCCGGCAAGACCAATATGCTCGAAGCCTTGTCGCTGCTCGTTCCCGGCCGGGGCTTGCGGCGCGCGAGGCAAGCCGATCTGCTGCGTTTCGGCGCCGCTGCCAACGCCTGCTGGGCGGTAAATGCGGCGGTTGCGACGCCCAAAGGCGAAATTTCGATCGGCACCGGGCGCGATCCCCGCGCGCTGGCGCGCGACGACGAGGACGACGAGGATTTCGCGGGCTCCGAGCGCCGGGTGGTGCGCATCGACGGCCAGCCGGCGCGCAAGACCGGCGCCCTTTCCGACGTGTTGCGCGCGGTGTGGCTGACGCCCGAGATGGACGGGCTGTTCCGCGACGGAGCTTCCGGACGCCGCCGCTTCATCGACCGCGCGGTGGTGGGAATGGACCGCAGCCATGCGACGCGGCTGAATGCGTATGAGCGATCTTTACGCGAGCGCGCCCGGCTCTTGAAGGCGGGCAGCGCCGATGCGCAATGGTTGGACGCGCTCGAGGACCGGATGGCCTGCGACGGCGTGGCGGTTGCGGCGGCCCGCGCCCATACCGCGGAGCGGCTGTGCGCCGTGGCCAGCGAAGGCTTCGGCCCCTTCCCCGGCGCCGTGCTGTCGATGGAAGGTTCCATCGAACGGTCGCTTGCGCAATTCCCGGCGCTCGAGGCCGAAGCGCGGCTGCGCGAGGACCTGGCGCGAAGCCGGTTGGACGACGCGTTCACGGGCGGCGCCGCTTACGGGCCGCACCGCAGCGACCTCGCCGTGCGCCACTATACGAAAAATCTTCCGGCCGAGTTGTGCTCGACCGGCGAGCAGAAGGCCCTGATGATCGCGCTGGTGCTGGCGATAGCCGCCCTACAGGCGCGCGATCTGGGCACGGCGCCGCTGTTGTTGCTCGACGAGGTTGCGGCCCACCTCGATCCCTTGCGCCGGTCGGCCCTGTTCGAGCGCATGGCCGAGATCGGCGCCCAAGTCTGGCTCACCGGCACCGAACGCGAGTCGTTCTTTGAGCTTGAAGGGCGCGCCCAGTATTTCCGGGTGGGCTCTGGTGCGGCGGTCCCGGCATGACGGCAAAACCGATCATGGCGAACGAAGTCCACGGCAAGGCGGGAAACGGCGAAATCGCCTACGACGCCGACTCGATCAAGGTGCTGCGCGGGCTCGATGCCGTGCGCAAGCGCCCGGGGATGTACATCGGCGACACCGACGACGGCTCGGGCCTCCACCACATGGTTTACGAGGTGGTGGACAATTCGGTGGACGAGGCCTTGGCCGGCTATTGCGACCGCGTGGACGTGCGTCTCAACCCCGACGGATCGGTGACGGTAACCGACAACGGCCGGGGCGTCCCGGTCGACATCCATTCCGAGGAAGGCGTGTCGGCGGCCGAGGTCATCATGACCCAGCTTCACGCCGGCGGGAAATTCGACCAGAACGCCTACAAGGTCTCGGGCGGCTTGCACGGCGTCGGCGTTTCGGTCGTCAACGGGTTGTCCGAATGGCTCGAGCTTCGCATCTGGCGCGGCGGCAAGGAGCACGCCATGCGCTTCGCGGGCGGCAACGCCCAGGCCCCGCTCAAGGCCGTGGGCGAGGCGGGCGATCGCACGGGGACCGAGATCACCTTCATGCCCTCGCACAAGATTTTCACCATGACCGAGTACGACTTCGCCACCATCGAGCACCGGCTGCGCGAGTTGGCGTTCCTCAATTCGGGGCTGACCTTGACGCTTTCCGACGTGCGCGGGGTGGAACCGAAGTCGGTCGAGATGCATTACGACGGCGGGATCGAGGCCTTCGTCCAATACCTCGACCGCAGCAAGACGCCGGTCCACCGCCCGCCCATCGCCGTCACGGGCGAGCGCGAAGGAATCACGGTCGAAGTCTCGATGCAGTGGACCGACAGCTACCACGAGACCATGCTGTGCTTCACCAACAACATCCCGCAGCGCGACGGCGGCACCCATCTGGCCGGGTTCCGCGCGGCCTTGACCCGCACCATCAACCACTATGCGATGGAGTCGGGGATCGCCAAGAAAGAGAAGGTGGCCTTGACCGGCGATGATGCGCGGGAAGGGCTTACCTGCGTGCTTTCGGTCAAGGTGCCGGACCCGAAATTTTCCTCCCAGACCAAGGACAAGCTGGTGTCCTCCGAGGTCAAGCCGGTGATCGAGGGCATCATCGGCGACAAGCTCGGCCAGTGGTTCGAAGAGCACCCCATGGATGCCAAAAAGATCGTCGCCAAGGTGGTCGAAGCGGCGGCGGCGCGCGAAGCGGCGCGGCGCGCCCGCGAGCTGACCCGGCGCAAGGGCGCCTTGGATATTGCCAACTTGCCGGGCAAGCTCGCCGACTGCCAGGAGCGCGACCCCGCGCTCTCGGAGCTTTTCATCGTCGAGGGCGATTCCGCGGGCGGGTCCGCGAAACAGGGCCGCAACCGCAGATTCCAGGCCATTTTGCCGCTGCGCGGAAAGATTCTGAACGTCGAGCGCGCGCGTTTCGACAAGATGCTGTCATCGGTCGAAATCGGCACCCTCATCGCCGCACTCGGCACCGGGATCGGGGCCGACGATTTCGACATCGCCAAGACCCGCTACCATCGCATCATCATCATGACCGATGCCGACGTGGACGGAAGCCATATCCGGACCCTGCTGCTCACCTTCTTCTACCGGCACATGGCCCCGGTCATCGAGAAGGGCTACCTCTACATCGCCCAGCCGCCGCTCTACCGCGTCAAGCGCGGTAAATCCGAGAAGTACCTGAAGGATGACCGGGCGCTCGAGGACTTTCTGATTTCGACCGCGATCGAGGATGTCGCGCTCGTTCTTTTCGACGGCGGCGAGCGCGTGGGCGAAGACCTGCGCAAACTCGTGGAGCGCGCAAGGCTGGCGCGCGTGGCCTTAGCACCGCTCGGCCGGCGGGTGGGGAACCCGTCGGTGGTGGAACAGGCGGCGATCGCCGCGGCCCTCAATCCGGATTTGATTGCCGATGCGAAAATTGCCGGCGAAGCCGCGGCCTATATCGCCAAGCGCCTCGACGCGCTGGCGGGCGAGCACGAGCGCGGCTGGACCGGCTTGGCAGACCGCAAACTGGGTCTGGTGTTTTCGCGAACGCTGCGCGGTGTGGCCGAGCGCTATGTCATCGACGAGAATCTCATGCGCAGCCCCGAGGCCCGGCGTCTCGATGAAATGGCGGGCGAGCTGCAGAAGGTCTATCGCGGCTTTGCCAAGCTTAAGAGCAAGGAGCGCGAAGTCCCGATCGCCTCGCCGACCGGCCTCGTCGATGCGGTGATGGAGCTTGGGCGGCGCGGAGTCACCATCCAACGTTACAAAGGCCTGGGCGAGATGAACCCGGGCCAGCTTTGGGAAACGACACTCGATCCCACGGTCCGCTCGCTCTTGCAGGTGAAGATCAACCATGCCGATGAGGCGGAGGCGGTATTCTCGACCCTCATGGGCGACGTCGTGGAGCCGCGGCGCGACTTCATCCAGGCGAATGCGCTTAAGGTCGCAAACCTCGACGTCTAGCGGCAGATCCCGCGCAAAAGCGGGACGGAAAAACGCGCCCAATCATCGCGGCGGAATGTGCCACATCCCATATAGGAGTCGATGACGAGAGACTCCCGCGAGCACGGCCACAACCGCCCGGGCCGGTTCGACAAGCCCAAGGCGGAGCGCAACCCGCGGCCCCGCAAGAAGGCGCGATCGCCGATCGGAACCTTCTTCTATTGGATCGCGACCTTGGCGGTCTGGGGCGTGGTGCTGGCGGCGGGACTCGTCGCCTATTACGCCCGCGATCTTCCCGACATCAACGCCCTCACGACTCCACCCCGCCAGCCCAGCATCACGGTGTTGGCTGCCGATGGCTCGACCATCGCCACCATCGGCAACCAATACGGCGAATACGTGGAAGTAAAGGCGCTGCCGCGGTTCTTGCCGCAAGCGGTGGTGGCGACCGAGGACCGCCGCTTCTATCACCACTTCGGCGTCGACCCGGTGGGCTTGGCGCGCGCTTTCGTCGCCAATCTGCGCGCCATGGAAATCGTCCAGGGCGGGAGCACCATCACCCAGCAGCTCGCAAAGAATCTGTTCCTCAGCCCGGAGCGAACGCTGAAGCGCAAAATCCAGGAGTCGCTCTTGGCGCTGTGGCTCGAGCGCCGGTTCACCAAAGACCAGATCCTCACCATCTATCTGAACCGCGTCTATCTGGGAGCCGGAGCTTTCGGCGTGGATGCCGCGGCCCGGCGCTATTTCGGCAAGCCGGCGCGCGACGTGACGCTCTACGAATCGGCGGTCCTCGCCGGCCTTTTGAAAGCGCCCTCGCGTTTCGCGCCGACCCACGGCGCGGATTTGACCGAGGCCCGGGCCGACCAGGTTCTCGATCGCATGGTGGAGACCCGCTTCATCACGCCGGCGCAGGCGGCCCAAGCGCGCAAGACCGGTGCTGCGTTTGCCGAGGCCGGGGGGGCCGACGCGGACGTGCGCTACTTCGTCGATTGGATCGTGGACCAGATCGATGGCTACACCGGAGGCATCTCCCGCGATCTCGTAGTCCTGACCACGCTGGACCCGAAGCTTCAACATCTGGCTCAAGCAAAGGTCGCGGAAACCCTTGATTCGCAAGGCAAAGAGGCGGGGATCAGCGAAGGGGCGATGGTGGTGCTCTCGCCCGAGGGCGCGGTCAAGGCGATGGTGGGCGGGCGCGATTACGGCACGAGCCAGTTCAACCGCGCGACGCTTGCGCTGAGACAACCCGGCTCGGCTTTCAAGCTGTTCGTGTATACGGCGGCGATCGAATCGGGAATGAGCCCGACGGACACGGTGCTCGATGCCCCGATCTCGATCCGCAATTGGAGCCCGGGAAATTTCGACGACAAGTACGTGGGCGAAATCACCCTCACCCAGGCGCTCGCCGAATCGCGCAACACCGCGGCGGTGCGCGTCGCCCAGCGCGCGGGCGTTTCCCGTATCATCGAGGTGGCGCAAAGGCTCGGCATCACCTCCACCTTGCGCCGCGACCTCAGCATCGCGCTCGGCACCAGCGAGGTGACTCTGCTGGAGCTCGCTTCCGCCTATGCGGCGCTGGCCAATGACGGAATCGGCGTCTGGGCCTATGGCATCAGCGAAATCCGCGACTGGCAGGGGGAGATGTTGTACCGGCGAAGCGGCTCCGGGCCGGGGCGCGTGCTCGACAAGCCGATCGTTTCCACCATGACCTCGATGCTGCGCCATGTGGTGACCGAGGGCACCGGCAAGGCGGCCAACATCGACCGGCCCGCCGCCGGCAAGACCGGCACCAGCCAAGGATTCCGGGACGCCTGGTTCATCGGCTACACCGCCGATCTGGTGGCGGGCATTTGGCTCGGCAACGACAACGAGGCGCCGATGCAGCACGTGACCGGGGGCAAGATACCGGCCAAGCTCTGGCACGATTTCATGACCGCTGCCTTGGCCGGCCTCCCGCCGCGCCCGCTGCCCGGCCTCGAACAGCCCGAAATGCCGGTGGCTGGTGCCGGCCCGGGTGCGGAGGAAACGGCGGCATCGGTGCCGGCGTCATCGAACGACGCGGGCTTCCACCATCTGAAGCAGAATCCGGGTGCCGGATTCTGGGACCAGGTGATGCAGAACATCGGAATCGGGCGCTAGCGCCTAGGCTTGGTCCACGAGGTGGATGAAGGATCCCATCACCCGGCCGGCGATAAGTCCGGCGGCACCCGTATCGCAGCCCTCCAAATCCCGGCAGCGGAACAGCGCATGACCCGGGCCTTCGCTCGCGATCGAGGCGTAATGGAACTCATGGCCGCGGAAGCGGGCGCCTTTTCCGCCGAGCGCGCTATCGCCCGCCGCCTCCGCTTCCCGGTAGCCGAGATGGAGGCGCCGCTTGGCGAAGCTTGTTTCGAGCGGCAAGAGCCCGGCCATTTGATGGCGTGCGCCGGACGCATCCTCGATCCCGTTGCCTAAAACCATGTAGCCGCCGCATTCCCCGTAAATGACGGCGCCTTGCTTCGCCGCGCGCCGCAACCCTTCGAGCGCCGGCGAACGCGCAAGTTCTTCCCCGTGAAGCTCCGGATAGCCGCCCGGAAGATAGATCGCATCGCAAGACTCATCCGCCACCTCGCCGGCGAGCGGCGAGAACGGGATGACCGCAACCCCTTGCGCGCGCCAGCCGGCAAGCACCGCCTCGTAACAGAAGGCGAAGGCATCGTCGCGGGCAACCGCGATGCGCTGGCCCAAGGGCGGGATCGGCACGGCGCGCGTATTTCCGCGGAACGCGACGGCGGCGGGGCGGGCCAAACTTGCGAGACGCGCGATATCCACGTTCGTTTCGACGCGCTCCGCGGCGTGATCGAGAAAAGACTCGAGACCGGCAATTTCGCCGGCCTGGACGAGGCCCAGATGCCGCTCGGGCAAGGCGAGGTCCGGGTCGCGCGGCAGGTATCCCAGAACCGGGACGTCGGTGCGCACCATGGCCGATTCGATCGTCTTGCGGTGCGCCGGGCTTGCCACCCGGTTGAAGATTGCTCCGGCGACGAAAACATCGGCGCGATGCCGCGCAAAGCCTTGGACAAGGGCGGCCGCGGAAGCCCCCTGGCCGCGGACGTCGACGACCAGCACCACCGGCCAGCCCGTGAGCGCCGCGAGATCGGCGGTCGAAGCCGCGGGCCCGCCGTCGAAAAGCCCCATGACGCCTTCACATAAGACGAGTTCGGCACCGCTTCCGATTTCGGCGATGAGCGCCGCAATGGTTTCGGGGCGCATGGCCCAGGGATCGAGATTGAAACAGGGCCTGCCGCTCGCCGCCGCATGAAAACCCGCGTCGATGTAATCGGGACCGGCCTTCGCCGCCGCCGCCTTGACGCCGCGTCTGGCCAGCGCCCGCACCAGCCCGAGGGTCGTAACCGTCTTGCCGCTGCCGCTCGCGGGCGCAGCTAGGATGAGGCCGGGCGCGCTCACAGGATTTTCCCGATCTCGGCTGCCATCGCATCCGCGCTCATGCTTTGATCGAAATGGGCGAGATATTTGCCGTCGCGGCCCATGAGGTAGATCACCGAACTGTGGTCCATGGAATAGGGCGAACCCGGTTCCTCATGTTTGGCGGAATAGACGCGATACGCCTTGGCCGCGGCGGCGATGGAGTCCGGGGTCCCGGTCAAGGCCACCAGGCGGGGATGAAATCGCGCGGCGTATTCCTTGAGCTTCGGCACCGTGTCGCGTTCGGGATCGACCGTGATGAAAATGGGCACCACGTCACGGCCCTTATCGCCCAGCTTGTCGATAGCACTTCCCATGGTCGTCAGCGCCAGCGGACAAACGTCCGGGCAGAAGCTGTAACCGAAATAAACGAGCATGAGGGAGCCGCGGAAATCGGCATCGCTCACCGCCCGGCCGTTTTGATCGGCAAGCGCGAACGGTCCGCCGATCGCGCCCCCGCCTCTAGCGGTGCTTTCGGGCGCATTCTTGGTTCCGATGTAAACGAGGGCGAAGGCGGCGATTGCGGCCGCAATGAGGGCGAGGATGAGCGCGCGGGGATCGAGTCTTTGTTGCCGCCCGCGCATCGCGGGTATCAGGGTTCTTCGGCGGGCGAGAGCGAAAACCCTTTCGCGCGCATGCAATCGTTGTAGAGGTCCGCCTCGCGTGCGGCGGTGGTGGCATTGAGGATGGCGTAACGATCGCCCCGCGTGGTCGTGACCATCACCGATTGGTTACGGCCGTCGAGGAAGTTATAGGATCCGGATTCATCCTGGCATTCCGTGCGCGCCAGTTCGACCTCGCCGGAGCCGGCATCGTCCTTACCCCAGTCGTAGTGGCGGGTGCAGGCGGAAACCGCAAGAAATACCAATAGTATCAATATGTTCCTGACCATGACGCCTCAGTCCACCACAGGCTTGTCGCGAGGATCTTCGATCTCGAGCCACATGGCATTCAATATGGCAAAGCTGCAGGCCAAACCCAAGCCCAGAACCCAGGCGAAATACCACATATTCCGATCCTCCCGATTCCGGCCTCAGTACCCGCTCTCGTGGTCCGCGACCTGTTGCATGGTCACTTTTCCGCGCAGAACCCGGAACACGAATCCGGTGTAGGCGAGAACGAGCGGCAAGAACAAGGCCGTGGCGATAAGCATGATGAACAGCGTCAGGCGGCTCGAGGACGCGTCCCACACCGTCAGGCTGCTGTTGGGATCAAGCGACGAAGGGGCGAGGAACGGGAACATCGCGATTCCCGCGGTAGCAATGATCCCGCCAACGCCGAGGCTACTGGCGATGAACCCGAGTCCGCCGCCCCCGTAGCGCACCAATTGCGGCGCGGCCAAAGCGCCGACGAATCCCACCACCGGCGCCATCAGCTCCCAGCCATGGCCGATGTAATCGCCGAAGAATACCTGCTTGTGATACTCCCACTCGCGGCCCGAAAAATTCGCGAGCCAGCCTTCGTGCAGCCGCGCAACCGTCTTCAACAGCGGGTTCGACGGGCCGGCCGGATCGGTGCCGCCGGTGATCACGTAGCCATCGATTCCATAAGCCAGATACAGCAAGGCTATCGCGAACAGCATGATCACCAGGAATCCGGCTATACCGGCATACTGCACCGACTGGCTGCGGATCAGCGCATCGGTTTTCATGCTGAGATAGACGGCGCCGTGCATCACCATCAGGGACACCGCCAGGCAGCCGCAGATGATCCCGAATGGATTGAGGAGATCGACAAATCCGCCCACATAGATGAGGCGCATGGTCGGATCGAAGTGGAACGGCAAACCCACGAACAAATTGCCGATGGCGACCCCGAACACGAACGGAGGAACGATACCCGACACCACCAGCGCCCCGTCCCACAGCTTGCGCCAGGTTGTGTTTTCGATCTTGTTGCGGAAGCCGAAGCCCACGGGCCGCAGGATGAGCGCGGCCAGGGCCAGGAACATGGCGATGTAGAGTCCCGAAAACGCGACGGAATAAAGGAGCGGCCAGGCGGCAAACGCCGCGCCCGCGCTCAAGACGAGCCACACCTGATTTCCTTCCCACACCGGTTCGACCGTCGCCAGCACGACGCGGCGTTCGATGTCGCGCTTGGCGACGAGCGGCAGGATCGCCGCAACCCCGAGGTCGAATCCGTCCATGACGGCGAAACCGATCAAAAGAGCGCCTAACAGCAGCCACCAGATGACGCGCAACGTGTCGTAATCGAGGAAAATAAGCTTTTCCATCACCATCCACCCGTCTTCGGAGGATTGAGGCCCATATTGGGGTCCGGCGCGGGCTTGGCCTGGGTCGGCCCGCCGGGCGCGAGCTTCAGGCCGGCGGGGCCCGGCCCGGGCGGCCCCGGAGCCTGCTTTGGAGCGAACACGCCGTCGGGTCCGAGGCGGATGTATTTCACGAGCAGAAACACGTCCACCGCGGCGAGCACCGAATAGAACAGAACGAAGCCCGCGAGCGAAAACTGGACCTGCGCCACGCTCACGCCGGAGGCCGAAAGGAAGGTCGGCAGCACGCCTTCGATGGTCCAGGGCTGGCGCCCGTATTCGGCGACGATCCACCCCAGCTCCGCCGCGATCCACGGCAAGGGCAGGCTATAAAATCCGAGCTTGAGCAGCCAGCGCTTATCGAAGCGGCGCTTGGAGGCGTAATAGAAGGTGGCCGCGAACAACGCGATTAAACAGAACCCGATCCCCGCCATGAACCGGAACGCCCAGAACAATACGGCCACATCGGGCACGGTGTCGAAGGCCGCGGCCTCGATCTGTTTTTCGGTCGCGTTGCGCACATCGGGCGTATGCCGCTTGAGCAAAAGGGCGTAACCGAGATCGCCCGCGTGGGCCTCGAATTGCGCGCGCGCCGCCTCGTCCTTGCGGTTCGCCTGCAGCGCCTCCAAGGCCTCGGCCGCCAGAATCCCGCTTTTGATCCGGATCTTGGCGCGCTCGACGAGCTCGATGATTCCGGGCACCGGCGTATCGACGGAGCGTGTCGCGATCAGCCCCAAGAGCCAGGGAATGCGTACGGCATCGCGCGTTTCCTGGCTTTCGCGGTCGGGAAACCCGAAGGCGGTGAAACCGGCGGGCGGCGGCTCGGTGTCCCACATCGCCTCGATCGCGGCGATTTTCATTTTCTGATGCTCGGTTGCGGTGTAGCCGCTTTCATCTCCCAGCACCACGACCGACAGCGCGGAAGCGAGCCCGAAGCTTGCCGCGACCGTCCAGGAGCGCCGTGCGAAATCCAGATTGCGTCCGCGCAAAAGATAAAAGCTGCTTATCGCCAGGACGAAGATCGCGCCCGTGACGTAACCCGCGCTCACGGTATGCACGAATTTCGACTGCGCGACCGGATTGAAGAACACGTCGTAGAACGAGGTGAGCTCCATCCGCATCGTATCGGTATTGAATTTGGCGCCCACCGGGTTCTGCATCCAGGCGTTGGCGACCAGGATCCAAAGGGCCGAGAGATTGGAGCCCAGCGCCACCATCCAGGTGACCACCAAGTGGCCGACCTTGCTCATGCGGTTCCAGCCAAAGAAGAACAGGCCGACGAAGGTGGCCTCGAGAAAGAACGCCATCAGCCCTTCGATGGCCAAGAGCGAGCCGAAGATGTCGCCGACGAACTGCGAATAATAGGCCCAGTTCGTGCCGAACTGGAATTCCATGGTGATGCCGGTGGCAACGCCCATGGCGAAGTTGATGCCGAACAGAATTCCCCAGAACTTCGTGATCTTCTGCCAGATCTCGCGCCCGGTCATGACGTAGACGCTCTCCATGATGGCGAGCAGCACGGACAAGCCCATCGTCAGGGGCACGAACAGGAAATGGTAAAGCGCGGTGAGTGCGAACTGGAGCCGCGAAAGTTCGACGACGGCGATGTCGGTCATCGCGCCTCGCTTGGGCCGGGCGCCGCGGGCGCGAAGATTCCGGCGCGCGGGGGCGGGGCAGGCCCAGCGAAGAAGGCGTAATAGAGCGCCGTCAGAAACAGCGCCTTGAACACCAACACGGCCGTGATTTCCCGGGCAAGCGGTTGGCGAAGCAAGGGTGGCGGCCTTTCAACATAGTTCAATAGGTTGGGGTGCGGGCGCGGCCCGCCGCCGCCTCGACCTTAACGGTTCGCGCGCCGCGCCTCAAGTTTAGCCGGTCGCGGCAAATTGACCGTCAATTGCCCTTGGCGAGGCGCTTCTGGAACGGCGCAAACCAGTCAAGCACGCTGTGCAGTTTCACCACCTCGCCCACCACCACCATGGCGGGGGGCTCGATCTTGGCTTGTGCCGCCGCCGCGGCGCAGCCGCCCAATGTGGAAATCAGCACCTTCTGGTCCGCGGTCGTGGCCTTGGAGATGACGGCGACCGGATCACCCGGAGAGCGGCCGGCACGGATCAGCCGGTCCGCGATCGCGTTGAGATGGGTCAAGGCCATATAGAACACGATCACCGGAACTCCTTTGGCCAGGGCCCGCCAGTCGAGGTTGTCGGGAATGTCGCCGTCCGCCGAATGGCCGGTGACAAACGCCACCGCGGCATTGGCGTCGCGGTGGGTGACGGGGATTCCGGCGTAGGCGAGGCCGCCGATCCCCGCGGTAATACCCGGCACCAGACGGAACGGGATACCCGCTTCAACCAGCGCCAGTGCTTCCTCGCCGCCGCGGCCGAACACGAACGGATCGCCGCCCTTGAGCCGCAGCACACGCTTGCCTTCGCGCGCAAGCTCGATCAACCGGCGCGAGATATCGGGCTGGGTGAGCGAGGGGCGGCCGCCGCGTTTCCCGGCGAACTCGAGCCGGGCCTTATCGCCCGCGCAATCCAGGACGCGCTTATCGACCAGCGCGTCATAGACCACGACATCCGCGCGCTTGAGCGCTTGCAGGGCATAGAGCGTAAGAAGCCCCGGATCGCCGGGACCGGCGCCGACCAGCCAGACCCAGCCCGGCTCGAATTCCGGCAGCTCAATGGCGAGATCGTTCATAATCTCGGTCCGTTCCTGCCGCGTCAAATTGGAGACACCCGCCCTTTCATGGCGGGGGCCAGCTTGTAGAATATCCCGCCATGGCGAAAGCGGGAAAAACCGGGTTGCAAAAAGGCGAGCTTCGAAAGGGCCTCACCACGGGGGCCTGTGCCACGGCGGCCGTGCGGGCGGCGGTCGAGGCGCTTTTGACCGGGAACTTCCCGGATCCGGTGACGATTACGCTGCCCAAGGGCGAACGCCCGAGCTTCAAACTCGCCTGCGCCGAGCTGATCGAAAACCGCGCGACCGCCGGCGTCATCAAGGACGCGGGCGATGATCCGGACGTCACCCACGGCGCATTGATCCTGGCCTCGGTCGCCCCCGGTCCGGCGGGAAGTGGCATCCGGTTTCGCGCGGGCGAAGGTGTCGGAACGATCACCCGGGCGGGGCTGGCTCTTGGCGTGGGCGAACCCGCAATCAATCCGGCACCGCGCCAAATGATCGCGCAAACGATCGCCGAAGCCTTGGCAGCGCCAAGCATACAATCGGGCCGAATCGGCCCCGATTTCGAGGTCACCATAAGTGTTCCCAACGGCGCCGCCTTGGCCGCGCGCACGCTCAATGCCCGGCTCGGAATCCTGGGCGGAATATCAATTTTGGGGACGACCGGGATCGTGATCCCGTATTCGTGCTCCTCGTGGATTCATTCCATTCACCGCGGCATCGATGTGGCGCGCGCGGCGGGCATCACCCACGTTGCCGCAGCGACCGGGCGCACGTCGGAGCGCGCCGCGCAGAAGCTTTACCATCTTCCCGAAGTGGCGCTCATCGACATGGGCGATTTCGTGGGCGGGACGCTCAAATATTTGCGCTCGCACGTGGTGCCGCGCGTGACCCTTGCCGGCGGCTTCGGCAAAATGTCGAAGCTCGCCTCCGGGCACCTCGATCTTCATTCGGGGGCCTCGAAGGTCGACGGCGAAGCGCTTGCCTCGATGCTGGAAGATCTGGGCGCGCGCGATCTGGCCGTGCTCGCGCGGGAGGCCGGCTCGGCGGGGGAAGTGCTGGCGCTTGCCCAGGCCCGCGGCGTGGCACTCGCCGAACTCGTCGCGCGCCGGGCGCGCGAGGTGGCGCTCGCGACACTCGGCGGCGGGATCGATGTGGACGTCGTCGTTTGCGACCGCGACGGCCAGGCGATAGGGCGGGCGGGCCCGTGACGCCGCGGGCGACACCGGCGGCGCGTGCGGCCGTCAAACCGGCGCGGCTGCTCATTCTGGGCGGCACCAATGAAGCGGCCGCGCTCGCCGAAGCGGTGCTCTCGCGTTTCGGAAAGCAGATTCGCGTAACGACCTCGCTCGCCGGGCGAACAAAGCAGCCGCGCGCGGTGGCGGGCGAGCTACGCGTGGGCGGATTCGGCGGCGCCGACGGCCTGGCCGATTATTTGCGCCTGTCCGCGACCGATCTCGTGATCGACGCCACCCATCCCTTCGCGGCGCGGATATCGGCCGCGGCGCACTCTGCCTGCGCGGGTTTAAACGTGCCCCGGCTCGTCCTGGATCGGCCGGCGTGGCGGCCGGGGCCACAGGATCGCTGGCAGGAGGTCGAGGACGCCGCGGAAGCGGCGCGGCTTTTGCCCGCCTTGGGCGGCCGCGTGTTTTTGACCGTCGGGCGGCGCGATCTCGCTCCCTTTGCCGCCGTGACCGAGTGCTGGTTCCTGGTCCGCCTCATCGAGATGCCGGAGACGCCGCTTCCCTTCCATCGGCCCGACCGGTTCGAGACGATTGCGGCGCGGGGGCCGTTCACAATTGAATCCGAGCGCCGGTTGATGGCGAAGCATCGCATCGAGGTTTTGGTCACCAAGGCAAGCGGGGGCGAGGCGACCGCGGCGAAGCTTCGCGCCGCCCGCGAGCTTGAACTGCCGGTCCTGCTGCTGCGCCGCCCCGCGCTCGAGCCGGGCGACCGGGCCCGCAGTCTGGACGAGGCCTTAACTTGGCTTGCCCAGGCCCTCGAACGTCTTGACGCCGCCGCCGGCCGTAGCGCGTAATGGAACGAGATGCGCGCTAAATTCGTAAACATATTAGGGTTTTACGCGGCGGCCGCGCTTGCGGCGGCGGCGCTTTGCGGCATCGCCCAGGCGGGGGTCGTTCACAGCGACGTCGCCCCCATCCTGACCTTCTTCAGCGCGGTCGAAAACAACGACATCGCCACGGTACGCGAGGAGCTTTCCAAGGGCGCCAACCCCAATGCCTTGGACGACCACGGCCACACCGCTCTCATCACCGCCGTGGTCGCAGGCAATAAACCCATGGTCGAACTGCTGCTTCAGGCCGGCGCCCGGGCCGAATTCCGCGACGACCTCGGCAACACGCCGCTCACTTGGGCGGCCGAAAACGGCGACACCGACATCGCCGAGGACCTGCTCAACGGCGGCGCCCCCATCAACGCCCAAAACAAACAGGGCCAAACGCCCCTGATGAAGGCGGCGCAGCAAGGCCAAAAGGACATGCTGCAGCTGTTGATCGGCAAGGGCGCCGACATCAACAAGGCCGATTACACCGGGCGCACGGCCCTGAATTGGGCGCAGGATGGGGGCAAGCGCTCGGTGATCGAGCTATTGACCAAGGCCGGGGCGCATTAGCTAACGGCGGTCCTCGTCTTTTTTTTAGTCATACGGCGTTTGGGGCGCAGCACGTGGGCGTGATCGGCGGCATAGAGCCGGCTGTCCGCGAAATCTTCCGCATCGAGCACGCGCCCGACGATGATGAGCGCGCTGCGCGTGAGCTTGGCCCGCTTGACCCGGGCCCTTATGGTGGCAAGCGTGCCGCGCAGCAGAATCTGATCCGGCCAACTCGCGCGCCAAGCGACCGCGACCGGGCAATCCGCCCCGTAAATCGGGGTTAACTCGCGCACCACCTTCGCCAGATTGTTGATGGACAAATGCAGCACGAGGGTGGCGCGGCTTCGCGCCAGCGTCGCCAGATCCTCGCCTTTCGGCATGGGCGATGATTTGACGCCGGTGCGCGTCAAGATCACCGTCTGGCAGACCTCGGGCAGGGTGAACTCGACGCCGAGGGCCGCCGCGGCGGCGGCGAACGACGGCACACCGGGCGTGATGTCATAGGGAATGCCGAGCGCGCGCAACCGGCGCATCTGCTCGGCGATCGCACCATAAAGGGACGGGTCGCCCGAATGGACGCGGGCGACGTCCGCCCCCGATTCGTGGGCGGCAACAATTTCGGCGATGATTTCGTCCAAGGTGAGCGGAGCGGTGTCGATGACCCGTGCGTCCTTGCGGGCTTCGGCGACCACCGCCCCCGGCACCAGCGAGCCGGCGTAAAGCACGACGGCGCAGCTTCGGATGAATTTCAGGCCGCGCAGCGTGATGAGGTCGGAAGCGCCCGGCCCGGCGCCGATGAAATGCACCGTCATGAACGGCCGCGTTTGCGCTCAAGCGCCGTTTCACCCGCGAGGTAGCCGCGCGGGGTATAGACCCAAGGCCGGCCGCCGTGCCGCATGACACGCGTCTTGGAATTTCCGATCACGATGACCGTCAGCATGTCGATGTCGCGGGGTGCTAGCTCCCGCAACGCGACCACCGAAAGACTTTCGCCCGCACGGCCCAGGTTGCGCGCCACCACCACCGGCGTTTCGGGATCGCGGTTTGCCAGCAGAATATCCCGCGCCTGTCCGATCCGATCCCGGCGGCGCTTCGAGGCGGGATTGTAAAGCGCGATCACGAAATCCCCGGCGGCGGCATGACGAAGCCGGTTTTCAATCTCCGGCCAGGGGGTGAGCAGATCGGAGAGCGAGATCGCGCAGAAATCGTGGTTGAGGGGCGCGCCTGCCGCCGCCGCCGCCGCTTGCATCGCCGAGATCCCCGGCAAAAATGCAAGCCGGATCCGGTTCCAGCCGGCGCGGTCCTCGCGGTCGATCAGCTCCAAAACGAGCGAGGCCAGTCCGTAAATCCCTGCGTCTCCCGATGAAACCAGCGCCACGCTGCGCCCGCCAGCCGCGAGATCAAGCGCATGGCGGCAGCGCACCTCCTCCTCGCCCAGCGCGAAAGCGTGGCGCTTTGCCGCCGCCCAATCGCCCAAGAGATCGAGATACAGCGAATAGCCGACGAGATCGCTCGCAGCCGCAATCGCCTTGCGTGCTTCGGGCGAGAGCGAGCGTTGGTCTCCGGGGCCGATGCCGACGACGTAAAGCTCGCCCCGCGCGTGCCCGGCGGCGGCCGCATCTATCGGTTCCGGCGCGCGCGCCACGGCGCAAGTGACCCGCGTCGATTTTGTCTTGGGAACGATGAGCGCCGCGTCGGGCCCGCCGGCGGCAAGTGCGGCCGCTTCCGCCACGCCGTGGGTACCGGTTTCTTTGAATACCAGATCGGACGGGTTGGCGAGCCGCGGCGTCTCGGCCTCAAGCGTTTCCGAATCGAAGAACCGCGCGGGCACGCCGAGATCGCTTGCAACCGCGTGAACCGCGGGCTCGTCCTCTTTGATGTCGAGGGAGCAGACGCAGGCGACCGCCAGCGGACTGAAGCCCGCATCCGCCAACGCAGAGCGCGCAAGGGCAATCGCTTCATCGCTCGCGGCACCCCGCTCGCATCCCAACCCAATCGCCAGCACCGGCGGATGAAACAGAAGCTCGCCCGGCGCGGGCCCGCCCGCCCGGTCGCTTATTCGGACCGCGTGCGGGGCCGGCGCAGAAAATGCTATTCCGGATTGCGACAGCCAGCCGCCGTCGCCGGCTTCCAGGCGCAGGGCCACGGGTTCTCCCGCCAAAAGCGCCGCCGCCGTTTCCTTGACCGCCTCCGGATTGGCGATGCGCCAGCCCGCGGGCGGCTCGTCGAGCGCCAGCCCCAAACGCAGATCGCCCGCGGTGGTGATGGCCGCCGTCCCGCCCAATTTCCTTGCAATCGCGCGGGCGAGCGCATTCGCTCCTTTGTGTCCGCCCAAGAGCGGCACGGCGGAAGATCCGTCTTCCGCCAGCGCCACGACCGGGGGCTCGGTCGATTTGTTGGAAAGCAGGGGCGCCAGCGCGCGGATTGCTATTCCCGCCGCGCAAACCGCAATGATCGGAATCCCCGCCGCAAACAGCTTGCGCAGATGCGCCGCGGCGTCGCCGAAGGTCTCGTCCGCGTCCTCCGCGCCGGCGCGCAATGCCGGCGCATGGATGCGCGCCCCGGGAAGTGCTGGTTTGATCCGCTGCGCGAGTTCGATTCCGCCCCGCGTCAGCACCACGATCGCGGGCCCGCTCGGGAGCCCGTCGTCTCGCCCGTTCGCCGTCATGGGGCGTTCCCTTTTCGGATCAGCACCAGCGCGAAATATTCCGCCTCGTCCTCGGCAACTTCGGAAAGGGCGCGCAGGCGTTCGCGACCCGTCGTGACGAATTCGACGTAGCGGGCGCGATCGGTAAGCCCCTTGGTCTCGACCACGCGCCGGACCTTCGCCAAATGACGGCCGATTTTGACCACCGCCGCGCAATCGGCCGTTTCGATGCGCGCCGCAATCGTTTGCTCATCGAGTGTCGCCGGAATGACCGACAGGATTTCGTCTTTCATCGCAACCGGAAGGACGAGCGCCGCAGATGCCGCCGCGAGCGAGGTGACGCCGGGTATGACC
>JBGQJC010000041.1:0-22365 GCA_041498815.1 Alphaproteobacteria bacterium
AAGCGGACGTGGCGCGGGCAAAAGTAAGCTGGGTTTCGCCGCTGGCGCGCGCCCTCATAGGGGCTAAGGCCGGACAGACGGTCACCTGGACGCGGCCGGCGGGCGACCTGGAGCTCGAGATTATTTCAATTCGTTACGGCGGCGCTTGAGCGCGCATTGAGCGATTCGTTACGGCTGCGTGACGGCGCTACGTTTACGCCAGCATCGTGTCCTGAAAGAAGCCGGCCCCGCTTAGAGATTTTCGACGGCCTTCTTGAGCTTGGCCCGGACCTTTTCGGCCGCCTGCTTCAGGCGAGGATTCTCGATCGCCGCCATCGACGCCACCGGGTCGATCGCGGCGACTTCGACTTTGCCTTTTGCGACCTCCTGCACGACGACGTTGCAGGGCAGCATCGTCCCGACCTTGTCTTCAAGCTGCAGCGCCTCATGGGCGAGCGCCGGATTGCAGGCGCCGAGGATGCGGTAGTTGCGGAACTCGATGCCGAGCTTCTTTCGCAGCGTGTCCTTCACGTCGATTTCGGAAATGATCCCGAAGCCTTCGTTCTTGAGGGCTTCGGTCGTGCGCCGCACCGCCTCGTCGAATCCGAGCGGCAGGGTCTTGGCGAAATAATAGGTCATCGGAAGCCTCTTGAGACTTTGCGCGAAGAAACCGTCCGTTAGGGGCGAAGGGCTCAACCGCCGAGGTCGTGCTTCTTCTGCAGATATTCCTCGCGGTCGATTTCGCCCCGTGCATAGCGCTCCTCGAGGACCGCGAGGCCCGAAGACCGCCGCCCGTGACGGCCGCCCCGCGGGGAGCGCACGAGCGCGACGATTCCGGCGATGACGAGGGCCAGGAACAGCAGCGAGAGGACACCGTGAAACGGCATCCACCATCCCATCCACTGGCCCATGCCCTGGTATGGACCGTACCACCACATGGCGGCTACTGCGCCGGGCGGTAGAAGCCGGTGTGACGGTTCACCGTGAATTGCTGCACCAATGAATTGTCCTTGGTCACGATGTCGGCGGTGATCGTGTCTGCGTCCTTCTCGGCCACGTTGCCGACTTTGAGATGCGCGTTTCCGGACCAGTCGATCCAGCGCTCCATGTAGCTTTTCACGTCGTTCGAGGTGATATTGACGGTCGGCTGAACGTAGCCCCAACCGGGGCCCATCATCATCGGCCCAGATCCATGCATGCCCATCATGCCGGGGCCCATCATGCCGGGACCCATCATCCCCGGGCCCATCATGCCGGGGCCCATCATGCCGTTCTGGCCCATCATCCCCGGACCCATCATTCCGGGACCCATCATGCCGTTCTGGCACATCATCCCCGGACCCATCATTCCGGGACCCATCATGCCGTTCTGACCCATCATCCCCGGCCCCATCATCCCCGGCCCCATCATGGAGCCCGTTGCGGGACCGCCCGGCTGACCTTGCGGGTTTGCCGGTTGCTCCGCGCCGGCACTACTTGTCATCGCCGCCATCGCGAACGCCACGGCGGCGACCGCCAAGATTTTTATCGACTTCATGGCACCATCCTCGAAATTAGAGAAATCATCCTGCCGAAGTTCTCAAGACCTGTTGTTGAGCTAGATCAATTCGGTCGAGAAAAATTATTCGGCCGCGACCGGGGTTTCCGCGGTGGAGTGAAGCTCCGCTTGGGAATGGAGTAGCCGCAAGCCGTTCGTCACGACGAGCAGCGATGCACCGACGTCCGCTGCGATGGCACCCCACAGGGATGCGAGGCCGACGAATGTAAGAACCACGAATGTCATCTTCACGGCCAGGGAGAAGACGATGTTCTGGCGGATGACAGCCAGTGTCCGCCGCGAATGTGCGACGAGCCAGGGCAGCCTCGAAAGGTCATCGCTCATCAGGGCAATGTCCGCCGCTTCGATCGCCGCGTCGCTGCCGACAGCGCCCATGGCGATGCCAAGGCTCGCACTCGCCATTGCCGGCGCGTCGTTGACTCCGTCGCCGACCATGGCAATCGCCCCGTACCTCCGGACGAGAGCCTCGACGGCCGCGACCTTGTCCGCCGGCAACAACTCGGCCTTGACCTCGTCGATACCGACCTGATTGCCGATGCTGTCCGCGGTTGCCCGGTTGTCGCCCGTCAACATGACCAGATGTTCAATCCCCGCGCCACGCAGAGCACGCATCAAGCCTGCTGCCTCCGGGCGAACCGTGTCGGCGATAGCGATGAGACCGCAAACATGCGACTCATTGCCGATCACCACGACCGTGCGCCCCTGCCGCTCGAGGCCCTCGGCTCGATCATGCAGCTCGGCTGTTTCCTGGGCACGCTCTTCCAGATAACGGTGCGAACCGAGCCAGAAGTCGCGCCCCTGAAACTTTCCAGTTACTCCCTTGCCCGGGAAAATCTGCACGTCCTCCGCCGGAATTGGTTGAACGCCGCGCGAGCTCGCGAACTCGATGATCGCCCTCGCCAGAGGGTGGCCGCTACGCGCTTCGAGCGCCGCGGCGCGGGCCAGGAGTTCGTCCTCGCTATGGCCGTTGAACGGGTGGATGGCAAGAACGACGGGGCGCCCCGCGGTCAGTGTCCCCGTCTTGTCGAATGCGATCGCTCTCAGCCGGGCCGGCAGCTCGAGATACGCGCCGCCTTTCACCAGGACCCCGGCACGAGCGGCTGTGGCCAGCGCGGCGACAATGCTTACGGGGGTCGAGATCACCAATGCACAGGGGCAGGCGATGACCAGCAGCACGAGGGCGCGATAGAACCACATGTCCCATGGACCGCCCAGGGCCAGAGGCGGAATCGCGGCTACGGCGATCGCCAGCGCCATGACAGCCGGCGTGTAGACCCTGGCAAACCTCTCGACCCATTGCTCGGAGCGGCTGCGGCGGCCTTGCGCCGATTCGACGAGCTTGATGATGTGCGCCAAGGTCGTGTCATCGGCGCGCTTGGTGCTTGCGATATCAAGGGCGCCGTCGCCGTTAATTGTCCCGGCGAACACCTCCGAATCCGGCTGTTTCGAGACGGGGACGCTCTCCCCTGTAATGGGCGCCTGGTTGACGGCGCTTGACCCCGCGACAACCCGCCCATCCAGGGGAATGCGCTCGCCGGGCTTGACGATGAAACGCGCGCCGACGGGAACCTCGGCCGCAGGAACCTCGCGTTCGACACCGGCATCGTCCACAAGCCGTGCCGTCGGCGGCGCGAGTTCGAGCAGCGCGGCGATCGCCCGCCGCGCCCGGCCAACGCTCCAGCCCTCCAGAGCCAGCGACAACGCGAACAGGAAGGCGACAGTTGCCGCCTCAAGCCAGTCGCCGATCATGATTGCGCCCGCAACCGCGATGGTCATCAGCAGGTTCATGTCCGGCCGCAGGCGTCGGGCCGCATACCACGCCTTGATGACGACATATCGACTGCCGAACGCGATGGCTAGCGTGTAGGCGGCCATGGCGGGAATCGGCACGCTGCGGCCGACGCCCTCGCCGAAAGCGACGCCGAAGTTTCCGGCGATCCAGGCATGCAGAACCACGCCGAGGGCGACGAAGAGGCCGCTCGCGGCCGTCAGAACGGTCTGAATCCGCCGACGGCGATCATCGGCCGGTTCGGCTTTCTGGTCCGCGCGAAATTCCTCGGCACTCATCCCCGTCCGCGCAACGGCGGCGCGAATGGCTTCGGCCGAAACGGGACCCGCGTCCGCCGCAATCAGCATCTTTCCGTTCAGGATGTCGAAGCTGAGGCGGTCTCCGCCGCCGACGAGCGGGCCGATCTCGCGTCGAAGAACAGCAACCTCTTCGGCGCAATCCATGCCCTCGATCTTGAACGCCAGACGGTAGCCCGCCGCCGGATCCCGCACCAGCCGAGTTGCCAGTGGCGCATCATCGGTGTGGCAGCAAGCGAGTTCTGTTTCCGAACGATTACGGCTATGCTCTTGAACTGGCGACATTGTTATTCCTGGGCATCCTGCGATCGTACGACCCCGCCAAAGCGCTGGACGACCCGGACCCGTGTGTCACTGAGTAACGCGAGCGATTACATGCCCACCATTTCCAATATGGTAATGCTCGGCATTAACCCCTATATGGACCCTGTAGCAACTACAGGGTCAAGGTCATGAACAACGGTGTCCTGACCATCGGGGTACTGGCCAAAGCGGCCGACACCAAGGTGGAGACCGTTCGCTATTACGAGCGCATCGGCCTCCTGCCGAAACCGGCGAGGACCGCGGGCAATTATCGCGCTTACAGCGACAGCCACCGCCGGCGGCTGAGCTTCATCCGGCGCAGCCGCGATCTTGGTTTCTCGATCGAGCAGGTTCGCGCGCTTCTCGGCCTTGCCGATCAGCGGGACCGCGACTGCGGCGCGGTAGACAGCATCGCTAAAGAGCATCTTGCAAAGGTCGAACGCAAAATCGCGGACTTGAACGCGCTGCAAGCGGAGCTGCGCAAAGTTATCGGTCAGTGCCGGCGCGGCTCGATCGCAGAGTGCCGCATCATGGATGCTTTGTCGCCGGTATGAGATCGATGTGGCCTTCTGCTCGCGCCGTTACCGAATGCGGAACTTTGGGCGCGTTTACGTCAGCATCGAGTCTTGAAGATCGAGATCGCGCTCGATCCGGTGCATGACGTCGTCGCCGATGACGGAATCGTAGCGCAGCCGCAACAGCTCGCGCCGCTGGGCGCGGATCGCCGCCCGCAAGACATCGCGCCGCGAGAGGGCGCCGGAATCCGGCGGGATTCCGTCCGCAGCAGAATCCGGATCGGCGGCCTCGATTTCCTCCATCTGGCGCGCGATCTGGAGCCGTACGGAATCGAGGATCCCGGCGGCCGCGAACCCCTCCCCGGCCAGTTTGTCGATTTCGGCCAGGGCCGCGTGCATGGTCTTCTGACGGGCCAGCCTTTCTTCGCGCGCGGGCGTGTCGTCGGCCTTGACCTTGAGCCATCGCGCCAGCGGCGCCATCGTCATGCCCTGGATGACCAGGGTCGCGAAGATCACGGAAAACGTCAGGAACGCGATCAGCTCGCGCCCCGGAAACGGCTGGCCCGAGGCGGTGGTGAGCGGAATGGCGAGCGCGGCCGCCAGCGACACCACGCCCCGCATTCCGGCCCAGCCGAGCACGACATTCTCGCGCCAATTGAAGAGCGGTTTCGTCTTCATCCACAAGGCGGCGAGCTTTTGCAGATAGGCCGAGGCGAAGATCCATAGGAACCGCACCGCAATCACGGCCGCCGCCACCGCCGCGGCGTGCCGCAGGAGACGCCCGAAGGTAAATCCGGGCAGGGCGTCCCATACCTCGTCGAGCTCGGAGCCGATCAGGATGAACACCAGGCCGTTGAGGATGAACACCACCACGTCCCAGGCGGCGAAGCCGCGGATTCGCGATTGCGGCGACAGGACTTCGGGCGCGTACCAGCCGCGGATCAGCCCGGCCGTGACCACCGCCAGCACGCCCGAGGTTCCGAGTTTTTCCGCCGCCAGGTAGACCGCGAACGGAATGGCGAGCGAGACGGTGACCTCGATCATGGGATCGGCGAGCTTGCGATGGAGGCGGAGGAACAGCAGACCGAGCGCGGCGCCGATGGCTATTCCGCCGAAGCCGACGAACAGGAAATCGAGTCCGGCATCGGCGGCCGAGAACGTGCCGGTGACCGCGGCCGCCACCGCGTATTTGTAGATGATGAGCCCGGCCGCGTCGTTGACCAGGCTTTCGCCCTCGATCACCGTGACCAGGCGCCGGGGCACGCGGGAATTGGCCATCGCCGCGGTGGCGCAGATGGCGTCGGGCGGCGACACGATGGCGCCCAAGGCGAACGCCGCCGCCCACGGCAATTCGGGAACGAACATGTGGGCGACAACCGCAACCGCCGCGGTGGTCGCAATCACGAGACCGATGGCGAGAAGCGAGATCGGGCCGAGGTTGGCGCGGAAATCGCGCCACGAGGTGAAAACGGCGGCGTGGTAAAGGAGCGGCGGCAGGAAGAAGAAGAACACCAGCTCGGGATCGAATTCCAGATTGGGCAGGGTGTGGATGAACCCGAGGACGAGACCGCCCAGGACCAGGGCGATGGGATAGGGAATCCGCAACTGCCTGGCGACCAGGCCGAGCGCGATCGCGAGGATGACGAGGGCGAGCGTGGTCTCGACGGCGGCCATGGGGCGCTTACCCGGGGCGTTCCGCGGGGCGCGCGGGCGTCAAGGGCCGGTCACGGCCGCGGCGCGGCAGCGGCGCGGGTGGGCCGGCGGGGCTATTGGGAATTCTGCTGCTGCTTCTTCTGAAATTCTTCCATGCGCATATTGTTCTGCATCCGCCACTGGCGCATGGCCTCGGCATTCTTGTCCTCGATCTCCTTGTTCATGCGCGCCTGCTCATCCTCGACTTTTTTCTGCTGCTGCGCATTGAGGTCGTCGGCGATGTTGTCGGTGCTGCCGGGCACGTTCTGAGGCTCGGCTGGATTGGCCGGATTGGCGGCGCGCGCCATGGCCGGCGCCGCAAGCAATCCCAAGGCAACGATGGCTGTGACGTAATAATAGGTGCGGTTCATGTCGGCTCTCTCCTCGAACTCGTTTGGACCGCGGCAGGCCCCCTCACTCCCGGCTTAATAATTTCATGTTCCCCGCGGCGCGCAAAGACCCATTCGGCCGTGGCCTGGCCCCCTCAAGGCAGTTTCAACGCTCGGCCGCCTGGCATTCGCCCGAATACAAATCGTCGGCCAGGCAGTTTATTCCGCCCGGAAGCACGCAGTGTTCCTGACCCTCGGCCGCGGCCGGGACGTACTTGCCCCCGCGCAGCGCGCAATATTTCGCGGCCGGCGTGGGATAGGCCGCAAGGTCGACGCCGCCCGGCGCACAGAATCCGAGCAACATCGCCCATTCCTCGCATTGGCCCCCGTTGGTGAAGCCGCAGATGCCGTATTCGCCGCCGTCGCCGCGTTTCTCGATGGTGAGGTTTCCACCCAGGCGCTTGCAGTTGACCGAGGCGGGGTTGGCCTTGGCGGCCCGCGCGCGCCTTACCGAGTCGGGGTTGGTGTCGCTCGATTCCTCCGTCTCTTGGCCGCAGGCGGCAAGAATCAACGCGGCGCCCAAGATGGCCGCGATCTGCTGCCAGCGCCGCTTCGCATCCCGGCGGTTCGGCTGCGCCATGACTTCCACTCCTTTTCCCGTCCCAGTCCCATTCTAGCCGATGCCGGGCGGCCCACAATCGTCCCGCTTCCATCGAGCACGGGGATTCCCGCCTTGATATGCTGGGAATTCTTCCTTTAGCGTCCATTCGGACCGGCGGGGGAGACAGGTGGCGGAACCGGGCGAAAACGGCCGAGCCCAAGGCTGGGTCACGACCCGAAGCCAGGCGGGCGGCATGGTGCTGGGCCTCGGCGGGCGCTGGACGGCCGAGGCCGCGGGCGCGCTCGACCGCGAATTGCGCGCGCTCGATTTCGCCGGTGTCGCGCGCGCCGAGTTCGATCTCTCCGCCTTGGACGGCCTCGACACTTCGGGCGCCTGGCTGATCCGGCGCACCGAGGCGGCGCTTCGCCAAGCGCGTATCGCAGTCAAGATCACGGGCGCCAGCCCCGCGCACGCCGCGCTTCTGGAGACCGTGGCGCGTCAGGACGTGACGATTCCGCCGCCCCCGCCGGCCGTCAATCCGCTGGTGGGGTTCGTTATCAATATCGGCGAGGCGGCCGTCGCCACGCTCTCGAACGCGCACGACCTCATCAATTTTCTCGGCCTCACCGTCACCGTATGCGGCCGGGCGTTCTTGCGGCCGGCCCGGGTGCGCGCCGCCTCGCTGGCGAGCCACATGGAAAAGGCCGGATTCGACGCCTTGCCCATCGTCGGGCTCTTGAGCTTCCTGATCGGCGTCGTCACCGCCTTTCAGAGCGCCGACCAGCTCGCGCGCTTCGGGGCGCAGATCTTCACCGTCAACATCGTCGGCATCGGGATATTGCGCGAGATGGGGATTCTCATCACCGCGATCATCGTCGCCGGGCGTTCGGGAAGCGCCTTCACCGCCCAGATCGGCACCATGAAGGTGAACGAGGAGATCGACGCCATGCGCACCATCGGCCTCGATCCGGTGGAAATCCTGGTGCTGCCGCGCGTGCTCGGGCTCGTCATCGTCCTGCCGCTTCTGACCTTCTATGCCGATATTCTGGGAATCCTGGGCGGCGCCGTGATGGCGAGCACGTCCCTCGACATCTCGCTGCTGCAGTTCGCGCGCCAGATGAAGGGCGCGGTGTCGATCACGTCGTTCTGGGTCGGCATGATCAAGGCGCCGTTCTTTGCCTTCATCATCGCGCTGGTCGGCTGCTTCGAGGGGTTCCAGGTGACGCGCAGCGCCGAATCGGTCGGCAGCCACACCACCAAGGCGGTGGTCGAAGGCGTGTTCCTGGTGATCGTGTTCGACGCGTTTTTCTCGATCTTCTTCTCGAAGATCGGGTGGTGAGCGATGGCAACCCCGCCGGTCATCGAAGTCAAAGGCTTGAGGACCCGGTTCGGGGCGCAGGTCGTCCACGACAACCTCGATTTGTCGGTCATCAAGGGCGAGATCATGGGGATCGTCGGCGGATCGGGGAGCGGCAAGTCGGTGCTCCTGCACGCGATCATCGGGCTTTTGACCCCCGATGCCGGGCGCATCCGCGTGCTGGGGCGCGACATTGTCGGGCAATCGGAGCCCGGGATGCACGATCTCGAACAGCGCTGGGGCGTGCTGTTCCAGGACGGCGCCTTGTTCAGCTCCCTGACCGTCGCCCAGAACATCGAGGTGCCGATGCGCGAGCACGTGGATTTGCCGCCGCATCTCCGCTTCGAGCTTGCTTCGCTCAAGATCGCGATGGTGGGCCTGCCCCAGGACGCCGCCCATAAATATCCTTCCGAGCTTTCGGGCGGGATGCGCAAACGGGCGGGGCTGGCGCGGGCCTTGGCGCTCGATCCCGAGATCCTGTTTCTGGACGAGCCCACCGCGGGCCTCGACCCGATCGGGGCCGCCGCCTTCGACCGCCTGATCCGCGAGCTCCAGCAGGCCCTGGGCCTGACCGTGGTGATGGTGACCCACGACCTCGATTCGCTGCGCGCGGTCTGCGACCGCATTTCCGTCCTGATCGACAAGCGTGTTAAAGTCGGCACCTTGGAAAGCCTGATGCACGACCCGCATCCCTGGTTCCAGGAATATTTCTGCGGGCCGCGCGGGCGGGCGGCGCTGAGCGGCATTACCGGTCACTGAGCGGGCCATGGAAACGCGGGCGAATTATTTTCTGGTCGGGGTCTTCGTCCTGCTGCTCACGGCCGGATTCCTGCTTTTCGCCTTGTGGCTGGGGCGCGCGCAATTCCAAACCGATGTCAAGCGCTACAACGTCTATTTCGTCGGCGCGGTGACGGGGCTGAAAAAAGGCAGCTTCGTCAGCTACCGCGGCATCACCGTGGGCGAGATCGTGAAAATCGAGATCGATCCCAAGAATTTCGAGGAGGTTTTGGTCACCATCGAGGTCCAGGCCGCAACGCCCATCCGCAAGGACACGGTGGCGAGCCTGGAAATCCAGGGGATCGCCGGCGTGCCTTTCATTCTGCTTCAGGGCGGGACCATGAACGCGCCGCCGCTCGAGACCAAGGAGGGAGCGCGCTATCCCGTGATCACCTCGATGCCGTCGCGTCTCGAGCGGGTGCTGGCCGACGCGCCGATGACGGTCGAGCGAATCAATCTATTGCTCGCCCGCGCCAACGAGCTCTTGGCCCCCGAAAACCGCTTGGCCGTCTCCAATACGCTCAAGAACTTCAGCACGCTTTCGGATTCGCTCGCCGGCCAAAGCGACCAGATCGCGCACGCGGTCGGCGATTTTTCCGGCACCATGACGAACCTGCGCGAGGCGTCGGCCTCGCTGGATAGGCTCGCCACCACGCTCGAGGAAAAATCGGGCGGCCTTGCCGCGCACGCCGATCAGGCTTTCGATTCGATCGGGCGCACGGCGGCGGACGTGGACCGCGAATTGACGCCGCTGTTGAGCGACCTCCGCCAGACCACGAAATCCATGACCGCCATGGCCGATCAAATCTCGGGCCTGGTGGCGGAAAACCGGGGACCGATTCACAGTTTTTCGGGGACCGGGCTTTCCGATCTCAACGCTCTCCTGGCCGAGTCGCGCGAGCTTGTCGCGAACCTCAACCGGGTCACCACCGAAATCGAGCGCGATCCCGCGCGCTTCCTTTTCGGCAATCAGCAGCAGGGCTATGACGCCAACAAGAAATAACGCCGGAGTCTCGCGCCGCAGCCTGCTCGGGCTTTTGGCCGCCTCGCCTTTCGCCGGCATGCTTGCCGGCTGCGGCTCGATCGTGCCGGGCCAGGGTCCGCCGCCCGATCTTTACCGCCTCTCTCCCAAGCACGCCGCCGCCGCGCAAAACCTCGCGAAGGTGGACTGGCAGCTTCTGGTGGAGCCGCCGGCCGCGCCCGCCGGGATCGATTCGACGAGAATCGGGCTGATGCACAACCCGATCCAATTGGAATATTACGCGCGCTCCAATTGGATCGACCGCGTGCCGCTGATGGTGCAGACGCTCACCGTCGATTCCTTCGAATCATCGGGGCGTATCCTTTCGGTCGGGGGGGATTCGAGCAATCTCAGGCCCGATTACATTTTGGCTACCGAAGTCCGCGATTTCCAGGCCGAGTACTTTTCGGGTCCGGCGCCCCACGCCCATGTCGCCATCAACGCCCGTCTCGTCACGGTGCGGCGGCGCGCGATCGTCGCCGCCAAGCGCTTCGACCACGACGCCGCGGCCACGTCCGACCGGATCGAGGACATCGTCGCCGCCTTCAATTCGGCGCTCGGTCAAGTCCTGGACGAACTCGTCCCCTGGACGCTCGAGACCGGCGAGGCGGACCGCAAAACCGGCTGATACGCCTTTCGGCGGCTGGATTTTGGGGCTTCCGCCCGGTACCATGGCCGGTAACAGCAGGGGCGCCCGGCGCTTGGGCTACGCGTGCCCTGCAATCGAACAGCGAAGATCTAATCCAACAGGGGGCCAACAGGAGGACGCGCGAAATGACCTGGATTTCGACGGGCCGGTGGCTTGGGGTTCTGGGCTTGGCGCTCGGTCTGGCGCTCTCGGCTTGCGGCAAGAAAGAGGAAAGCGGCGAAAAGGCGGCGGAAAAGGGCGCCACCGAACAGGCGCAACCCGCCGCTCCCGCCCAACAAGAAGCGGCGCCGCAACCGGCCGCACCTTCGGAAGAAAAGGCCGGCGAAGCAACCAAGGAAATGGGCGAGAAGCCCGCCGCGCCCGAATCCGGCGCGGCGCCGTCAGATCAACCCGGCGCCGCCCCGCGCGAAGACGGCGAATAGCGCGGCACTTTCGGGGCTGACGCGAGTTCCAAGTTCGGGGCCGGCCGTTTGGACCGGCCCCTTTTTATTTCACTGCCGGATGGCGCCGCCCGTCGCCCTTGTGTGGATAACGGCTAGCGCCTGGAAAACGGCCAGCGGCCGATTCCGATTTCGCCGGAATTGAGCGCGCGCCACATGTCATCGAGGCGGCCAAGCTCGTCCGCGGCGATCTTGGCGACGGCGGGCTGAAGACGCCGCGCGACATCGTCCGCCGCCTGGAGCCCGATGCCGACGAGCCGCGGCTCCTTGACCGGCCGGCCGATCTGACTGACGAGGCAGCACTCGGCCCCGAGCGCCTCCGGGATTTCGGCGACGATGCGCTCGGCGATCAATCCCGCCGCGAGATTGTAGAGCTTGCCGACGTGGCTGATGGGGTTTTTGCCCGCGACCGATTCCATGGTCATGGGCCGCATCGGCGTGATCAGGCCGTTGACGCGGTTGCCGCGGCCGGCTTCGCCGTCGTCGCCGCATTCGGCCGAGGTGCCGGTCACCGTCAGATAGACCTCGCTGCCGTCGGGCGCATCCGCGGTGTTGACCTCGACCGCGACTTTGCTCGAGGCGTGCCGCCGCGCGACCTCGGTCAGGGCGGCCGTGAGCCGCGCCTTCAAATCCATGTACTCGGCCGCGTCTTTCAGGAACCCGCCGATCATCGCGCAGGCGACGGTGAGGTGGATGGACCGGCCTTCGCGCAGGCCCATGATCTTGATGTCTTCGCCGATCGCCGGATGCAGCACGCTCAGCTCCGGGCCGTTCAGGGCCCGTGCGGTTTCGGCCACGACCGTCTCCATCTCGCTCAAAGGCGCGAAGCCGACGCCGCAGGACGTATCGTTGGCGAGTACGGTGCCGGTTTTGTGCGCGCGTTCGAAAAGCTCGATGAGTTCGGGCGATCCCGGGCGGACGCGGCAGTGCAGCTTGACGTGGCGCGCCGGGTCGAGCGCGTGAAAGTGACCGCGCAGCCATTCGGCCGTGCCCTCGCGGGCGAGATCCTCGATCGGGACGGAGCGGCCGGAGCAAGCGGCGGTGGCGCGGCCGGCGAGGTAAATCTCGATCGGTTTGGTGACTTCGCCGCCGCCGAACGCAGGCTCCGCGACCCCGCCGATGAGCAAGGCCTTGTCCACGTTATGGTGCTGTACCGCGCCGCATTGCGCGGCATAGAAGCGGCTGAGGCGCAGGCACAGCTCTTCGGCGAGCCAGTCGCAAACGCTATCGGGATGACCGAGGCCCTTGTGTTCCACGATCTCGATCGGAAGGGCGCCGGGCCGGTTTGCGATGGAGCGGACGTTGATTTCCATATTGCGCGGCTGCCTGGGCGGGGGCGGCAGCAGGCCTTACCCGACCAGGTGATGCTTGCCGATGGGGCGCACGGTCGAGGCTTGCGGGCCTTTGTCGCCTTCCTTTTCGGCGATGCTAAGGCGCACTTCGCCGCCTTCCGCCAGATCGTCGAACGAGCCTTCGACCACGCTGTTGCGGTGGAAATAGACCTCCGGCCCCTCCGTCACCGCGATGAAGCCGTAGTCTTCGGCGGGAAACAGGCGCGTCACTTTGCCGTGCAGCGGCACGTCGTGCGCCTTCACGTCGCCGCGGCGGCGGCGGGCGTGATCCTCGAGCTGGCGCGTCGCGGCATCGAAGGCGTCGCGCACCGCGACATAGACGTCCTCGTGGGCGTGATGCTCGGGCTTCTCTTTGTTGACCACGATTTCCCCGCCGGGAACCGCCATGTCGATGCGCACGTGATAGAGCTTGCCCTTGTGCCCGCGCCGGTGCGGGGCCTCGATCATCACGCGGCAACTCACGATCCGGTCGGCGAAGCGTTCGAGTTTGGCGGCCTTCTCGCGCACCCTGGCTTCGACGGCATCGGACGGATCCATGTTGCGGAAGGTTACTTGAAGGGGCAGTTGCATGATCGGCACCTCGCTCGGTTTTTGAAAGTTCATCCTTTGATGCAGACGACGGGGCGCAGCCGCGCGACTTTGCGCGCCAAGCCCGCTTTGTGCGCGGCATCCACGACCGCACCCACGTCCTTATAGGCGCCGGGCGCCTCTTCGGCGACGCCGCGCGCGGACGGGCTGCGCACAATCGTGCCGTGAGCCGCCAGCTCGTCCATCAGCTCGCGCCCGCGCCACAGTTTGAGGGCCGCATGGCGGCTCATGGCGCGCCCGGCCCCGTGGCAGGCGGAACTGAAGGCCTTGGTTTCGCTCTCGCGCGTGCCCGCCATAACGTAGGAGGCCGTGCCCATGCTCCCGCCGATCAAGACCGGCTGACCGGCGTGCTGGTATTCCGGCGGCAGGTCGGCATGGCCGGGGCCGAAAGCGCGGGTCGCCCCTTTGCGGTGGACATGAAGATGCCGGGGCACGCCATCGACCTTGTGCTCCTCCACCTTGCAGGTATTGTGCGACACGTCGAACAGGAGCTCGAGCCGGGCACCCGGGAACAGCAGCCCGAAGACATCGCGGGTCAGATGGCCGATGATCTCGCGGTTGGCGAGCGCGCAATTGATTGCGGCGCGCATCGCGCCCAGATAGCGCCGACCGATGTCCGAATTGATCGGCGCGCAGGCAAGCTCGCGGTCGGGAAGCGTGATCCCGTGCTCCGCGGCGGCGACCGCCATGTCGCGCAGGAATTCCGTGCCGATCTGGTGCCCCAGGCCGCGCGAGCCGCAGTGGATGCTCACCACCACATCGCCTTGCGCCAGAGCGAAAGCCGACGCCGCGTCGCGGTCGAAGACCTCGGTAACTTCTTGCACCTCGAGGTAATGGTTGCCGGAGCCCAAAGTTCCCATCTCGTCGCGCTGGCGCTTCTTCGCCTTGTCCGAGACCCAATCGGGCCGCGCGCCCGCGGCCTTGCCGCGTTCTTCGATCCGCGCCAGGTCGCGGCGCTCGCCGTAGCCCCGCGCGATCGCCCATTCGGCGCCGCCTTCGAGCATGGCATCCATCTCTTGCGCATCGAGACGAATGCCGCCCCTGCTCCCGAGCCCGGCGGGAATCGAAGAGAACAGCGCCTGGGCGATCTCGTATTTGCGCGGTTCGACGGCGGAGATATTGAGCCCGGTCAGCATCGCCCGCACGCCGCAGGAGATGTCGAACCCGACTCCGCCCGCCGAAACCACGCCGCCTTGATCCGGGTCGAAGGCCGCGACTCCGCCGATCGGGAAGCCGTAGCCCCAATGGGCGTCGGGCATCGCATAGGAAGCCTTCACGATCCCGGGCAATGCCGCGACGTTCGTCACCTGCTCGAAGACCTTGTCGTCCATGGCGCGGATGAGATTCTCGTCGGCATAGATCACGGCCGGGACCCGCATTGCGCCCATGGGCGCGACGCGGAATTCAAAGTCGCCGGTTCGCTCGAATAGCCCGAGATCCATGTCCGTCCCTTATGCGCGGCCGGCTCAGACGTCCACGACGCATTCCGCGGTCCAAAGCCCGTCTGCGGCGCGCTTCACCTTAAGGCCGGTCAGAGTGGCGCCCTTGACCTCGGTCGCCGGCTGATGGCGCATCACATCGATCGGCTCGCCCCAGGCGGTGGCGCGGAGCTCTTGCCCCGCGATCGCGACCTCGAACCGGCCGAACAGCATGTTCCGGGTCGCCATTTCGTACACCAGCGCGTTCAGCCAATCGACCAGCAGCAGCTCCGGATCCGCGGCCGCGCAGGAAATCGCCACGGCTTGCGCCGATTTCACCTCGGCCGGGTCGGTGACGACGGCCGTCATCGCCACGGCAGCCTCTTCGAAGGCGGACTCGAGCGTCGGCCCGAAGCCGCGCACGCCGATATCGGCATCATGCGGCAGGTGTTCCCAGCCGCGGGAGAGCTCGCCTTTCGCGGCGCTTTGAGCCAAGGGTTTCATCCTGGAGCTTTTTCGCCCGGCTTTCGCACCGGCGCATTGATTCAAAACAAGGCGGCCGGGCGGCCTATTGTGCTGGATTTTCACGTCCCGGCGGAAAATTTGCGCGCGCCCATTCCGGCGCCAGCCACGAGACCTTGAATCCGGCACCGGGCCGCCTAGCCAACACGCGCGCCAGGAACGGCAGCGTCGCGGCCAGCGCATCGGGCAAGGTCCAGGGCGGATTGACGAACACGAGGCCGCAGCCCGTGAGCAATTCCTTGTCGCCCGGCTTTTCCACCCACAGCTCGGCCCCGAGAACCCGGCGGATTCCCGACGCCCGCAGGGTTTCGAGAAAATCTTTTGAAGCGGCGACATCCTTGACCGGGTACCAAAGCACGTAGGTCCCCGTCGCCCAGCGCCGGCAGGCCTGGCGCAATCCCTTCGCCAGGCGGTCGAATTCGTCTTCGGCCTCGAACGGCGGATCGACCAGAACGAGGCCGCGGCGCTCGGCGGGCGGCAAAAGCGATTTGAGCGCGAGATAGCCGTCCAGCTGATAGACCGCCACCTGCCGGTCGCGGCGGAATTCGGCTTTGAGCTTGGCGGCGTCGGCGGGGTGGAGCTCGCAGGCCGCCATCCGGTCGCAAGACCGCAGCAGCTTGCGGATCAGAAGCGGCGAGCCCGGATACCAGCGCAGGCTCTCGCTCCCGTTCAGCGCCTTGACGACGGATAGATACGCTTCCAATTCCTCCGGCACTTTGGGCGCCGCCCATAACCGGCCGATGCCCGCGGCGCTTTCGCCGGTCTTCTCCGCCTCGGCGGAGGCGAGATCGTAGCGCCCGCAGCCGGCGTGGGTGTCGAGCACGAAGAAGGGCTTGTCCTTTTCCCCCATGTGCCGGACGAGCATCGCGACCGCCGCGTGTTTCACGACGTCGGCGAAGTTCCCGGCATGATAGATGTGGCGGTAGTTCATCGGATTTTTTACCGGGACCCGACGCGGCGGCGGCGCGCCCGCCGGAGCTGGCACGGGGAGATTCCGGAATCAGCCGGAGTGGTTGCCGGTCCGGCGGCGTTCCTCGATCAACTCGTCGACCTTGCGCTGTTCCCAGTCGCGGTTGGTCCAGGGCAGAAGCTCGTAGGTATGTACGGCATGAAGGGCGACGAACATCCCCCAGCCGAGAAGCACCTGATAGAACCACGGCGGGCCCGGCGTCGAGACGTCGACGAGCAGGAGGATGAAATTGACGATCACGAAAACGGTGAGGTGATTGTAAAACAGGCGCAGCGCCCGGATGCGGCGCCAGGCCCATTGCTCGACCTCGGCCGCGCGCGCGGCCTCGCGCACCGCGATGCCCGCCTGGATGGGAACCGGCTCGCTTCCCTGCCCTCTCATCCGCCTGATCTCCGTCGCATCTTCCATCGCCGCGACCGCAATTGGGATGGCTTAGTTTAAGCCCAAGACGCCGGCGCTGACAACCCGCCGGAAACCGGCGAAACCCACGGCACATAAATGACTTAAATCGGAACCGCGCCGGGCGCCGTGTCCCAATAAGGAATCTCGTAAGCGTCGCCGGTTTCGCGGATTTTTCCGATATTCCCGGTGCGCATCTTGAAGGGGAAGTGCGGGTTGCGCGGGGCGTCCACCCCCAGCGCGGTGAGGGCGAAGTAACGCAGGATCCCGCTCGACGTCACCACCAGCACGATATCGCCCGCCCGGAAGCCCCTATGGATATCCTCCAGAAACCCCTTGAGGCCGGCGCGCAATTTTTCCTCGCTGCCGCCCCAGTTGGCATCGCGCGGCCATGTCATTTCATCGTCCCAACGCCGCAGATTTTCTTTTTGGACCGGGTTTTTGCCGATTTCTTCATTGGTTAGCCCGATCCAATCTCCGTAGTCGATCTCGGTCAAGCGGGGATCCGTGAGCGGCGGCGATCCCAGCGCCAAAACTTCGGCGACGATCCCGGCATAACGGCGCGTACGCTGGAGCGGCGCGCAATAGACGGCGGCGGGCACAATCCCTAACGCGCCCAGGGCACCGGCCAAACGGTGCGCCTGCTCCTCACCCCTGGCCACCAGCGGCACGTCCTCGTTCGCGCCGATAAAGACGACGCGCTCGCCGGGAGAGAACGTGTTGCCGTGGCGCGCAAAGATAATGTCCATCACACCAGCTCGCCCTCGCGGGCGATGATCTCGGCGACCTTGGCCGCGTCTTGCGGCGCATCCACCGCCCAGTGGGTGCGGCCGCGATAGTCGACGACCACGACGCGGATCGGAATCCCGTTTTCGAGCGCCCGCAGCTGCTCCAGTTCCTCGGCCCGCTCCAGCGGCCCTTCGGGAAGCGCGCACAGGTTTTCGAGGGTCTCGGTCCGGTAGCCGTAGACTCCGACGTGGCGGTAAAAGGGCGCCCCATCGCCCGCGGCATGGCGCTGATTCGGAATCAATGATTTCGAAAAGTAGAGCGCGTCGCCGTTGCGGTCGAAGGTGACGAGCGTGCCGCTGGTGGGAGTCCGGCGCTTGCTGTCTTCCAGCTCCCGGACTTGTTCGGGGCTGAGGCGTACCGCCGCCGTGACCATGCGGACCGACGAATCGCTTTTCATCTCGTCGACCATGGATTGCAGCACCCAGGGCGGGGTCAGAACCGCATCGCCTTGAAGATTCACCACCGCATCGGGGCGCTTGGCGAATGTGCGCAGCGCCGCCAGCACGCGCTCGGTCCCGTTGGCGCAGCCGGGCGAGGTCATGATGGCCTCGGCGCCGAAGGATCGCGCATGGTCGGCGATGCGGGCGTCATCGGTCGCGACATAGACGCCGGAAACACCGGTGACTTTCTTGGCGATCGACCACACCCGCTGCAGCAGGCTGCGGCCGCGAATATCGGCGAGCGGCTTTCCCGGAAACCGCTTCGACCCGTAACGCGACGGAATCACGATTGCGATATTCATGGCGCGATGCTCATGGCGCGATGCTCATGGGCGTCACGATGGCACGGGACGGCGATTTTTGCACGCGAACCCCCCCGGATGCTCATAGGGCGGCAGCGGGTAAACAACCGGTCGTTGGGCCGCAGAGGCCGGGTTTTTTACGATACCGCGGCGCGCTGCGGTTTCGAGACCGCCGGAGCCCGCCCGACGAACCAGCCGAACAGGAACGTGGCCGCGGCGGCGCCGGCAAGCTGCGCCGCAATGAAGGCCGGAACATGGGCGGGATCGATGCCGCTGAAGGAGCCGGTCAAGCCGCGGGCGATGGTGACCGCGGGATTGGCGAAGGAGGTCGAGGCGGTGAACCAATATCCGGCACTGATGAACAGCCCGGCGGCATAAGGCAAGGATTCCGGGCGGAAGCGCGACGTGGCGAATATCGTCAGCACCAAGCCGAAGGTCGCGACCCCTTCCGCGAGCCATTGGCCGGGCCCGGTGCGGGCGTTTGCCCCGACCTGGAAGAGGACTTCGCCGAACATGGCATGGGCCGCGGCGACGCCGAGCAATCCGCCCAGTACCTGCGCCGCGACGTAGAGCATCGCGGTCCGGGGTTCGATCTCGCGGCGGATCAGATAGGCGCCGGTGACGGCGGGATTGAAATGCGCGCCGGAGATGGGTTGAAAGACCAGGATCAAGACGGCCAGCATCGCGCCGGTCGCAACCGTGTTGCCGAGAAGGGCGAGGGCCGCATTTCCCCCGGCCAAGGCCTGGCCCATGATTCCCGAGCCGACCACGGCGGCGACCAAGAGCGCGGTGCCAAGCGCCTCGGCGGCGACTCGCCGCGATATCGAAAACAAGGGGCCCTAAACCTTCTGGCCGGCGTTTTCCCGCGCGGTCTTGCCGATCTCGTCCAAGCGCCGCTGCAGACTCAATTTGTCGAGGACGCGAATCGGCAGGCTCACGAAGATTGCGATGCGGTTGTTGAGCCAGCGGTAGGCATCGGCGAAGGCAAGCCGGCGCTCGACTTCGGTGCCAACGGCTGCCGCCGGATCGGGCACGCCCCAATGCGCGGTCATCGGCTGTCCCGGCCACACCGGGCACACTTCGTTCGCCGCGTTGTCGCAGACGGTAAACACGAAATCGAGTGCTCGCGCATCGGGCACGGCAAATTCATCCCAGGATTTGGAGCGGAACCCTTCGGCCGGATAGTTGAGCTTCTGCAAGAGATCGAGGGCGAAGGGATGGACCGCGCCCTTGGGGTGGCTTCCGGCACTCCAGGCCTTGAACCGGCCGAGGCCCAACCGGTTCAGGATCGCCTCGCCCATGATGCTGCGCGCCGAATTGCCGGTGCACAGGAAAAGAACATTGAAGATCCGATCCCCGGTCATTGGCGCTTGTCTTCGGCGCCGCAGCCGGGCAGCACGGCGGCCAGCAAGGGCGCGCACAGCTTGGGCTCGCCGCGGCAGCAGTCTTCCATCAGGAAAGCGAGCAGGCCGCGGGTGCCGCCGTAATCCACGGCATAGATCATGGATCGCCCGGCGCGGCGCGAGGTCACGAGCCCGGCATTCGCCAAAATCGAAAGATGGGCGGAGAGCGTGTTGTGCGGCACGCGCAGCTTTCTCGCGATTTCGCCCGCCGCCAATCCCTCCGGCCCGCGCTTCACCAGAAGCCGGAACGCTTCGAGCCGGCTCTCCTGGGCCAGGGCCGAGAGCGCCTTTACCGCCTTTGTATCGTCCATATTTCTAGACATACAGACGTTTTATTCGCCGGTCAATACCCGCCGGGGCGCCCGCCTCAATAAGGCGTTCCGCCCGCCGAACCTTCGGCCACCACGTCGAAGGCGATGCTGATGCGCTGCTCCTTGGTCTCGATCGGAATCGTCAGGTGATAGAAATAAGAGGGGAACAGGAGCATCAGCCCCTCTTTCGGCTGGTAAAGCCGCAAATCCGGTTCGGCCTTGGCACGCATGTTCTCCTGCGGCCGCCCGAATTCGATCCAGCCCGCATGGGGATCGCGGGGCTTGGGATCGGCCACCGGAATCTTCACGTAATACACGCCCGATAGCCACGCCGCCGGATGGATATGGGGAAGCTGATGCCCCTGGATATCCATGACGACGGCCCAGGCCTGCAGCTTCCAACGCTCCGGCTTCGCCACGAACACGGGGTGCGTGGGGTCGCCCTTCAAGCGGGCGGCGTAATCCTCGACCGCGCGGCTCATGAGTTTCTCCAGCGCCGCCACCGGCGGGCTCGGATCGATCAAGATGTTTGCCGTATGCCCGCCGAACTTGGTGGCATGCCCCGCCTTCTCGAACACCAGGCTCGGGTGGCTGCGCACGGCCTCCGCCAGCGCGGCGTTGAAGGCGGCGACATCCGCGTAACCTTCGGGGGCCGCGAATTCGAAGGGACGCAGGAAGCGTTCGAAATCGAGAAGGGCGCGGGCCTCGTCGCGCCGGCCGAGTTCCGCGAGCGCGACGATCTTGGAGGAAACGACCCGGCGGTTTCCGGGATCGCGCGCCAAGCCCCGGTCGCATTCCTCCATGAGCCCTTGCGCGTCGCCGCGCTCGAGCATGATGCAGCTCAGCGAAAACAGGGCGCCGTCGTGGTCGGGTTTGATTTCCGCCGCGCGCCGGTGACAGGCCAGCGCCTCGTCAAACCGCTTCATGGCAAGCAGGGCATTGCCGAGCTGGTAATGCGCCTCCGCGAAATCGGGCTTGATTTGCACCGCGCGCGCTAGCACCACCGCCGCCTGCGGGAAGCGCTTCAGCGTGGAGAGCGTCGCGCCCAACGCCAGCAGCCAGTCCGTCGCGTCGGGTCTGAGAGCGACCGCCCGCTTCAGCGCAACTTCGGCCTGCTCGTGTTTGCCGTTGCGCTGCAGCAGCATGCCGAGCTTGTGGTAGGCCTCGGCAAAGTCGGGCTTCATCTTGATCGCGCGCCGGTAAGCGGCGAGCGCCTGTTGCAGTTGCCCGGCCGCCTCGAAGGCGGTGCCGAGGTTTGAGACATAGCCGGCATGGCCGCCGTTCACGGCGATCGCGCGCGAGATGAGCTCGATGGCTTCCTTGGGCTCGCCCGATTGGCGCCTGGCGATGCCCAAGAGGTGCAGCGCATCGGGATGGTCCGGCGCGGTCTCCAGCACCTTGCGGTAGATCGCCTCGGCCTCGCCGAGCTTGCCCGCCTGCTGCAGGGCAAGTCCCGCGGTCAGGGCCTCGTTGATAGAGCCGCGTTGTTTTTCCACCGCCATGCCGGAAGCTCTTTTGTCCTCTGGGGCCATTTGTCCTCTGGAGCCATTTGCCGCGAGCGACGCTAAAACGCCCCGGGTTAACGATCCATGACGGGCGCGCCGGCACGAGCCGGCCAGAAAATAATTAGCGATATCAAGTTCTTAATAGGCTATTGCGCGGGCGCGAAGACGAGCTCTTCGAAGCCCGGATAATCGGCTTGGCGCCACAGATCGACGTATTGAATCCATTCCCCCGCGGTCTCGGGGTCTTCGCCCGGCACGGCATCATCGAGGCGCCGGTTCAAGACGTGCAGCACGGTGCCGTTCTTGAGCCAGATCCAGCCTTGGTCGCTGGCGCCGTTCCCGCCGTGGAGTTGGCGCTCCTCCTCGGTCGCGTATTCGTGATGGGCGGTCAGCCAGCCTTGGTCCTTGAGCCGCCCGCGCAGATCTTTATTCGCCGCCTCGAGCTCGCTCCGGGTGAGCTTGTCGGGCGCGGTGCCGATGGACATCATTGCGATTTGCGGATCGTCGGCCGCGCGCGTCACGATGAAATAATACCGGCAGGTTTGAAACACGAGGCCGGTGCCGGCGACTTCAAAATCGAAAATACCGCCGCCCGCGAACTGCCGCTGATTGAGGGCTTCGGAAACGGTCCCCTCCTCGATCTTGAGAGTCGAACGCTGCGTCATCTCCGTGACCGTCATGCCGGGGGCCGCCGCAAGCGTTCCCTGCGATTTGCCGAGCATCAGGGCGTGGAGCTTTCGCGCGGCGCCCGGACCGAACATGCCGTCGTCGATCGCGGCGGGCACGGCCAGCAGCATGCCGAGGAACATGAGCGTCCACAGGGCCCAGACGATCTTGACGTGATGGGCGACGATGGGTTTGATGACGGGCCGGTCGGCATTGCCGATTTGAACCCCCACCACCAGCTTCACAATGAGCGGCACGGCGGAAAATCCGAGCGCCACGAACAGCCCGAAAAACAGGATCTGCGCCGGCGTCTGGAAGCGCCCCAGGTCGGTCACGATGCCGGAGGCCTGAAGCACGTTCCCCAGCACCGCAAGCAGGATCAAGGCGCCCAGAA
>JBGQJC010000042.1:0-21545 GCA_041498815.1 Alphaproteobacteria bacterium
ACCGCGAACCGGGTGACGGGAATCGTTTCGCGCGGCGGGTCGATTCTCGCCAAATGGTGCCTGTCCCACCACCGGGAAAATTTCCTCTACACCCATTTCGAGGACATCTGCGAGATCATGCGCCGCTATGACGTGTCGTTCTCGCTCGGCGACGGGTTGCGCCCCGGTTCGATTGCCGACGCCAACGACGCCGCCCAGTTTGCCGAGCTGGAGACGCTCGGTGAACTCACTCAAATCGCCTGGAAGCACGGCGTGCAGGTGATGATCGAAGGGCCCGGCCATGTGCCGATGCACAAGATCAAGGAGAACGTGGAGCGCCAGCTAAGCGTTTGCCACGAAGCGCCATTCTATACCTTAGGCCCGCTCGTCACCGATACAGCACCCGGCTACGACCACATCACGAGCGCGATCGGGGCCGCCATGATCGGCTGGTTCGGGACCGCGATGCTGTGTTATGTCACCCCCAAGGAGCATTTGGGCCTGCCCGACCGCGACGACGTGAAGGACGGCGTCATCGCCTATAAGATCGCGGCGCACGCCGCCGACCTTGCCAAGGGCCATCCGGGCGCCCGGCTTCGCGACGATGCGCTCTCCCGCGCCCGCTTCGATTTCCGCTGGCGCGACCAGTTCCACCTCGCGCTCGATCCGGAAACGGCGGAAGCCTTCCACGACGAGACCTTGCCGGCCGAGGGGGCGAAGGTGGCGCATTTCTGCTCGATGTGCGGGCCGAAGTTCTGCTCCATGAAGATCACGCAAGAGGTGCGGGACTACGCCGCCAAGGGCATGGCCGAGATGGCGGGCCGGTTCCGCGAATCGGGCGGCGAGATTTACGTGGCGAAGAAAGAGTGAGCGGAAGTTCCGTAGCGAGTCAGCCCGGCGACGCGAAGGGCCGCACGGTGTGGGTGTGATCGAGCGGCCCATGCCCGTGGCCGAAATCGGGCGCGGCCAAGATGGCATCGCGCACATAGGCGCGCGCACGAATCACCGACTCGCGAATCGAAAGCCCCTGCGCCAGCCCGGTGGCAATCGCGGACGCCAGCGTGCAGCCGGTGCCGTGGGTATTGGCGGTTGCGATCCGCGGGCTTTCGAATAGCTCGATCTCGCCGCCGTCGCACAAGACGTCGCGGATCACCTCACCCCGCATATGCCCGCCCGTGACCAGCACCGCCTTGGGGCCCAGCGTGTGGAGCATCTCGGCCGCATGCTTCATGCCCTCGATGTCGCGGATTTTCATGCCCGTGAGCGCTTCGGCCTCCGGGATATTGGGCGTTGCGACCGTCGCCCGGACCAGGAGATCGCGCTTGAGGGCCTCGACCGCGGACAGCTTCAAGAGCCGCGCGCCACCCTTGGCGATCATCAAGGGATCGACGACCAGAGCCGTATTCGGCGCGAGGCGCTCGATGACCTCGCCGACGGCCTCGATGACCGCGGTCGAATGAAGCATGCCGGTCTTGATGCAATCGGCGCCGATGTCGGAGAGCACCGCCTCCATCTGGAGTGCGACGAATCTGGCCGGAATGCAATGGATGTCGACAACGCCCTTGGTGTTTTGGGCGGTCACCGCCGTCACCGCGGTGGCGGCGAATCCTTCGAGCGCCGTGACCGTTTTGATATCGGCTTGAATGCCGGCGCCACCCCCGGAGTCGCTGCCCGCGACGATAAGTACGCGACCGCGCATATCTCGACGATGTCCGCTTGCGTCAGCCGGCGGCGCGCTCGATGGCGCGAGCTACGTCGTTCACGACGCTGCCGACGATTCCCTCGTCCTCGGCCTCGGCCATGACGCGGATGACCGGCTCGGTGCCGGATTTGCGGATCAGCAGGCGCCCCTGCGCGCCCAAGCGCTTCTCGCCGTCGCGGATCGCCGCCAGCACGGCGTCGGCCTCGAGCGGCTGGCCGCCGTTGAACCGGATGCTGCGCAGCAGCTGGGGCATGGGGGTGAACAGACGGCAGACTTCGCTGGCGCGTTTGTCGGAGCGCACGATGACGCTTAGCACCTGAAGGGCGGCGATCAGCCCGTCGCCCGTCGTCGAATAATCGGCGAGAATGATATGGCCGGATTGCTCTCCGCCGACGTTAAGTCCGTTGCGGCGCATGTGCTCGACGACATAGCGGTCGCCCACTTGGGTGCGGTCGAGCCGGAGCCCGATCGACAAGAGATAGCGTTCGAGCCCCAGGTTCGACATGACGGTCGCGGCAATCGCATCGCCCCGGAGTTGGCCCGCCTGCTTCCAGGTTTTGGCGACAAGCGCCATGACTTGGTCGCCGTCCAGGATCTCGCCGCGCTCATCGGCCAGCATCAGGCGGTCGGCGTCGCCGTCGAGCGATATGCCAAGATCGGCGCCGCTCACCGTGACGTGGCGGCGCATGGAACCCGTATCGGTGGCGCCGCAATCCCTGTTGATGTTGAAGCCGTCGGGATCGATGCCTACCGTGACGACTTCGGCCCCTAATTCCCACAACACGGTGGGCGCCGCGCGATAGGCGGCTCCGTTCGCGCAATCGATCACGATTTTGAGTCCGTCCAAACGCAGACCCTTGGGGAACGTATTCTTGACGTATTCGATATAGCGCCCCTGCGCATCGTCGAGGCGGCGCGCCCGGCCCAGCCGTTCCGGCGACGCGAGACTTTCAACCATGCCCCTAGCGATCCGTTCCTCGATCTCGCGCTCGACCGCGTCCGACAGCTTGAAGCCGTCGGGCCCGAAGAGTTTGATGCCGTTGTCCTGATACGGATTGTGCGAAGCCGAGATGACGACGCCCAAGTCCGCGCGCAGGCTGCGCGTCAGCATCGCGACCGCCGGTGTCGGCAACGGCCCGACCAGGACCACATCCATGCCCATGGAGATGAAACCGGCCGTCAGCGCGGGCTCGATCAGATAGCCCGAAAGCCGCGTATCCTTGCCGATCACGGCGAGGTGCCGGTGATCGCCGCGAGTGAAATGCTGGCCCGCGGCTTGCGCCACCCGAAGCGCCGTTTCCGCGGTCATGGGCTCGACATTGGCGGTGCCGCGGATGCCGTCGGTGCCGAATAGCTTCGATTCCATGCCCTTTTTCCTGAAAGCCCTTCGAACCACTTTTTAGCAGAAAACCCGGGGCTTTGACATAACCCGGCGGTACAGAGCGTTAGGGGGCTTCCCAGCCATGGATCGCATCCCAAACGGATAGCGCCTGGCGGGTTTCCGCGACGTCGTGCACGCGGAGCATTTGGACGCCTTGGCCGACCGCGGAGAGCGCCGCCGCCAACGATCCGGGCAGCCTTTTTTCGGGTGGCGTGCTCGCCCCGGCAACGAAGCTCTTGCGCGAGACCCCGATCATCACGCCGCAGCCGAGACCCTGGTAAAGAGCGAGGCTCGTTAGAATCTCGGCATTGTGCCGTTTGGTCTTGCCGAAGCCGATGCCGGGGTCGACCACGATGCGCTCACGGGCAATGCCGGCCTTCCCGCAAGCGGCAATCCTGCCCTCGAGGTAATCGAAGACGTCGAGGGGCGCGCAGTCGTAACGGGGGTCGTCCTGCATCGTCGTGGGCGTGCCCTGCATGTGCATGAGAACGACCGGGGCGCCGCTCTGCGCCGCAACGCCAAGGCTCTCCGCCTCGCCGGTAAGCGCCGTCACGTCATTGATGATGCACGCACCCTCGGCAACGGCCGCCGCCATCACCGCGGCGTGCCGGGTATCGATCGAAACCGTGGCGCCTTCGGTCGCAAGCGCGCGCACAACCGGCAAAACGCGGCGGAGTTCCTCATCCACCGCCACCGCATCGGCGCCGGGCCGCGTCGATTCGCCGCCGACGTCCACGATTTGCGCGCCCGCCTCAAGCAGCGCCCGTCCGTGGCCGATCGCCGCTTCCGGCTGCAGGCACAGCCCGCCGTCGGAAAAGCTGTCGGGCGTGACGTTGACGATTCCCATGACCACCACCGCCCGCGCCCGGCCGGATACGAGGGGCAGCCCGGCGAACTCCGGGCGCGGACGGCTGAGGGCCGCAAGGCGCGTATCAACCTCGCGCGCCAGCGGATCGGTCGACCCAATGCGCCAAGCCCGAAGAACATCGAACGGCGCGGCGACGGCGGCGATTTCGCCGTCCCCGTGGCGCGCGATCAGCTCGCAAAGCGTGAAGGCCATGGGACCGCCGGCGAGCCACGCCGCGCGTCCTGCGGCCACCGCCGCCGCCGCCTCGCACCCTGAGACCAGGGCGGAAGGGCGCAGGTAAAGCTTTGCCCGCGACGCGCCGTCGAGGAACGCCGCAACCGCGCCGGGGGCCGCAGCGAAATCGGACATGAGAAAGGATATCGGCCGCTAGGTTCCCGGCTGCGGCTCGGGTTCGAGGCTGCCGGGTTTGTCCTGTTTGGCGCCGCCGCTGGTCGGCACCGAGGCGCGGCGCCCTTTCTTTTTCGCGGGCGGTTCGTCTTCCGGGTTCGGGCGCACGATGGGCTCTCCCCGCAGCAAGGCTTTCACTTCATCGCCGGAGAGCGTCTCGTATTCGAGCAGGGCTTTGGCGACCTTATGGAGATCGTCCAAATGTTCGGTCAGGATCTTGCGCGCCCTCGCCTCCGCCGCTTCGACGAATATGAGGATTTCGCCGTCGATAACCTGCGCGGTGTGATCGGAGACGTTCTTGCGCTGGGTGATCGAGTGGCCAAGGAACAACTCTTGCTCGTTCTCGGAATAGCGCAGCGGACCGAGCTTTTCGCTGAATCCGAATTCGGTCACCATGCGCCGCGCAATCTCGGTCGCGCGGCGGATATCGTCCTGGGCGCCCGTGGTCACATTTTCTTTGCCGAAGACCAGTTCCTCGGCGATACGGCCGCCGAACAGGCTCGTGATCATCGCCTCGAGCTCGCGCTTGGACTGGCTGTAGCGGTCGCGCTCGGGCAGGAACATGGTGAGGCCCAAGGCCCGCCCGCGCGGAATGATCGTCACCTTGTGAAGCGGCTCGTGGCCTTCCGCAAACAGCATGACCAACGCATGGCCGCCCTCGTGATAGGCGGTGAGCTTCTTCTCCTCGTCGGTCATGACCAGGGAGCGGCGCTCGGCGCCCATCATGACCTTGTCCTTGGCGTCCTCGAGCTCGGCCATGGTGACGTAGCGCTTGTTACGCCTGGCGGCGAGCAACGCCGCCTCGTTCACGAGATTGGCGAGATCGGCACCCGAGAAACCGGGCGTGCCGCGCGCGATCACCTTGGCATTCGCGTCCGGGGCCAAGGGCACGTTGCGCATATGGACCTTCAGGATTTTCTCGCGGCCGCCGATATCGGGATTGGGGACCACGACCTGGCGGTCGAAGCGCCCCGGCCGGAGCAATGCGGGATCGAGCACATCGGGCCGGTTGGTCGCGGCGATCAGGATCACGCCCTCGTTCGCCTCGAAGCCGTCCATCTCGACCAGGAGCTGATTGAGCGTTTGTTCGCGCTCGTCGTTGCCGCCGCCCAGCCCTGCGCCCCGGTGGCGGCCCACCGCGTCGATTTCATCGATGAAGATGATGCACGGCGCATTCTTCTTTCCCTGCTCGAACATGTCGCGCACGCGGCTGGCGCCGACGCCCACGAACATCTCGACGAAATCGGAGCCCGAGATGGTGAAGAACGGCACGTTCGCCTCGCCGGCAATCGCCCGCGCGAGCAAGGTCTTGCCCGTTCCGGGCGGGCCGACCAGCAGCACGCCCTTCGGGATCTTGCCGCCCAGGCGCTGGAACTTCTGCGGGTCCTTCAGGAACTCGACGATCTCCTCGACCTCCTGCTTGGCTTCGTCGATGCCGGCGACGTCCTCGAAGGTCACGCGGCCGAGCTTTTCCGTCAGCAACCGCGCCCGCGACTTGCCGAAGCCCATGGCCTTGCCGCCGCCCGCCTGCATCTGGCGCATGAAGAAGATCCATACGCCGATCAAGAGCAGCATCGGGAACCAGGAAACGAGAATTCCGAACAGCGACGGGACCCCTTCTTCGACCGGCGAGGCGCTGATCTTGACGCCCTTGTCGTGGAGGCGCTCGACCAGCTTGGGGTCGTTCGGGGCATAGGTCGAGAACGTCCGGCCGTCGGTGAAATGGCCGCTGATCTGGTTGCCGGAGATATTCACGTCGACAATTTGCGCGTTTTCGACCTGGGTCAGGAAATCGGAGAACGGCAAACTCGCCTGAGGACGCGTGGCCGAGCCCTGGAACAGGTTGAAGAGGGCAACCAGCAGCAAGCCGATGATGACCCACAGAGCCAGGTTTTTGCTGAAGTTATTCACGATCCCTACCCAATCCGCCGCGAATGCGGCCGCGGCATGAACCCCCCGCAGGCATTCACAGCATTAAACCCTATCGGGCGGCGGTCTCTATGAAATAATGCGTGCGGGTGATTTCGCAACCGAAAAACCCGCGCTCGTCAGGGGATTTGACGGTTGCCAGGCAATTGCCCGGAAAACGGCCTTTTTCGCATCGGAATCGCGCCGGAACCCAAGCTGCGGCACCGCAGCAACGCCGTTCGAATCGCTTGCCGCCAACAAAGCCAGGCGGGCCGCGGCCGGAATCGGGCTTGCCCGGAGGCCTGGGGCGTGCCGCAGGATTTCCGCCCAACCCGAGTTCCCAAGCGGACCGAGGCGCAATTTGGCGGGGCGGCTTGCCAGCGCAATTCTAAATCTTCCGTCCCAGAGCATGGTCCCGCCGGCATCGGGGACAAGCCGCAATTCGGCCCGGGCCGGCTCCCGGCAAATAAGAAACTTGCCAAGCTCCGGCACGATTCGGCACCCGCCCAGAGTTTGGGCTCGTTTCGGACCCTTTCGCATGAGATCGGCGAGCAGGCGATCGAGGCGCTTGCCCCGTGCCGCATTGGCCCGCCCCGATACGCACAATAGGCAGCGCGCGAGAACCCGCATGGCCACGGCTCGGGGAGCCGCTTGGAATAAGCTCGCGTCGAGCTCGATATAGCCCGCCGGCGAAACGGCGGCGGCGCGCGCAAGCAATGCTGCCACCAGCCGCTCCCGGGCGGCGCGCATTTCGCCCATGGCCCTGGCCGCAGACGCGATGCGCGCGGCACCGGCTGGCCGGCCCTCGAGCCCGGATAAAAGGCCCCGCACCCGCACCCGGGCAAAGCCGGTATCGCGGTTGCTGGGATCCTCGATCCAATCCTGACCGCGAGCCTTCAGCGTGGCGATGAGCCGCGCTTTCGGCAGCGTCAGCAACGGGCGGAGCAGCCGCACATCCGGGCCTTCGGAAACGAGGGGCATCGCGGCAAGCCCGTCTGCGCCGCTGCCGCGTCCGAGCCGCAACAGGAATGTTTCCGCCTGATCGTCCAGAGTGTGCGCGGTAAGCAAATGCAGGATGCCGCGAGCGCGGCACCAATCGAATAACAGGCGGTAGCGCGCGGCTCTCGCCGCCTCCTGGATGCCGGTGCGCGGCTTGCCGCCCTGCCAAGTCAAAATGCGATGCGGGATGCCGCGGGCTTTCAGCCGGCGCCCGACGAGGCGCGCTTCGGCCGCCGATTCGGCGCGCAGCCCATGATCCACGGTAAGCGCTACGACGCGCCCCTTTTGGCTTGCCGCCCAATCGGATGCGAGCAAGGCGAGCGCCATGCTGTCCGGCCCGCCCGAAACGGCGAGTGCCAGCGTGGGCTTTGGCTCGAATGGGGCGAGGGCGGAAACGAGGCGTGCGAAGTCGCGGGCGGTTAGTGCCCGCGCGCGCCGGGCGGAGCGGTCCAGGCTAGGCAATCACTTGCAGCCGCGCTGCTTGCGCTCGGCCGTGGCCCGATCGCGGATATCGGCGCGCGCGGTGGGAAACTTCTTGTCGATTTCGGCGAAGGCCTTGCACGCCTGATCGGTTTCGCTGAGGTTGGCCAACGACAGCCCGAGCTTGAGCAGGTTGTCCGGGGCTTTGGCCCCGTTTGGAAACTTCTTGTAGCCCTCGGCATAGGTCACGGCGGCGTTGGTGTAGTCCGAGCGGACATAATAGGTTTCGCCCAGCCAGTACTCGGCATTCTCGATCAATTCGTTGTTGGGATAGGTCTTGATGAAGGCCTTGAGCGTCTTTTCCGCCCCCGGATAGTCGGCCTTGGCGAGAAGCGTGCGTGCATATTGATACTGCTCCATCGGGGTGCCTTGGGGCAGCGTGGTTTCGGCCGGCGCCGGAGCGGGCTCGTCGGCGACCGGCGCCGCCGGATGGGTGTCGGTGGGGGCAACCAGGGCGATTTCGCCCTTGTCGGCGGGCGGCTTTCCGGGGCCGGTTGCCACCCCCGAAGGCTCGGCGGCCGCGGCGGCCAAGGGGCTTCCTTCGCCCTGCTTCGATTTGGCGACGTTCTGCTCCATCGCCGACAGCCTGGTGTCGACATCGGCGACGAGCTTGTCGAGGCGGGTACGCAGCTCGTCGATCGCGTGCTTCATCTCCTCCATCCGGCCGGTCGTGGAGCGAAGCTCGGTTTCAAGCCCCCCCAGGCGAACCTCCATATCGGCGGCCCCACCCGCGGGCACGGCGGTCTCGGCGACGCCGGGAGCGGCGCCCGCACCATCGCCGCTTTCGACCTTGCCCCGGTAGACTTGCCGCTGCAGCAGATTGAGGTCGCGCTCGAGGCGGTCGAGGCGGTCGAGGATCGGCCGATAATCTTCGCTTTCCTGGGCACCGGCCCGGTGCGGGGGAACGGCGAGCAAAGCCAAGGCCGCAAGCCCAATCAGGCCTGCCGCCCCGAACCTAATCCGGTGCACGCTTACGCCACGGAGTCCCGTGCCACGCGACATGCCGTTTCATTCTCCCGTCTCAGCCGGCCCGCCGCCCTGCGCGTCGGTCCGCAGAAACTACGGCAACTCTGCCCCCTAAATTAGGAAAAAATATGGCGCTTTCCCACCGGCCGGCGCACCGCGCCAAGGGTGGAAAAGCGCCCTTTTTGGGTGCGGCCCCGAATACCCTACTGGACGACCAGCACGCCGCGCCGGTTCTGGGCCCAAGCCGCCTCGTTCGACCCCAGAACGGCCGGCCGCTCTTTACCGAAGGAGATGGTCTGGATGCGCTTCGCGTTGATGCCCTTGGCCATCAAGTAGCTCTTGGCCGCACTGGCCCGGCGTTCGCCGAGCGCCAGGTTGTATTCGCGGGTACCGCGCTCGTCGCAGTGGCCCTCGATCACGGCCGTAACCTGGGGATATTTCTTCAGCCAATCGGCCCATGCGTCGAGCCGGGTGCGCGCGTCGGCGCGAATATCCGCTTGGTTGTAATCGAAAAAGACCCGGTCGCCGACATTGGCGACGAGATCGGCCTGAGTGCCGGGTGCAACGCTTGGCATCGCGCCGCCGGCACCGCCGGCGCCCTGTTCGGTGCTCGCCCCCGGGGGCGCTGCGCCGCCCTTGCCGGCCGTCGATTTGGTTGCCTCGGGAGCGGTTTGGCAGGCCGCAAGCAACAACGCGGCCGCGAACACCGTAATCAACCTAAAACTCATTTGTGTCATCCCCTTTTTGCGGGTAGTTCCGAGTGATGGAGGACAAAGCCCAGACGAACCTAGGCCGGATATTCCGGATATTATCGAGAGAACAGAAGAAACTCAACCTTTACTGCGGTCCATAACACGCAGAATTACTTGGTGGCAAGGCATTCTCCCTTAGGGGAGAAGCGGCGACCACGCTGGATCCGAGCCGTCGAGCGGCGTGATGATTTCGCGTTCGTTGTAGCCGGTGATGTCGATCGAATAGAGCCGGGTCGCCCCGCCGTGCCCCGCCACGTCGGTCGGCTGCTGGCGGAAATAGGCGATGACACGGCCGTTCGGGGCCCAGGTCGGCCCTTCGACCAAGAAGCCTTGGGCCAGGCTGCGCTCGCCCGAACCGTCGGGATGCATCACGCCGACGAAGAACGCGCCGCCGCTTTGCCGGGTGAAGGCGATGAGGTCGCCGCGGGGCGACCATACCGGCGTCGAATATTTGCCGTTGCCGAAGCTGATGCGGTGCGGATTGTCGCCGGTCGCGTCCATAATATAAAGCTGCGGGGTGCCGCCGCGATCGGAGGTGAACACGATTTGTTTGCCCTCGGGCGAAGACGAGGGCGAGGTGTCGATCGCCGGATGGTTGGTAAGGCGCGTCACCGCCCGGGTGCGAAGATCCATGCGATAGATGTCCGAGTTCCCTTCCGACGCGATGCTCATGAGCACGTTGTTGCCGTCGGGCGAGAAACGGGGCGCGAAGGTCATGCCCGGGAAATCGCCCAAGATCTCCTGCTGGCCGGTGTCGATATTGAAGATGTAAACGCGCGGCTTGTCGCTGACGAAGGAAAGATAGGTGATCTCCTGAGCCGTCGGTGAAAAGCGCGGCGTGAGCACCAATTCGCGGCCGTCGGTCAGGAACGTGTGCTCGGCCCCGTCCTGATCCATGATCGCGAGACGCTTGATGCGCTTCTTCTGCGACCCGGTTTCCGAGATATAGACGATGCGGGTGTCGAAATAGCCGTCCTCGCCGGTGACGCGCTTGTAGACCGCATCCGATATTTTATGGGCGAGCCGGCGCCAATTCTGCGGCACCGTGAAGAAGGCGAAGCCGATCATCTGCTGTTCGGAGAATACGTCCCACAGGCGGAATTCGACCTTGAGGCGGCCATCCTCCTCGTAATCCGCCTTGCCCGTGAGGAGCGCCTGCGCATTGAGGACCCGCCAATCGGAAAAGCGCGGCTGGACCTGGAGCGAAGAAGGCGTTTGGATGAAGGCGGCGGGATCGATCGGCTTGAACAGGCCGGAGCGTTCGAGATCGCCGGATATGACCTCGGAAATCTGCTGGCCGACCTGTTTCTCCTTGTCGTTGCCGCCGTCGAAGGCGGTGACCGCGATCGGCATGGGCTCGACATAGCCGCGCGTCACGTCGATCTGGAGCTCGGCCCGGGCGGGCGCAGCAAAGATGAGACAGAGGAGAAGTGCCGCCGCCGCGGCGCTTGTCGCGCGTGGCCGTATGCCTGTGTCAACGACGCCGGAATGCATCCTTGCCCTCACCTCTCATGCTCCGATCATTAGCTTCGGGTCGAAATTGATGACTATATCCTTCCATTGGTCGTATTGGTCCGGCGAAAGACCGACGTCCTGAAGCGAGCTGCAAAGCGGGGCGAGCGCGGCGCGAAGCGCGCTTTCCGCCGCGGCCCGGTAAAACGGATCGGTCTCCATCCGAGGCAATTCGCTGGCGACAAAAGCCGCGTTTACGACGGTCGCATCGGGCGCCAGCGTGACGCGGATGTGGACCGCGAGGTTTTCGGCTTCGCGGGCGCCGGCCGAAATGCTCCAGCACTTTTCGAAGTGACGGCGGATGGCGTCGATCTGGCTGATCGAGACCGGCACCGCCGGGTTGAAGTCGCGGGGCGGGTTGCGCTCCTTGAGCGCCTCCGCGGTTTCGACCGGCGTTTTCTCGGCCTGCTGCTTGAGTTTATCGACCGATTTCAAGACCGACTCCATGTCGTCGGGCGGCGGCGGCTTCTTCTCCGGCTTGATGTCCTTGAGCGGCGGCTCGGGCTTGGTTTTCGGCTTGGGCGTGGGCGGCGGCGCTTCGGCCAGCGCCTTGGGCGGCTCGGGCTTGGGCTCCGGCTTGGGCTCCGGCGCTTTGACTTCGGGCTCGGGCGGCGAGGGCGGCACAGCCTTCGGAGGCTCGGGCTTGGGCGGTTCGGGCGTTTCCGCTTCGGGCTTGGGCGGCGGGGCGTTGGTGATATCGGCAACGGTCACGACGTCGACCGGGACCGGCAGGTCCATCATCGGCAAATCCCGCGCAAAATGGGGCAAGCCGAAGATGACCACCAGGATCACCGCCGCATGAAATAGGGCCGAAAGCAGCGAGCCGCGATACATGCGACGATAAAGCCTCCTAATGCGCCGCCGGCTTGGCCTGGGGTACCGGCCGTGCCACGGGGGCCGGCGCGCCGTGCGGCATCTCGGCGATCAGCGCCACCTTAGAAAACCCGGCGGAGCTGATGGTTCCCATCACTTCCATGATCCGGCCATAGGCAACCGACTTGTCGCCGCGCACGAAAATGCGCGTCTCGGGCTTCGATTCGGTGATGGCCTTGAGGCGCGGCACCAGATTGTCCATTTCGGTTTCGGTTTCCTGAAGGAAGATTTTTCCTTCGGCGTTGATGGTCACGACCAGGGGTTCGATCGCCTCGTTGATGGTCGCGGCCTGGGTTTTGGGCAGGTCTACCGGCACGCCGACGGTCAACAGCGGCGCCGTGATCATGAAAATCACCAGCAGCACCAGCATCACGTCCACCATGGGCGTGACGTTGATATCCGACATCGGCCGGTAGCGGCCGCGGCCCCGCGTGGCTTGCGAGGTGACGGTGACCGCCATCCTCAGCGGCCCTCTTCAAGCTGGCGCGAGAGAATCGCGCTGAATTCGCCGGAGAAGGATTCGAGCCGGTTGGTGTACCGCCCGAGGTCGTTGCTGAGCTTGTTGTAGGCAATCACCGCCGGAATCGCGGCCACCAATCCGAGCGCGGTTGCGAACAAGGCTTCGGCGATGCCGGGCGCCACCACCGACAGGCTGGTGTTATGGGTGGCGCCGATCGCCTGGAAGCTGTTCATGATTCCCCAAACGGTTCCAAACAGTCCGACAAACGGCGCGGTCGAGCCGACCGAGGCCAAAAAGATCATGTAGCGCTCGAGACGCTCCATCTCGCGCCCGACCGCGACCTGCATCACGCGCTCGATGCGCCCCTGCAGGCTTTCCTGCACGCCGTCGCCGCCGGCGCGCCCCTTGGAGACCGAGCGGCGCCATTCCCGCATCGCCGCGGAAAACACCGCGGCCATGGGATGCTGGGGCCGGGCCCCGACCCGGTCATAGAGATCGTCCAGCGAGCCGCCGGACCAGAAATTATCCTCGAACTCCGTGGTCTGGCGGTCGAGGCGCCGCATCCGGATGATCTTGTCGAAGATGATCGCCCAACTCCAGAACGAGGCCAGCATGAGCCCCAAGATGACCGTTTTCACGATCAAATCGGCGCGCAGGAACAGGCCCCATATCGAGAGGTTATAGGCCTCGGCGGCGCCCTGGAGCGCCGTTGGATCGATGACCGAAGTCTCCATCGCTAAGGTTCCACCGTATCGTTTCGGAAAATCAGTTTCGGGATTCAGTTGCGCATCACGATCGAGAGCGCCGAGCGAAGCTTGGGCGGCAGGCGCACCGCGCGGCCGGCCGGCCCGATGCAGGCAAGCTTGACGCGCAACCTTGTCAATTCGACGGCGCCGCGGCGGATCACCTGCTCCGCCGTCACCGACGCGCCCGAAGCCTCGGTCACCGCCGTGCGCACCTCGAGCACGTCATCGAGGCGCGCCGGAGCGAGGAAATCGACCTCGCAACGCCGCACCGCGAACGCGAGCCGGCGTTCGGCGATCAAGTCGCGATACCCGGTGTCAAGAAGATGCATCATCTCGGTGCGCGCCCGCTCGGCGTATTTGAGGTAGTTAGCGTAATACACCACGCCGCCCGCATCCGTATCCTCGTAATAGACGCGGACCGGAAAGACATGCACGCCCCGGGTAAGTTTTCCCGCATGAGGTTGCTCAATCATCCCGATTCCGGGCCGCCGCGCCCTCTTCGGCCAGCAAATCGAGCTGGTCCCGGCGCGCCGCCGGAAGGTCCAATCCCAGATGCCGGTATCCGGTCTCGGAAACGAGGCGCCCGCGCGGCGTGCGCAACACGAATCCCTGCTGAATAAGGTACGGCTCGATCACGTCCTCGATCACGTCGCGCTGCTCGGAAAGGCCCGCGGCCAGCGCCTCGACCCCGACCGGTCCGCCGCCGTAGGACTGGGCGATGCACCGCAGGTAGCGCCGGTCCATGGCGTCCAAGCCCTTGGCGTCCACCTCGAGGCGGTCGAGCGCTGAATCCGCGGCCTTGGCGTCGACCCGGGCAAGTCCCGATTCGCTCGCGAAGTCGCGCACCCGGCGCAGCAATCTTCCCGCGACGCGCGGCGTGCCGCGCGCCCGGCGCGCGATCTCGGCGGCTCCGTCCGGGGTCAAATCGAGCTTCAAAATGCGGGCGGCGCGATTGACGATTTCCTCCAACTCGCGCGGCTCGTAGAACGTGAGCCGCATGGGAATGCCGAAGCGCTCGCGCAGCGGCGTCGCGATCAACCCCGAGCGAGTGGTCGCGCCAATGAGGGTGAACGGCGGCAAATCGATGCGCACCGAGCGCGCGGCCGGCCCCTCGCCGATGATGAGATCGAGCTCGAAATCCTCCATCGCCGGATAGAGAATTTCCTCGACCATGGGATTGAGGCGGTGGATCTCGTCGATGAAGAGAACGTCGCGGGGCTGAAGATTGGTGAGGATCGCCGCCATGTCGCCCGCCCGCGCCAACATCGGCCCGAGGCAGGTGCGAAAGCCCACCCCCAGCTCGCGGGCGACGATCTGGGCGAGCGTCGTCTTGCCCAAGCCCGGCGGGCCGCTGAACAGCACGTGATCCAGGGGTTCGCCGCGCGTCTTCGCGGCGCCGATGAAGACGCGAAGATTGGCGCGCAGCTGCGCCTGGCCGATGAATTCCGCCAGCGTTTGCGGGCGAATCGTCGCCTCGGGGGCGTCGCCGGCCGGTTGCCGGTCGTAATCGGCGGCGGTTGCTCGCCGCTTATCCGGCACAACCGCGCTCATCGCCCGAGTTCCTGAAGCCCGGCGCGGATCAGTTCCGTCACCTTGGCCGTGCTGCCCAAACGCTGCGCCGCGTGCGCAACCGCACCGTAGGCCTCGCTGCGCCGGTAGCCGAGATTGACCAAGGCCGAAATCGCGGCGCTGGCATCGTCATTCGCCGCCGCCGGTTGCGCCACGCCAGCCACCGGGACCGGACCGATCCGATCCTTGAGTTCATTGATGATGCGGGCGGCGAGCTTGGGACCGACGCCGTCGGCCCTTGTCAGCATCGCCTTGTCGCCGGCCGCGATCGCCTGGAGAAGCACATCGGGCTTGTGGGCCGATAATAGTGCCAGCGCCAGCCTGGCGCCCACGCCTTGCACGATAAGCAAGCGGCGGAACCATTCGCGCTCGGCGCGGTCGATGAAACCGTAGAGATGAATGGCGTCTTCGCGGACGTGAGTCTCGACCAAGACGCTCACCGTCTCGCCCAAGGGCGGCAGGCGGGCGATGGTTGCCGCCGAACACGACACCAGATATCCGACGCCGCCGACGTCGACCACGATGCCGTCATCGCCCAGCTGGTCGAGAATTCCCGAGAGCCTGGCGATCACGGCGCCACCCCCGCCGCGGCCCGATTCCAAACGCGAAGGGTCGCCGCGTGATGGGCATGGCAGACCGCGACCGCGAGCGCATCCGCGGCATCGAGGCTGGCAAGCTCGCAGCCCGGGAAAAGCGTCCGCATCATCATCGCCACCTGCTCCTTGCCGGCGTGGCCCGTGCCGACCACGGATTTCTTGACCAGGTTCGCGGGATATTCGGCGACCGGCAGCCCGGCGCGCGCCGGGGCCAGCAGCACGACGCCCCGCGCCTGGCCGAGCTTCAAGGTCGAGGCCGCGTTCACGTTCACGAAGGTCTCCTCGACCGCGGCCTCGTCGGGGCGGTATTCGGCGATGATCGCGGCAATGCCGTCGCACAATTGCAGCAGGCGTTCGGCCATCGGCCGGTCTTCGTCGGAATCGACGGTGCCGTTCGCAACATGCCGAAGCTTGTTGCCGGCCACGTCGATGATGCCCCAGCCGGTGTGGCGCAACCCGGGATCGAGTCCCAACAGTCTCACCGCCTTCCTCCCCTGCGCCGAACGCCCGGCCCCGTCATGCCGTCAGCTTCGCGAACAGCTCGTCCGGGATTTCGAAATTCGCGAACACCGCCTGGATGTCGTCGTTGTCTTCGAGCGCTTCGATGAGCTTGATAAGCGCGCTCGCGGCATCTCCCTCGACCGCGAGCTTCGCCCGCGGCCGCCATTCGAGCCGGGCTCCCGCCGGATCGCCGAACTTTTTCGTGAGCGCGTCGCGCACCGCATTCAAGGCGTCGGGATCGCAGGCGATTTCGTGGCCCGACGGACTCGAATCGACGTCGCCGGCGCCGGCCTCCAACGCCGCTTCGAACATGGCGTCCACGCTCGCGGCCTCGCTCCGGTACCGGATCGCGCCGACACGGTCGAACAGAAAGTTGACGCTTCCCGTTTCGCCCAGGCTGCCGCCGAATTTGGTGAAGGCGGAGCGGATTTCGCCGGCGGTGCGGTTGCGATTGTCGGTCAGGGCCTCGGCGATGATGGCGATGCCGCCCGGCCCATAGCCCTCGTAACGCATCTCCTCGTACTGGATTCCCTCTTCCAGGCCGGCGCCGCGCCGGATGGCGCGTTCCATCGTGTCTTTCGGCATATTGGCGTTGCGCGCGGCGATGATGGCGGCGCGCAGACGCGAATTCATCGCCGGATCGGCGACCCCGCTGCGCGCGGCGGTGGTGAGTTCCCGGATCAGCTTGGTGAAGATTTTCCCGCGCTTGGCGTCCTGCGCGCCCTTGCGGTACATGATGTTCTTGAATTGGGAATGACCAGCCATCGGCAGCGCGATTTGAAACCGAAAATCCCAAATATCTGAACAATATCCGCCGCCTTATACCACATGTTGTGTTGAAAGAATATCGGCGTCGGGCGCCCTGGCCGGCGCATTCCGGGCGGTTTGCGGGCTTGCGGAGAAGCGCCTCGTAACAGGCCAATATGGCAAGAATGCGGCGTCAGGCACGCCCCAAAGCCGCGGTTTTCCGCGTCTCACACGGGGTTGAACCGGATGGCGCCTTGCTCGGTTACGACCGCATCGAGGCGCTGGTCGGTGTCGTCGATGAGGACGCGGGCAATCTGCTGCGCCGCATAGGCGACGCCGACTGCGAAAACGTCCCCGCGGCTGCGAAGCAGCGAGAGCGTCCGGTCGTAATATCCGCCGCCGTAGCCGAGCCGGTGGCCGGCCGCATCGAAGGCCAGAAGCGGCACTAGGACAAGCTCCGGCACCACCTCTTCCGATTCGGGCGGCGGCACCGAGATTCCCCATTGCCCCTTCGCCAGCGGAAGGTCCGGATCCCAGCGCTTGAACACGAGCGGCGTGTGTTTGGCCAAGATCACCGGCAACCCGCACGGGTGACCGCGCTCGATGAGCGCGCGCATCAGCGGCCGCACGTCGATCTCGCCCCGGACCGGCCAGTAAGCCGAAACCGGGGCGCCCGGGCGCGGCGTGACCGCGGCGAAGAACCGGCGCGCCAGTTCCGCCCCGGCATGGTCCGGCCCGAAGCGCGCGGTGAGATCGGCGCCGGCTTCGGCGCGGCGCGCAAGGGCCAGCCCGCGCGCCGATTTTTTCGCCTCCTCAAGCGCAACGTCGGGTGAGGCCATCGCGTAAACCTTCGAGAAGAGGGGGCGGTGGATCGAGGGCGGAGTGGACGGGGCCACGTCGGCCGTTGGCCGCATCACCCTCAGAGCCTGCCTCAGCAGGTGGGCGCCATGTGTCCGGAACCAAGGTTCCAGCAGGGACGGCTCCCAAGTATTAAGTGTTGGCCCCGGAGATTTCTGGGGCCTGACGTACCACGCAGCACCCGCCCGGATACGACTCTAGACGCGCTCCAGCCGGGCGGCAATATCCTCGATGGTACGGGTCGCCAAATCGAGCCGGCCGGCCAGCGCCGCATCGGCGTCCGGATTGCCGGCACCGTTATCCGTGCGCGCTCCATCTTTGGCCGCGCTCTCGGCGCGCAGTGCATCCATGTCGTCGTAAAGCTCCGACAATTCGTCGGCGATCAAGAGGCTCGCCATGACCAGAAGGCGCGTATCTCCGATCTGACCGACCGACCCGACCAGGTCCTTGATCCGCTTGTCGAGATAGGCGCCGAGCTCGGAAAGGTGTTTTTCCTGACCGTCCTCGCAGGCGATCTGATAGCTGCGCCCGTTGATGGTGATGGCGAGCTGGGGCATGGGTCAGGACTCCAGCATGCCGCGCAGACGATCGATGGTATCGTCCAAGCGTTGCGATACGGTGCCGGTCACGTCGCGCAGCGCCGCGTACTCGGCCTGGGTCGCCTGCAGGGCCTCGGTCAGGCCCTCGTTCAGCTTCTCGTGCATCCGCGCATCGCCGGCACGGGCGGCAAACGCCTTGGCCGCCGTTTCGAGCCGGGCCAGCGCCTTATCGAAACGCTCGGATGCCTGGTCCATTTGCGTCATGATGAATGCCCCCGACCGGTAAGCGAAACCGTCGCGAACGCGACGCGGATCAGGATAGGCTTTGCGGCTTCGCAGCGTCAACCGCCGGTCCGTGTTACGTAGATGTAGTTATAAGCTCCCAATCGATTACCCCTTAATGTGAGATCACGCGTGACCAAATCGCGAAGCAGAAACGAGGCGTGGTTTGCCGACGCGCGCCGTATTGCCTTCTGCGGGACAGAGAGCATTGGCACCCCGAAGTTGCTTTACGCCGCTCAATGGCTGGCCTTCGCACTCCCCTGTCAACGCTTCGCCCCGACCCTCGCGGGCCGTTGCGCCTGACTCGGGGCCAGTGTGGCTCGCTATGCCTTCACCGTAGAGGACTTCCACCTCCAACCTCCTGCCGGTCTCCCGGCGCACCCGTCCACCGCATCACGTCAGTCGAGGGAAATCCCACAGTTTTCCGCCCCTGTTTGGGCTCCCCCTTCGGGTATAGCATCAACGCTTTCGGAAGGGGGCTTCCAATGAATCTAACAGTAATGCAGCGGAGGTGGCCGCATGGGCAGCGGCCGCGGCGCATGCTCTATGTAGCAAGCGCCCTCATTGGATTGGCGCTCACGACGTCCGGTCCAGATGCACTTTCAGGCGATAGTACCGAGCCAACCAAAACTGCTGTTGTGCCGCCGGATTGTCCCGCAATATTCAAAGACGAACGTTTTCAGTTTCTGGCCGAGTTGGCGTTCAGCCGCCAGAAAGTGAACGCCACTGGTTTTATGAAAAAATTCGAAGATCCCGATCCCACCAAGCAGCGTTCCTTTCTTTCGTCTGTGCTTTCGGACATAGTACATGAACTAGACTCGTCTGAATTTCTACAAAGGTATCCGTTTCCAAAGAGCTTTCCGGAAAGCGAGGAAAGAGGCCGATTCAACGTTACTATTTACGAACCTTCTTACGTCAACCCACAAACGTTAGGACATTGCGTACTCCCTATTCAGCGGCTGGAGGCGGAAGCTCAAGCGGAAGAGGAACAAGCTCGCAAGGAAGCCGACGAAGCGGCCCGTGCTGTCAGGGAGAAAGCTGAGAAAGAGCGAATCGCCCGCGAACAAGCGGAATTCAAACATTTGCAGGAGGAAAAAGCCGAGCAGGAGCGGCTTGAAACACAAGAGTTGGAGGCCGCAAGAAAGGCCGGCTTCAACTCGGTCGAGGAATATCACGCGCAGCTTGAGAAACTGCATCGCGAAAAAGAAGAAAAGGAGCGGAAGGAAGCCGAGGCTAAGGCCGAAGAAGAGCGGAAAGTGGCCGAGGAAAGAGCAGCCCAGCAACGGCAGGAAGCCGAGCGGGAGCGCCAAGAGGCCGCCGCGAAGCTGATACAGCAAAGGAAACAGATTGCCGACAAAGGGGCGACCTTTGCGCGCGAATCTGGGACAAAATGGGAGTTAGAATCGCCTAAGAGCGAAATGACCGACAAGGTCGAGTTGACCGTCAGATCTAGTCAGGACAATGGTAAGGGTGCTTTGGCCACGGTCGAGGGCCGTTGTGCTGGATCGGAGTCTCTCCCCAATCGTGGAGTAGTCGCTGTTTTTGCGGCGACTATTACCGACGATAACGGACAGCCCGACATCGGTTTTCCAACGGAAAACGCATTAGGCGTCTGGGGGGCGTGGCGACGCAATGAATATGCTGCCGACCAGGGGATGATGATCCTCCGCTATAAGTTTCGTAATCAGTTCATAATCGCAACTATTGGCGACACGGACGAAGGGCACACGATTCGGACCGATACAAGCTGGCGCGTGATGGCCGAGATAGAAACCACGAAAGGTCCGGTCTTGATCAAGATTCCGATCTACGATGAAAAAATTCAGCAACTGCTAGGTTCATGTACCCCTTAATGTGAGACCGCGCGTGACCCAATCGCGACGTTGGAATGTGACGTGCTTCGGCAAAATACCATGCGTCGCCCTATTGAGGCGGGTCGTGATGAAACGCCTTGTCGTGCCGGCAATAGCAGGAAAGCAGATACGAGGCCTTCGCGGAGGCATCGGCTAACTCTATCTGCCGATTGAGTTCGTAGATGAGTTTCTCAGCGTTTGCACAATTTGCTGCTTCGCACACCATTACCTTTACATCAGCCTTTGCAATAATGAGCTTCTGAAAATCGTCGTGTACCTTTTGGAAATCGCGATTCTTCTCAATCTCCATGGCGAGGTTGCATTTGATTAGATAACCGTTCGTTTTTTTCTTGTTGTCGTATTGCGTCAGCCAACAGTGATCGAACAGAAATTCCGCTCCGCCCGGCTTTACGACCGCGCCCGTACAATACACCACGAGCGTTCGATCGCCCGGTTGCCCCGGGGCTAGTTTGCCATATTTGATTTTCAGATAGTCGGCGAGTGCGCGCGCTGCGTCGGCAACTTTCTTGTGGATCGTTTGCGTTAAGGGACGTGTCTTTTTCGGCTGAATTTTGTACACGCTCGCTGCTTCATCGAGTTTGGCGCGGACGGTCGCAATAACATCCATATGCTCTCCGAAAAGAAAGGACCCGCGACGTCCGGGTTCGCGCGGTCGTTATTCAATGGTGCCTGCATTTCCTCCTGAGCGATCTTGCCAAGCGCCAGCGGACAAAGCTTACGGAATCGACCGGCTCTGTGTCCATGTCGAAGCACCGGGTGCAGCTTCCGTTTTGCCGGTTCTGTGCAGGTTTTGTGTAAGCCGGAAGCGTAACCCGTTGATCTATCGCGGGCCCGTGTAGCATCTGTTAATGCGATTATGGATGCAATATCACTGTGTTTCTGGGCACTTAGGAACAGGCGTTTATCACGTAGACGCATTAAGCGCGACCGGATGGGCGTGGATGATCGATGCGATTCGTCTTGGGCCCGCCTTGCCCGCCACACTATACAAGTCCAAACGAATCAAACGGATCGCGCATCCCGGATAAAATGTCATTGGCCGTGGTCATCCATTCCCTCGCCCACGCCCGTGCCGCCCTTGCCGCCGCATCGAGGCTCAAGGCGCCGGTGACCCTCATGAGCGCGGAAGCTGCGGCGGGGAATGCCGGTCCAATGTGGTTCCTGGAAGTGATCGAGGCGGCGCGGGCCGAGTTTCCCGGGGTTCGACTGACCGCGGTACTCGACTGCGGCGAGGCCCCGGGCTTTGCCCTGGCGGCTTTGCGCGCCGGCTGCGGCGCCATCCGCTTCAAAGGCCGAGGCAAAGTAACCGCGAAGATCAAGGCGATCGCAAAGCAATGCGGCGCCAAGCTTATCGAGCGGCGAGGCCGGGCGCTGGACCTCTTCGGCGAGCGCGATCCCCTGGGCGCCTGCGTCGCGTGGCTCGCCCGCGGCCAAGGGGCGGGCTATCAATCGAAACCCCGGAAACCAAAGCTCAAGAAACGGCGCCATGGCGGGAAATCGTGAGCACGCCCTGCCGTCTTTATCTGGTCACACCCGCAGCACTCGATCCCGCGCGGTTCAGAGACC
>JBGQJC010000043.1:0-19938 GCA_041498815.1 Alphaproteobacteria bacterium
ATGGCGGTCACGGATGGACAAGTCCTGGTGATCGATTACAAAACGAATCGGCCGGTGCCGGGTATGCCAAAGGATGCGCCCGTCGCCTATCTGAAACAGATGGCGGCATATCGCGCCCTGTTGCAGCGCGTCTTTCCGGAACGGGACATCCGTTGCGCGCTGTTGTGGACGGCGGGGCCGCGCCTGATGGCGCTCGAAGGCGGCCTTCTCGACCGTTACGCGCCTTGACCCGCCCCATCCCCATCCCTAGATTCTTGAAAGGCGCTTGGCGGTCCCAGGCGTCGCGCATGGGCGGGGCCTGGGCATAACCGCCGGGGCGGCCCCGCAAATCCCGACAATTCCGAGGAGCGACATGACAGCGACCCATGTGACCGACAAGAATTTCGAGCAGGAAGTCCTCGAACAGCCCGGGCCCGTGCTGGTGGATTTCTGGGCGGAATGGTGCGGCCCGTGCAAGCAAATCGCGCCGTTCCTCGAAGATCTCGCGCGCGACATGGCGGGCAAGGTTCGCGTCGCCAAGATCAACATCGACGAAAATCGCGCGACCCCCGCGAAATACAACGTGCGCGGCATCCCGACCCTGATGCTGTTCAAGAACGGCCAGGTCGCGGCGATGAAGGTGGGAAGCCTGCCCAAAAGCAAGCTCTACGAATGGGTGGAACAGGCGCTTTAGGCGCCCGGATTAAAAAAGCCCCGCGGGGCTTTTTCATTTCACCCGTTATCGGCCAGCACATGGCCCGCAAGATAGAGCGAGCCGCAAATCAGAATACGGATCGGACGGCCCGCCTTGGCGAGATCGGCCACCGCCGCCGCGACCGATTGGCAAGGCTCGGCGCGATGTCCGGCTTCGCGCGCCATGGCGGCGGCGGCCGCAGCCGATAAGCTCGCCGCCTCGTTCGGAACCGCAACCGCGCGCAAGCTTTGGGCGCACGAGGCGAGCGGCTTCAGGAATCCGATCCCGTCTTTCGTGTTCAGCATGCCGAACACGAGGTGAAGGTCGCGCCATCCCCGCACCGCCTCGCGCATGACTTCGCCCGCGGCGGGGTTATGTCCGCCATCCAACCACAACTCGGATTGTGGCGCGGCGCGCAGGAGTATTTCCACGAGCGGGCCTTTGGTCAGGCGCTGCAAACGCGCCGGCCAATCGACGCGCGCCAGTCCCGCGCCGATCGCGGCCTCGTCCGCCTTGAAGGGCGTTTGCGCCAAACACGCGATCGCGGTTCCGGCGTTCAAGACCTGATGCGGCCCGGCAAGCCCCGGTCTCGGCAATTCGAGATTGCGCGTGCGGTCGCGGAACATCATGCCGGATGGTGTCGGCTCGGCGAACCATTCCGCGCCGAACAGCGAAACGGGAGCCTCCAATTCGCGGGCACGGGCCCGGATCACGCGCAAGGCCTCCCCGGATTGCGGGCCGATCACGGTGGGCACGCCGGGTTTCAGAATTCCGGCTTTCTCGCCCGCGATTTTCGCGAGCGTGTCGCCCAGGAACTGAATGTGATCGAGCGAGATGCTGGTGATCGCCGTGCACACGGGGTTGGCAACGACATTGGTGGCGTCGAGCCGTCCGCCCAGGCCGGTTTCCAAAAGCGTCAAATCGGCCGGCACCCGCGTGAAGGCGAGAAACGCGGCGGCCGTGGTGATCTCGAAGAACGTGATCTGGGCTCCGGCGTTCGCGGCCTCGCATTCGGAAAGCACCGCGAACAACTCGTCGTCCGTGATCAATTGCGAGGCCAGCCGGATGCGCTCGTTGAAGCGCACGAGATGGGGCGAGGTATAGACATGGACGCGCAAACCCGCCGCCTCGTAAAAGGCGCGCAGGAAAGCGATGGCCGATCCCTTGCCGTTGGTGCCCGCCACGTGGATCACGGGGGGCAGACGGCGCTCGGGGTTGCCGAGGGCTTCTAACAGGCGCTCGATCCGTTCCAGAGAAAGATCGATGACCTTGGGGTGGAGCGACCAAAGGCGCGCCAGCAAGGGATCGGTCTTGCGCGCCGAATCTTGGCGTGCCGGCATTGCGGACGGTGTCATGGACCGGCCGCGCTCGGAACCATGGCGCCGGCAATCGCCGAACCCGTGCCGTTGCCCGCGGGCGCCCGGTTGCGCAGGAGTGCTATTATCCGGATCAACAGCGGCCGCAACTCGCGCCGGTGCGCGACGATGTCCACCATCCCGTGTTCCAAAAGATATTCGGCGCGCTGGAATCCTTCCGGGAGCTTTTCCTTGATCGTCCTTTCGATCACCCGTGCGCCGGCAAAGCATATGATCGCCCCGGGTTCGGCGATTTGCACGTCCCCCAGCATGGCGAAAGAAGCGGTAACGCCGCCGCTGGTCGGGTCCGCCAGCACCACGATATAAGGTAGGCCCGCCGCCTTCACCTCGTCGACCCCGATCACCGTGCGCGGCAGCTGCATGAGGGAGAGAATCCCCTCCTGCATGCGCGCACCGCCCGAGGCGCAGACGGTGATGAGCGGCGCCTCCTGCAGCACCGCAAGCTTTGCCGCCGCCAGAATGGCGGTGCCCACCGCGACCCCCATGGAGCCGCCCAGATATTCGAAGTCGAAGGCGGCGATGACGGCCGCCGAGCCGCCCAGCATCCCGTGGGCGACGACCAGCGCCTCGCTCTCGCCGGTGCGGAGCTGGCTTTCCTTCAGGCGTTCGGTATAGCGCCGCAGGTCCCGGAACTTGAGGGGATCGGTGATCGTCTTGGGAAGCTCGATGCGCTGGTATTTTCCGTCATCGAACAGGAAGCGCAGCCGCTGTTTAGCGGCAAGGCGCAAATGGTGGTCGCAGTGCGGGCAGACGAAAAGATTCGATTCCAGCTCGCGGTGGAAAACCATCTGGCTGCAATTCGGGCATTTGCGCCAAAGATTCTCGGGCACCTCTTTCTTGGCGACGAGGGCCCGGATCTTCGGGCGTACGAAGTTGGTCAGCCAGTTCATGGGTGACTATCGGGCCCGGCGTGCGCCGTGCACGCCCTCGGCCAGCGATGTCGCGAAGGCGAGCACGTCGTCCACCAGCCCCGGCTTCGCCTTGCCTTTTTCATCCAATCCGGCCGCGATTCGCCGCTCCAGTGCGGAGCCCACCACCGCGCCGTCGGCGAAGCGCGCGATCGCCGCCGCCTGTTCGGGCGTCGTGATTCCGAATCCGACCGCAATCGGCAATTCGGTATGGCGGCGCAACCGCGCCACCACCTTCTCGACGGCGCCCGCCTCCGCCGCCGCCGTGCCCGTGATCCCGGTGATCGCGACGTAATAGAGGAACCCGCTGGTGTGGGCGAGCACCGTGGGCAGCCGCACGTCGTCGGTCGTGGGTGCGGCGAGGCGGACGAAATTGATCCCGGCGTTGATCGCGGGCAGGCAAAGTTCCGCGTCCTCTTCCGGCGGCAGGTCGACGACGATAAGCCCGTCCACGCCCGCCGCCTTCGCCTCGCGCAGGAATTTCTCCGGGCCGAAGGCATAGATCGGATTGAAATAGCCCATGAGCACCACGGGCGTTTCGTCGTCCGCGGCGCGGAAGGCCTTGAGTTGCGCCAGCACGCGCTTCAGCGTCGTTCCCGCCTTCAAGGCCCGCAGGTTCGACTGCTGGATCGCCGGGCCGTCGGCCATGGGGTCGGAAAACGGCATGCCGAGCTCGATCAAGTCGGCGCCCGCCCCGGGCAATCCCTTGAGAAGGGCGAGCGAAGTTTCGGGGTCCGGGTCGCCGGCGGTGATGAAGGCGACAAACCCGGCGCGGTTCTGCGCTTTGAGCGCGGCAAACCGGCGGCGTATGCGCCCCGAATCGGCCGCGGGAACGATGACGGTCGCGGTTTCACCCGCGGTCACAGCGTCACCCCCAGCGTCTTGGCGACGGTGAAAATGTCCTTGTCGCCGCGCCCGCTCAAACACACCACCATGATGTGGTCGCGCGGCAGATCGGGCGCGATCTTCATGGCGTGCGCGACGGCATGAGCCGATTCGAGCGCCGGGATGATGCCCTCGATTCTTGTCAGCAGCTGGAATGCGTCGAGCGCTTCCGCATCGGTGATGGTCACGTACTCGGCGCGCCCGGTCTCGTAAAGCCAGGCATGTTCCGGCCCCACGCCCGGGTAATCGAGCCCGGCCGAAATCGAATGGGCCTCCTGGATCTGCCCGTCCTCGTTCTGCAGCAGATAAGTGCGGTTGCCGTGCAGCACGCCCGGCCGCCCGCCGGTGAGCGAAGCCGCGTGCTTGCCGGTCTCGATCCCCAGGCCCGCCGCCTCGACGCCGATCAGGCGCACCGCGCGCTGGTCGAGGAAGGAATGGAACAGCCCGATCGCATTCGATCCGCCGCCCACGCAAGCGACCAGCGTATTGGGCAGCCTTCCTTCCGCCTCGATCACTTGCTCGCGCACTTCGTTGCCGATCACCGATTGGAAATCGCGCACCATGGCGGGGTAGGGGTGCGGGCCCGCAACCGAACCGATCAGGTAATAAGTGCTCTCGACATTGGCAACCCAATCGCGCAACGCCTCGTTCAGCGCATCTTTGAGCGTCCGCGAACCGGAGCTGACCGGCACGACCTCGGCGCCCAAAAGCTTCATGCGGAAGACATTCGACGCCTGGCGCTCGATGTCGATCTCGCCCATGTAGATGACGCAGGGAAGATCGAACAGCGCGCAAACGGTGGCGGTCGCGACCCCGTGCTGGCCGGCGCCGGTCTCGGCGATGATACGGCGCTTGCCCATCCGGCGCGCGAGCAGGATCTGGCCGATGCAATTGTTGATCTTGTGCGCCCCGGTGTGGTTCAGGTCCTCGCGCTTGAGATAGACCTTGGCGCCGCCCAGATGGGCGGTGAGGCGCTCGGCGAAATAAAGCGGGTTCGGCCGCCCCGCGTATTGGCGCAGGTAATAGTCGAGCTCGGTGCGGAAGACGTCGTCGTTCTTCGCCCGGGCGTAGGCGCGCTCGAGTTCGAGAACGAGAGGCATCAAGGTTTCGGCGACGTAACGCCCGCCGAAAATGCCGAAATGGCCGCCTTCGTCCGGCCCGGCGCGGAATGTATTGATTTTCAACATCGGGTTTGTCGGGAAAATTTCCCTTCGAATGAACCACAGCGGCCGGTCCCCCGTCAAAGCCCATCGCACGGATGGGTGCCGGGGGATTTACGTATAACTTATTGATTTAATTAATTATTTATCCTGCCGCGCGGCGGCGGTGAAGCGCGCGATCAGGACCGGGTTCTTGTGTCCCGGCTCGTCCTCGACGCCCGAGGATACATCCACCGCTTGTGCCCCCGAGGCATTTATCGCCTCGGCGACGTTTTCCGGCGTCAGGCCTCCCGACAGCATCCAAGGCCTCCGCGACGAAAATCCGTGCAACAGCCCCCAGTCGAAGGAAAGCGCGTTGCCGCCGGGCAGCGCGCCCTTGAATGAATCGGGCGGCTTGGCGTCGAACAGCAGCCGGTCGCAAGCGGCCTCGAACGGCTTGGCCCCGGCCAGGTCGTTTTCACCCGCCAACTTGACCGCCTTCATCACCGGCAATCCGAACCGCCTTTTGATTTCGGCGCACCGCTCCGGGCTTTCATGGCCATGAAGTTGAATCATGTCGAGCGCCACCCGGCGAAGCGTCTGCGCAATCGCCGCATCGTCGGCATCCACGAACAACCCGACCTTCTTGATGCGCGCCGGCAACGCCGCCGCGATCTCCGCCGCCTGTTCCGGCGTAACATACCGGGGCGATGCGCGATAAAACACGAATCCCGCCAAATCCGCGCCCGCCTCGGCCACAGCACGCGCGGCGCCAGCCGAATTGATGCCGCAGATCTTGACCTCGATCCCGGTCACGTCGCTTCGAGTTCGGCGGCGATCCTTTTCGCCGCGTCCTGGGGATCGGCGGCGGTGGTGATCGGCCGGCCGATCACCAGCACATCGGCGCCGAGTTCAAGCGCCTCCGCCGGCGTCGTCACCCGTTTCTGGTCGTCGGCGTCCGCCCAGGCCGGGCGAATGCCCGGAACGACGAGCATGAAATCGGGCCCACATTGGATGCGCAGCGCCGCCACCTCGGAGGCGCCGCAAACCGCCCCATCCAGGCCGCATCCTTGCGCGAGCGACGCGATGCGGCGCGCCTGATCGCAAATCGGCAGGTTCACCCCGGTGTTTTGCAAATCGTCCTCGGACATGCTGGTCAAGACCGTGACGGCCACAAGCTTGGGCCGCGGGATATCGAGCTCGTCGGCGCCCAAACCTGCCGCCTCGGCCGCGGCGCGCAGCATGGGCTCGCCGCCCGCGCCGTGAAGCGTCAAGATGGCGGGCTTGAGCGGCAGAAGCGATTTGATGGCGCGGGCGACCGTGTGCGGAATGTCGCAAAGCTTGAGGTCGAGGAATATCGGCAAACCGAAGGCGCCGAGTTCGACGACGCCGCCGGGCCCGTTGGCGGCGAAGAATTCGAGTCCCAGCTTGATCCCGCCCACCAGCCCCTGGAGCTTGTCGGCAAGCCCCTTTGCGACCGCGAGATCTCCGGTATCGAGCGCGCAATAGATGGCGGCCTTGGCGGCGCGTGATTTCATGGTTTCCGGGCCCTCGAATGCGCCCCGGTATATCAGATCGAGCCGCCACGCGATACCGCACCGGGCCGCCCGACGGCACCCGGTTCGGCCTTGTTTTTCCGGCATTTTTTACACGCGTCTGCGAAGCGCGGCATTTTGCTAAAATTTTAGAAGATACAATTTTCGCATTCAGTATTTGCTAATCACCTGCGCCTATGCTGGGCTAAAGCCGGGAACGTGATCGAGAAAACACCGGCGCCGTGCCGGATGGCACGGGGAGGCGACAGGCGGTATGGAGATTGCAAGCGGAAGCGCCGTTAATCCGGCGGCTGAAATAGCCGCCGCCGCGCACGCGCGTAAAACGGCGGACACGAAAGACCAGACGGCGGCGAAACTCACCGCGCAGGCGCTCGACCCGGCCAAGATGACGGATCGCAACGCGCGCGCGGCTGAGCGCCGCCAAGAAGGGCGCGGGCGCCAACTCGACATCCGCGCTTAAGCGTACCGCGGCTTTTTAACGGCGCAGCGGAATCGCCGGAATCTTCGTGACTTCCGGGGTCTTCGGCCCTGCGGCCTCGGCTGCTCCCAAAATTTCCCGTTCCAATTTCTCGATGCGGCGCGCCTGCTCGCGGGCGCGCTTGCGCCATTTATGTTGGGCGATCCACGATCCGATCCAGCCCAGAAAGAATCCCAGAAACACCGCGGCGAACACCGCGAGATAAAGCGGCATCTCCGCCTCGCCCGCGAGCGGCCAGAGGCGCAAGGTCACGGCGCCGCGGTTGGGAATAGCAAACATCACCGCCAAGGCGGCTGCGATTGCGGTCAATATCGACAGCGGGATTCTCATTGCACCCCGCAAAGGATGTGGCTCGGGCTAACGCTTGCCGTTGAGGCGCTCGCGCAGTTCCTTGCCGGTCTTGAAGAAGGGAATGTGCTTCTCGTTCACCTTCACGGTGGTGCCGGTGCGCGGATTGCGCCCCAAACGCGAAGCCCGGTGCTTGACCGAGAACGCCCCGAAGCCGCGCAACTCCACCCGGTCGCCCTGAGCCAGCGCCACCGAGATCTCGTCGAACACGGTGGCGACGATCCGCTCCACGTCGCGCAAGTACAGATGCGGATTTTTTTCCGCCAGCCTGGCGATCAGTTCCGATTTCGTCATGGCCGACGTGCCCCCCTCGGCGCCCTCGTTTTAGGCCGGCTCATGAAGGCGACCCCCCAATTCACCGGAAGTCCCTGAAAAACCTGGGCCTAACGCAAATCAGGGTGCCAGAGGGAAATTATCCCGTCAAGGGTAAGTCTCTCAGGTAACAAGGTTTTCCCGGCTAGGCTCCCCACCAGCTGGCGCAGCAGCCGGCCCTCTTGGTTGGCATCGAGGTCAACCACCGGAAGTTTAGTGTCGATCTGATGGGCCGCCCCCAGCCAATTGATCGCCTCGGGCTCGCCCCCGATCTCGTCGATCAAGCCGTTGCCCAGCGCCTGGCGCCCGGTGAATACTCGCCCGTCGGCCAATTTCATCGCCTGGTCGGGCGCCATCGCCCGCCGCTCCGCCACCAGGCCGACGAACATCTCGAACACGTCGCGCACCACGCTCATGGCCGCCTCCCGCACCTCGGGGGTGATCGGCTCTAGGGGTGAGGGCGCGGCCTTGAGCGGCCCGCTTTTCAGGGCCTCGGTCGTGACCCCAAGCTTCTGCAACAGCCCGGTCACGTCGGCGGTCTGGAGGATCACCCCGATCGAGCCGGTGACGGAGCCTTCGCGGGCGAAGATGCGGTCGCCGCCCAGTGCCGCCATGTAGGCGGCCGAGGCCGCCATCTCGCCCATCACCACCGCGACCGGTTTTTGAACCGCCACCGCGCGCAGTTCTTGATAAAGATTCTGGCCGCCCACCACCGTGCCGCCCGGCGAATTGATGCGGAGGACCACGGCCTTGACCGTCGGGTCGCTGGCCGCAGTTTTCAACAATTCGGCCCGGTCGGGATCGTCGGTGATGATGCCGCTGACCGAAAGCCGCGCGATGTGATCGGACGTGAAGACCGGGTGCCCGCGGTCGATCGCCAAAAGCGCCGCGCCCAACACCGCGATCACGGCGATGATCCGCCAAAAGCCCAGGCGCCTTTTTAGGCGCCGGCGGTCGATGCGAATGTCTGCGTCAAGGGACATTTTCTGGATCGAATAAAATCGGGAAAGCCCGCGTGTGCCGCGCCTACTCGTCGTCCGCCTTGGCCTTTTTCTGCTTCTTATCCTTTATGGCTTTGTTGAGGGCGGCGCCCAGGATGTCGCCCAGACTGGCACCCGAATCGGACGAACCGAACTGGTCCAACGCCTCTTTCTCTTCCTCGAACTCGCGCGCCTTGATCGAAAGATGGATGCTCTTGTCCTTGCGGTCCTGGCCCACGACCTTGGCGTCGATGCGCTCGCCCACGGCAAAACGGTCCGGACGCTGCTCGGCGCGCTCGCGCGCCAAATCCGCCTTGCGGATGAAGCCGGGCGAGCCGTCGCTTAATGTGACCTCGATGCCGTTTTCCTTCGCCGCCGTCACGGTGACGGTGACGACGTCGCCCTTGTTGAACTTGGGCGCCGATTCGGCCGGGGCTGCGGCTGCAGTTGCAGCTGCGGCGGGCGCGGCGGAAAGCTGCTTGATGCCGAGGCTGACGCGCTCCTTCTCGGTATCCACGTCCAGGACCTTGACCTTGATGCGGTTGCCCTTGGCGTGGTCCTTGACCGCCTCTTCGCCCGGCTTGTCCCAAGAGATGTCGGAAAGATGGACCATGCCGTCGATCTCGCCCGGCAGGCCCACGAATAATCCGAACTCCGTGATGTTCTTGATCTCGCCCTCGAGCTCCGTGCCCGCCGGATGCGCTTCCTTGAAGCCGAGCCACGGGTTGGCCAGGCACTGCTTGAGGCCGAGGCTGATGCGGCGCTTCTCGGAATCGACGTCCAGGACCATCACCTCGATCTCCTGGCTGGTCGAGACGATCTTGCCGGGATGCACGTTCTTCTTGGTCCAGCTCATCTCCGAGACGTGAACCAAGCCTTCGATGCCCGGCTCCAGCTCGACGAAGGCGCCGTAGTCCGTGATGTTGGTGACGCGGCCCCTGAATTTGGTCCCCACCGGATATTTGCCGGCCACGCCCTCCCACGGATCGGGCTCGAGCTGTTTCATGCCCAAGCTGATGCGCTGGGTCTCGGGGTTGAAGCGCACCACCTTCACCTTCAGCGTTTGCCCGATGCTGAGCACTTCGTTGGGATGGTTGATGCGGCGCCAGGCGATGTCGGTCACGTGAAGCAATCCGTCCACGCCGCCAAGATCGACGAATGCTCCATAGTCCGTGATGTTCTTGACGACGCCTTCCAGAATCTGCCCCTCGGACAATCCCGCGATCAATTCGGAGCGGGCTTCGGCGCGGGATTCTTCCATCACCGCGCGGCGCGAGACCACGATGTTGCCGCGCCTTCTGTCCATCTTCAAAATCTGGAACGGCTGCGGCGTGCCCAAAAGCGGCCCCACGTCGCGCACGGGCCTGATGTCCACCTGGCTTCCCGGCAGGAACGCGACCGCGCCCGACAGATCCACGGTGAACCCGCCCTTGACCCGGCCGAAGATGGTCCCCGTCACCCGTTGCTGGTCCTTATAGGCCTGCTCGAGCGCCGACCAGGATTCCTCGCGCCGCGCCTTGTCGCGCGAAAGCACGGCGTCGCCGTTCTTGTCTTCCATGCGCTCGACGAAGACCTCGACGATGTCGCCCGGGTTCAATTCCGCCGGCTTGCCGGCGGTGGCGAATTCCTTGAGCGCGACGCGGCCTTCCGATTTCAGGCCCACGTCCACCAGCACCATCTCGTTCTCGACCGCGATCACGCGGCCCTTCACCACCGTGCCCTCGAAACGCTCCGATTTGCCCATCGTCTCGTCCAAGAGCGCGGCAAAACTCTCGCCCGTCGTGAACGGCTTTTGTGGTTCCGCTATCTGCTCCTGCGCCATGCCTTCTCCCAACTCGCGCGAACGTCCCGCGCAAAAATTCACGTCAACCGGCTTGAGCGTCGCCGGCCGGAAACCCGAAGATTCGCGTCCCGCCGGGCTATGGGCCGAATTACGTCACCCGTTCGGATCGCAAGATGCAGTCCAGCATCACTTCTCGGTTTGTCGCTCGACCGCCGCAAGCGCCGCCGCGAAAACTTCGTCGGCGGAGAGCTCCGTGGTGTCGAGCAGAACGGCGTCGTCGGCCATCCGCAATGGAGCCGTCTCCCGCTCCATGTCCCGGGTGTCGCGATCCTGCATGTCCCTGAGAACGCGGCTATGTATACCCGCGATGCCCCTCTCCCGCAACTCCTTCAACCGCCGATTTGCGCGGCTTTCCAGGCTTGCCGTCAAGAAAAGCTTAACGTCCGCCCGGGGGCAAACCACGGTTCCGATGTCCCGCCCCTCGATCACCGCCCCCTTGGCGCCGCCCGGCGGATGGGAAGCAAAGCCGCGCTGGAATTCGACCAGGACCTTGCGCACCGAGGCTATGGCCGCGACCACGGAGGCGGCATTGGCCGCCTCGTCGCTCCGAAGCTTCGGATCGTCGAGATCGGCGGGCGAAAGGGATCCCGCCGCTTCGACCGCCGCCGCCTCATCGGCGGGATTGCCGCCCGAGCGCAACACCTTGTGCCCCACCGCCCGGTACAAAAGCCCGGTCTCGAGATAGGCGAAGCCCAGATGGTCGGCGAGTCTCCGTCCCAGCGTTCCCTTGCCCGCCGCGGCCGGGCCGTCGAGGGCGACCACCGGGGAACCGCTCACGCCGGCGCCCCCAGCTCCGCCCCGATTCCGTTCATCAGTTCCGCGAAGCCGGGGAAGCTAGTCTCGATAAGCCCGGCGTCGTCGACGCCGACCGGGTTCTTTGCCGCCGTCCCCAGCACCAGGAAACTCATGCCGATACGATGGTCGAGATGGGTCTTGACGGTGGCGCCGCCGGCGGGCGGCCGTCCCGTCCCATGCACGATCAACCCGTCCTCGGTCTCCTCGATGGCTACGCCGCACGCCGTCAGACCCTTCGCGATCGCGGTCAAGCGGTCGCTTTCCTTGATGCGCAGTTCCGACAAGCCCTGCATCACGGTCGAGCCGGTCGCGAAGGCCGCGGCAACGGCAAGAATCGGATATTCGTCGATCATGCGCGGCGCTCGCTCGCTCGGCACCACGACGCCCTTGAGGCGCGAGGATTTCGCGGTGATGTCCACGACCTTTTCGCCCGCCGCCTCGCCTTCGTTGGCGAATGAAATCTCGGCGCCCATTTCGCGCAAGGTCTCGTAAAGCCCGAAGCGCAGCGGGTTTGCTCCCACATTCGTCACCGTCACTTCCGAATCTTGCGCCAGGATCGCCGCCACCAGCGGAAAAGCGGCGGAGCTGGGATCGCCCGGCACGACCACGTCGCGCGCCGTAATCTCGGGGTAGCCCTTGAGCGTGATGGCACGGGCAAACCTGCCGTCCTCGGGCGATTCTTCGATTCGTATCGCTACTCCGAAATGGCGCAGCAGAATTTCCGTATGGTCGCGCGTCGGCTCGGGCTCGATCACCGTGGTCTCGCCCGGCGCATTGAGCCCCGCGAACAGGATCGCCGACTTGACCTGGGCGGAAGGCACAGCAAGGCGCTCGATGACCGGGATCGGTACCGGGGCACCGATGACCGCAAGCGGCAATCTGAAATTCGACCGCGCCAAAATTTGCGCGCCCATGCGCGACAGGGGCTGGGCCACGCGCGCCATCGGCCGCCGGCAAAGCGATTCATCGCCGGTAAAAAAGCTGGTGAAGGGATGGGTCGCGAGCAACCCCATGAGAAGCCGGGCGCCGGTCCCGGAATTGCCGAGGTCCAGCACTTGGCCAGCCTCGGTCAATCCGCCGACGCCGACACCATCCACCTGATACCGCCCGTTTCCCCCACGCGAAATTCCGGCGCCCAAGGCCTCAAGCGCCGCCGCCGTGCGCAGCACGTCCACCCCTTCCAGAAGCCCGGAAATGCGGCTTTGGCCCACCGCCACGGCCGCGATCATCAGGGCCCGGTGGGAAATGGACTTGTCGCCGGGCACCGTAATGCGCCCGCGCAAGCTTCCCTTGGGCATGGCAACGAGCGGTCTCAAAGCCTTGGCTCCCCTGGCATTATCGCCCCTCCGTCCTACCACGCCGGCACCGCCCGGGCCTAGCTTGCCGGACCGGCCCCGGAAGCCGGCCTCGGCGATTATTTCCGCGATTTTGCTTTTGACAGGCGGCCTCGATCGTGGCAATTGGCACCTCGGCGCCGGTTCAGGGAGGGCAAGCGGCCATGAAGGCGGAATGGGGAACCAAGCGCATTTGCCAAAGTTGCGCCGCGCGTTTCTATGACATGCGCCGGGCACCGATCGTCTGCCCCAAATGCGGCGCCACCTTCGATCCCGAGGTCTTCACCAAGGTGCGGCGCGCGAGGCCCGCCCCGCCCCCGGAACCAAAGCGCCCGCCCGTCGTCAAACCGCCGCCCGAAGAGGCCCTGGAAATCGGGGCCGCGGATCTGCCTCCGGAGGGGGAGGCGTTCGAAGAGGTGGAAGAGGAAGGCGGAGCCAACGACGAAGAGGACGTGATCGAAGACGCCTCCGAGTTGGTCGAAGACGACCCCGAAGTCGGCAAGGTGCGGGAAAAGGGCACCGACGAGGAGCGGCACTAAGTGCCGCGGCATCCGGGGCCGCGCCGCCAAACTCCGTTTAAGGCATTGGGACCGGCCGAACCGCCCCGTTAACGGATTTTTTCGCTTGCCGGGCTAAAACGGAACTCCTTAATTTTGCGGGCCGGTGCGGTCCAGCAACCGCGCCCAAAATCCGCGGGGCCATAGCTCAGTTGGGAGAGCGCTACAATGGCATTGTAGAGGTCATCGGTTCGATCCCGATTGGCTCCACCAGTTCAAAGGGCCCGGCGAGAAATCGCCGGGCCCTCATCATTTTTGACGCAATAGAATGACACTAAGCAGATATCAATTCAATTTTAGTGCCTACTGGTTCGGCAGCGAAAATACGGATATGACACCACCTAATCGCGTGTATTCATAAAGACCAGCGTAACCCCCGGCCACGCCTTGAACACCAGATATTGCTTCTCCTTTGGCCTCCTCTTCAGATATGCCGAGAGCGAGATTGATGCCGGCCCAGCCGCCGACGCCAGACATGACGCCGATTTGCTGCTTGCCCTTATGCATCCACGTGTTGGTATTGCCGATGATGCCGGACGGGGTCTTCACCTGCCAAAGCAGCTTGCCCGTCTGGGCGTCGACCGCCTTCTCGTACCCGTCGAGGGTGCCGTAGAAGACGACGTCGCCGGCCGTGGCGAGCGCGCCGGCCCAAGCCGAGTACTTCTCGGGATCGGACCAAACGATCTTGCCCTTGCCGGCATCCCAGGCGATGAAGTTGCCCATATTGGTGGTGCCGTCACCCGTCACCTTGCCGGCAGGAAACATCGCAAGCTTTGCGTTCACATAAGCTCGGCCAGGTGAGTACTCATTGCCACCAGCGGCATAACTCAGCGACTGAAAGTTCATGCAGATGTGGTTCGTCGGCACGTAGAACAGCTTGGTCTTCGGCGAATACGCCGCAGGCTGCTGGTCTTTTGTGCCGAGAGCGGCGGGACAGATATTTGTGGTCGTTACATCTTCGTTGTTAGCATGACTGCTGTAACGCCCAACGACTTCCGGACGGCCCGTCTTCATATCGACGTGGGTCGCCCAGTTCACCGCCGGATCATACTTCTCGGCGACGAGCAACTCGCCAGTGGCGCGATCGAGCGTATAGCCGAAGCCGTTACGATCGAAGTGCACCACAACCTTGCGGCTTTTTCCGCCGACGTCCTGGTCAATGAGGATCAATTCATTCGTTCCGTCGTAATCCCACGCGTCATGCGGGGTCATCTGATACATCCAGCGCGCTAGGCCAGTGTCAGCGTCACGTGCAATGATGCTTGTGGCCCATTTATTGTCACCGGGCCGTACAAACGGATTCCAAGTGCTCGGATTGCCAGTGCCATAATACATCAGGTTCGATTGGGGATCCCAGGTGTACGTGCCCCAAGTTGAACCACCGCCGATTTCCCATGCCTTTCCTTGCCAGGTTTTCAGTGACGAATTCTTGCCGATCGGGACACCAAATTCAGTGGTCCGTTCAGGATCGACAAGAATGTCTGAATCGGGCCCAACCGAATAGGCGCGCCAGACTTTCTTGCCGATTCCTGTGTCATAGGCGGTGACATAACCACGGACTCCGAATTCTCCACCAGAAATGCCCACCATTACTTTGTCCTTGATGACGATCGGGGCGCCCGTGCCGGTCGAGGCCGAAACGCCGCGCTTGCCTTCTCCCGAATCGCCATTTTGAGTTGCCCAGATCTGCGCTCCGGTGGCGGCGTTTAATGCGACGAGTGTCGTGTCGGCCAAATATACGAAAAGTTCGCCATCAAAATACGCGGCGCCGCGATTGATGTTATCGCAGCACATGACCGAGATCACCCGGCCCTCGGTCTCGCCGGAAGGATACTTGCCATCTTTGACCGGGTTGTACCGCCAAATGACGCGGCCGTTGTCGTTCAGGTCGAGGGCATATACGATGTTCGGAATCGGCGTGACGATGTACATAACGTCACCGACCACTAACGGGCCTCCTTCGTGGCCACGCAAGACACCGGTCGAGAATTGCCACGCAAGATCAAGCTGATTCACGTTGCTCTTGTTGATTTGGTCAATCGGGCTATAACGAGTGCCGGAATAGTTGCCACTCGGCATAAGCCATCCGTTTGCGTCAGCCATTGAGATAAATGACAAAACAATTTCGACCGCACTATTACAATTTGGCGGTTGTCGCGGCCTTTCGTACAGCGGCACTAAAGGTTCAGTCGTTAGCCGATTTGCCTTCGGGCAACGTTGGTTTGGCACGGCAATACCGTCGGCATTTGTATCTGCGAAATGACGTCGTGAGTCAGCGTTGTCGATTAACAATATCTCTCCAGGTACGCCACGCCCCTTCGTGTCTTTTACGGTGACGCGCTTAACTAGAACATCATCAGCGGCGTCCACCTTGCTCACCTCCATTATGAGAAGCAAGAAGGCTGAAGCGCCGATAGCCAAGAATTTTACTAGCTTATGAAACATCAAAACGTCCCATTCGCTTGCAGTACAGCCCTGTTGCTCGCAGTTGAACCACGATGCTTCACTGCCGAAAGTCACGTTACTCGGACTGGTTTCGCGAGAAACATGGCAATACCGCCTATGATGACTGCAGCAATCAGAACGCAAGCTTCATGTCGCGCAAAAAAAGTCTCAATACTTGGAGGCAATAGCACCATGACCGGCCCGGTGCTGTAGCTCACAAGTTCTGGTGCCACTGTTCCGTGGAAATATGCAATCAGGTCAATTTTGCCGCGAGGCGGTAAGGATCCAATTGTATATTTAACGCCTTTTTCTTCTGTCGTAACTGTCATGTCACCAGGCCAGACTGGTGCATAGGGCCGAATCTCGCTGATGAAACCGTTGGAGGCATCGTTGATGAATAGTAGGTCGTCGTTAATTCGTTTTGGCCTGAGTGCGAATTCCAAACCATTAAAGGACATATTGGCCGAGAGATTTTCTAGGTGAACAATCTCTTGAGCGACTGAGCTTCCTCCGTCCTTCTTTATATCAATTTGTTCAATTGCGTATTCGACAGTTGGTGAATTTAAGACGCGGTCAACAATGTGCGTAACGACCCAACCCGCGGCCGTCAAGAAAATGACAACTAATGTCGGTACTTTTTCCATGTCGGCCTTCCCCATAGACCGCGATACGGCTCAACCTAGAATCACAGATAATAATAGAATACTTAGTTAATCGCCGGAAGACGCAAAGCGTTTGAAAATGTCGCCCGGAAATTGCTCGGCGCACATAGTAACAAATTCTTGCGCCAAGTCGGGCGTTCGACTCCCTTCGGCTCCACCAGATTAGAAAAGGCCCTGACCGTTCCCGGTCAGGGCCTTCGCGTTTCCAGCGCCGCCGGTTCGCGGTGTCACCGGCGGTTAGGCGTCACTGGCAGTTGATCGTGTTCCCGAATCTGGTGCAGGACGATCCGTCGGAACCGAAGGTCGTGTTGCCGTGCCGGGTCCAGGAATTACCCGCGTTGTCGTAGGTCGTGTTGCCAAAGCGGTTGTAGGTGGACCCGTCGGACCCGACGGTCATGTTGCCATATGTCGACCAGGAATTTCCGGCGTTGTCGTAAATCGTATTGCCGAAGCGCGTGTAGGTCGAGCCGTCGGACCCGACCACGGAGTTGCCAAGCTGCGTATAGCTTTCCTGGGCGTGACCCGCCGTTACCGGCAGCGCAAAGAATAAGAGCAAGATGGCGAGAAAGAATTTCCGCATGGCGCATGGCTCCCGATGACGATGCGCCAATCCTATCGCATCGATGCAATCGGGGATAGTGGTAATGTATTGATACAACTTAAAGATGTATCGCGGTAATCGGGCTTTCACACCTCTGCGGTCTCGCCGGTCGCCGGCGGGCCCAGGGCGTCGAGCGCCGCCATCTCCTCTTCGGTGAACACGCGCGAGCGCGTCAAAAACCTCACGCCCTCGGGGGCCTCGAGCGAAAATCCGCCGCCCCGTCCCGGCACCGCATCGATGGTCAAATGGGTGTGCGCCCAATACTCGAATTGGGCCCTGCCGATAAAGACCGGGCAGTCCTCGATGTTGCCGAGGTAGATGTCCTGCGCTCCCACCCGGAACTCGCCCTTGGGGTAGCACATGGGCGAGCTGCCGTCGCAGCAGCCGCCCGATTGGTGAAAGATGAGATTGCCGTGCTGGGCGCGCAATTTGCGCACCAGCGCCGCCGCTTCCGGCGTGATCGAAACCCGGCTCACGGCCATGTGCTCGCGTCCGTATCAAAAGCGGGCGGCGGCGATGCCGCCGCCCGGATGCGCGTCTAGAAGAATCCCATCGCCTTCGGGTCGTAGCTGACCAAGATGTTTTTCGTCTGCTGGTAATGGTCCAGCATCATCTTGTGAGTCTCGCGCCCGATTCCCGATTGCTTGTAGCCGCCGAAGGCGGCGTGCGCCGGATAGAGGTGGAAACAGTTGGTCCACACGCGGCCGGCCTTGATGCCCCGGCCCATGCGGTACGCGGTATTCATGTCCCGCGACCACACCCCGGCGCCCAGCCCATAGAGCGTGTCGTTGGCGAGCTTCAGGGCCTCGGCCTCGTCCTTGAAGGTGGTGACCGAAACCACCGGGCCGAAGATTTCCTCCTGGAAGATGCGCATCGAGTTCTTGCCGACGAAGACGGTGGGCTCGACGTAATAGCCGGTGTCGAGCTCGCCGCCCAGCTTCGGGCGGTTCCCGCCGATGGCGATCTTCGCACCCTCCTTCTTGCCGATGTCGATATAGGAGAGGATTTTCTCCATCTGGTCGTTCGAGGCCTGGGCGCCGATCATCGTCTGGGGATCGAGCGGATCGCCCTGCTTGATCTTTTTGACCCGGGCCACCGCCTTTTCCATGAACTTGTCGAAGATTGATTCCTGGATCAGGGCCCGCGACGGACAGGTGCAAACCTCGCCCTGGTTGAGCGCGAACATCGCGAAGCCTTCCATCGCCTTGTCGGCGAAGGCGTCGTCTTGCGCGAACACGTCGGCGAAGAAGATGTTCGGCGATTTGCCGCCCAACTCCAGCGTCACCGGAATGATGTTTTCCGCCGCGTATTGCATGATGAGGCGCCCCGTCGTGGTCTCGCCGGTGAAGGCCACCTTGGCGATGCGCTTGTTGGAGGCGAGCGGTTTTCCCGCCTCGACCCCGAATCCATTCACCACATTGAGGACGCCGGGCGGCAGCAAGTCGCCCACCAGGTCCATCATGACCATGATGCTGAATGGCGTCTGCTCGGCCGGCTTCAGGACGACGCAGTTCCCCGCGGCCAAGGCGGGCGCGAGCTTCCAGGTCGCCATCAGGATCGGGAAGTTCCAGGGGATGATCTGGCCCACGACCCCCAGAGGCTCGTGGAAATGATAGGCGACGGTGTTTTCGTCGATCTCCGAGAGGCTGCCCTCCTGCGCCCGGATGCAGCCGGCGAAATAGCGGAAATGGTCGATCGCGAGCGGAATATCGGCGTAGGTGGTCTCGCGGATCGGCTTGCCGTTATCGAGCGTCTCGACCAGCGCCAGGACGCGTAAATTCTGCTCCATCCGGTCGGCAATGCGATTAAGAACATTGGCGCGTTCGGCGGCACTGGTCTTGCCCCAGCCTTCCTTCGCTTTGTGCGCGGCGTCCAGCGCCAGCTCGATATCCTCGGCGGTCGAGCGCGCGACGTCGCACAGCGGCTGGCCGGTGATCGGACTGGGATTGGTGAAGTAGTTGCCCTTGACGGGGGCCACCCATGTTCCGCCGATGAAATTGTCGTAGCGATTCCGGATCGCGACCTTGTTTTTGATTTCTTCGAGTGACTTGTGGATCATTTTCGATTCCTCCCTGATAGACGTGCGCGGCCGCCGCGCATAGCGCCGCCCCGCGGAACTAACCGCGCGTCCCGCCGTCGCGAACGCGAAATGCGGGGCGCCCCATGCATCCAGATTTAGTCCAGTCTGCACCGGCCGTGCGGCAAGTATAAGGCTGGAAAAAAAGCAGAAATACGCCTAATTTCGCGCGGCTGGATACGGCGCCCGGGGGCCCTGCCGGCTCGGGCGGGGAAGACGCCCAAGTCGATGATATATGTGGACATTATGTGTTGCGCCGGGGTGCCCATGCGAAGGCGCCGCGGTTCGCGGGCACCGCGCCGCCGGCGGATTCGCGATCGGGGTGCATAGCCGCCATGTTCGTGCGCCAACTGATGTATCTGGCGGCGGTCGCCCGCGAGCGGCATTTCGCGCGCGCCGCCAATAGCTGCCACGTATCCCAACCCACGCTCTCCTCCGGCATCCGGAAATTGGAGGAAGAGCTGGGCGTGCCGGTCGTGGTGCGCGGCCACCGCTTCCACGGCCTCACTCCGCGCTCGGCTACTGGCCTCCAGCGCCAGGCGCATGGCTCATTCTACCGCCAGACACCCGCTCCGCTTCGCCACGGCTACGCGGGTGTCCGGCTGGACCAGAAGCCGGTTCCGCCGTTACATAAAACCTAGCTGCGCAAATGGGGGCCGGTCACACCAGCCTCCACTATTTGCGCAGTGATCTGAAGCCCGCGCGAACCTCTTCGGAAAAGAGTTGCGGCTGTTCCCAGGCCGCAAAGTGCCCGCCTTTCTCAACCTTGTTGTAATGGATCAGTTTGGGATACACCCGCTCTGCCCAGCTCCGCGGGGCTGGATAGAGCTCGTCAGGGAAGACGCTCACGGCAACCGGGATGGAGACGCCTTTGGCGTTGAAATACCCGAGTTTGTTCTCCCAATAGAGACGGGCGCCAGAAAGCGCCGTGTTCGTCAACCAGGTGATCGTGATGTTGTCGAGGATGTC
>JBGQJC010000044.1:0-19615 GCA_041498815.1 Alphaproteobacteria bacterium
GCACGCCAGGGTACGGCGCGCGCGGGTTATGATTTTGATTCGGCCGGCTCATGCCGAATCCGGGTCGCGCAGGAAAACGCGGGCCTTGCGCGCGGTGACGTACACGGTCTGGCCGGGCGCAAGGCCCAGCTCGTGCTGGCGCTCGCGCGTCAATGCCACTTCGATGGGTTCGGATTCGCCGTCCACCGCGAGCTCGACGAGGGCGGCGGGACCCGCGGTTGCGACGTGGCGCACGACGGCAGGCTGGGCCAAGCGGTCGTTGCGCAAGAAAATCTCGATGTCGTGGGGCCGCACGTAAGCAATTCCCGGCGCTTCACCCGAACCTTTCGCGCCCGCGACCTCGAAGCGCGCCTCCCAGATCTCCGCCTTGCCGTCGCGCACCGTGCAGGCGAGACGATTGGCATGGCCGAGAAACTCGTAAACGAAGGGGGTCTTGGGATGATCGTAAACGTCTTCCGGCGTGCCGATTTGTTCGATCGTGCCGCGGTTCATGACCACGACGCGGTCGGCGAGCTCGAGCGCCTCTTCCTGGTCGTGGGTGACGAAGATGCTGGTGAGCCGCATGCGGTCGTGAAGCCCGCGCAGCCAGCGGCGCAATTCCTTGCGCACCTTGGCGTCCAGCGCGCCGAAGGGTTCGTCCAGGAGCAGGACGCGGGGCTCGATCGCCAAGGCGCGCGCGAGCGCCACGCGCTGGCGCTGGCCGCCCGAAAGCTGGCTCGGGTAGCGGTCCACCAGGCGGTCGATCTGCACCAGGCGCAACAGCGCCCCGACGTGCTCGGCGATTTCGCCTTCGGAGGGGCGGATGCGCCGCGGCTTGACGCGGTAGCCGAAGGCCACGTTCTCGAACACCGTCATGTGGCGGAACAGGGCGTAATGCTGGAACACGAAACCGACGTTGCGATCGCGCACGTGGCGCGGCGAAGCGTCTTCGCCGTTGAAGAGGACCGCGCCCGCATCCGCGAAATCCAACCCGGCGATGACGCGAAGCAGCGTCGTCTTGCCCGAGCCGGACGGGCCCAAGAGCGCCACGAACTCGCCCTCACCAACCGTCAGGCTCACGCCGGAAAGCGCCGAGAACGAGCCGAAGCGCTTGACGATGTCGCGGACCTCGATGCCCAAGACTTTCCCCTTCGGTCAGCGCCGCGCCGCGGCGATCTCGGCGCCGAACCGCCACTCGAGCGCGGATTTCGCGGCGAGCGTAACTAAGGCGAGCACGGCCAAGAGCGAGGCGACGGCGAAGGCGGCGACGAAATTGTATTCGTTATACAGAATCTCGACATGGAGCGGCATGGTGTTGGTCAGCCCGCGGATGTGGCCCGAGACCACCGAAACCGCGCCGAATTCCCCCATCGCCCGGGCGTTGCACAGCAGCACGCCGTACAACAGGCCCCATTTGGCGTTGGGCAGCGTCACCCGCAGAAAGGTCTGCCAGCCCCCGGCGCCCAACGAGAGCGCGGCTTCCTCCTCTTCATTTCCTTGTTCCTGCATCAACGGGATGAGCTCGCGGGCGACGAAGGGAAACGTCACGAAAATCGTGGCGAGCACGATTCCCGGCACGGCGAAGATGACCTCGATGCCGTGCGCGTGGAGCCACGGCCCGAAGAACCCTTGCGCCCCGAACAGCAGCACGTAGATGAGCCCCGCGATCACGGGAGAGACCGAGAAGGGCAGGTCGATGAGCGTGATGAGCAGGCTTTTGCCGGCGAATTCGAACTTCGCGATCGCCCAGCTTGCGGCGAGGCCGAAGGCGAGATTGAGCGGAACGGCGATTGCGGCGGTGAGCAAAGTGAGGCGGATCGCGGCCAGCGCGTCGGGCTCGACGATGGCGGCGAGATAGGCGCCGAATCCGTGGCGCAGCGCCTCGGCGAACAGGATGGCAAGCGGCATCACCAAAAACAAGCCGAGGAAGGCGAGCGCCAGAACACTCAGGATGAATCGGGCCGGTGCGCTTTCCGAGAGCGCCGGACGCGAATCCGGAATCGTGACCGCGGCGGTTGTCATCGTCACGTCCGTTCGGGCTCGAGCCGGCTTCGGCCCCAGCGCTGGAGCAGGTTGATGAGAAGCAACACGACGAACGAGGCCGCCAGCATGACAACGGCGATCGCGGTCGCGCCCGCGTAATTGTATTGCTCGAGCTTGATGACGATGAGGAGCGGCGCAATCTCGGACACCATCGGCATGTTGCCGGCGATGAAAATCACGCTCCCGTATTCGCCGAGCCCGCGCGCAAAGGCGAGCGCGAATCCGGTCAAGAGCGCCGGAAGAATCGACGGCAAAATGATCCAGAGAAAAATCTGCAACCGGCGGGCGCCCAGGCTTGCCGCGGCTTCCTCGACTTCGACGTCGAGATCCTGGAGCACGGGCTCGACGGTGCGGACCACGAAGGGAAGCCCGACGAAGACGAGCGCGACCGCGATGCCCAATGGCGTGAAGGCGACGTGGATTCCAAACGGGGCGAGGCGGCCGCCGAGCCAGCCGTTATCGGCATAGAGCGCGGTAAGTGCTATACCGGCGACCGCGGTCGGAAGCGCAAACGGCAAATCGACCAGGGCGTCGATCAATCTTTTGAACGGGAAGCGATAGCGCACCAGCACCCAGGCGACCAAAAGCCCGAACCCCGCATTGACCAGCGCCGCGGCCAATGCGGTGCCGAAACTCAGGCGATAGCTGGCGAGCGCGCGGGCGGAGCCCACCTCGGCCCAGAAGCCCGCCCAGCCCAGGCCGCTCGAGCGCACCAACAGGCACGCCAAGGGAATGAGAACGATGAGGCCCAGGTAAAAAAGCGTGAAGCCGAGCGTCGGCCCAAAGCCCGGAAGCACGCTCGCGCGGCGCAGCGGCCGCCGGATTTCCCCAGTCTGTGTCATGCTTTACCCGAGATCCCCTTGCTCCGCCCGAAAGCCGGCGATCAACGACGGCTACGGCGACCCGATGCCGCGGCATCGGGCCAAAGCAAAGTCAAGGCGGGTTCCCAATCATCCCGGCCGTTGGATCGGTCGTGGCGAGTCAAAGGCTTCCTCCCGAGGGCTTCAGTTTACATCATTACCGCGGCCAGGCGAACCGCCCGCAACCGATTGTTACGGCGATTTTTGCCCCGGTTGCGGTGCGGAAAATGTCGATCCCCTCAACATGTTGAATTTTCGGAATGCCGGACGGTGGCCGGCGCTATTGGGCGGGGCTAGTGGCCCCTGTGATCTGGTCGAAGACGCCGCCGTCGGCAAAGTGCGTGGCCTGCGCTTTCTGCCAACCGCCGAAGACATCGTCGACGGTGAAGAGTTCGATATTCGGGAATTTATCGGCGTGGCGAAGTGCTACTTCCGGGTTACGCGGCCGGTAGAAATTCTTGGCCGCGATTTCCTGGCCTTCCGGCGAATAGAGATATTGGAGATAGGCTTCGGCCGTCTTACGCGTGCGGTGCGCATCCGCGACCTTGTCCACCACGGAAACCGGCGGCTCGGCCAAAATGCTGACCGATGGCACCACGACCTCGAGTTTATCGGCGCCGAATTCCTTGAGCGCGAGGAAGGCTTCGTTTTCCCAGGTGACGAGCACGTCGCCGATGCCGCGTTGGGCAAAGGTCGTGGTCGAGCCGCGCGCGCCGGTATCGAGCACCGGCACGTTCTTGTATAGCAGAGTCACGAATTGCTTCGCGGCGTCTTCGGAGTCCTTGTTCTTGCGCAGCGCGTAGCCCCAGGCGGCTAAATAATCCCAGCGCGCGCCGCCCGACGTTTTCGGATTCGGGGCGATCACCGCGATGCCCGGCTTCACCAGATCGTCCCAGTCGTGGATGCCCTTGGGATTGCCCTTGCGCACCAAAAATATGACGGTCGAGGTATAGGGCGCGCTGCGATCGGGAAGGCGCGATTGCCATCCGGTGTCGATGAGATGACCGCGTGCGGCGATCTCGTCGATGTCATAAGCGAGCGCCAGCGTCACCACATCGGCTTGCAGGCCGTCGATGACGGCGCGCGCCTGTTTGCCGGAGCCGCCGTGGGACTGCTTGATGACGACATCCTCGCCGGTCTTGTCCTTCCAATATTTGACGAAGGCGGCGTTGAAGTCCTGGTAGAGCTCGCGGGTCGGGTCATAGGAAACGTTGAGCAGCGTCGTCTCCGCCCGCGCCGGGGCCCCGATGAGCGCGATAGCCGCCACAGCCAAGCCCAATCGTTTTATCCGGTTCATGATCAACATGATGCGGTCTCCCCTGCCGTTTGTTGCCAAGAAAATCTTGGCCGAGTTGAAATCCTATTCCCTATGGAAAAAGTAGAGTAATGACCAAAAAAAACATCAATGCCCCGCAGCCGCCCGGACCGCCTTGCCGCCACCAGGCGTCAGCGCATCTGCGATCGAGGTCTTATCCAGAATTTCCGACATCGAATCCCTGACCTTGCGCATGACCCGGCGGATGGAACATGTGTTCTCGTCCTCGCAGTCGGAGCATTTCCGGTAGCCGGTGAGGCTGGCGCAAGGCAGCGGGGCCAGCGGCCCGTCCATGATTCGGACGATGTGGCCGAAGGTGATTTCAGACGCCGGCTTGGCCAGGACATAGCCGCCGCGCTTGCCGCGCTGGCTGTGGAGAAGGCCGTGTTTCTTGAGCTCGAGAAGGATGAGCTCGAGAAATTTCTTCGGCGCCTTCTGTTGATCGGCGATGTCCTGGACCTGGATCATCCGGCCGTCCTTTTCCTCCGCCAGCATCAAGAGCGCACGCAACGCGTATTTGGCCTTTTTGGATAACACTTGTTTCCCTATCGTGTTAATCGAGAGTATTTCTACACCTGCGTGGAGAGTCAACAGAACATTTCTGGCGGCATACCACATCGAAACAAGTGTTAATAACAAGCACCCCGGCGGCAATCCCGGCCGTGATTCCAATGCGCCGGTTGACCGCCGCAGCGCGGGACACGCCGAGATGGCGGCAACAACCAAGGCGGATCAAAATCGCCGCCGATTGCTCCTGCTCCTTTGCCGCCGCCGGAAAAATATCTGTTGCCGGGGCAGCCGGTGAATCCGATAACATCGCCCGCGACTCGCGAGCACATGGCATGCAGCCGATAGCAACGGCAACTTTCATCCGCAAAATTTTCGGGCGCCAGGCGCAACGGCGGCGCATCGCCGGCGGATTGCTGTTTGCCGCCTTCGCGCTCGGGCTTGCCCACGGCTGGCTGCATTTCGCGGGTTCCGGCGATCGCAAGCATTTCGCGCAGACGGCGAGCGAATTCTGCATCGCCGAAAAACTGGCGGCGGCATCGCCGCCGGTCATCGCCGCACCTCCTCCGCCGCAATACGTCCCGGTTCGCTTCGTCATTGCGAACGGGCACGAGCTTTGCGGCCGTCCCCCCGCCAAAGGTTACTCACCCCGCGATCCTCCGGTCGCCTGATCCCTTCGTATCGTTAGCGCCGATTCAACGGCTCTGATCTCGCGCGCCATTCGCGCGGGCATCGAGCGCGCGGCGCTTCCACGGCATATGGATCGGGACCGGAGGAGTCGATGGCATCGAGATTTTCTTATTTTGCCGCGGCGGCGGTTATCGCCTGGGGCGGCATCTTTGCGCAGAGCGCGGCGGCGGACGACGCGCTCACCGCCGTTCAACGGGCGATCGGCGCGCTGCAAACGCAGATGGAGCAGATGAAGCAATCTTACGAGGCCCAGATTGCGGGGCTCAAATCGCGCATCGAAACCTTGGAGAAAGAAAAAGCCGCGACGACGCAGGCGCCCGCCGCCAAGGCGGCCGTGGTTCAGCCGCAAGCCCCGGCGTCGGTCATGCCTACCACTTTGCCGGCGCCTGCGACGGCACCCGCACAAAGTGCTGCGGCCATGCCTACCACGCTCCCGCCCCTGTCGCCCGGCCCGGCCCCCGCACCGGCCGGGCCCGCCCCCAATCCCGCGTCGGCGGCGACGCCGGCGTCGGCCGGCGCCTTCAATCCGGCGATCTCGGTCGTGCTCAACGGCATGTTCGGGACGTTTTCGCACAGTCCGGACAACGCCAAGGTTCCGGGATTCCAGCTTGGGCCGGATTCCGAGCCCGGCCCGCGCGGCCTCTCCATCGGCGAATCCGAAATCGCGCTCGGCGCAAACATAGATCCTTACATGTTCGGGAACCTCGTCATCTCCTTCAATCAGCAAAACGAGGTGAGCGTCGAGGAAGCGTATATCCAGAGCACCAGCCTGCCCTGGGGCTTCACCGCCAAGGCCGGGCGGTTTTTCTCCGGCATCGGCTATTTGAACGAGAACCACGTGCACAATTGGGCCTTCATCGATGCGCCGCTGCCTTATCGCGCTTTTCTCAACACCCAATACGGCGACGACGGGGTGCAGCTGCGCTGGCTCGCGCCCGTCGGCATGTTCGCGGAATTCGGCGCCGAAGCTTTCCGCGGCGATGCCTTCCCGGCCGCCAATGCGGCGAACGAAGGCAAGGGCGCCTTCAGCGGCTTTGTCCATTTCGGCGGCGACATCGACCAAAGCTCGAGCTGGCTCGGGGGCGTGTCTTTCCTGCAAACGCGCTCAAACGAGCGCAGCGACGGCATGGACACCTTCAGCGGCAAGGACAACACCGGCATTGCCAGCCTTGTTTACAAATGGGCGCCGAACGGCAATCCGGTTCAGCAGAACCTCATCGTCAACGGGGAATTTTTCTTCGGCAACGAAGAGGGGCGCTTCGACGGCAATTCATTCGATCAGGGGCGCACGGGCTGGTACCTCCAGGCGGTCTATCAATTCATGCCCCGCTGGCGCGTGGGCCTGCGCCACGACGAAGTCAGCGCCGGCGACGTGACGGGGGCGCTTCTCGGCACCGCTCTCGATCCCCAGGGGCATACGCCCAACAACAATTCGGTCCTGCTCGAATTCGACACCAGCGAGTTCGGCCGCTTCCGCTTTCAATACAACCGCGACGATGCCGACTTTTCATCCAACAACGAGTTCATCGCCGCATACACGGCCATCTTCGGGGCCCACGGCGCCCATCGATTTTAAGGAGGCCAAGAAATGCGACTCCTGTTCGTTACGACGGCGATCGCCCTGCTTACGATTGCAAGCCCGGCTCATGCCGATCTCAAGGTTTTCGCCTGCGAACCCGAATGGGGCGCGCTGGTGCGCGAGCTCGGCGGCGAGAAAGTCGATATCTATGTCGCGACCAACGGCTTGCAGGATCCGCACCAGATTCAGGCGCGTCCGAGTCTCATTGCCAAGGCGCGCGATGCCGACCTCACGGTTTGCAGCGGGTCGGAACTCGAAGTCGGCTGGATGCCGATGATCGCGCACCAGGCCGCGAACGCGAAGATCAACCCCGGCGCGCCGGGGGCTTTCGAGGCGGTGCGCTATGTTCGCATGCTCGAAGTTCCCGCGCGCCTCGACCGCTCCGAGGGCGACATTCATCCCGGCGGCAATCCGCACATCCAGACCGATCCGCGGAATATCGCGGCGGTGGCGGTGCCGCTGGCGCAACGAATGATCGAGCTCGATCCCGGAAATTCCGGCTACTACAACCTGCGCTACACGGATTTCGCAACGCGTTGGAACGCGGCGATGGCGAAATGGGCGCAGGAGGCCGCGCCCTTGAAGGGCGTGCCGGTAGCCGTACAGCACAAGAGCTGGATTTACTTGTTTGACTGGCTCGGCATGGATGAGGTCGTAGCGCTCGAGCCCAAGCCCGGCGTCCCGCCCAGCAGCGGCTATCTCGCCGAGGTCTTGGATACGTTGCGCCATCGCCCGGTCAAGATGGTTATCCGCGGCGCATACGAAGATTCGCGCCCGTCCGATTTCATCGGCGAACAGGCGAAGATCGCGGAGGTCGTGCTGCCGTTCACCGTGGGCGGCGACGACCAGGCGAAAGACCTGTTCGGCCTTTTCGACGACACCATTCAACGCTTGCTCGCGGGGCTCGGCCATGACGCTCGCAAATCTTGATTTCGGAATCCTGACGCCCGCCTTCCTCGCCGGTCTTTTGGTGCTTGCGACGCATGTGCCGCTCGGCCAGCAGGTGCTCGCCCGCGGCATCGTGTTCATCGATCTCGCGATCGCGCAGGTCGCAGGATTAGGCGTCATCATCGCGGATTCCGTCGGCTGGGAACCGCAGGGCTGGCGCGTGCAGGTGGCTGCCTGTTGCGCGGCGCTCCTCGGCGCGCTTCTGTTGACCGCGACCGAACGGCGTTGGCCCGCGGTGCAGGAAGCCTTGATCGGAGTCCTTTTCGTCGCCGCGGCAAGCGCCGAGCTTTTGTTTCTCGCCAACAACCCGCACGGCGGCGAGCATCTGAAGGATCTATTGGTCGGGCAAATCCTCTGGGTCTCGCCCGCGAGTCTCATTCCGGTTGCCGTTCTTTACGCGATCGTTCTGGCGCTCTGGTTCGGCTTGCGCGAGCGCATCGGCCAGATCGGATTCTATTTGCTGTTTGCCGTGACGGTCACGCAATCGGTGCAGCTTGTGGGCATCTATCTGGTGTTCGCGAGTCTCATCGTTCCCGCGCTCGTCGCGCGCATGACCCGGGCAAGCTTTCCGCTGATTGCCGGATACGGTGTCGGGATCGCGGGGTACGCCGTGGGGCTCGCCGCCTCGTCGCTGTTCGACCTGCCGACCGGCGCCGTCATCGTCTGCGCGCTGGTGGCGGCATTAGCCGTGGCGGCGCTTCTTTCGGGACCCCGGCCGCTGCCGGCCTCGGGTGGCTGACGGCATGGAGCGCTGTGGAAAACCCCTAGAGCGGGCGATGGGAATCGGTATGATGACGCCCGCTACAGGGGGGCAAATCCTCCCGGTTTCGAGGGGGGCGGGGTTGGCGAAAAGTCAACGCTTGGCGCGCGGGCCTTGGTCCGCGCTCGCGGGTTTCTGTTCGGTGATCGCCGCGGTTTTCCCGGCCTTCGCCCAGAATGGCCAGGCGGGCCCGCCGCCGGTTGTGCCCGCCCAGAGCTACCCGATCGAAGGCCCCTATGGGCCTTATTCCGATCTCGATCCCAACAAGACGCCGATGTCGGCCGCGAACACGCCCTTTGCCCAGCTGCCGCAACGTTCCGGCCCGCTCTACCCGAGCGGGGCGCCGTATTACGGGCCGAACCCCGCCTATCAGCCCTATCCGGTGGTTCCGTCCTACCAACCCGCCTACACGCCACCCCTGCCGGTCATGCCGCCGCCATCCCCGGTCATGGCCGGGCCCGCGGCGGCGGCGCCGCAGATGCCGCCCGCGGCTTCGAAACCCGGGGCAAGTCAGGTCGCGGCGGCGCCGGAGGAGGAAGGGTACGAGAGCAAGGATCCGTTGCTCGGAATCGTCACCCAGGCCGAAATCGGTATCGGGGCGCACGACGCCGGCGTCTTCGGGCGCAACAAGGAGCCGGGCGCCGATATCGACATGGAGATCCGGTTTCTGCCGATCGATTGGCTCGGTTTCATGGCCTCGCCGCGCCCGCATATCGGCTTCCACATCAATACCGCGGGCGCCACCGACCAGGTCTTCACCGGCATCACCTGGGAATTCTGGTTCTGGAAGGACTTCTTCATCGATCCCAGTTTCGGGCTGTCGTTCAACAACGACTCTTCGATCAACACCTCCAGCCAGGTCCGCAAGCAGGTCGGCTCGCATATATTGTTCCGCGAGGCGATCGACCTGGGATGGGAATTCTACGGTCCCAACAGCGTGTCGATCCTGCTCGATCATGTGTCCCACGGACACATCCTCGGCAAAGAGAACGAGGGCATGGATACGCTGGGCGTGCGCTACGGCTATAGATTCTAAGGACGGTCCCGGCGCCGAACTAAGGAGACCGCGCGCCGAAGATGGCGGTTCCGACCCGGACCAACGTCGCGCCGAACGCGGCCGCGATCTCGAAATCGCCGCTCATGCCCATGCTGAGCTCGGCCAAGCCGTTGCGCTTGGCGATTTCGGAAAGCAGCGCAAAATGAAGCGACGGCTCTTCGCCCAGCGGTGGAATGCACATGAGCCCCATGACGGGAAGCCCGAACTCGCTTCGGCACGCGGCGATGAAAACGTCCGCGTCTTCCGGCGCTATCCCGGCCTTCTGCGGCTCGGCCCCGGTGTTGACCTGGATAAGACAGGAGGGCCGGCGGTCTTGCCGCGCCATTTCATCGGCCAGGCTCCGCGCCAGCTTGGGACGGTCGAGCGATTGAATGACATCGAAGAGGGCCACCGCTTCGCTCGTCTTGTTGGTCTGAAGCGGCCCGATCAGGTGCAAAACGACATCGGGAAATTCGCGTTTGAGGGCCGGCCATTTTTGCGCCGCCTCTTGCACCCGGTTTTCGCCGAACGCGCGCTGGCCGGCGGCCAAGGCCGCGTGGATTTTCTTTGCGGAATGCGATTTCGAAACCGCAACCAAGCGCGCGGAGCCGGGAGCGCGGCCGGCGGAGACAAGCGCCACATGAAGCCGCGCATTCACGGCCGCAAGATTTTCGGCGATGCGCGCATCGCCGGATTCGCTTCGCGCCTCCATTTTCTCTCCCGCCGCACGCGTCGAAGATGACGATAGCACCGGTTGCGCGGCTGCTCAATTTACACGCCGGAACCAGGACGCTGCCAAAGCTCATTCTCGTGACCGACGAGCGGCGCCTGCCCGACCCGATGGCGGCGGCGGCCGATCTTCCCGCGGGCAGCGGGGTCATTCTGCGCCATTACGGCGTGCCGGAGCGAGAAGCGCTCGCGCACGACCTGGCGCGGTTTTGCCGGCGGCGGCGGCTGATGTTTTTCTTGGCCGGCGATTTGCGCCTTGCGCTCCGATCTCACGCGCACGGGCTTCACCTGAGCGAGCCGGCGCTCGCAGCCGGCGCAGAGCTTCGCCGCCGCCGGGGCAAACGCCTCGTTTTGACGGTGTCGGCTCATTCGCTGCCGGCCGTCATTCGTGCGGCCAGACGGGGCGCAGACGCGGTATTGCTCGGCCCCGTGTTCGCAACCCAAAGCCACCCGGGGCGCCGGCCGCTCGGCCCGTTTCGCTTCGGCTTGATCGCGCGCAAGAGCCCCATTCCGGTCTATGCCCTGGGCGGAATTACCGGGAAGAACGCCGGGCGCCTGATCGGAACCGGGGCCGCGGGCATCGCGGCACTCGGCGCCCTGGGAGCGGCGGTTGTTAGGCGCAACGGCGTTCCGGTATGATCGCCCGCCGCTAAAATGACGCTTGCAGAACACATTGGCCATGAGCCGCTATAACTTCCGCGAGACCGAGGTGAAGTGGCAGGCGCTGTGGGAGAGCCGCGGCTCGTTCGCCGCCGCCAACGACGGCACCAAGCCCAAGTATTACGTCCTTGAGATGTTCCCCTATCCTTCGGGGCGCATCCACATGGGCCATGTGCGCAACTACACGCTCGGCGACGTGGTGGCGCGTTTCATGCGGGCGCGAGGTTATGACGTTCTTCATCCCATGGGTTGGGACGCCTTCGGCATGCCGGCGGAAAACGCGGCGATCGAGAACAAGGTCCACCCCGCCAAATGGACCTACGCCAACATCGACCACATGCGCACCCAGCTCAAGGCCATGGGGCTGTCCTATGACTGGTCGCGGGAGTTCGCGACCTGCGCGCCCGAATATTACCGGCACGAACAAAAGATGTTTCTCGACTTCCTCGGGGCGGGGCTCGCCTACCGGAAGGAATCCTGGGTCAACTGGGATCCGGTGGATCAGACCGTGCTTGCGAACGAGCAGGTGATCGAGGGCCGGGGCTGGCGCTCCGGCGCCTTGGTCGAGCGCCGCAGACTCTGGCAATGGTTCCTGCGCATCACCGATTTCGCGGACGATCTTCTGGAGTCTCTCCCCGCGCTCGAGCGCTGGCCGGACAAGGTCCGCACCATGCAGGACAAATGGATCGGCCGCTCGGAAGGTGCGCGCGTGTTTTTCCGCCTGGTCGATGCGCCTTCGGGGGCGAGCGATGCGATCGAGGTGTTCACCACGCGCCCCGATACTTTGTTCGGCGCGTCCTTCGTCGCGATCGCGGTCGATCACCCCTTGGCGGCGCTGCTGGCTTCGCGCGATCCGAAGCTTGCGGCGTTCATCGCGGAAAGCGGGCATTTGGGCACCAGCGAGGCGGCGATCGAAACCGCCGAGAAGCGGGGCTATGACACCGGGCTTCGCGCCGCGCATCCATTCGTGAAAGGCCGCGTGCTTCCGGTCTATGTCGCCAATTTCGTTCTCATGGAATACGGGAGCGGCGCGATCTTCGGCTGTCCCGCCCATGACCAGCGCGATCTGGAATTCGCGCGCAAATATTCTCTTGCGGTCTTGCCCGTGGTGCGCCCGAAAGACCAAGACGATTTCGCGATCGCCGATCAGGCTTATGAAGGCGACGGGGTCTTGTTCAATTCCGAATTCTTGAACGGGCTTCCGGTCGCGGAAGCGAAGCGGGCCGCGATCAAGCGCCTGGAAGCGGGCGGGGCGGGGCGGGGCGATACCGTCTACCGGCTGCGCGACTGGGGCATCTCGCGCCAGCGCTATTGGGGCTGTCCGATTCCGGTCATTCATTGCCCCGATTGCGGCATCGTGCCGGTGCCGGAGAAGGATCTCCCGGTCGAACTCCCGGAAGACGTCAGCTTCGATGAGCCGGGCAATCCGCTCGACAAACACCCGACCTGGAAGCATGTGGCATGCCCGACTTGCGGCAAACGGGCGCTCCGCGAAACCGACACCTTCGACACTTTCTTCGAATCATCCTGGTACTTCGCGCGCTTCTGCTCGCCCCAGGCGCCCCAAGCCTTCAGCCAGAAAGCGATCCGCCGCTGGATGCCGGTCGATCAATACATCGGCGGGGTCGAGCACGCGGTGTTGCACCTTCTCTATTCCCGGTTCTTCACCCGGGCCCTGCGGCGCTGCGGCTATGAAATTCCCGCCGAGCCGTTTTCGGGCCTGCTCACCCAAGGCATGGTCTGCCACGAGACCTATCGCGACGCGGAGGGGCACTGGCTGTTTCCCGAGGAGGTGACGCGGACCGAAGACGGCAAGGCCGTTACCGCCGACGGCGGCGCTCCCGTCACCGTCGGCCGGGTCGAAAAGATGAGCAAGTCACGCAAGAACGTGGTGGATCCGGCCGCGATCATCGAAGCTTACGGCGCCGATACCGCGCGCCTGTTCATGCTCTCGGACAGCCCGCCCGAGCGCGATCTCGAATGGAGCGAGGCGGGGGTGGACGGCGTCTGGCGCTACATCAACCGCCTGTGGCGCCTGATCACCGAGACCGGGATCGCCGCCCAGGGCGCGCCCGATCGGTTTTCGGATGCGGATATCGCGTTGCGCCGGGCGATCCACAAGACCATCCGCGCGGTGACCGAGGACTTGGAAAAATTCCGGTTCAACCGGGCTGTCGCCCATATCCGGGAACTCACCAACGCACTTTCCGATTTCGCCGAGAAGCCGCATGATGCAGAAGGCGCCTGGGTGTTGCGCGAAGGATTCGAGGCGATTGCGCGCCTCTTGGCGCCGCTGGCCCCGCATCTCGCGGAAGAGCTTTGGCAGCGCCTCGGCCATTCGGCGGTTCTTGCCGAAAGCCCGTGGCCCGAGGCCGACTTGGATTTGGTGGTGGACGACACCGTCATCGTCGCGGTCCAGGTCAACGGAAAGCTGCGCGGCCAGATCGAGCTTCCGCGCGATGCCGCGCGCGAGGACGCGGAAAAGGCGGCGCTCGCCCTGCCGGCGGTGGCGAAGGCGTCCGAGGGAAAGCCGCCGCGCAAGGTTATCGTCGTACCGAACCGGGTGGTCAATGTCGTGGTTTAACATGAGCGCACTACGAGCGCGGTGCGGCGCAGGCGCGCTGGCAGCCGTAGCTTTTGCGCTTTCGGGCTGCGGCTTACATCCCCTTTACGGAAAAACCAATTCCGAGGTGGTGCCGGAGCTGCAGTCGATCAAGATCGCGTCGATCGCGGATCGCATCGGACAAGAGCTCCGCAACTTGCTCTATACCCAACTCACGCCCGGCGGTGAACCGGCGCAGCCGAAATACCGTTTGGACACGACGCTCAGGGAGTCGGTGCATAGCCAAGCCATCCAGCAAAACGAGGTGGCGACCCGCACCAATCTCGGCATCACCGCGCATTATTCGTTGATCGAGATCGGCACCGGCCGAGTGTTGACGAAATATGTCAGCAGCGCGACGGTGAGCTACGACATCGTCCAATCGGAATTCGCGACTCTGAGCGCGCAGAAGGACGCCGAGCGCCGCGCGCTCCGGGAAATCGGCGACGACATGAGCGTGCAGCTCTCGTTCTATTTCACGCAAGAGCAGAACAAACAGGCGGCCAACCCGCAACCGGCCTATCCGCAGCCGGCGTACCCACAGACTAGCTATCCGCAGCCGGCTTATTCTCAGCCGGCGTACCCACAGGCTACCTATCCGCCTGCTGCCTATCCGCCTGCTGCCTATCCGCCCGCTACCTATCCGCCGCCGGCTTACCCGCAAGCACCCTATCCGCCCGCTGTCTATCCGCCGCCGGCTTACCCGCAAGCACCCTATCCGCCGTGACCGCCGAGGCCTCGCGAATAAGCGGGATTTTGCGCCGATGAAGATTGCCCCGGCCCGCGCCGATTCTTTCGCCCGCGCGCCCGACCCTGGGTTGCTTGCGGTTTTGATCTATGGGCCGGATTCGGGCCTGGTGCACGAGCGTGCCGCCGAAATCGCCCGCAGCATCGTGCCCGATCTTGGCGACCCGTTCCGGGTCACGGACATGACCGCGGACGCGATCAAAAACGATCCCGCGCGGCTTGCGGACGAAGTTGCGGCGATCGCCATGACCGGGGGCAGGCGCGTGGTTTGGCTGCGCGAGGCGGGCGACGCCTTGGCGCCGCTGTTTTCCGAATTCCTCGCCCATCCGCCGTGCGCGCCGCCCGAGGGCGCTCTCGTGATCGCCGAGGCGGGCGAATTGGGCCCGCGCGCGCCGCTTCGGATTTTGTTCGAAGGCGCGGACAACGCGGCGGCGCTTCCCTGCTATCTCGACGACAAGGCGCAGCTTCAAGGCATCATCCGCAAGACGCTGGCCGAAGAAAAAATCGCCGTCAGTGCCGATGCCCTGGAATATCTCGCCGGCAATTTGGGCAGTGATCGCATGTTGACGCGCCGCGAGCTGGAAAAGCTCGCGCTTTACGCCGGGGCGGGGGCCACGGTCGATCTCGAGGATGCCATGGCGAGCGTCGGCGACAGCTCGGCCCTGTCGCTGGACGAGGTCGCCTTCAGCACCGCGGCCGGCGACTTCAGCGCTCTCGACCGCGCCCTTGAGCGCAGCTTTCTCGAAGGCGCCGCTGCGGTCGGCGTGCTCCGCTCGGTGATGCGTCACTTCGATCGCCTATATCAAGCGGCGGCGGCGATCCAAGCCGGAAGCAACGAAGAGTCGGCGATGGCCGGGTTGCGCCCACCGGTCTTCTTCAAGGACAAGACCCGGTTCCGGGCCCAGCTCCGGCGTTGGAGCGAACCCCGATTGACCGCGGCGCTTTTGCTCCTGCTGGAAACCGAGATGCTGTGCAAGACCACGGGGCTACCGGATGAAACCATCTGCCGCCAAGCCCTGTTCGATCTGGCGCAAGAGGCGAAGGCCGCCGCCTAGTTCAGGCAGCGGCGCCGGGTTTCAATTGAATCTCGATCAGCTTTCGGTGCCGGAGGAGTTGGTATCCGGTGGCGTTGCAATCGGCGCGGCGGGCTCCGGCGACGCATGGCCCCGCATCGGCGAGCCCGCTCCGGGCTGCGACAAGCGCCGCAGCAGATCGTCGAGCTGCTCCAGGGTCTGATAGCGGATCATCACCATGCCGCCCTTGCCACGGTGGTTGATCATGACCTTGAGGCCGAGAAGATTGGTGATTTCGGCTTCGAGTGCCCGGGTGTTGGCGTCCTTCGGCGGACCCGGGGCTTTCGCGCCGTCCTGCCTTTCGCCGCGGGCGAGCGCCTCGGTTTGGCGGACGTTGAGACCGCGGGCAACGATGGTGCGCGCCATTTTCTCGGGTTCGCTCGCACCCAACAGCGCGCGGGCGTGGCCCGCCGACAGCTTGCCTTCGGTGACCAGCGCCTTGACGCGATCGGGAAGCTCCAGGAGACGCACCGTGTTTGCGATGTGGCTTCTGCTCTTGCCCAGGGCGCGCGCGAGATCTTCCTGAGTATTCTCGAATTCGTCCATCAGGCGCCGATAGGCGTCGGCTTCTTCGATGGCGTTCAGATCCTGGCGCTGAAGATTTTCCACCAGCGAGATTTCCAGCGCGGCGCCGTCGTCGAGCTCTTTGACGATGACCGGGACTTCGTGGAGATTGGCTTTCTGGGCCGCGCGCCAGCGGCGCTCGCCGGCGACGATCTCGAACCGGTTCGGGGATTCCGACAGGCGCCGCACCAAAATGGGTTGTAGAATCCCGTTGGCGCGGATCGAATCCACCAGCCCGTTTATTTCTTCTTCGTGAAAATTCCGCCGGGGCTGGAAGCGGCCTGGCTGCAAAAGCTCGACCGCGACCGATTTGCTGATGCGCAGCCGGTCGAGCTCGGCATAGTCCGCGCCCTCGTCGCCGAACAGGGCCGATAAGCCACGCCCCAATTGGCGCCGCTTCTCCTCGGTCACGCCGCGGCCTCGCGCTCACGCCGGATCACTTCGCTGGCGAGATGGATGTAAGCCTGGGCGCCCGGGCACTCCATGTCGTAGAGCAGCACCGGCTTGCCGTGGCTTGGCGCCTCGGAGACCCGGACATTCCTCGGGATGATCGTTTCATAGACCTTCCCGCCGAAGAAATTCCGGACATCGGCGGCCACCTGTCCGCTGAGGTTGTTGCGTTTATCGAACATGGTCAACACGACGCCCTGTATCTCCAATCTTGGATTGAGATGGCTTCGCACGCGCTCCACGGTTTTCACCAAATGACTAAGCCCTTCAAGGGCATAGAACTCACATTGTAGCGGCACTAAAACCGAATCGGCGGCGACCATGGCATTCAAGGTGATAAGGCCAAGGGACGGCGGGCAGTCGATCAGGATGTGGTCGTAATCGCCGCGGCTTGCCTCCATCGCCTCGCGCAGCCGGAACTCGCGCCGCTCCATATCGACCAGCTCGAGCTCGGCGCCGGACAGATCCAAAGACGACGGGACCACGCTTAAGCCGGGGATCGCGGTCGCGACCGTTGCCGCCGGAATCGTAGCCTCTCCCATGAGAACATTATAGGAACTAACGGTCCGCATATGCTTGCCGATTCCAAGCCCGGTGCTGGCATTGCCCTGGGGATCGAGATCCAACAGAAGCATTCGCCTGCCGCATGCGGCCAGAGCGGTCGCAAGATTGACCGCGGTGGTGGTTTTCCCCACCCCGCCTTTTTGATTCGCTATGGCAATGATCTGGTTCCGGCCGTTGCCATTGGGCCTGCTAAGGTCGGGGGGCCTGCTAAGGTCGGGCTGATTTGGCTCCGTCACGGGCGATTTCCCCCAGGCGCAGGATGACGCCCGACCCGCTGGTGCGGCTGGGCAGAGTTTCGACGCGCATATTCCAGACTTTACCGGCGGCGGTCAATTCATCCTTCACCCCCGCGCCCTTCAAGAACAGGCAGACGGACCCCGGAACCAGCATCGGCGCGGCATATTCAAGGAGCTGCGGCAGGGGCGCCAGCCCCCTCGCGGTGACCACATCGGCCCTTATGATCCCCCCCAAACCCCCAATAGCCTCAAGGCGCATACCGTGGATTGTGGCTGAAGCCCCCGTAATCCTGGCCGCCTCTGCCAAAAAGGTACATTTTCGGGAATTGCTTTCGAACAGATGGACCTGGCCGGCCCCCATTATCGCGAGAACCAGGCCGGGAAATCCGCCACCGCTGCCCAAGTCGGCGATCACGCGATCCCGGCCAGTCGGGGCCGGCGGCATCAGGGGCAGGAGCTGCGCGGAGTCGAGAATGTGCCGGCGCCAAAGATCGGGCAGATCCGCTTTGGAGACCAGATTGATGGACTTCTGCCATTTAGCCAGAAGATCGGCGAAGGCCCTAAGGCGGTCCAATGTTTCACGTGAAACATTGGCCTCGGCGGCAAAGGCTTCGGGCGTCAGGTAGGGGGGATTTTCCTTTGCCCGGTTGGACCCCACGGGTCCTCAGGCCGATTTCCGGGCCGGGTCCCGGCGCCGGACATGGCGAAGCAGCAGAACCAGAGCGGCCGGCGTAACCCCGGGGATTCTGGCCGCAGCACCCAAGCTCTCCGGTCTTGCCAAATCGAGCTTTTGCTGGATTTCCGCGGAGAGGCCGGGCATGTGCCGGTAATCTAAATCGCCGGGCAGTGCCAAACCTTCGTCCCGGCGATAGGCTTCGATGTCCGCCTGCTGGCGCTCCAGGTAGGGGGCATAGCGTGCGTCGATCTCGATTTGCTCGGCGATCGCCGGGCGGATATCCGCCAGCTCCGGCCAAAACCGCGAAAGCTTCGCCAAAGTCACGTCCGGCCGGGCGAGCCATTCGCCAACGCTCCTAGATGCGCCGTCTTGTGGTACTTGGATACCATGATTTGCAAGATCGGCAGGGGTTGCCCGCAATCCGGCCGCCGACGCCCTTGCCCGCGATAAAGCCAAGGCTTTGTTTTGGAATGATTTTTCACGATCTTGGCCGACGCAGCCGGCCTCGATTCCCTTGGGCGTCAGCCTTTGGTCGGCATTGTCGGCCCGAAGCCGCAGGCGGTATTCGGCGCGTGAGGTGAACATGCGGTAGGGCTCGCTGGTGCCGAGCCGAACCAGGTCGTCGATCATGACGCCGATATAGGCTTCGGCCCGGTCCAGAAGGAATGGATCGGAATTCGCGGCCGAGCGCGCCGCGTTAATACCCGCGATAAGGCCCTGGGCCGCCGCCTCCTCATAGCCGGTCGTGCCGTTGATCTGGCCGGCGAGGTATAGGCCGGGGATACGGCGGGTTTCCAGACTGGGGCGGAGTTCCCGGGGGTCCACATAATCGTATTCGATGGCGTAACCCGGCCGGCTGATGACCGCGCGCTCAAGGCCGGGGATCAGGCGCACCAGCTCTTCTTGGATTTCCCGCGGCAGCGAGGTCGAGATGCCGTTCGGGTAAACCGTCGGGTCGTCGAGGCCCTCGGGCTCGAGGAAAATCTGATGGCTGTCGCGGGTATCGAACCGAACCACCTTGTCTTCGATCGACGGGCAATAGCGGGGCCCGCGGCTTTCGATCCGGCCGGAATAGATGGGCGAGCGGTGGAGGTTCCGGCGAATGAGATCGTGGACGGCCGGCGACGTGCGGGTGAGGTGGCAAATTCGTTGCGGAGTCGAAATGTTTTCCGTCAGGTACGAGAAGGGCACCGGTGGATCGTCCCCCGGCTGCTCTTCCAGAGCCCGGTAATCGATCGTCCGCCCATCGAGGCGGGGCGGCGTGCCGGTCTTGAGCCGCCCCATGGAAAATCCAGCTTTTTCAATAACTTGCGCAAGGCCCAGGGCGGGCGCCTCGCCGATCCTGCCGGCGGCGATCCGTTCCTCGCCGAGGTGAATCAAACCACGCAGGAAGGTGCCGGTGGTGAGCACGACGGCGGCACAAGATATGTGCTCGCCGGAGGCGGTCACCACGCCGCAAACGCGGCCGCTTTTATCGAGCACCAAGTCTTCGACCGGCTCGGCGCGGATCGACAGGTTTTTCTGTTCCGCCAAAAGCCGTTGGATCGCTTGCTTGTAAAGCTTGCGGTCGGTTTGCGCGCGGGGGCCCCGCACCGCC
>JBGQJC010000045.1:0-18777 GCA_041498815.1 Alphaproteobacteria bacterium
ACCCGATCCCATCTCGAACTCGGCCGTGAAAACCCTCAGCGCCGATGGTACTTCGTCTTAAGACGCGGGAGAGTAGGTCGCCGCCAGGTCTTCCCGCCGCATCGGATCCAAAAACCTCTCCACGATGACAAAAAACCGCGCGCCTTCCCGACGGTCGTCGCCGCGAAAATGAATCAACCGGGCTTGATTCCGGTGCATGTCATTGACGCGGGTTGGAGCAGCCCCGAGCCCCGAAGGGGCGCAGCAGAAAGAATCAACCGGGCTTTAAACTCGGTGCATGTCATTGACGCGGGATGGAGCAGCCCCGAGCCCCGAAGGGGCGCAGCAGAAAGAATCAACCGGGCTTGATTCCGGTGCATGTCATTGACGCGGGGTGGAGCAGCCCCGAGCCCCGAAGGGGCGCAGCAGAAAGAATCAACCGGGCTTAAATCCGGTGTATAAACATCGACGCGGGGTGGAGCAGCCCCGAGCCCCGAAGGGGCGCAGCAGAAAGAATCAACCGGGCTTAAATCCGGTGTATAAACATCGACGCGGGGTGGAGCAGCCCGGTAGCTCGTCAGGCTCATAACCTGAAGGTCGAAGGTTCAAATCCTTCCCCCGCAACCAGATCAAGCCCTTGATTCTAAAAATAGAATCGAGGGCTTTCTGTTTTTGAAGATGCCCAATTGGGTAGCATGGGCAAGCTGCGGGATGATTCGCGTTGAAAGTTGATAAACTTTGGAATGATCTCCGAGAAATCTTTGTGGACCGAGGTTGCCGACCAACTAAGACATCACAAAGGCGGAATGTGGACGGGCGTACTGAACCGCCAATTCGCGGAGCGGATTGCTGAGGAAGGTGTGCCAGGCGTCACTGCACCCGAGCTGACGGAAGCAGCGTGCACGATCGCCAAACAAACATGGCTCCAAGACCGACTGTCACGATTGATTATGAAAAAGAACGTCACGAAATCGACACCTGCGGTCGAGAATTTGCCGATAGTTGTAGTGTCGTATCATGGGAAGGACTACCTCATCGACGGGCACAACCGCGTCAACAAATGGCGCAAGGAAAACGACCGGCGCACGCACAACGTGATTGTTATTATGCCTCGAACGAATAGCCGATAAGAGGAATGACATGGATTCTGAAACACAACAGGCGCTTTTCAAGACCCTCGGAGACATCGAACGCAAGATCAACGTGATCGGCCTTGTTGTATATTCAGCGGGTGCTGCAGGGGCGGGGTGGTTTGCCTATCACATTGCGACGACAGGACAGGGTTATAGCGAGTCTGTTTCATTGTGGATCGGGTTGGGGGTGACGGCGTTGATTGGCTTCTACCTGGAGCGCAGGTTTGATGGGCGTGCGCGCGGTTTCTAACAACCGCCGAAAAACGGCGTTCTCCAGTTGCTGCGACTAAATATTGACGACGAGAGGCATATCGGCGCCGCGTCTGCGACCAAAACCATCCCCGGCAACCATTCGCGCCGACCGTGAGCGAAGCGGCGAAGCTCGGTCTCGACATTGCGCTCGCAATGGTGCTTGCCACTCAGTCAGAAGATCCTAGGCTGGAGGCGTTCGCCTACCAGCGTTTTAAGCGGTTTCTTTGGCAGCCTGGCGAAGAACCCAAAGAGTTTTATCAGCGCGGCACCAGCTAATGATTGCCGGCTTTGGCGGCCCGCTTGCGGGCGATTTATCTAAATCAGTATGAGTGCCGAACGTCGCAGGGGTCGGAATCGGAACTCAGGAGCTTCTAATGAAAAAGCCAAGCTCTTCCATCGGTGACGATGACCGCGTGCGAGAGATCGCAAAGCTCTGTTATGAAGCTTGTGATGAAGCCGTCGCGATCATCGAATTTCTAGAAGCGGGCAATACACCTGAGGCAGAAGCTGCATTTGAGCCTGGTAGCGGCCATATCCCTATACTCGTTCGGAAGGCCATGAAGCAGCGTCTCCTAATGTCAATTATGCGGATGTACGACAACCCCGGCTCTGACCGAGAAACATTGCCCCGTGCGTTTGAACTTTTGGGTGAACCCACGGTGTATCAGGCCGTCTGTGTTCGCGGAGATAAGCTTCGGCTCGATGCGGCTATTGCACGGTGGAAACTGATGCAAAGCGATCCAGCGCTAGCCGAAATGCGTACCGTTCGCGACTATGAACTTGCCCATACTATTCCGTCAAAAGCAGGCAAGGCGCGACCTCGAATTATGGATTTCTTCTGCGTTGCGCGGCAGACGATAACGCTCACAGAAGAGCTAGCTGCCGGAGGGGGCATCGTTTCCGTGTCCTGGGACCATGCAAGAGGAATATGGGCTGAACGGGCGACGGCTTATTGGGCGCGCCTAATCGCTACGCCGGTCAGCTCACTTAGCTCGTAGACATTGACCTGGGAATTTTCCGCTAGATCGGCCGCAAGAATTGTTGTCCCTTGTCCGCGCATGCGAACCTCATATCGGTACGGCGAGCGAATGTCGGTCTCGGCCAATGCGGGCCCCCGCAACCATTCGTGCCCGCTCGCGCGCTTGCAATCTACGGTGTAAACTTGGCTGCGCCGAAAGCGCCGGAGGCAGATATGGGCTGGCTTTTCGTTGTCGTAATGATGACCTCGGAAGGCAATGACCGGCACACGGCGGCCATATATCCGACCGAATCCGAGTGCGTGGCGGCAGCGGAAGCGTTCGTGGTCCAGCATCCGGGATTCGATTTCCAGCACCCTTCGAACGATGCCTCGGTGATCCACCCCGTCCTGCGCTCTTATGTGGAATGCGTCCCACAGACCGAAGAACCGAGGGAGTGAGTTAAGACCGGCATCCGGTCAGGCCTTAGGTTCCAACCTCTCTTGGGCTAGTTTCCATCAAATCTGACCCGCTGACGCAGGCGACGGCATGGGGCATAATGGTGCCGGGCAACGAGACCGATGGATTGGCGAAGGATTTGAGGCCGGTCCCGGCGCTAAAGGCCGAAGTGGGAGAGACGCCATGACCGAAAACGTGGACCTGCGGCAAGAAGACATTTTGGCGGCTAAGCCGGTGAGAACACCCGGCCTCTCTGTGCTGGGGCGGTTCGCCGCCAAATTCTCGAGCAACACCGCGCCGTTCGATGTCGTTCTTCCCGACGGCACCAGCCAGCGATTTGGCAAGGGAGCGCCGAGCTTTCGCGTCACGCTCAAGAACGGCCGGGCGCTGCGCGCCATAAGCGGTCTGGACGAGGGGCGATTCGCCGACGCCTATCTCGCCGGCGACATCGACATCGACGGCGACATGCTGCGGCCGTTCGAGCTCCGGAAATCGATGAGGGATATTCACCCGATCGTCACGATCTGGCGGTTTCTTCAACCGCTTCTGTTCGGGCAGGTGCACACCAACCGGAGCGCTATCGCGGCGCATTACGAGATCGATCCGGAGTTCTTCCTGAGCTTTCTGGACCCGAAAACGCCGTGCTACACGCAAGGCGTTTATGAGAATGCCGACGAGACCCTGGACGTCGCGACGCTGCGCAAATTCGATTATTGTTTCGAGAAATGCCGGCTCAAGCCCGGCGATCATATTCTCGAGATCGGTCCGGGCTGGGGCGCGTGGTTCGAATACGCCTCGCGGCGCGGCGTCAAATGCACCGGCATCAGCATTTCCCAGGTCTCCATCGACTATCTGAATAGCCGCGCCCGGAAGCTCGGTTTCGACTGGGAGCTGATTTATTCCGATCTCCTGCAATACACCACGGACAGGAAATACGACGCGATCGTGATCATGGGTGTGATCGAACACCTGCCGCAATACAAACTCGTGCTCGACAAATTCGCGTCCCTCATCAAGCCCGGCGGCTACGTTTTCCTGGACGGGAGTGCCTGCACGAAGAAATACGAGCTGTCCTCTTTCATGGTCAAATACATCTACGGCGGGAACCACTCGTTTCTGGTCTTGCACGACTTCCTCGAGAAACTGGCGACGACGCCGCTCCAGGTGCTCGAAATTTTCAGCGACCGCTACAGCTACTTCCTCACCTTCCGGCAATGGGCGCGCAATTTCGACCGCAACCGCGATTTCGTGGTCGAGCGCTTCGGCGAGTTCAACTATCGCCGCTTCCGCTTGTATCTTTGGGGGGCGGCCTACGAATTCCTGACCCGGAGCCTGAACTGCTATCGCATGATCATCCAGTTGCCGAGCGGCTAGCAACCGGCTCCGGCGCCATAAGGCCAGCGTCATTAGGGATGCGGCGAACGGATAAAAGCCTGAAAGCCAAGCGGTTTCAAGCAAAGCCTGCGGCCGGACAACGGCCCTTTTCGGTAACAAATATGTTGGTTGACACGAGCCCCTATATGCCAAGGATGCCAATGGGGAGCGACAGCTAGAAACGGCAACGAAATCGGATCATGGCCGGCGGAATCCAAGATCAAATCATGGTCTCCGGCGCCGATGCGGCGGATCGTGCGGCCTGGATCGAACGTTTTCTCCGCCTGCGCCACGCCACCGAGGCGCTGGCAGCGTCGCTAAGCCCCGAAGATCAGACCATACAGTCGATGCCGGATGTCAGCCCGACCAAGTGGCATCTCGCGCACACCACCTGGTTCTTCGAAAACTTTCTTCTCGTCCCGCACCAGAGCGGCTACCGGGCGTTTCGTCCGGAGTTCGGTTTTCTATTCAATTCCTATTACGAGGCGCTGGGCCCGCGCCACGCGAGGGCGCAGCGCGGGCTCTTGTCGCGGCCCGGCGTCGGCGAGATCGGGGCTTACCGCGACGCCGTGACGGATTCGGTTTTGAAACTGATCGAGGCGGCCGGGATGAGAGCGTGGGCGTCCATTGCACCCCTTCTCGAACTCGGCATCCATCACGAGCAGCAGCATCAGGAGCTGATCCTGATGGATATCAAGCATGTGTTTTCCGTCAATCCGCTGGCGCCGGTGTATCTGCCGCGGGAGGATCGGCCGCCGTTCCGGCCGGGCGCGCTCGAATGGGTCGAATTCGCCGGCGGATTGGTCGAGATCGGCCACGCCGGATCGGGCTTTGCCTTCGATAACGAGAGCCCGCGGCACCGGGTTTGGCTCGAGCCGTTTCGTCTTGCCGCGCGCCTGGTCACTTGCGGCGAATTCGCCGAATTCATCGCCGATGACGGATACCGCCGCCCGGAGCTTTGGCTTTCGGACGGCTGGTCCGCCGTCCAGAACGAGTGCTGGCGCGCGCCGCTTTATTGGGACCCCGACGCGCAAGGCCGTTGCTTCACCCTATCGGGACTAAAGCCGTTGAACCCGGCCGAGCCCGTCTGCCACGTGAGCTATTACGAGGCCGACGCCTTTGCCCGCTGGGCGGGACGGCGCCTGGCTACCGAGGCCGAGTGGGAAATCGCGGCCGCGACGGCGCCAGCAAGCGGCAATCTGGCCGACCGCGGAGTCTTGCATCCGCTCCCCGCACCACGCCGGGACGGAAGCTTGGAACAAATGATCGGCGACGCATGGGAATGGACGGCAAGCGCCTACGCCGGCTATCCCGGCTATCGCGCGCCCGAGGGCGCCATCGGCGAATACAACGGCAAGTTCATGAGCGGCCAGATGGTCCTGCGCGGCGGGGCGGCGGTGACGCCGCCGGGGCATATCCGCGTCAGCTACCGTAATTTCTTTCCGCCCGCCGCCCGCTGGGCCTTCAGCGGCATCCGGCTCGCCGAGGATCCGTGATGCGCGAAGGAAATCTCGCCACCTTCGTCGACTTGGCACCGGTGGAAGAGAGCTTCCGCGAGGTGGCCCTTGCCGGTCTCTCGCGCCCGGACAAGGCCATCCCCTGCCGCTTCCTTTATGATAACCGCGGATCGGAGCTGTTCGACGAAATCTGCGAATTGTCCGAGTACTACATCACCCGCACCGAAATCGCCATTCTCGAGGCGCGCGCGGGCGAAATCGCCGCGCTCGCCGGCCCTCGGTGCCAGCTCATCGAATTCGGCAGCGGCGCGGGCCGTAAGGTCCGCATCCTGCTGGCAGCACTCGCGGATCCTAGGGCCTATATCCCGATCGACATCTCCCCGGAGTTCCTGCGCGGGGCGGCCTCCCGGATCGTCGCGGAATTTCCGGCCCTCGACGTGGTTGCGGTATGCGCCGATTTTGCGGAACCGCAACGCTTGCCCGAATTCTTGCCGGAGCAAAGAGCCCGCCGCGTCGGTTTCTTTCCGGGCTCGACCATCGGCAATCTCCGGCCCGACGAGGCCGTATCGTTCTTGCGCGGCTGCCGGACCGTGCTCGGTTTGGGCGGCGGCATCCTCATCGGCGTCGATCTCAAGAAAGATCCGATCCGGCTCCATGACGCCTACAACGACGCCGCCGGGGTGACCGCGGCGTTCACGCTCAATCTGCTCGGGCGCATGAACCGCGAAATCGGCGCCGATTTCGACGTCTCCAGGTTCGATCACGAGGCTAGTTACAACGCGGGCGCGGGCCGCATCGAGATTTATATCCGAAGCCGCATGGACCAAATCGTCCGCGTCGCCGGGCGCCGGTTCCGGTTCGCCGCGGCCGAGCGCCTGCACGTGGAGTACTCGTACAAATACACGGTCGCGGAATTCCAGCGCCTGGCCCGGCGCGCCGGTTTCGAACCGGCGGCCTGCTGGACCGACGCGGGGAACGATTTTAGCGTTCACTATTTGACGCTGCGCTAGCCCGGTTCACGCCAATTCGACCCCGCGGCGAAAACCGAAATTCTCTGGCTTCCGGTGCCGCCGGGAACGTATCCGCTTCTCTCGATCGCGGCGCGGCCCCGGTTGCCAGGCCCCGGAACCGGGTGTGGTATAGGACGTTTCATCGAAGTCATGCACGCCCCTCGAATGGTCCTCGCCGGCCTATTATCCATGATCGGATCCCGCCGCATTTCGTGGGCGCCGTTTCTTCTCCTCTTGGCGCTCGTGCCCAATGCGGCGCTCGGCGTTAGCCCGGCCCTTGCCGGCGCCGAAGACCGCGTCCTCCTTCTCGAGGAGAACGATTCCCTCTACTTCAACACCGACAGGCACTACACCCAGGGCCTGCGCTTTTCCGATCTCCGTCCCGATCTCGACCCGCTAAGCGGCTGGAACGAACCCTTCGATTTCTTCGGCCGGAATACCCCGGTCTTTGCCTCGGCCGGCCAACAGACCGCCCGCCGCTATGCCGTCTTCGGCGGCCAGAGCTTCTTCACGCCCAAGAATCTGAGCGCCAATCCGCCCGGCCCCGCCGACCGGCCCTATGGGGCCTGGCTTTACGCCGGCCTCAGTCTCCTTCAGGAAAGCGATGGGCGCAGGCTCGAAAATCTCGAGCTCGAGCTTGGCGTCGTCGGGCCTTGGGCCTTCGGCAGGGAGGTCCAGAACGACTATCACCAGTTCATCGGCACGAAGGCGGCCCGGGGCTGGGAAAGCCAGATCCGGAACGAGCCGGGGGCAACGCTGTCCTATGAGCGTCTGTGGCGCGTGCCGGTCGTACCGGACGAGGACTGGGGCATCGATATCGTCCCCGGCCTGGGCGCCACCGTCGGCAATGTATTCACCTACGGGGAAATTGGCGCGCTGCTGCGGATCGGGACCGGTCTCATGGCCGATTACGGCCCGGCCCGGATCCGCCCGGCGCTGTCCGGCACCGATTATTTCGACGGCAAGGCCGCGGGCGGCGGGCCCGGCTTCTATTTCTTCGTCGGGACACAGGGGCGCGTCGTCGGGCGCAACATTTTTTTGGACGGCAATTCGTTCCGCCAAAGCCCGAGCGTGGACAAAAAGATTTTAGTCGCGGACCTGCAGGCCGGCTTCTCGGTTTTCTGGTCGGATGCCGTGCGGGTCGATTTCAGCGTCGTGGAGCGCAGCGAGGAATTCGAGGGACAGCACGGCCCCGACCCGATCGGCACCGCGAGCCTTGCGTTTTCGTGGTGAGTCGCCGACGCATTTGGGCGGCGGCCATGTCGCCGCCCGGCCCTAAAGACTCACCCGGAATACGAACGGAAATTCGCCGCGAACGTTAAGGAAATTCAACGCATTACCCCCCGCCCGTTCCGGGGCCGGGCGGGGGCTGATCCAAGATGCCGCCCAAAGGCGGCGGCGTCAGACCGCTTCCTTGAGATCCTTGGAGGCGCGGAAGGCGACCTTCTTGCTCGCCTTAATCTGGATCGGTTGGCCGGTGGCCGGATTGCGGCCCATGCGCGCGGCGCGCTTCCTCACCTGGAGGACGCCGAAGCCGGCGATGCGGATCCGGTCCCCTTTCTTCAAATGCTTGACCAACAGACCGATCGTGTCGCCAAGCAATTCTTCCGCGTGCTTCTTCGGCATCTTGTGAGATTCCGCGATGCTGGCGGCGATATGCTTGAGGGTCACGGTTGTTTGCGTTTTGCTGCCGATGCTGGCGGCCATGCCACGAACTCCCCCTGAACGCTGCGTTGGCTGATACGAAGGTCGAAAACAATCATAATTGGCCCTTGGATACAAGTCCATGCGCGCGGTGTCAAAGGCCACCCCGCCCCGGCCAAGGGGCATCGAGCGATCAGGCACGAGGTCGCCGGTCGGCCGGTGGCTCGTGCAGGAGCGGCGCGATCGCGCAGCAGCACCATCCAAGGATCGAAGACAAACCGGACCGGGGCATTGCAGCCGGCGGCGGCTTGGCGCCTAAACAATTGAATTCCTTGGCCCCGTGATCGTCCGCAAACGGCCTCAAAGCGCCCCAAAAACGCCCCGCCCCGTGGCTTAAAGTATACGCTTACCGGTGCCCCGAGCGGCACGCGCCCCGGCACCCGGCGAAGGTGCGTTTAGTCAAGAGCCTGCCGTCCGGGAGCCGGACGCCCAAATTTAAACAGGCGCCGCCCGTTTTCTGCCCGGCAACCTCGTAACGTCGAAAGGAGCGCCCGCTCATGGCCAAGGCATCCAAGCCCAAACATGCCGCCGATAACCCGAGGCGCGGCCGAACGGCGCTGGGGCGGCTCGGCAACAAGCCCGGGCGGGGCGCCGGAAGGTTGCCGGCATCTCGATCGGCGGCGTGAATTCGGCGAAGATCGCCGGAAATCCGCCCGGACGCGCGGGAAAAACTTCGGGCTTCAGCGTCGAATGAAATGGAGAGGTCAATCATGCGCATGAAGGACAAGGTCGCGATCGTGACCGGCGGCGCCAGCGGCATCGGTCACGATATTTGCCGGGCCTTCGCCAAGGAGGGCGCCAAGGTCGCCGTCGCCGACCTCAATCTCGACGGCGCCGCGGCGGCGGCCCGCGCCATCGAGGCCGAAGGGGGCCGGGCGATCGGCATTGCCATGAACGTGACCGACGAGTCGCAAGTCGAATCCGGCGTGGCCGCCGTGATCGAGGCTTACGGCACGGTCGATGTGCTGGTCAGCAACGCCGGCATTCAACACATCGATCCGGTGGTCGATCTGAAATTCGCCGATTGGCGCAAGATGCTCGCGATCCACCTCGACGGTGCTTTTTTAACCACCCGCGCGTGCCTCCGGCAAATGTACAAGGCCGGCCGCGGCGGGTCGGTCATCTATATGGGCTCGGTCCATTCGAAGGAGGCCTCGCCCCTCAAGGCCCCCTATGTCACGGCCAAGCACGGCTTGATCGGCCTTTGCAAGGTGGTGGCGAAGGAAGGTGCCAAGCACGGGGTGCGCGCCAACGTCATCTGCCCGGGATTCGTCCGCACGCCGCTCGTGGACAAGCAGATTCCCGAACAGGCGCGTGAACTCGGCATCACCGAAGCGCAGGTGATCAAGGACGTGATGCTGAAGGAAACCGTCGACGGCGAATTCACCACCACCGCCGACGTCGCCGAACTCGCGGTGATGTTCGCCTCTTTCCCGACCAATGCGCTGACCGGTCAATCCATCGTCGTCAGCCACGGCTGGTTCATGCAATAGGACCGGCGCCGAATTCGGCGGGTCGCGCAGCAGGGCGGCGATCAGGCGCGGAGCGACAGAAGCGATCCGATCGGCAGCGCGCCCGATTGCGGAGACGAGGTCATGCCGAGAATTTGCGTGGTCAGGTCCTGGGTCATTTGGCCCAAGAGCGCGGTCCGGATCATGGCCGCGTAGTCCGCCGCCGATTGCTGCTGCGCCGCCCGGCCTTGGGTATCCGCGGCGCCGGCTTCCATTTGCAGCAGTTGTTCCTGTTTGACGGTGGCATCGAGCGCGGCCGGGATCGCCCGGCCGGGATCGCCGTATTGGCCGGCAAGCTTCGAGAGCGATTGCGCGGCTTGGCCGAGCAGCGCCTCGGTATCGGCGGGGTTGGCCGCATCGGCCGCCTGAACGGCGGACTTGGTGAGCGAAAGCGTCCCGTCGCTTTTGGCGGTGATGCCGATGGCGCCCAGCGACCCGATCGCGCCGGACGAGATCGCCCCTTCGGTTTTCCCGAGCGCGGTCGCCAAACCGGCGGCAAGCGGATCCCCGGCCAGCGCCCCGCCGGGCCCGGTCAGGCTCGCAAGCGAGGAAACGAGGTTGTTGTAGGCGTTGACGAATTGCTGTGCCGCTGCCGTCACCCCGCCTTTCACGCTGGCCGGCTGCTTGAGGCCCCGAAGCGCGGTCTCGAAGGAATTGAGCGCGGCGACAAGCTGGCCGTAACCGCCGGCCAAAGCCTGTTTCGACTGCAATTCTTGCGCTTTCGGGGAGGATGGCGCCGCCGCCTGGGAGGTCGTCCGATTGGCTGCCAGCGCTTCGAGCGCGAGCGTGGCGGGATTGCTGCTGGCGGCGGAATTGGTGCCGAGCAAAGTCGCCAAACTATTCGGAGTGAGACCGGAAATCATCCTGACCTCCACATCTTGTCTTTAGGAACGTCCGGTTCGCGCATTCGGCAATCGGATTGAAGCGGGCGCAAACCAGCGCCGCATGGAGCCCCAAATTTTCGCCCTGAAACCGGATTTTGCCCCCGCTTGAGCGCGGGGTTCGCCGTCCCTTGGATCGGCTTAGACTACGCAAGCGCCATTAATAAGCCGTTAAGAAATTCCCGCCCGCCCCTAACCTAAAGGCTTGAATGAATTGGCAGGTTTTGAACGGGGGGCGCAAGCGCGTCCATCGTCGGTCTGGCGGTTGCGGCGCGCTCAATGCGCCAGATTCTCCCAATACCGCGCGAAGACGATCGCCGAGAGAATGAATCCCAGCACCACGTTGAACGCAACCCCGGCGCTGAAGGCGAGGAACGGTTTCCGTCCGGAGCGGGCCAGCTCGCGCAAGCGCGTCGTCAAGCCGATGCTGAGAAAGCAGAAGGTGAAGGCCCAGGTGCGGAGATCCTTGATCGGCGCGACCAGCGCCGGGACCACGGTCTTGCCGTAATCGGCGTAACTGATGCTGCTCACGGCCCAGGTGATGAGAAGCGAGGCGGCGAGGAATCCGATCACGAATTTGGGGAAGCGCCACCAGATCTGCGCGGCATCGGCCTTCCGGCCCGATTGCGCCTCCCACCGCGTCGTCGCGATCACCGCCAAAATGAAAGCCCAGATGCCGATCCAGACATCGCGTCCCACCACCTTCATCAAAGTAAAGGCGAAGATCGCCTGATCGCTGGTGCCGGCGATACCGGGGACTTTTCCCGCCAAGTCGCCGTAGCTTTGCGCCGCCGCAAGCCCGGCCGCATCGGCGAATTCCGAGGTGCCGATCCAGGCCCCGGCGACGCCGGCCGGCAGGTGCAATAATCGCGATATCAGCGGCAAAACGAAGATCATCACGATCGCCCACAGGATGACCAAAGTGATGGCGACGGGCGGATGCTCTTTCTTGGCGCCGACCGCGGCCGCGACCGCAATCGCCGCCGAAACGCCGCACACGGCGCCGCCGGCTCCGAGCGTCGCGCATAACCGGCGGTCGAGGTCCAGTTTTCGCCCGGTCCAGAAGATCACGAGGAAGGTGGTGATCGAAACGATCGAGGCCTGGAGAATCGCGACCGGCCCCGCCCACACGATCAACGTGAACGGCAAGGTCGCGCCGAGCAAAACGATTCCGGTCTTGATATAGAACTCGACGCGGAAACCGGCGTCCATCGCCCGCGGCAGGCCGACGACGTTCGAAATCAAAAGGCCGAGCACGAGCGCAACCAACGGCGGCTCGAGATTATATTTGCTGGCGCTTTCCCAGGCACCGAGCGAAAGAATCAAAACCGAAACGAGATAGACGAAAACGAAGGCGGGAATGAATTCGGACGGCTTCTGGCCCATGGCCGTGAGGGCGGCCGTGAAGACCGCAAGCCACGCCGCAAATTGGACGGCGTAGCGCAGATAGTTTTCGGCGAAATGGGCGCCAAGCGCCGCCGGCGTCGCCCATTTGGCGGGCGTGACCGCGATCCATTTGAGGCTCGAGCCGTTCAAAAATAGCGCCAGCGCGGCGATGACGATGGCAATTCCGAGCCACACCGCCCACCAGTCTTCCTTGAGCCAAAGCTCGCGCCAGCCCGAAGTCTTGTCCATGCCGATCTCCCCGATCCGCGGCCGGATGCCGCATGGTAATACGCGGGCGCCGCGGCGGCAAAGCCGCGATCTGTTTCAGTTTCGTGGCGGGGCGCAGGGGTCAGGATTTGCCGCGCGTCATCTCCGGCGTTCGCACATGCTCGGGCCGAATCCCGACCCCGATCAACCGGGCGGGGATGCGGCGCAAGACGGGCAAGCGGATGAAAAGCCGCAAGACGAAGGGCGGCACGATCTTCGCCCGGCTGCCGAGCACGCGCCTTACGATCCTGTTCTGCATGGCGATCTGGAGCCGCTGAATGACGCGGGTGGCAAGCCCGCGCCGCTGCTGCACGCGCCGGAGGTGGGCGGTGGCGATGCTTCCGCTTCGCAGCGGTTCGGCCAAGATATTGGCGGCGGCAACGGCGTCTTGAATCGCGAGATTGATGCCCACGCCCCCGATCGGCGACATGGCGTGCGCGGAGTCGCCGATGCACAAAAGGCCGGGGCGGAACCATTGGGCGAGCCGGTCGACGACGATCGTGAGCAGCTTGATCCGGTCCCAGCCCGTCAACTCGCGCGTCCGCTCCAGTGCAAGCAAGGCATATCTCGCGACATTTTCGCGGAAGGCCGGCAAGCCGGCGCGCTCGATGTCTTTGTACGCCCCTTTCGGGATCACGAGGCCGCATTGCCAGTTGTCGCCGCGGTTGATCATGACGAAGACATAGCCGGCATCGAACCGGCCGAGCGACTGCGCCGGATCGGAGGGCAAACGGGAAAGGCGGAACCATAAGACGTCGATCGGAACCGAAAGCTCCTCGACCTTGAGGCCGGCCTTATCGCGCACCAGCGAATGACGGCCGTCGGCCCCGATCACGAGCTTGGCGCGAAATTCCACCGGTCCGTCCGGGCCCAGGGCGCGCAAGCCCGCGACTTTCGTTCCATCCAGGATCAAGTCGGTGACTTCGGTTTGCATGCGGAGGTTAAAGGTCTTAAAGCGGGCGGCCTGGGTCGCGAGGAAATTCAGAAAGTCCCACTGCGGCATGAAGGCGACGAAGCGGCATTTCGTCTTGAGATGGCGGAAGTCCGCGATCGGAATGCGGACGTCGCCCACCATGCCGGTCAGTTCCGGCACCTCCTGATGCGGCAGCTTCAGGAAGGCGTCGAGCAACCCCAGCTCGTGCATGATTTCCATGGTCGAGGGATGAATCGTATCGCCCCGGAAGTCGCGCAGGAAATCGCGGTGCTTTTCGAGGACCAAAACGTCGATTCCGGCGCGCGCCAGGAGAAAGCCGAGCATCATGCCGGCCGGGCCGCCGCCGGCGATGCAACAGGTCACGGAAACTTGCTCGGTCATGCCCCCCGTCCGCGCCGGACGATAACCGAGTATCGCGGTAAACTCTACCGGGAGGGGGCATCGATCCCTTACCATGGGCTGGGCGGCGTGAGCCGGAGGGGGCCCGATGCAGGACGGAGAAACGATTCGTAGGCCGGATGAAGGACCGGCGGGCGAATTACCGATTAGGTTCCGGGGCGCGGCTTCCGAATACTTCGGCATCTGGATCGTCAACCTGCTGCTGACGATCATAACGCTCGGGATCTGGTCGGCCTGGGCGAAGGTGCGCCGCAAGCGGTATTTCCTCGGCAGCACCTCGATCGACGGCCACGCCTTCGAATATCACGCGCGGGGCCTGCAGATCCTGATCGGCCGCTTGATTGCGGTATGCGTCATCCTGGGCCAGCAGATTCTGGCAAAGTCCAATCCCACCGCGGGTACCGCCGCAAGCATTGCGATCTTTTTTCTGCTGCCCTGGGTCTTCAATCGGAGCCTCCGGTTCAACGCCCGCATGACCAGCTGGCGCAACGTCCGCTTCAACTTCCGGGGCTCCTACCTCGGCGCTTTGGGCACGCTTCTGTTGATGCCGATCGTGGGCGCGCTGACGCTGGGGTTGCTGTTGCCGGTGTCGAGCAGGCTCGCCGCCAACTATGTCGTCCGAAATCTTCGCTTCGGCACCGCGGAGTTTACCGGCGATCCGCGGCTCGCGCCCTTTTACGGCGCGTTTTTCAAATCGTTTCTCGTCGCCGTCATCGGTATCGTCGCGACATCCGTTATCACCGCTGTCTGGATCGGCTTCGTCGCGGGTCTCGGCGGCGCCGCGCAGATACCCCAAGGCGCCCTGGTCGCCTCCCTGGTCAAGCTTGGCATATCGTTCCCCATCGTGGCGCTCATCGTCGGGGTCTTGGGATTCGGACCGTTCTACCGCGCGCTCACGCGCAACATCGTCGTCAACGCGGCAACGTTGCAAGGCGGCCATCGCTTCCGTGCCGATCTTTCGCCCGTCCGTTACGCCTGGATCGTCGTGTCCAATCTGGTCGCGCAGGCCGTAAGCCTCTTTTTCCTGCGGCCGTGGGCGGCGGTGCGGGAGTGGCGCTACGTCTGCGGCCATGTGGCCGCCGTTCCGGGGGGCGATCTCGGCGCCTTCGTCGATTCGGCGCAGACTGCGGGCGGCGCCATCGGCAGCGAGTTGATGGACATCGGAGGTTTCGAGATCGGGCTGTGACCGGAGATTCCATCGACGGCTTCCTGTTCGCGCCCGCCTCGGCGCGGGGCGCAGAGGCGCGCATCGTCAAGCATGGCACCGGCCTTGCCCTCGTGACGCGGGATGGCACGGCGGCGCTCGATCCCGCAACCTTGCGCATATCGGAGCGCGTCGGCCAAATCCCGCGGCGGATTTCCTGGCCCGACGGGCGCGTGTTCGAGACCGCCGACAATGACGGCGTGGACCGGCTGATCCTTAGCGGCGGGCGCGATGCGCCGTCGCTATGGCTGGCGCGGATGGAGCGGTACCGCGGCGCGCTGATGGTTGCGGTTGCGGGCCTCGTTGCGCTCGGAATAGCAGGATTCGTTTGGGGCCTGCCGGCTTTCACCGAGGCCGCCGCCGCCCTGTTCCCAACCGAACTCGAAGCCCGGATCGGCCGCGACACGCTCCAGGCGCTCGATGACATAGTGCTTCGGCCGAGCGCGCTTCCCCCCGATCGCCAGGCCAAGATCACGGCCATCTTCGACGGACTTACCTCGGCCGCGGCGAAAATCAGCGGGTACCGCGGCGATTACGCATTGCTGTTCCGCAAGGGCGGCGCGCTTCGGGCGAACGCCTTCGCACTTCCGGGCGGCACCGTGGTCGTGACCGACGAATTGATCGAGCTTTCGCCCAGCGACGACGCCCTTGCCGGCGTGTTGGCCCATGAGATGGGCCATGTGATCGGCCGCCACGGCGTCAAGCGCCTCATCTATGCCGAGGGGCTTTCGGTCGCCGACCTTCTCATGGGTGGCGGGACAACGTCGTATCGGGCGGTGGCGGGGGCCTCCACCATGCTTTTGAATCAGGCGTATTCACGCGATTTCGAGCGCGAAGCGGATGTGCGCGCAACGGAAATCTTGAAGCTGTCGGGGCGAGATCCCGATGCGCTCGCGGACATGCTGGAAGCGTTGGCGAAAGACTGCGGCGCGAGTTGCGACACGATTCCCTGGCTTTCCAATCATCCCGGAATCGCCGAGCGCGTCCGCTCCATCCGGGCGCACGGAAGCGGCGCCACCTAACCGCCGACCGTGAGCCCGCCCGGTTTTTTGGAACCGGACCGTGGTTTCCGGAAAATTTGCTGATCCGTCAAAGGCTTGGACAAGGTTTCCGGTTTGGGGGTATCCTGTGCAAAACCATGGGATCTCGGCAGGGGGGCATAAGATGAAACCGCTATTCGTGATGAGCTTGTTGGGACTGTGCCTGCTGGCAAGCGGCGCGCGCGCCGAAGATGCGCAGTCGCCCAAGGCGGCGATGAACGAGCAGATGCGCGCCAAGATGGAGGCGGACACGCAGAAGTGCCACGACACGCAATTCCCGAATCACCGCGCGGCGGCCCAGTGCATGAACGAAGCGATGATGCGGCCCATGATGGCCGCTAATTACCCGTACATGGACATGGTCCAGCTCGTCGCGGCCTACCGCGTGGCCTGCGCGCAAAAGATGGACGCGGGCGAGCTGAGTGAGGACTCCTGCAACAAGCGCCTCGGCGATCTCCGACAGCGCGTCTCGGCCGAGGAGGCGCGGCGGCGCAACCCCCCTCCGGCCGCCGCAATCCCGGCGCCGGCGGCCAAACCGGGCGCCAAACCCGTTGCCAAACCCGTGGCCTCGCGCAAACCCGGTCTGGGGCCGCTCCTCAAGGGGCTGGCCACCTGGTCTGCGGGTGACGACAAAGTGGCGGTGAAGCCGGGACAAATCGTCTGCATGCAGAGAGACCCGGTCATAACCTGCTACTGAGGATCGCCACCGGCGCCCTCGTTTTCATGGCCGCCTATAGGCAACAGACATTACGCACCAAATCGGCTTTCGTTATCGCCGGTGCATTGGCGTTGCTTCTGCTCTGCGCCGGCGCTAGAGCCGAAGTGACCGGGCAAACGCAAGTGGCGCCAACCGGCCCGCCCGGCGTCATCACCCTCAATCCCTATGTGGCGGCGGCGAAATTCGTCGTCGCCGGCAGCGATCTCGACCGCAACGTCAAGGACGCGGCTTCCGAGATCGCGAAGAAGATCGCCGCCCGCGTCCAGAACCCGCAATAACCGGCGGCATTTGAGGTCCACCCGCCCACCCGCCGGGAGCCAGGGCCTCAAGCCTATTGTATGCGTTTATGCATACATGATATAATACATACAATGATGCTAAAGAGGCTTCGCATCGAAGACAGCGGGGTGCCGATTTACGTGCAGCTGCGCGAGCAGATTTTGCAAGCCATCGGCAGCGGCGTCGTCGGTCCCGGCCGCCAATTGCCGACCATGCGGCAGGTTGCGGTGACCCTCAAGGTCGACCTCAACACGGTGCAGCGCGCCTATGCGAGCCTCGAGCGCGAAGGCGTGCTGACCACGGTGCGCGGGCGCGGCACCTTCGTCTCGCAACACCCGCCCAAGGTCGACCCCGCGCTGCGTAAGGCGAACGTCGAAGGCGTCGCGCACAAGACGATCGCGCTCGCCCAATCGCTCGGGATCGACGCGGCCGAGGTGGGGCGCGCCATCCTGCGCATGGCCGCAACCAAGTCGTCGTCGTAATCAAGGAGAGCGGTTCATGAATCCCATCAGTCTCGCGATTTTTTTCATCTGCGTTTTTGTGGCGAGCGCCCTGTTCCTCCTCCAGGGGCCGGGAATCGCGGCCGGGGGCGTGCTGGCCTTCGGCACCTTCATCGTCTTCGGCCTGCAAATGGCCCGGCAATGGGAGCAGGCGGTGGTGCTCCGCGCCGGCAAACTCAGCGGCATCAAGGGCCCCGGATTGTTTTTGATCATCCCGGTCATCGACAGCATCGCGGCCTGGATCGATCAGCGCATCCAAACCACCGAAGTGAACGCCGAGAAGGCGCTGACCAGGGACACGGTGCCGGTCAATGTCGACGCCATCGTGTTCTGGATCGTGCAAGACACGGAAAAGGCGGCCCTCGAGATCGCCGATTACAAACAAGCCATCCAGCGCGTGGCGCAGACCACGCTGCGCGAAACGATCGGCTCCTCCATGCTTTCGGAGTTGCTCTCCGACCGGCAGGCGGCCGACGAACGGCTGAAAACCGTGATCGGCAAGAAAACCGCCGAATGGGGCATCACGGTCAATTCCGTGGAAATCCGCGACGTCGCCATACCCGACGCCCTGCAAGACGCCATGAGCCGCCAAGCCCAGGCCGAGCGCGAGAAACAAGCCCGCGTCATCCTGGGATCGGCGGAAGAAGAGATCGCCCAGAAATTCCTCAACGCCTCGAAGGTCTATGCCGATAACCCCGTCGCCCTGCAGCTGCGCGCCATGAACATCGTCTATGAGACCACCAAGGAGCGCGGCGCCACCATCTTGATGCCGAGCGCCATGGTCGATTTCATGAACCCCGCCGGGATCGCGGCACGGCGTACTTAAGCCGTACCCTAGGGCGCGCTATAATCGCGCCGGATTCCGGCGCCGGCACGGCGGCGTCAACGCGGGGAGGCACCGAATGTTCAGCCTGCGCACCCATGCCTTGATTTGCGGCGGAATTCTGGGCGCCCTGATCCTGCTTGCGGTGCTGGGGAACGCGCTTCAGGCCTCCGGCATCGTGACCGACCTGGGGCGTTTCCAAACGCCGGCGCAGATCCTGTTTTTCGGGCTGTTCGTGGCGCTCGGATTTTCCGCCGTGCCCGTCATCGTGAAGCTGGTGGTGGGGGCGCAGGTTCAAATCGGCAATGCCGACCGGCCCGTCATCAAACCCATCGTCGCCCATCACGCCAAGATCATCTGGGCCCTGTGGACGCTCATGTTCCTCGGCATGCTGCTGGCCGTGCCCGCCGCGATCGACGACGGCATGTTCGGCCCGGGCGCCGCGCGCAAGCTCCACGCCCTGATGCTCGGCAAATCGCAGGGAACGCTTGCGGCGGCCCCCGGCATGACG
>JBGQJC010000046.1:0-18491 GCA_041498815.1 Alphaproteobacteria bacterium
CAGACAGTAATGGCTATTCATCGAGGTCAGACACCTTGACCCGGTAGTCTGGCGGACCAGTCCAGAGGCAGGGAAAAAGGTCCCGTCTGTTGGCCGTCATCGGCTGTCAAGGCCGATCTCTGGACTTAAATTCAAATGCCGAAAAAATTGTGCCGGTTCCGATGGCTACCCCCGGGACACCTAAAAGAATCCAGTGGTTTCAAATGGTTACTAAACGGTTAAAAAGCCGTTTGTGAACAGTATTCGCAAGGCCAGTTCACGGCTTCGACTGAAGCAGCCGAGAATGCCGGGAGGCTCGCCGCGAGCAGCCCAATTTGCGCCCAAGACAAGTCGATCGCGCACAAACGACCATCACGCGCGTTCGCCGCACGAACAAAATGCGCCGCGGCGTGACGCATTATGCTGCGGTGCATCGAAACTTGCGTTGCAACGGCGTGGGCGGATGCTAATCGCGGCATCTCCAGGACAATGATTCGGATGCTTTGGTTATCACGCGGCGCGCCCGTGGGACCCTAATCGCGCTCCACGACGTCGCGGACCGGGTCGTCGGCGGTCATGCACGCGAGCACGATGCGCCCAAACCGCCGCGTCAGGCCCAAGGCAAGACGAGCCGCCTGGCGCGCGGCGTTCAGGGTTTCCTCGTCATCCACCATGTTGATGACGGGGACCACCGCCGCATCGCCGATACCGCGCAAGGCGCCGGCGGGGCTGGCAAGCAAGCGCGCGAGATGGGCGGGGGTCAGGATTTCGCCCGCTGCAGCACCAGTCACGGCGATCACCAGATCCAGGCGGTGCGCGATTTTTTCCGTAAGCGGCTTGCCGATGACGCGCGCCGAAACCACGGGGATGACCGTGGCGGTGCCGGGCGGGATTTGCGGTTCGCCGTCGTTCGGCGCCTTGACGAGGCGCATGCGGGCGCCGTCCGCCTTGACGTAGGTCGCCTCGAATTCGGCGCTCGCGTGGATGCTTTCGATCAGATCGAGCGGGACGCCCCCGAAGCGTCCCGGCTTGCCGCTGGGTGTCGCGTAGGCGATCCGCCGCGCCGAAGCACTGGCGACTTTTGCCGCCAATGCGCCCGGCGCAGCAATAATTTCGATGTCCCGGTACTCGGGCGGAACCGGCTCGGTGGCGACGCTCGCGGTAAGAGCGATGCGGCCCGGATGGGCCGCGGCCAAGCGGTATAACGTCGTTTTCTTGCCGCCGGCACCCGTGGTGCAGACGATTCCGCTCCGGGCATGAAGAAGATCGAGCAGCCGGCCGGTCACGGGCTCATTCGGGAAAAAACGTCACAGGGACGTCAGAATCCATGTCGCGGCAACGGCGACGGCCACCGCAATGACGGCGCGGAGACTTGAGACCGGCGTGCCGCTTCCGCCCGCTCTCGCGGCCATGGGGGCCACCGATTTGAAGCCGGTGATCATCGCCCAAACCAGGTTGTCGCGGGTGAGCACGATATCGGTAACCACGCCCGCGATATGGACGGCAACGAGCACGAGCAAGACATTGAACAGCCCCTCGTGGAGTTCCTTTAGATCCAGGGCGGCCGCCGCCGAAACGAGATGGGAAAGCGGTCCCGCATCCGTCCCGTTGCGCTCGGCGGAATACAGGCCGGTCGCAACCAGTGCGGCCAGCGCCGCCAGGAGCAAAATGACCATCCAGCCGCCGAGCGGATTGTGGCCGTTCGAATGGGGCGGCCGAAGCTGGGCCAGTTTCCGGACGTAGTCGCGGACGACCGTCCAGGGCCGAACGAAATTGTGGAACAACGCATACCGGTTGCCGGAAAATCCCCAGATCACGCGGAAGATCAGGGCGGCCAATACGCCGTAGCCTGCCGCGAGATGGATCTGGAATGCGAATTCGCTATCGGCCTCGGCGGTCGCCCATGCGGTGATGACCAGGGCGACGACGATCCAGTGGAAGAGGCGCGTCGGCGCGTCCCACACGAAAAGAGGTACTTTTTCCGCTCCGTGATCTTTCGCCACTGCGCCCGATGCTTCGCGCCGATTCCGCCACCACCGGCTCACAGCCGGCAGCTTATAGTATCTCACGCCGCCGCATGAAAGACGCTTCGGGCGGATAGCCCCGACTCTCAAGGCGGCCGTTCCAAAATCCGCTCCGGCCGCCGATTCTTTCGCCGCGGTATCGAAGAAAAAACGCCTAAAATTATAGAAAATGGCGATCGGTAGCGGGGAACCGGCGGAGAATCCATGCGCCAAGTGGCGTTTTGCTTGAATAAACCCGGACAAATCCCGAAAAATTTTATCGAGTTTTGCTTATAATGCACTGATATTGCTGTACATTTTTAATATCTTTTTAGCCCGGCCCATCTTATATTTGTCGCGACGAATTATTGAAACCGGCGCGATTTGGGCCCAACCCGGGTTCCGCGCCCGAGGAAACCGGAAGACATGGCGGCAAAGCGAAATAGCGCGAACTTGGAGGTCCTGGCGTGGCCAGTGTTCAGCTGGGTTGCGGGCTGGCAGGCGATGGCGACCGGGCTTGGCACCTCGGCGTCGCCCAAACCATCGCGCAAGAGGGGGCCGCGCAAACCCCGGCGCCGTCAGGCCATAATCCTTCGCTTTCCGGTCGAACGCATCGTGCGGCGCGCCCGCGGCTCGCTGGCCGTAAATGGCGCGGAAATCATACCCCTCCCCGAACTCGCCTGATCATCCGGGCTTCCTGCCGCTGACCGTCAGTTTTTAAGCGGGCCGCTGCGGCGCCGCGCCATCTTATTCACGAGATAGGACAGGTCTGTCTCACGAAGCCTAAGGCACGCGAGCGGGACCAGCACAGCGGTTTCCCAAGCCAAGTGCCGGCGCATGGTGCGGTAAAGGCGGATCGAGTCGCCGAAAAACCGCACCGGCCGGGCGAACGGCAATTGGTCGATTAAACGCTGAAGCTCGATCGCCACCGCTTGCCCTAAAAGCCGTTCGCCCTCGTGGTTCTCCCGCAGCGTCACCGCAATCTCGGCGAAATTGTCGCCGCGGTTGCAGCGCTTTGCCAGCAGCGGCACAAGATCCTCTTCCTCGTCCGCGATGTGAAGCGGCAGGGCCCGGCTCAAGCATTGGTGAACTTCCTCCAAATCCTCCGTGCTCGCGCTGTGGCGCGGATTGCGAATCAGCTGCTCCAGAAGATTGCAGGCGCTTTGCTGCTGAAAGTGCTCGTCGGTAAGCCAAGCCACCGGATCGTCGAGAGACTCGAATTGGCGCGGTTGGCCCGATGCGCGCGGTTCGAGGGGTTCGCGTGGCATGTGTGCGGGGCGCAGATTGCGGGCACCCATTTTTGTCCTCCCTAAGCGCAGAGTCCCCTGCGGCTGCGCACCGTCGTGCTCGAATCCCTGTTCTTTTTTTATCGCGCGGTGCGGGCCCGGCGTTTCGGCCTTGTGCCGTTGGCTGCTCCTCCAATGCGCCTCACCTCGCAATATTAACTTATTGTTCTACATAGATAATCTTCTGCCGACGCCAACCGGTTCCACCTCTACGGCCGGACGAAACCGCCCCCGAAGGCACGGCAACAACCGTCCTCATTCCCCGAAATTTGTCCGGATCTTTCGTCGTGACCTTGGCCGCGTGCGACCGCGCCGCAACGAGCCCCCATCGATCCTTCGCGTATCGAGCGAGCCGGCGGCGATTTGAGATCGGCAGCCGCACTCGAATGGCGCGAACAACCTGCATCGGATCGCCGCCGTATTAATTCACGGCTTTTCTTAGTCCTTGGCTTGGCCCGATACCGGATCCTCGGTGCGCGAGTCATGGCGCATCGAATTGTATAAAGGACGGTATCGCCGGAACCGCGACATATACAAGATACCTGATAGGTCACCGCATATCCCGGCCGGCCTGTGGATAACCTCGCGTGCGCCCGTGATTTAGACACAGGATTTGATCTTCGTCCCAAGCTCATCCGGTTGTTTCTTGCTGCTTCAAATTACGGCCTGGCCTTGCCGCGCGTTGCCGTCGGCTTATGCGGTTTTTTAGTTAAGATCGATCCCACCGGCGGATCGGGGGAACTCCGGCCGGCACGCCGGAATAGGCGGCGGCCGTCGAAAATGCTTCGAGCCGAAAAATGATCGTTCCCGGTTGCGCCTTGGGTCATGCCCGCCGAAGCTCTTCCGCAAGACGGAGCTCCTGCGCGCGGTCCGCCATGCGCTGGGTGCGGGCAAACGCGCCTGATCCGCCCATTCCCGCCGCCAATTCTCGGCTATAATGACCTAGGACAAGCGCCCGCATCGGGGGCGCCGGGAATGGAGTTGATCAAGATGGGCATCAGCATCTGGCACGTGATCCTGGTTCTGTTGGTGGTGTTGATTCTGTTCGGTGCCGGAAGGCTGCCTCAGGTCATGGGCGATCTCGCCAAAGGCTTGAAGAACTTCAAAGCCGGGCTCAAGGACGACGAAGCCAAATCCGAACCGCCCCGTTCCGATTCGGCCGATCCCAAGAAATAAGCGGCGGCCTGCGGGGCCGGTGTGGTAACGGGCGGCGCATCCGGCGCGCTCGCGGCACGAATAAAGTTAATAAAATATTAAGCCGCAAATCCTAAGATTTGCGAAGTCATAACGGGCAGTTCCGCCGCGATCGGCGTGCCGTGTCGTCGGGGACCGGTTACACGCCGCAGGGACTGCATTCGGCATTAGATAAAGAGCGGGCGCATTCGAAAACCGATGCCCGCCGCAAAGCGGCCGTCGCTGTTCGCCGGATCGGAGATTCAGGCGACAGCCACCGCCGCAAACCTATGAGTTGGGGGATCCGTAAACCCATCGCGGGGATTCCCGGCTCATGCCGTTCCTTGGTCGATGCAGCAAGATATATAGCCGGCCCCGGAGAGGGACGCCGATAGGCGGAGCACAGCTTGCGGCCGCCGCTTGCGCGGGGTCGCGCGATCCATGATCGCCTTGGGCAACGCCGCGGCAAAGGGCGGAATGCCCGCACGGCGGGCCGAGCCGGTCGCGCCGCAATCCTTTTCCGAACTCCTGACCTTCGAGATCGCCGGCGCGCGCTTCGGCATTCCCCTTGCCGCGGTGCGCGAGATCATCCGCGCCGTCGCTTTCGCCCGCCTTCCCAAGGCGCCGCGAGTGGTGGAAGGGGTGATCAATCTCCGCGGTTCGGTCGTCCCCGTGCTCGACATCCGGGCACGCTTCCGATTGCCGAGCAAAGCCATCCAGCCATCCGACCACTTCATCGTCGCCCAAGCCTATGACCGCGTCGTTGCCATCCGCGTCGACCGCGCCACCGATCTTTTGCGCCTCGAGCAAAGCGAGATCGAAAATATGACGGCGGTCGCCCCGACCAGCGAGTACATCGCCGGCGTCGCCAAGCTGCCCGACGGCCTGGTGCTCATCCACGATTTGACGACGTTCTTGTCCGAGGCCGAAGCCGAGGCGCTTGCCGCCATCGACGAGGAACCGCAGCCGTGAAGGAATTAGACGTCACGCCTTCGCCGCTCGGCGCGGTCATGGATCTGGTCGGCATGCGCGCCGGCCTTGCCTTCCCGCCGAACCGGCACCGGGAGGTAGAACGGGCGATCCGCAAGGCCATGGTGCATCACCATGTCGCCGAGCCGGAGGATTTCGTCCGGCTTCTCCAGGCGGACGACCAGGCGTTCGATTCCCTGATCGTGGATCTGACGGTCGGAGAGACTTATTTTTTCCGCGAACCCGCGCAATTTGAAATGCTCCGGCGCGAGATTTTGCCGGATATCATGCGAAACCGTCATCCCGGTTCCGTGCTTCGGCTGTGGAGCGCCGGATGTGCGACGGGCGAGGAACCCTATTCGCTCGCCATCGTGTTGGAGCAAGAGGGACTGGCCGGAAGCGCCGCCATTCTCGGCACCGACATATCCCGCGCCGCCCTGGCGCGGGCCCATGAGGCTACTTATGGCCGCTGGTCCTTGCGCAACAGCCCGGCCGAGATTACCGAGCGATATTTCCGCCGCCGGGACGACCGGTTCCATCTTTTGGACCGGTTCCGGCGCCGGGTGAAATTCGACTATCTCAATCTGGCGTCCGACGTCTATCCCTCGGCCGGAAACGGCACGGCGGGAGTGGACGTGATCCTGTGCCGCAATGTCCTGATCTATTTCGAGCCGGACGCGGTGGGGCGGATCGCGCAGCGTTTGTTTGCGGCGTTGGCCCCGGGCGGATGGCTCATCGCCGGACCGTCCGATCCGCCGCTGTGGGATCTTGCGCCCTTCGAGACCGTGGTGACGGAGGCGGGGATATTCTACCGGGGCCGCCATGCCGCCGGCCGTCCGGCCCCGGCTCCTGGGGCCCCCCGTCCGGTACGGGCCGTTGGTCCGGCACAGGCCGTTAGTCCGGCACGGGGCGCCGCCGTCATCGATACGGCCGGCACCGCTGCCGCCGGGAGCGACACCCGCGTAGCCGAAGCACCGCGCCGCGCCGTTGCCACTCCGCTGGCGGAGGCGCGCCAAGCTTTCGCGGGAGGCGATTTTGATCGCGTGCTGCAAGAGACGCGAGCGATGGCCGACGATCCCGAGGCCTGCGCGCTGCGAATTTGCGCCCAGGCCAATCTCGGCCAATCGGATGACGCCGAAGCGACGGCCGCAACCGCGGTCCAATCGCATCCGCTGCGTCCGGAGCTTCAGTACCTGCGCGCCATCGTCCTGATGAATCTCGAACGGTACGAAGAGGCCGCGGTGTCGTTGCGGCGGGTCATTTACCTCGACCGGTCGCTGGCGGTCGCCCACTTCACCCTGGGCTCGGTTCTGCTGCGCTGCGGCGCGGCCGCCGAAGCGCGGCATGCCTATCGGAACGCGCTTGCGCTCGCCGCCGGCCGGCCCAAGGACGAAGTCGTGCCGCTTTCCGAAGGCGAACGGGCCGACCGTCTTGCCGAAGCGGCAAGGGCCCAGCTCGCGTTCATCGAAGGGAATGGAGGAGGCGGCACGTGCGGCAGACGCGCCGGTTGAGCGGCACGGAGATCGATTGGCAGCCGATCCGCGAGCGGCTGGCGCAAGTCGCCGCCGCGTCGCAGGAAGCGCTCCAGCTGTCACCCGAACGTGTCAAACGGATATTGGAGGAGCGCGCCCGGCGGTTGGCGCAACCTCTCGCGGAAACCGGGGCGGCCGGCGCGGCCATCAGCGTGCTCGCCTTCGCCCTGGCCGGCGAGAGATACGCCATCGAAACCCGTCACGTGTGCGAAGTGCTGCGCGATGCCGGCGTCATCCGCGTTCCCGGCGTCCCCGAATTCGTCGCCGGCGTCACCAATTTGCGCGGCGAGATCCTGGCCGTATTCGATCTTCGCCGGTTCCTCGGTCTCCAGACGAAGGAGGCGGCAGCCCGCCCGGCCGTCATCGTTTGCGGCGAGGCGCGGGCCGAGTTCGGAATACTTGCCGATTCCGTCAGCGGCGTGATGCGCCTTCCGGCGGCGGAGTTGTTGGCGGACCCGGTATTCGACGACAAAAACGAGCGGCAGTTCATTCGCGGCGTGACGCGCACGGCCACGGTCGTCCTTGACGGCCTGGCGCTGATGAGCGACCGGCGGCTGTTCATCGATCAACCGCGCGGCGCAAGAACGCCGTATTTGGAGCGAGGTGCATGATGCCGAAGATGCAGACCATCCAGGCGAAGCTGGCATTCGGATTCGCCCTGGGACCGGTCATCCTGGCGATTGTCGGGGGGATCGTATATTCGAACATAGACAAGCTGATCGCGGACAGAGCCCTGAAAGAGCATTCGTATCAGGTGTTGCGGCAGACTCAGGTGATCATCGGGACGTTGGTCGATGCGGAAACCGGTCAACGCGGTTTTCTCCTTACCGGCAACGAGAAATATCTCGAGCCGTATCACGCCGCTGTTTCCGTCTTGAACGACTCCGTGGCTCGGAAAACCGAACTGACCGCGGACGATCCGCGGCAACAGGCGCTGCTCCAGAGTCTGAAGACCCTGGTTCAGCAAAAGCTGAGCGAGCTCGAAGACACCATAACGCTGCGAAGGGAGAAGGGATTCGACGCCGCCCTGGCCGTCGTCGTGACGGATAAGGGCAAGAAGATCATGGACGATATCCGCGGCCTTATGGACCAGATGGACGACGCTGAAAGCGAGCAGCTGAAACAGCGAAATGAGGAAGTGAACCGGATTACCGGGATAACGCTCGATTCTGTTACCTACGGCACGATCGCAAGCTTCATGTTGCTTTCGATGGTCGGGTTTTTCACGGCCCGCAGCATCGCGACGCCCGTCAGGAGAGCGGTCGAAGCCTTGGCGTCGGCCTCGGCCGAGATTCTGGCCGGGACGACGCAGCAGGTCGCCGGCGCGCGCGAGCATTCCACGGCGGTGACCGAAACCGTCAGCACGGTGGACGAGGTTCTGCAAACGGCCGAACAGGCGGTACAGCGGGCCAAACTCGTATCGGAGTCGTCGCAGCGCGCGGCGGACGTGGGCCAGGCCGGCCGCAAGGCGGTCGAGGATTCGGTTTCCGCCATGGGCACGGTCAAGGATCAGACGGGATCGATCGCCGAGAGCATCTTGACCCTGGCCGAGCAGGCGCAGGCGATCGGCGAGATCATTGCCACCGTCAATGACGTGGCCGAACAGATCAACCTCCTGTCGCTAAATGCGGCGATCGAGGCCGCGCGCGCCGGGGAACACGGCAAGGGGTTCAGCGTGGTGGCCAATGAGATCAAGGAGCTCGCCGATGAATCGAAAAAAGCGACGGCGCAGGTCCGTCAGATTCTCGGCGAAATCCAAAAGGCCACCAATGCGGCGGTCATGGTGACGGAGCAAGGCAGCAAAAGCGTCAATGAGGCGATCAAGACCGTGACCGAGGCCGGAGCCACGATCCGGGCGCTTGCCGAAGTCATCGGCGAAGCGGCCCAGGCGGCGGCCCAGATCGCCGCGTCGTCGGGCCAGCAAGCAACGGGCATGCATCAGATTCATCAGGCGATGCAGCACATCAATCAGGTCAGCAGCCAGAATCTGGCGGCGACGAATCAGTCCGAGCAGGCGGCCCAGAACCTCAACATTCTCGGCACGAACCTCCGGCGATTGGTGGCCGGATAAGGACCAGGTAGATGTCCGACGACAGCCTCATCCAGCGCTTGATGGTCACGTTTCTCGGCGAGCTCGAGGACCACGTCCGCGCGCTCGAACGGGATCTCTTGGCGCTGGAAAAGGATCTTACGCCAGCGGTACGGAGCGAACTTTTCAAAACCTTGTTCCGCACGGCGCACAGCCTCAAGGGTGCGGCGCGATCCGTGCGCGTGAGCCTGGTCGAGACGGCGGGTCACCGGCTGGAAGAAATCTTCGCCGCGGCCCGCGACGGCAGATTGCCCGTCGATGCCGGGTTTTTCGGCCTGCTGCTGCCGGCCGTGGATGCGATCGGAGAGGCGGCGCGGCGGTTGCGCGCCGGCAAGGATTTATCGGGCGCGCCGCTCGAAGTCATCGTGCGGCGGCTGGGGGCCGTGATTGCGTCTCGCACGGATACGGCGGCGGCGGAGCCGAGGGCAACCCCGGCCCCGGCCGAACCGGAGCGGTGGAGCGGGGTCGTGCGCGTGCCGGCCGAAAAGCTGGACCGCTTGCTCACGCGGAGCGGGGAGCTTCTGGCGGTGCGCCATCGCGCCGAGGCGCGCCGCGAGGAGGCCGCGGTGTTGCAGGATACGTTGGGAGAGTTCCGCAAGAATTGGCGGCGCATCGAACACGATGTTGCGGTGCTCTTAAAACGCGGCAACGGGCGCGATCCGGGTCCGGCGGTGAACGAAGCGGTGAGATCGCTGGCTGGGCTGAAACGCCAGGTGGCCCAGGCGCTCGACCGCAACAATGAAGACCTGCACCGTTTCGAGCGCGGGCTTCAGCAACTGGCCGGCAATTTGCGTGCGGATCGCCGGGTGATCGAGCAAACGGCGACACCTCTCGATGCCGAAGTGCGCCGGACGCGGATGTTGCCGTTCGCGGAGGCTTGCGAGGGGTTGGAGCGGATGGTCCGCGATCTGACGGCGGGGAGCGACAAGGACGCGGTCGTTGTCATCGTGGGGGGCGAAATCGAGCTCGACCGCTCGGTGCTCGAAGGCCTGAAAGACCCGTTGCTTCATATCGTTCGCAACGCCGTGGATCACGGTATCGAATCCGTAGCGGCGCGCCGGGCCGCGGGCAAGCCCGATGCCGGACGGGTGACGGTGACCGCGGCGATTCGCGGCGCCCGGGTCGAGGTCGCAATCGCCGACGACGGGCGGGGCCTGGATTTGGCCGCCATCCGCGAGCAACTTCGAAAAATGGACCTTCCGGCACCGGAGTCCGAGCGCGATCTGGCGCGGCAGATCTTCCTGCCCGGTTTTTCGACCTCACCGGAAGTCACGCGGCTATCGGGGCGCGGCGTCGGCCTTGACGTGGTCAAGACCAGGCTCGAATCGATGCGGGGAACGGTCGATGTTTCCTTCGAGCCCGGGAAGCAAACCCAATTCACGCTGAGCGTTCCCCTGACCCTGACGTCGATCCGGGCGATTCTGGCCGTGGCCGGCGGGCAGGTCTTCGCCATCGATACCCAGAGCGTGCACAGGATTCTTCGCATCGGCGCCGAGAACATTCAGCTGATCGAGGGCCGCGAGGTGCTCTTGCTCGACGGTTTCCCCGTTCCGGTCGTGGCCTTGACGGAGCGGCTTGGCATGCCCGGCCGGCCCGAACCTGCCGACGGCGGCAAGACACCGGCCGTCGTTCTGGCGTCCGGAAACCGGCTCGCCGCATTCGTCGTCGGCGAGTTCCTGGGCGAGCGGGAGGTCATGGTGCGCGCGCTCGGCCCGCGTCTTCGCAATGTCAAAAACGTGACCGGCGGAATGGTGCTGGCCGACGGCGGCATTGCCCTGATTTTGAATGCCGCCGATCTCGTGAGCGGCGTCCACAATCTCGGCGCAACGACGGGCGTCGCGCAATCGATGACGGCGGCCCCGCGCTCGGTCAGGAAGCGCCTTTTGGTGGTCGACGATTCGGTGGCGGTCCGCACCCTGGAGAAAAGCATCCTGGAGGCGGCGGGATACGACGTCATGGTTGCGGCGGACGGCGCGGAAGCGTGGCAGATCTTGCTGGAACAGGGCGCCGATCTGGTCGTTACCGACATCGAGATGCCGCGCATGGACGGTTTCTCGCTGACCGAGGCCATCCGCGGTTCCAAGCGCTTCCGCAATCTTCCGGTCATTTTGATGACGGCGCGGGAAAGCGACTCCGACAAGACGCGCGGCATGGCCGCCGGGGCGGATGCCTACCGCATCAAGAGCGCCTTCGACCAGACCGACCTTTTGGCCACCATCGAGCAGGTCTTGTGACCATGGGGCCCGCGATCCGCACCCTGGTGGCCGATGGATCCGTCACGGAGCGGGCGCGGCTCATCGCCCTGCTGCGTTCCGATCCCGAAATCGAGGTGGTGGGCGAAGCGTCCCGCGGCGCCGAGACCGTGGCGATGACCAAACGGCTTCGCCCCACCGTCATTGCCATGGGGGCCCAGCTGCCACAGGACGGGGGGTTCGAGGCGACCAAGGAAATCATGATCGAAATGCCGACGCCGATCGTCATCATTTCCGACGAAACCGACGCCCGGCAAGTGGAGGTCTCGATCCTGGCGCTTCGCGCCGGCGCCCTGGCCGTCGTGTCAAGACCGCCGGCGGCGAATGGATCCAAGCCGGATTTGGCGGATCAACGCCTCGTCTCGACGGTCAAGGCCATGTCGCAAGTCAAGGTCGTCCGGCGCTGGCGGACCCGCCCGGAGACGCCGCCGCAGCGGCCGGTGGCCGCGAGCGATGTGCCGGCGCGGGTCATTGCCATGGCGGCCTCCACCGGCGGCCCTGCCGCGCTCGAGCGCATCTTGTCGGAACTGCCGCCGGATTTTCGGCCGCCGATCCTGATCGTTCAACACATCGCCAGCGGCTTCATCGACGGCTTGGTGAATTGGCTCAATGCCGTCAGTTCGCTCAAGGTCAAGGTGGCCGCGAACGGCGAGTCCCTGTTACCCCACACGGTCTATGTGGCGCCCGATGGCAACCATCTCGGGGTCTCGAGCCGATCGAAGGTCTTGCTGTCGCAGGCGGAGCCGATCGGCGGATTTCGTCCATCTGCGACATTCTTGTTCGAGTCGGTGGCGAAAGCATTCGGCGGATCGGCCGTGCACGTCATCCTCACCGGCATGGGGGAGGACGGCGTCGCCGGCCTCGAGGTCGCACATAAGCTTAAAGGCACCGTTCTCGCCCAGGACGAGGCGAGTTCGGTGGTTTCCGGAATGCCGAATGCCGCCATCAACGCTCGGGTCGTCGACCGCGTGGTACCCCTGACCTCGATCGCGCACGAGCTGATTGCGGCGACGGATATGTCGAGGATAAGCCATGACACGAATACTTATTGCTGAGGACAGCCCGACCCAGGCCGAACAACTTCGCCTCATTCTCGAGGCCGAAGGATTCGAGGCCGAGGTCGCGCCCAATGGACAAGCGGCGCTGCAGCGGTTCGCGGAAGCGCCATTCGACATGGTGATTTCGGACATCATGATGCCCGGCCTTTCGGGCTACGAGCTTTGCCAACAAATCAAGGGCGACAAGAAGGGGCGGGATGTTCCGGTCATCCTGCTTTCCACGCTGAACGATCCGATGGACATCATCAGCGGGCTCGAATGCGAGGCCAATAATTTCATCACCAAACCGTACGAGCGGGATCAATTGCTCGCGAGAATACGCACTGTGTTGCAAAACAAGGCCCTTCGCAGCCGCAGCAAACTCACGGTCGGAATCGAACTCGTATTCCTGGGGAAGAAGTTCTTCATCACCTCGGAAAAGGAGCAGATCCTCGATCTCTTGATCGGCACCTTCGAGGACATTGTCCGGACGAACCGCGCACTGCAGGAGAGCAAGGCCGCTACCGAGGCGGCTAATGACGAGTTGGAGGCGTTCAGTTATTCGGTGGCCCACGATCTGCGCGCGCCGCTGCGGGGGATCGACGGCTTCAGCCAAGCCCTGTTGGAAGATTATTCCGAGAAACTCGACGAGCAGGGAAAAACTTACCTGAGAAACGTGCGCCAGTCCGCTCAGGTCATGGCGCAGTTGATAGATAGTCTCCTGATGCTTGCTCGTGTGACTCAGGCCGACGTTCACCGCAAGCAGGTCGATCTGAGCAATCTTGCGATAGACACGGCCGGGCGGCTTCGGAGCGCACAACCCGAACGGCAAGTCGAGTTCGTTATTGCCGAAGGGGCGGTGAATAATGGAGACAGCCGGCTATTGGGCATCGTGTTCGAGAATCTGTTAAGCAATGCGTGGAAATTCACCGGGAAGCGAGAACAGGCGTGTATCGAATTTGGATACACCCACGAAAATGGGCAATCCGTGTATTTCATTCGCGATAACGGCGCCGGGTTCGACATGGCCTATGCCGCGAAGCTTTTCGGCGTCTTTCAGCGCTTGCACCGCGTGGAGGAGTTCGAAGGAACCGGTATCGGGTTGGCGACGGTTCATCGGATCATCCGCCGCCATGGCGGGCGCATCTGGGCGGTCGGCGAGGTGGACCGGGGGGCCACGTTCTATTTTACGCTCAATGAAACGGAGCACCGGCCATATGCGAACGGGGCATCTTGTTAGCCGACGATAGTGGCAACGGCGAACCCGCGCCGTTGCTGCAACCGCCTGAACCTGGAAAATTGAGATGGCTCCCCGGGACGGGCTCGAACCGCCGACCTAGTGGTTAACAGCCACCCGCTCTACCAGCTGAGCTACCGGGGATCATCAAGCGGCGGCGCGATGAATGACGCCTTATTCCAGCGCCGCATCGACGCCCGCCCTTTGACTTACCAAACCGTGCATACCGCCGCCACCCCTTCCTGCCGGTTAACGGCGCGCCCGGATCGGAGTCTCCGCACCAAGGGGTTGGAGGCACGGCCCGGAATCGAACCGGGGTACGGGGCTTTGCAGGCCCCTGCATAGCCACTCTGCCACCGCGCCGTCCCCACGCCGCGCAACTTCTCGGGCAAACCCGCCTGCAAAGGGGTAGGGAGATATACTGGCCCGCGCCCCTAGGTTCAAGGAAAGCTTGGCACTTTCGCCGCATTGTGCCGGGGGTAGCCGGGACGGTATAAATCCGGCTCTTGGCCGGCGTCCCGGCGCCTTACAGCAGGAAACGATGATCGACTTCGCCGTCGCCCGCCGCAACATGGTCGCGAGCCAGATCCGCACCAATCAGGTGACGGACACGGCGCTGCTCGCGGCGTTCGGCGATATCCCGCGCGAGCGGTTCGTGCCCGATCAACTTCGCGGCGTCGCCTATGTCGACGATGACCTGCCGCTCAAGAAGGGCCGCTTCCTGATGGAGCCTTTGGTGCTGGCGAAGCTGTTGCAACTGGCCCAGGTTCAGCCAAACGAGATCGTGCTCGATATCGGCTGCGCCACCGGTTACTCGACGGCGGTGCTGGCCCGCATCGCCAACACCGTGGTCGCGCTCGAAAGCGATGCGGAACTGGCGGCCCGCGCCACCGCGACGCTCTCCGAGCTCGGCGCCGATAACGCGGTCGTCGTGGTCGCTCCGCTCGCCGAAGGCTATGCGAAACAGGGGCCCTATGACGTGATCGTCTTCGGCGGCGCGCTGCCGCACATTCCAGAGGCGATCGCGCGCCAGCTCGCCGAGGGCGGCCGGCTGGTGGCCGTGGTGGGGGAGGGGACGGGCCGCGGCACGCTGATGACGAAGAACCGCGGAATCCTGGCAAGCCGTCCCGCGTTCGACGCCGCAACGCCGGTGCTGCCCGATTTCGCTCCCGAACAGGGATTCGTGTTTTGATGCGCCGCGGTTTCAAGTTCCTGGTCGCAGCCGCGCTGGTCTCTTTGCCGGCCGCGGCCTACGCCGACACGATGAAGGACGCGCTGATCGCGGCTTATCTCAACAACCCGACTCTCCAGGCGGCGCGCGCCCAATTGCGCGCGACCGACGAGCAGGTGCCCGAAGCCTTTGCCAACTACCGGCCGACGGTGACTGGCAACGGCGACATCGGCCATGCCTGGGTCACCCAGTCCAGCGCCTTCTTCAGCTCGGGCCAGGTTCGCAATCCGCGCGAGGCCACCATCATCATCAGCGAGCCCGTCTATCGCGGCGGCCGCACCCAGGCCGAGGTCGATAGGGCCGAAAACCTCGTCAAATCCGGCCGCGCCCAATTGTCCTCGACCGAGCAATCGGTGCTGCTCGCCGCCGCCACGGCCTATATGGATGTCTACCGCGATCAGGCGGTGCTCGAACTCAATATCAGCAACGAGCAGGTCCTGCGCCGCCAGCTCGAAGACACGGAGGAGCAGTTCAAGGTCGGCGTCGTGACCAAGACCGACGTCTCCCAGGCCGAAGCGAGGCTCGCCCAGACGGTGGCCGGCCGTATCGGCGCCGAGAACAACCTCAATTCCTCGCGCGCGGTGTACCGCAATGTCACCGGGACCTCGCCGGGCAAGCTGGTCTCGGCCGAGCAAGTCACGGGGCTCGCCGGCACGACCGAAGAGGCGATCGCAGCCTCCGAGCAGAATCCGGCCGTGATCGCGGCGGGCTTCACCGAACTCGCGGCGCTGAACGACGTCGACATCAACGCCGGCGAGCTCCTGCCGACGCTGTCGGTCAACGGCGAGTACGACCGCGGGGAAGACACGGTTTCAAGGGACAGCTTCGCCGAAAGCACGTCGATCATGGCCCAGCTTTCGGTGCCGCTTTATCCGGGATCCGGCACCTATGCCCGCGTGCGCGCGGCAAAGCAAACCGTGCAGCAGCGCCGCCATGAAACCGAAGAGGCGAAGCGCAACGCGGCTCAATCGGCGACCCAGGCCTTCGAGGCGCTGACCTCGGCCCAGGCCCAGGTCCAATCCTTCGAAAAGCAGATTCAGGCCAACGAGATCGCGCTCGAAGGCGTGAAGCAGGAAGAAACCGTCGGCACCCGCACCGTGCTCGACATCCTGAACGCCGAACAGGAGTTGCTGAATTCCCGCGTCAGCAAGGTCCAGGCCGAGCATGACGCGGCGGTGGCCGCCTTCCAGCTCAAGGTTGCTGTCGGCCGGATGACGGCCCAGAACCTCGACCTTCCGGTTCCGTATTACGACGTGGAAAGCTATTACAAGAACGTCCACGACAAGCTCTGGGGCACCGGCGACGATATTCGTTGACGGCACGTTTCGTTATGGAAAGAATCCGTTAATACAGGGGCCTATACTATATATCTAGGCGCTGTACCGCCGCCCGGGGTTGCCGTCCGATGACAAACGCCAAGCCGCAACAAGAACCTTCGATGGAGGAGATTCTCGCCTCCATCCGCCGGATCATCTCCGAGGAGGCGGAAGCACCCCAGGCCGAAACCGCAGGCCAGATCCCGGCCAAGGCCCCCCAGAATTTCGGCGAGGACGACATCCTCCAGCTCACCCGCATGGTCCGGGAAGACGGCACCATCGTGAATCTGTCCGACCAGCCGGTGGCGGAAGAGCCGCCGCCCGTAGAAGCACAGGCTATGCCTCAACCCGCTTCCGAGCCTATGATAGGGGCGCCTGAGCCGGAACCCGAGCCGGAACCGGAACCGCCGCCGCCCGAGCCGGAACCCATGCCGGCGATGCCGGAACCGCCGCCACCCGTGGTGGAGCCGGAACCGGAAGAGGATTTGGAGCTCCAGGCGGTAGAGCCGCCGGCAACGGGGAAAATAGTCCCGGGGGACATGCCCGTGAACGACAAGGCCGACGACAGCCTGGTTTCGCAGGAGACCGCGGACCTCTCGACCGCGGCGCTGTCCGCGCTCGCGCAAGCGGTGGCCAGTCAGAAGGTCGCCTTTTCCGGCCAGACGCTCGAAGACCTCACCCGCGACATCCTGCGCCCGCTCCTTCGGGATTGGCTGAACGAAAACCTGCCCGGCTTGATCGAGCGTCTGGTGCGCCAGGAAATCGAGAAGATGGTCGGGCGCCTGCGCGACCAATAGAACCGCCGCCCAATCCCGCCTTGACCGCGGCGCCTGCGCCGCCCAAAAGTTGCCCCGCTCCGTCTAACGAGGCACCGCCTGCCGATGCTCGATAAAACCTATGCGCCTGCCGAGGTCGAGCGGCGCCATTACGAGTCATGGGAAAACAGCGGCGTGTTTGCGTCGGGCAAGCGGGCGAAGGCAAAGCCCTTCACCGTCATGATGCCGCCGCCCAATGTGACGGGCAGCCTTCACATGGGCCACGCGCTCAACTTCACGCTGCAAGACGTTTTGATCCGGTTCGAACGCCTGCGGGGCCGCGACGCGCTGTGGCAGCCCGGCACCGATCACGCCGGCATAGCGACCCAGATGGTGGTGGAACGCCAGCTCGAGGCGATGGGCAAAGACCGCCATCGGCTCGGGCGCGAAGATTTCATCAAGCGCGTCTGGGAATGGAAGGCGGAATCCGGCAGCACCATCACGCGCCAACTGCGCCGGCTCGGCGCGTCGCCCGATTGGGCGCGCGAGCGCTTCACCATGGACGAAGGCCTCTCGCTCGCCGTGCGCAAGGTGTTCGTGGATCTCCACCGCGAGGGCCTGATCTACCGCGACAAGCGCCTGGTCAACTGGGACCCCAAGCTCCACACCGCGATCTCCGACCTCGAGGTGGATCAGCGCGAGGTCAAGGGGACCATGTGGTATTTCCGCTATCCGGTGGAGGGCGGGAGTTCTATTACCATCGCCACGACGCGGCCCGAAACCATGCTCGGCGACACGGCGGTCGCGGTTCACCCCGACGACGAGCGTTACAAATCGCTCGTCGGCAAGTTCGCGATTCTACCGATTGCCGATCGCCGCATTCCGATCGTTGCCGACACCTACTCCGATCCCGAAAAAGGCACCGGGGCGGTCAAGATCACGCCCGGCCACGACTTCAACGATTTCGAGGTCGGCCGCCGCCACAACCTGCCCCTCATCAACATCTTCGATGAAAACGCGCATTTGAACGGCGACGTGCCGGCACCGTATCGCGGCCTCGACCGCTTCAAGGCCCGCGAGCGCGTGGTGGCCGAGATGGAAAGCCTGGGCTTACTCGAAAAAGTCGAAGCGATCCAAATGACGCTCCCTTACGGCGACCGCTCGGGCGCGGTGATCGAGCCCTGGCTCACCAACCAGTGGTACGTGGACGCGGCAAAGCTCGCCGTTCCCGCGATCCAGGCGGTGGAAGCGGGGAAAACCAAATTCGTCCCCCACAATTGGGAAAACACTTATTTCGAATGGATGCGCAACATCCGGCCCTGGTGCATCTCGCGCCAGATCTGGTGGGGCCACCAGATTCCCGCCTGGTACGGGCCGGACGGCCATGTCTTCGTCGCCATGACGGAGGAAGAAGCGCAAGGAGACGCGGCCAAGCATTACGGCACCGCGGTGTCGCTCACGCGCGACCCGGACGTGCTCGACACCTGGTTCTCGTCCGGCTTGTGGCCGTTCTCGACGCTCGGCTGGCCGGAACGAACGCCCGAGCTCAAACGCTACTACCCGACCGATGTCTTGGTGACCGGCTTCGACATCATCTTCTTCTGGGTCGCGCGCATGATGATGCTCGGGCTC
>JBGQJC010000047.1:0-18256 GCA_041498815.1 Alphaproteobacteria bacterium
CGGGGTCGCTATCGAGGAACACGGCTTCATCGGCGCCGCGTGACAGGGCCTCCAAGCCCAGCGCCCCGGTGCCGCAGAAGGCATCGAGGACGCGCGCGCCCGCAAACTCGAAATCGCCGGCATCGAAACGGCGGTGGGCCAGGATATCGAACAGCTTCTGGCGCGCCCGGTCCGCGGTCGGGCGGATCTTGCGGCCCTTGGGGGCCCGCAAGACCCGTCCGCGATGGGTGCCGGCGACGATCCGCATCAGCGCCGCCTTTTCATGGCCGGTGCCAATCTTTCGCCCAGTTGCTCGCGAATGACTTTCCCCGGAAGTTCGGCGACCGCGCCCGCGGGCAGGTTTCCCAGTTGGAACGGGCCGAAGGCGATCCGGATCATGCGGTTGACGCGAAGACCCAGTTTTTCCAGCGCGCGGCGAAGCTCTTTGTTCTTGCCCTCCGCAAGTACCACCATGAGCCAGGCATTGGCCCCGGTGCGCCGCTCGAGCTTCGCCTCGATCTTCATGGTTTTCGCCAATGCCGCGAGCTTTGTTTCGTCGACCGCGCCGAACACCCGGCAACGGTACCGCCGCAGCCAGTGTGTCGCGGGGAGTTCGAGATGGCGCTTCAAGCCGCCGTCGTTGGTCAAGAGCATCAAACCTTCGGCACCCGGGTCAAGGGCCGCAACCGTTACCACCCGCGGCAATTCGCCCGGAAGGTTAGGGGCGGCGCCGGCAGCGCCGCGCGGCTTATGATAGCGCCACAGCCGCGCCGGCTCCGGCGCCGGAAGCGGTTTGCCGTCGACGGTAATTGCCGCTGATCCGGTGACCGTGACCGCGGGGGTCTTGAGCGTCACGCCGTCCACGGCGATGCGCCCCGCTTCGATCCAGCGCTCCGCCTCGCGCCGGGAACACATTCCCGCGCGGGCCAGTCTTTTCGCGATCCGCTCTCCGCTCTTGGGTTCGGGATTTTCCGGCTCGCCGCGCTTGCGCCGGGCGGCGCTCATTTCGCGGCGGCGACAAGCGCGGAAAAGATCTTCTCGTCGCCTCCGCTTACCGAATATTCGGGATGCCATTGCACGCCGAGGCAGAATTTACGCGCCGTATCCTCGATCCCCTCGATCACGCCGTCGTCCGCCGTCGCATTTACAACCACACCGGGCCCGACGGTCTTGGCCGCCTGGTGATGGGCGCTGTTGACGGCCAAAATCGTTTGTCCCGTGATCCGGTGCAGGAGCGTGCCCGGTTTCACCGTCACATTGTGGCCGGCTTGGTCACGCGGGCCCGGCTGCTCGTGGGCGAGCGCGTCTTTCACCTCGTCCGGGATGTGCTGATAGAGCGTCCCGCCCAAGAGCACGTTCAAAAGCTGCTGGCCGCCGCAGATGCCGAGGATCGGCAGGTCGCGCTCGAGCGCGCCCTTGGTCACGGCGGCCTCGAAGCGGGTGCGCCGGTCCTTGGTCTTCACGGTCGGGTGCCGCGATTGCGCGCCGAACATCACGGGATCGATATCGAAATTGCCCCCGGTGATCACCAGCCCATCGAGGCGCTCCAGATAGGCCTCCGCCAGATCGGGTTCATGGGGCAGCATGAGCGGCACGCCGCCCGCCTTGGTAATGGCGTCGGCGTAGTTCTGGCGCAGGAAATAGGTGGCCAGGCGCGAAGGGCCTTGCTTTTCCTCGGCGTCGGCGGTGATCCCGATGACGGGGCGCTTCATGGCGCGCACTCTAGGAGGCCGTCGGGTTCCCGGCAACCGGCGGCTTGACGGTAAAATCCCCAGTGCCCAAGCTGCGGCGGTGATGGCTTCCCCTTTCATGGCCCGCGCCTTGGAACTAGCCCAAGCGGCGGCTTTGCGCGGCGAGGTGCCGGTCGGCTGCGTCATCGTCGATTCTTCGGGCGGGATTCTGGCCGAAGCCGGGAACCGCACCGAGGAGATCAACGACCCCACTGCCCACGCCGAGCTTTTGGCGATCCGCGAGGCCGCGGCCAAGGTGGGGGCGCCGCGCCTGGTCACCGCCGATCTCTATGTGACGCTCGAACCCTGCGCCATGTGCGCGGCGGCGATCTCGTTCGCGCGCATCCGCCGCCTCTATTTCGGCGCCGTCGATCCCAAGATGGGGGCGGTGGACTACGGGCCCAAATTCTTCGATCAGCCGACCTGCCATCACCGCCCGGAGGTCATCTCGGGCATTGGCGCGCAGCAGAGCTGCGATCTACTGAAAAAGTTTTTCGCCGGGCGGCGCTAGGTTTTCGTCTTTATCAGCGCGCGCCAGCCGATGTCGCGCCGGAAATAGGCGTCCCCCCATTCAATCAAAGCCACCGCCTCGTAGGCGCGCTTTTGCGCTTCGCCGATATCCGCGCCCAAGGCGGTGACGCCCAAAACCCGTCCGCCGTTGGCAAGAATTTTCCCGCCCTCGGCCCTGGTCCCGGCGTGAAAGACGGTGACACCTTCCACTTCGGCGGCGCGCGAAAGCCCCCTGATCTCGGTTCCTTTCTCATAGGTTCCGGGATAGCCCCGTGCCGCCATCACCACGCACAGCGCCACCTCGTCCCGCCAGCGCAGATCGAAATGATCGAGCACCCCGTCGCGCGAAGCCAGCAACGCGGGGAGCAGATCGGATTTGAGCCGCGGGATCAAAACCTGGCATTCGGGATCGCCGAACCGGACGTTGAATTCCAAAAGCTTCGGCCCGTCTTTCGTAATCATCAAACCCGCAAAGAGTACGCCCTTGAACGGCGTGCCTTCGGCTGCCATCCCGCGCACCGTGGGCGCGATGATCTCGCGCATGACCCGCTGCTCCATCCCCGCGGTCATGACCGGCGCCGGGGAATAAGCGCCCATGCCACCGGTGTTCACGCCCGTGTCGCCGTCGCCGATGCGCTTGTGGTCCTGGGCGGAAGCCAAGGCGAGCGCATGTTCGCCGTCCACCAGCGCAAAGAAACTCACCTCTTCGCCGTCCAGCCGTTCCTCCAACACGATGGGCCCGAGCTGCAAAGTAGATTTCGCGCTGGCGGTTGTTTCCGCCACGGTTTCGTTGACGGTGACTCCTTTGCCCGCGGCCAATCCGTCAAGTTTGACCACGAAAGGCTGGTTGCGAGCCTCGATGAATTTCCGCGCCTTTTCGAAATCCTCGAAGCTCTCGCCTGCCGCCGTCGGGATCCCGTATTTGCGGCACATCTCTTTCATGAAGATTTTGGAGGATTCGAGCCGTGCCGCCGCCGCACTCGGTCCGAAGGTCTTGATGCCGGCCTCTTCCAGCCGGTCGACGAGGCCTGCCGCAAGCGGGCCTTCGGGCCCCACCACCACGAAATCGATCTTTTCGGCTTTGGCGAAGGCAAGAATTCCGCCTACGTCTTCCGCCGCTATCGGCACGCAAGTGGCGTTTTGCGCAATCCCGGCGTTGCCGGGGGCGCAATAGAGCGCATCGCAGAGCGGCGAGGCCCAGATCGCATAGACCAGCGCGTGCTCGCGCCCGCCGCCTCCCACCACCAGAATCTTCATCGCGCTCTGTTCCGCTTCCTTGCCCCCGCGGGCGCGCTATCATAGTGGGACAAAGCGATGAGCGAAACGCCGCCCGAAGCCGTCCCAAACAACCTCCCCGTTTATTCGGTGAGCGAGATATCGGCCGCCGTCAAACACGCGCTCGAGACCGAATTCGCGTGGGTGCGCGTGCGCGGCGAGGTCTCGGGGAAAAAGCTCGCCCCCTCCGGCCATCTCTATTTCTCGCTCAAGGACGACCAGGCGGTCCTGGAAGCGGTGAGCTGGCGCGGCACCCTGCCGCGGCTTGCCTTTGCCCTGGAAGACGGGCTCGAGGTCATCTGCACCGGGCGGATATCGAGCTATCCGGGCCGTTCTAAATACCAGATCGTGGTCGAGGCGATCGAGCTCGCGGGCGAAGGCGCGCTTTTGAAGCTCCTGGCCGATCGCAAGAAGAAGCTCGAGGCCGAAGGCCTGTTCGCGGCCGAGCGCAAAAAGGAAATTCCCTATCTCCCCGACGTCATCGGCGTCGTCACCTCGCTCTCGGGCGTGGTCATCCGCGACATTCTGCACCGCTTGGCCGATCGCTTTCCGAGGCGCGTCTTGATCTGGCCGGTCCCGGTCCAGGGCGAGGGCGCAGCCGAGCTGATCGCGGCCGCGATCCGCGGCTTCAACGCCCTTCCCGCCAAGGGCAAGATTCCGCGCCCGGACGTGCTGATCGTGGCCCGGGGCGGCGGGAGCCTCGAGGATCTCTGGGCCTTCAACGAAGAAATCGTGGTGCGCGCCGCGGCCGATTCGAAAATTCCGCTCATCTCCGCCATCGGCCACGAGACCGACGTGACCCTGATCGATTTCGCGGCGGATTTGCGGGCACCCACGCCGACCGCCGCCGCCGAAATGGCGGTGCCGGTCAGGGCCGAATTGCTCGCCCGGGTTCTCGATCTCGCGCGGCGCACGGTCTCCGGCATGGCGCGGTTTTTGGGCGAGCGCCGCACCCGGCTCGAAGGGCTCCGGCGCGGCCTTCCCGATCTCGGCAGTTTGCTTTCGAGCGCGCTCCAGCGCCTGGACGACAGAAGCGAACGGCTCCGGGTGGCGATCCTCAATCTTCTGACGCGGTTGGCCGGCCACGCGGCCAAGCTTTCGGCGCGCCTGCGCCATCCGAATGTGCTGATCGAATCGAAAACGGCCCTGCTCGCCTCCGAATCCCGGGCCTTTGCCGCCGCCGCCCGCCGCCTTCAGGGCGTATGGCGCATGCGGATCGAGCGCGTCGCGGCGCTGCTCGACAGCTTCTCTTATGAGCGCGTGCTGGAGCGCGGATTCGCCCTGGTGCGCGATGCCGCCGACCGGCCGGTCACTTCGGCTTTCGTCTTGACCCCGGGCGACGATATCGCGATCCGCTTCGGCGACGGCGAGATGGGGGCAAAGGTCACGAGCGGCGGCTCGCCAGCAGGGCCCCAAGGTGGCGGGGCCGCGGGCAATGTACCCGGCAAGCCCGCCCGCAAAAAAAAGCGCGGGCCGGACGGCCGCCAAGGCGAACTGCTGTGATGCGCGCGTTTCACGCCTTGCTCGCCGTGCTTCTGATCGCGGCGGCGCCGGTGAAACTCGAAGGAAGCGCCACCCAAGGCGGGCTGATGCAGGGGCACACAGCACCTGGATCGAAAGTCTGGCAGGATGAAAGACAAATTCGCGTCGCCCCCGACGGCCGGTTCCTGATCGGCTTTGCCCATGACGCGGGGGCGCGTGCCGAAATCAAGATCGAAGAGGAGGGGGGCGAAACCGAATTGATCCCGGTTGCCGTCGCCGCGCGCGAATATGCGGTGGAAAAAATCGATCACCTTCCACCCTCCCAGGTCACGCCCGATGAAATGACGCTTCAGCGCATCGCCTCCGAGCGCGCGGAGGTGACCGGGCTGCAGACGAAAGCGAGCGACACCCCGATGTTCGCCCATCCCTTCGCCTGGCCGGTCACCGGCATCGTCTCCGGCACCTATGGGAGCGCGCGCATCCTGAACGGCGAGCCGAGAGCGCCCCATCTCGGCGTCGATGTTGCGGCCCCCGAAGGAACGCTCATATTGGCGCCAAGCGAAGGGGTCGTGATCCTGGTCGGGGATCAATTCCTCACCGGCAAGACCGTGATGCTCGATCATGGGCTGGGGCTCACTTCGCTTTACGCGCATCTGAGCCGCGTTGACGTCAAGGTCGGCGACAAGGTTTCGCCGGGCGCGGTGCTGGGCGCCGTGGGTGCGACCGGGCGCGCCACCGCGCCCAATCTCCATTGGGGCGTGCATTTGAACGGGGTGGCCCTCGACCCGGCCCTGCTTGCCGGGCCGATGCCGCAAAGCCAATCGCAATAAGGTCTATCGCCGCGGCAACAACGGTGCCAGCAGCCGGTCGAGCGCCCCGTCGTCGCGGAGCGAAAGACTCACGGTCAAGACCCGGATCTTCGCCCGCAGCTCTTCGGGCACGCGAATCAGATCCTTCGCGGTCGTGACCAGAAGCGCGTCGTATTGCTCGGCCAGCGCGGCGAGCTTCGCAATCTCGCCGGTCTGATAGCGGTGGTGGTCGGGGAACGCCCGTTTCACCCGCAGGCGGCAGCCCAATTCCTCCAGGGTCCGGAAGAATTTTCCGGGATCGCCGATGCCGGCGAAGGCCACGACTTCGCGTCCGGCGATCGTTTCCGCCTCTGGCCCCGGCACGAGCTTTGCCCGCAACAGCGGGATCGCATTCGGGATGCTCGCCGTCACCCCCGATGCGTTGTCGCCCACCAGAATCACGGCATCGGCGCGCCCGAGCCCGTCGGATACTTTTTCGCGGAGCGGCCCGGCCGGGAGGATGCGGCGGTTGCCGAAGCCGTAATTTCCATCCACCACCAGAATCGACAAATCCTTTTCGATCCAGGGGTCCTGATAGCCGTCGTCGAGCAACAGGATACCGGCACCCGATTCATAGGCCGCGCGCGCGCATTCGCGCCGGTCTCCCGAAACCCAGGTCGGCGCGTGATGGGCCAGCAGCAGCGCCTCGTCGCCGGCTTCCTCGACGCCGTGGCGCGCCGGATCGATGCGCCGCGCCGTCTTGTGGCGCGCGAAGCTTCCGCGATAGCCGGACGCGATCACATGAGTCTCGACGCCCAGCCGCTGCAAATGACCGGCCAAGGCGATGGTGGCCGGGGTCTTGCCCGAGCCGCCGGCGACGATTCCGCCCACACAGATCACCGGCACCGGTGCCCGCCAGGCGCTCGCCATCGCGCGCCGCACCGCGGCACCCGCGCGGTAGGCCATGCTCGCCGGGGCCAGGGCCGCCGAGATAAACCCCGGATTCTTGCGCCAGAACTCAGGCGCCCGCATGGCGGGGCCCGGCAAGTGCGAGCAAGAACGGGGCAAGCTCGCTCAAGACTTGATCCATGACGGCGGACTTGGCTTCCGCGACGCGGCGCGCGGCATGGGCAAGCCGCCCGGTCTCGAGATCGTCGCTCAAGAGCCTGCCGATCGCTTGGCCAAGCTCCGCTTCATCCATCACCTTGACGGCGGCGTTGGAGCGGGAAAGCTCGGCGGCGATGTCGCGGAAGTTCTGCATATAGGGTCCATGGACGATGGCGGAGTCGAGCTGCGCGGGCTCGATCGGATTGTGCCCGCCGTGGGGAATGAGCGAGCCGCCGACGAACGAGATCGGGCAAAGCCGGTAGAAAAGCCCCAGCTCCCCCATGCTGTCGGCGATATAGACCGAGCTCGAAGGCAGCGGATTTTCGCCCGCCGAGCGCAGCGCAACCATCGCCCCCATCGCGCGCAGCTCCTGTGCTACCGCGCGCCCCCGGCCGGGATGGCGCGGCACGATCACGGTCAGGAGTCTGTCGTAACGCCGGGAAAGCGTCATGTGGACCCGCCCCACGATCTCTTCCTCGCCGGGATGGGTGCTGGCGGCGAGCCAGCGCGGCCGCGCCGAGACCAGGGCGGCAAGCTTTGCCCGTTCCGGCTCGTTGGCGGGCAAGGGCTCGGCCGCGAATTTGAGATTGCCGGGTGATGCTACGCGCATCGCGCCCAGCGCCTTGAGCCGCGCCGCTTCGGTCTCGCTCTGGGCCAGGCACAGATCGAAACTGCCAAGCATCGGCTTGATCGCCCACGAAAAGAACCGCCAGCGGGCAAAGGCGCGGGGCGAGATGCGCGCATTGACGAGGACCAGCCGCGTCCCGCGTTTTTTGGTCTCGGTCAAAAGATTGGGCCAGAACTCGGATTCGACCCAAAGCGCCAAATCCGGGTGCCAATGGCCGAGAAAGCTTCGCACGCAATCCACCCGGTCGATGGGGGCGAACTGGTGGAAGGCGCGTTCGGGGAGCCGCTCGGCCATCAACGCCGCCGAGGTGACGGTGCCGGTCGTAACCAGCACATGAAGCGCAGGATAATCCTCGAGCAGCCGCACGATCAGCGACAGCACCGAAAGCGATTCGCCGACGCTCGCCGCATGAACCCAGATCAGGGACCCAGCCGGGCGCGCCAAGCCGGGCCGCCCCAAACGCTCGCCGAACCGGGCCTTGTCCTCCTTGCCGGCGGCAAGCCTGCGGGCGAGAAGGGCGTCGATCAGCGGGGCGGCTGCGGCGGACAAGCCGCGGTAAAGCGCCAGCATCACCGGGCAACCGTCCGCGCTTCCGCTTCGCCCATCGAGGGGCGCCATTCCCGCGCATCGGGCGCTACCGCACTTTGCCGGCACAAGAGATCGGCGGTCTCGGTCACCGCATTGAGGCGCTTCTCGATCGCACGGCGCGCGGCATCGAGCGCCGCGTCATCGGCCTCGGCCGGAACCAGGATCGGCGCGCCCCAGACGAAGACTCCGCGCCCGAAGGGAAGCGCCACCAAAAACCGGTCCCAGCTTTTCAGCAACCGGCGCGGGCGCGAGCCGTAAGCCGCGCACAGGACCGGCACGCCCGCAAGCCGCGCCACCTGCGCCACGCCGAGGCTGGCTCTCATGCGCGGGCCCGCGGGTCCGTCGGGCGTGATGCCGATGCATGCGTTTTGCTTCAACAAGCGCACGAGCGTGCGCAGCGCCGCACCCCCGCCCCGCGCGGTCGAACCGGCAACGGTCGCAATTCCGAAATGGGAAACGGTTTTGGCGATGATCTGGCCGTCGCGGTGGCGTGAGATCAGCATATGAATGGGAACGCCCCGGTCCCAGGAATAGGGCATCATCAACAGCCGTCCGTGCCAAAAGCACAGGATGAATGGGCGCTTCGATTGCCAAAACGCGCGCGGGATGTCGCCGCCCACGACCCGGAACCGCGAAGTCCAATAAACGAACCGGATGTAAAGCGCGGCACAGGCGCAAAGCACGCGGCGCAATCCGTCGCTTTGCAGAATGCGCCGGCGCAAATTCATCCGCGTCACGAGGAGACGATCTGGACGCGGGCGCGGCCGTGTTTGGCCGCTTCGTCGGCGAATTGCAGGGCGTAAAGCCGCGCGTAAGTGCCGCCCTTCGCCAAAAGCTCGGCATGGGTCCCGGATTCGACCACCCGGCCCGCCTCGATCCCATAGATCAGATCGGCGTCGATCACGGTGGACAAACGGTGCGCGATCACGAGGGTCGTGCGCCCCTTCATGAGTTCGGCCAGGGCGGCCTGAATCAATCGCTCGGATTCGGAATCGAGCGAGGACGTCGCCTCGTCCAGCAGCAATATCGGCGCGTTCTTCACCATCGCCCGCGCGATCGAGATTCGTTGCCGCTGGCCGCCCGAAAGCTTGATCCCGTGCTCGCCCACGAGCGTGTCATAGCCCTGGGGCAGGTTGACGATGAACTCATGGGCGGCGGCGCGCTTGGCGGCCTGCACGATGTCTTCCTCGCTGCAACCCCATTTGCCGTAGGCGATGTTGGCGCGCACCGTGTCGTCGAAAAGCGAGATCTCCTGGCTCACCAGCGCCAAGTTGGCGCGCAGGCTAGAGAGCGTCACCTCGCGCAAATCCTCGCCGTCGATGGTCACGGCGCCGCTCTCGACGTCATAGAAGCGCGGGATGAGATTGAGGATGGTCGATTTCCCCGCCCCCGAAGGCCCGACCAAGGCGACCGTTTTTCCCGCCGGAACCTCGAGCGATAAATTGCTCAGGGCGGGATGGCCGGCGCTATAAGCAAACGCCACGCGCTCGAATCGGATCGCTCCGCCGCGCACCGCCAGCGGCCGCGCCCCCGCCCGGTCGGTGATTTGGGGCTCGATGTCGAGCATGGCGAAGACCCGCTCGGCCGCGCCCAGCCCCTCCTGGAGATAGCTGTTCAGGCTTCCGATCGCCTTCATCGGCTGGTACGCCATGAAGAATGCGGCGATGAAGGAAAAGAAGGTTCCCGGCGTAGCAGTGCCCGCGATCACCCGGCCGCCGCTGTAATAGATCACGATCGCGGCGCCGACGAATCCCAAAATCTCCATCAGCGGCCGGGCGATCGAGCGCACCCGTGCCGCCTTGAAAGTCTGGCGGAACACGGCGTCGATGATTTTCCCGGCGCGCAGGCCTTCATAGGCCTCCATCCCGTAGGCCTTGACGTGGCGCGCCCCCTGGAAGGCCTGGGAAAGCAGGGTCGCGAGATTGGCGATCTCGGCTTGCGTGTTGGCGGAGACGCGCCGGATCCGCCGCCCCAGGCGCACCACGGGAATGACCGCCAGCGGAAACACGAAGGAGACCGCAAGCGCCAGCTTCCAATCCTGATAGAACATGACCCCGACCAGGGCGATGAGCGTCAACAGCTCGCGCCCCATGCTGATGAGCGCGTTGGAAACCGCGGCGCGCAGCAGGTTCACGTCGTTGGTGAAGCGCGAGATCAGGTTTCCGGTCGCGGTGTTGTGGAAGAAGGCGAGGTCCGCGCGCATCAAATGGGCGAACATCTCGTTCTGCAGATCGGCGATGATGCGAAGCCCGGCGTTGTTGGTGAGCATCGCCTGGCCGTAATCGGCGATCCCCTTCAGCACCACCGCGGCGACCAGCGCCAGCGGCACGATCACCAGCATGGTCTGATCTTTTTGCCCGAACACGTTGTCGAGCGCCGGCTTCATCAGCCAGGCGGTGAATGCCGTCGCCCCGGCGTAAACCGCCATGCACAGCACGGCCAGCAAAAGCCGCCCGGTATAGGGCCGCACATACCGGCCCAAGAGCCGGCGCATGAGGGCCAGCGAGCTTTGCTTTTCGGCGGCGGTGCGCTCTTGTCGTAGCGTCAAGCTTGGTTGTCCCTCCGGCGCCCGAAACCCCGGGGCCCGGCGCAAGATACCACGCGGCCCTTGCCCCGGCCAACGCTAAGGGCCGGGTTTCGCAAGGCTTTCGGGGATCAGGGGTGGGAAATACGGCGGGAAATCAGGAGTGGGAGAGGCGCGCCAGCAATTGCCCGTGGAGCACGGGCGAGGCCGCCAAGACGCTCTCATGCAGCCGGCCCTGATAGCGGAGTGCCGCACCCGTGCCGTCGGTGATACGGCCTCCCGCCTCGGTCAAGACCAGATGGGCGGCGGCCAGATCCCAGTCGCTCTTGGGCGACAGCGCCACCACCGCATCCGCCTGGCCCGAGGCGACGAGCGCGATCTTGTAGGCAATCGACCCGATCGGCGCCATCTCGCAGCCGATGAAGGCGCTGGCCTCGCCCAGGCGCTGGAACTCGCGCCAGGAAACCAAGAGCCGGATGCCGGTGGACTTTTGATTGCGCGCGACCGCGATCACGCTGCCGTTGAGCCGCGCGCCGGCACCCGCAACCGCCTCGAAGAATTCGCGGGTCTCGGGATTGAAGACGGCGGCCGCCACCGGCAAGCCGTTGGAAACGAGGGCCACCGCCACCGCATATTCGCGCCGCCCCTTCAAAAAAGACCTGGTCCCGTCGATGGGATCGACCACGAAGGAGCGCGCACTCTTGCCCGGTGCCGCGACACTTTCCTCGGAAACCCAGCCGTAATCGGGCCGCGCCTCCAACAGCGTCCGGCGCAGGAAATCATCGACCGCGAAATCGGCCTCGCTCACCGGATCGCCCGGGTGCTTGTCCCAGCCGCGTAAGCCCCGCTTGAAATAATCGCTGGCGATGGCGCCGGCCTTGCGCGCGGCCTCGCAGATTAGGGCGTGGTCGGCGCCGTCCGCCGCGCTCACCGCGGGCCAAAGGTCGATGGCGGGCGCGGGATTGGCCATCTTTACGTTCCCGCCACCGTCAGGCCCTCGATCCGAAGCGTCGGCGCATCGATGCCGAACCGGAATTCGAGATCGTTCGCCGCCGTCATGTTCCGGAACATGTCCTTCAAATTTCCCGCCACCGTCAATTCGGCCACCGGGTACGCAATCTCCCCGTTCTCGATCCAGAAGCCCGAGGCGCCCCGGCTGTAATCGCCGGTCACCATGTTGATGCCGAAGCCCATGAGCTCGGTCACGTAGAATCCCGATTTGATATCGGCGATCAGTTCCTTGGGCGATAACTTGCCTGCTTCGAGATAAAGATTGGTCGCGGCGGGCGAGGGCGGGCCCGAGGTGCCGCGCACCGCATGGCCGGTGGTCTTGAGTTTCAATTTCCGGGCCGAGCGCAGATCGAGAAGCCAGGTCTGCAACACGCCCGCATCCACCACAAGGCGCCTGCCGGTTGCGATGCCTTCGGCGTCGAAGGGGCGCGAGCGAAGCCCGCGCTTGCGGTGCGGCTCATCGGTGATGGAAATATCGCGGGAGAACACCATCTCTCCCATCTTGTCCTTGAGGAAGCTGGTGCCGCGCGCAATCGAAGCCCCGTTTATGGCGCCCGCCAGGTGGCTCACCAGCGATTTCGATACCCGCGGATCGAAGACGACCGGCGCCTTGGCGGATTTCATCTTGCGCGGGTTGAGGCGCCGGACCGCTCTAGTCCCGGCCCTGCGGCCGATCTCTTCCGGGGCCTCGAGATCGGCCCCGTAAACGGCGCTCCCATATTCGTAATCCTGCTCCATCCCGGTGCCAGAGCCTGCCAAGACCACCACCGTAAGATTGTGCCGGGTAATCGTGTAGGAGCCGTTAAAGCCGTTGCTGGCGAGAAGCGCCATCCGTGTCCGGCTCCAACCCGCCTCCGCCCCTTCCGAGTTGGTGACGCCCGGTACCTCGCGCGCCGCAGCCTCGGCGCGTTTGGCCAGCGCGGCCAGCGCCCCGGCATCGGGCTCGGCCGCATCGAAAGAATCGATATCGGGGAAGCTTTTCGTGATCTCGCTCGCACCCGCCAAGCCGCAATCGGGGTCGACGGGCACGGCGCGCGCCATGGCCACCGCGCGCGAGACGAGATCGGAAAGCGCATCTTTCGAGGTGTCGGAAGCGGAGACGACCGCTTGTCTTTTGCCGATGAAAACCCGCAAGCCCACCTCGGAGCCTTCCGCGCGCTCGACGCGCTCCGGTTCGCCCAGGCGCTGCGCCGCCGAGATCGCCGCCGATTGGACGAACAGCGCATCCGCCCCATCCGCCCCCGCCTTTCTGGCGCGGGCGATAACGTCGGAGAGCAGGTCTAAGTCTTCGGTCACTGCCGGCATTTTTCGGGTCTATCTCGGCAAGGATTGATTTTAGCGCGGGTGTCTGGGCGACACTCTATTTAGGGGCGGGCGGGGGTTATTTCCAGGGCGGGCTAACTCCCTCTCCCCGTGCGGGAGAGGGGCGGGGTGAGGGGCGTTGCACTCAATCGGCCAGAAACACCATATTGATGCGTTCATAAGTTACGCGGTTCGATGTCCTCTTTACGAAACTCGCGCCGATCTACCCGCTCCTGGCGCTCTGCATCAGCTCTTAGTCCATCATCGAGCACATATAATAATGATGCAGCCCCACCAGACGGCGAGGGGAAATCGAAGTGCGACGTTGAATCTGTGTAGTGCTCTGTGACTGCGTTTAATACGTCAACGATGGACTTGAGCGCTTGTTTCACGCTCATTCGGCTCGCGGGTTCCAGAAGCTTGGCACCCTCATGAAGAGCAAGATCCAAATCGCGGTGGGCGATGTGCCGGTTGCGCCAGTCTCGGCAAAACTGAGCATTGTTAATTGCGATATCGACTAGATGAGACACCGTTTTCTTGGTGCCGGCGTCGTTCACTAAATCTGGGAGCCTTTGAATAGTTAAGTTCGCCTTTCCAGCGGAGTTAGGATGATCCGTCAGTCGCGCTATGTGAAGGATTGTATCGTCCCAAAGCGAATCTTGGACGAACCTGAAAAAACGCGGCGCCGCTGCATTCAACAATTCGAACCGGGATTCCTTTGTTCCGAATAACTCCACATATTCAGCCCATTTTGCATGAAGCCAAGCGGTCTCTTGCCAAAGCGCATGAAATTCTTGACCCAGCGGCTTTCCCATACGCTCGATGTATTCGGCTTTTGCTTGTTCGGCTGTCAGATATCTACCCATTGCTGACACTGGCTCTCTTTCAACTCGGGACGGTCGATTTGCGCATCCTGCTGGTCAATGGAATGGGCTCGCACGTTATTTTACTGCAAACCACAGGTATGGTCGAATCGACTGAATAATTCGGTCACTTGATCGCACGGCCATCCAAGGCGATTGTCTACGTCATATTGTTTTCCCTGGAGATGCGCCCCGCGCACTAGTTCAATTTCAGTTATACTCAACTCGTGAGTACAATCATTCCTGCCGCGATTATCCCGCGGTCCCGAATAGAAAGCAGTCCTCATGTTTCGGTCTCGCACTCTCTTTGTCTTAGGCGCAGGCGCAAGCAGGGAGGTCGGTTTGCCCCTGGGAGCGGAGCTAATACAGATCATTGTTCCAAATCTAAAAATCGAATTCGACCAAGGACTGCAAATCGCCGGTGATAAAGAAGTCTGTAACGCACTGCGCGCGCACACGAAAGACGGCAACATCAATCCTTACCTAGAAGCTGCGTGGCTAATCAGCTCGGGCGCGCCGCTCGACTACTCCATTGACAGCTTCATTGACAAACACAAGGACAATGAATGCATTCAATTATGTGGCAAGCTTGCAATCACCAACGCAATTATGAGCGCTGAACGAGGCAGCCTTCTCTACTCAGAGCCACACAACAGAAACAGCAAGCCGCTCCAATTTGATCACCTTGCGAACACATGGTTTGTAAAGTTCTTCAAAATACTCAGCTATAATGTCGACAGAACTAACATTGACTGCTTATTTGATAACGTCTCAATCATCAATTTCAACTACGACCGATGCGTAGAGCATTTCCTATTTGAAGCAATTCTTGCTTTATATGGCGTTGAGGAAGGGAAAGCGCAGGAAGTCGCTCACAAACTCAAAATTCTTCGTCCGTACGGCAAAATTGGTCACTTGCCATGGGAGGTGACAACCGGGTCGATTCCATTCGGCGGGTTCAAGGGCGATCCCGCAGCACTGTTAAAACTGTCGCAGGGAATCCGAACCTACACACAGCAAATTGAAGAAGCAGATACGCTCGCGGCAATCCGCCAGGAGGTCAATCGAGCAGAGGCGATTGTGTTCTTAGGGTTCGCTTATCACGAACAAAATATGCAACTTATCGCCCCGCCCCATCCCACGGCGGTTAAGCGTATTTATGCCACCGCGTACGGCGTTTCTGGTACAGACCGGGCTATTGTGCATGATTATCTTTTTAAGCTGTTTGCTCCGCAACGCTCCGATCTCAGACTCGGAATTGCTCTAAAGTGCGCTGCCCTTTTTGACGAATATCAGCGCACTTTAGCAGTACCGATATGATGTGGTTCACATTATCACCTGCCGATCCGGCAACGGCAGAGCTTTGCATTGATTCCAAAGAGGTTTGAAGAGTGGTCCGCATCGGTCTCTCGTTTTCGCGCCGGCGCGTCATGCTGTTCGCCGCCCTCGTCGCGCTCGCGCTGTTTTTCCTCTTCGCCGCCCTTCACGCGGCCCTGGTTGTTGCGGTGGTCCCGCTGCTTGGGGCCGTTTTGGTCTTCGCCGGGTTCATGGCGTGGTATGTGCCGGCGCTGTGCCTCACCTGGACCTCGGCCTTCACCTTCACCGATTTCTGGGCGACGGCGAACGGCTGGCCGGGGGTCGCCCTGGTGATTCTGTTCTATGCCCTGCCGAGCGCGATCGTCGCCTTCGTCCGGGTCAGCGGCGGTTCGGCGAAAGGCGACGCGCGTTAAGTGCCGCCTTGATAACAAGAAGTCCGTTCTCGCCTGGCCCGCGCCTCCGATTATTTTTTCAGCGCCGGCGGCCTTGGCGTCCGCTACGAGGCCGGTCGCGTCTATGATACGCAAGGAATTCCGCGATGGCTGGGTATTCGGCGGGGACAAGATCGAATATGAAACTCAATCCGCAAGAGCTGCACGATATTTCCGGCCGCACGCTGGAACATTACAACCGGCGCGCCGGCGATTTCTGGGAAGGCACGCGCGATCACGACGTCAGCCAGAACATCGCGGCGCTGTTGCAAGCAATCGAAGGCGAGCCGCCGTTCGCGATCCTCGATTTCGGCTGCGGGCCGGGGCGCGACCTCAAGGCGTTTGCCGGCCTCGGTCACCTCGCGGTCGGTTTGGAAGGCGCCGCGCGCTTCGCCGCCATGGCGCGGGAATTGAGCGGCTGCGAGGTGTGGCAGCAGGATTTCCTCGAACTAGACCTGCCGGACCGCCGTTTCGACGGCGTGTTCGCCAACGCCGCGCTGTTTCATGTCCCCGGCCAGGAGTTGCCGCGCGTGTTGCTGGAATTGCGCGAAACCTTGAAACCGCGCGGCGTGATATTCGCCTCGAATCCCCACGGCGATAACGAGGAAGGCTGGGACCGCGAACGCTACGGCGCCTATCACGATCTCGAAACTTGGCGCCGCTATATGTCGGGTGCCGGATTTATCGAACTCACCCATTATTACCGGCCCGCCGGCCTGCCGCGCGACCAACAGCCCTGGCTGGCGAGCGTCTGGCGCGAGGGTTCCGGCGCCACGGCTTGACGGTTAACCCTTTTGCGGCGGCATCGTCACGTTAACGGGATTTATCAAGGTTAGAGGCGGGGTTCCCGATGGCGGCGGGCTGCGTTATCAATGGCATAGCGGTATCCGGAGAACCCGGGAAACCGTCCGTATAATCTTAATATGACAAAGCGAGTTGCGGTTTTGTGGCCTAGAATCAATCCCTTCGGCAAAATTTTCGGCGACGGCCGCAAACCGCCGAAGCTTTTCGGAATCCGTGGCGTTCCGCTCCGCCTTATGGGGCGGCGGGGAATGGATGCGAGAATGGCAGGCATGCCGAGCATGCCCGACGAACCCTTGGCGGGCTATCATTCCGCCGAACGCCCCAAACTGGCGCCGCTCTCCGACGATGCCGGGGCCGAACCGCGCCGCGCTCTCGCTACCGCCGCCGCATTTTTCGTCCACGCCGCAGCGATCGCTCTCGTTCTCGTCAAGCTGCCGATCGCAGAGCCCCCCGCCGAACCGCCCCCGATCCCGGTCGAGGTCGTGGCCGAGGCGGCGCCGAAACCCGAGGCCCAGGCGAAACCTTCGCCTCAGCCCGAATCATCACCGCAACCGCAAGTGTCTCGCGAGTCGGGCGGCGATCTAGCACCAGGCCAGGCACCCGTCGCCGCGGTGACGCCAATCGCCCGGCCTGTTCCCAAGCCGCGGCCGCCCGCCCCGGCGCAGCCCGTGCCCGACCTGTCTTCTCCGGCCGAGCAGTCCACGGTGCCGGTGCCTGCCGAATCTGCGCCACCGCCATCCGAGACGGAGCAAGCCTTGATACCGGTGCCGCAGCCCTATCCGCCCCCCGAGGCGTGGCCGGACACGAGCCCGCGGCGCGGCGAAGGCGGCGGCGATCCATACCTCAACGCCGTGCGTGACAGCGTTCTCCGCCATTTCGTCTATCCGTCCGCGGCGAACTCGGCGCACGTCACCGGTACGGCCCAATATGAGATCACCTTGGACCGCCAGGGACGCCTGCTTGGGGTGCGCCTCCTGCAGTCGTCGGGCAACGGCATCCTCGATGAGGCCGGCACCGAGTCGATCGAGCACGCGGCACCCTTCGGCCCGCTCCCGTCCGACGTCGTCGGCGAGCGAGTCGGATTGGTATTCACCTTTTACATGGGGCTTTAGCCCCTTTGGCGCGCCATCGGCCGGGATGGCCGCTTCGCGCGGTCAATGCCCGCGAAAGACACGCCACATTAAAAAGTGACGCGCGCCTTATGGGCCCTGTGCCCCCATTTATTAATTTGGCGCCGCAGCGCCCCGGCCGGTGAGAAGCAAAAAAAGAGAAGTGACGGACTTCCTTTTGGCCCGCGCCTCCAGCTGCTAGTTTCGGCGGCGACGCTTGCCGGCGATTGCGATAGGGTTCCGTCATGCACCCCGTGGCGGTCCTGAAGATTCTTGCTCTTGTGGCGCTGGCGAACAGCGCGCCGGTGATCGCCAAGAAAATCTTCGGCAACCGCTTCGCCTGGCCGCTCGACGGCGGGTTGAAACTTCGTGACGGCCGACCGCTGTTCGGTGCCTCCAAAACCATCCGCGGACTGGTACTTGCGGTTCTCGTAACCTCGGCCGCCGCGCCGCTCGTCGGCCTCGAATGGGAAACCGGCGCCGCGATCGGAACAGCCGCCATGGCCGGCGATCTCTTATCCAGCTTCGCGAAGCGCCGCATGAAGCTTCCGCCCAGCAGCCAGGCCGTCGGCCTCGATCAGATTCCGGAATCGCTGTTTCCGCTGCTGGCCTGCGCCAAGGCGCTCGCGCTTTCCGGCGCCGATATCGCCGCCGGGGTTTTGGTATTTTTCATCGGCGAGCTGCTGCTCTCCCGCCTTCTTTATCGGCTCCGCCTTCGCGACCGGCCCTATTGAGGCGCCGCGCTCAGGCGCAATGCAAATGATGCAGCATTGAGGCGCCGCGCTCAGGCGCAATGCAAATGATGCAG
>JBGQJC010000048.1:0-17721 GCA_041498815.1 Alphaproteobacteria bacterium
CCAGGTCTTGCGGGTGAAGGGCACGCAGCTTCGCCCCGACCGCCAAATCGGCCAGGCCGGCATCGAATTGATCGGCTCGGATTCGGCCGCCGCCGACGCCGAAGCCCTGACGGTCGCCGTCACCGCCCTCGAGGCCGCGGGCATCACGGGGCTCTCCGTCGATCTCACCATGCCGACGCTGGTGCCGGCGGTTTGCGACTCGTTCGCCATGCCGGGCGAAGTTGCCGTCCGGTTGCGCGCGGCCCTCAACCGGAAAGACGCCGCGGGCGTGGCCTCGATCGCGGGCCAGGCGGGGCCCCTTTTGCTCGGCCTGCTGCGCGGGGCGGGGCCGGCCGAGCAGGCGCTTGCGGCACTCGCCCGTCTCGATCTTCCGGCTGCTGCGGCGCGCGAACGCGAACGGCTGGCCTCGGGCGCCGCCCGTATCCGCACCGCCTTGCCGCAGCTAGCACTCACCCTCGACGCGGTCGAGCACCGCGGATTCGAATATCATACGGGGATGAGCTTCACGCTGTTCGCCGAGGGCTTGCGCGGCGAATTGGGGCGCGGCGGCCGCTATCGCGCCGGCTCCGAGCCCGCAACCGGCTGCACCCTGTTTCTGGATTCGGTGATCGAGGTCCTGGCGCCGGCGGAACCCCGAGCGCGCCTGTTCTTGCCCTCGGGAACGCCGCTGGAAGACGCCCGCCGTTTGCGCGCCGAGGGCTGGATCACCGTAAGCGGGTTGGATGCGGCCGAACCGTTGGGCGAAGCGAAGCGGATGCAGTGCACCCACGCTTGGGTGTCGGGCAAGACCGTCGCCCTGCGTTGAGATTCCCGGGCCAAACGAGAGGTTGAGCGCGCCATGGCGAATGTGGTGGTCGTCGGGTCCCAGTGGGGCGACGAGGGCAAGGGAAAGATCGTCGACTGGCTTTCCGAGCGCGCCGACGTCGTGGTCCGGTTCCAGGGCGGGCACAACGCGGGTCACACGCTCGTCGTCAACGGCGAGACTTACGCGCTGAGTTTATTGCCGTCCGGCGTGCTCCGGCCCGGCAAGCTTTCGATCATCGGCAGCGGCGTCGTCGTCGACCCTTGGGCGCTCATCGCCGAGATCGCGGCGATCCGAAAGCGCGGCGTCCAGGTTTCGCCGGACAATCTCAAGGTCTCGGAAACCGCGGCACTCATTCTTCCCCTGCATGGCCAGATCGACCGCGCCCGCGAAGAGGCACGAGGTGCCGCCAAGATCGGCACCACCGGGCGGGGCATCGGCCCGGCCTATGAGGACAAGGTCGGCCGGCGCGCAATCCGGATTTGCGACTTGCGTGAGCCGGAAACGCTCGCCGCGCGGGTCGATCAGCTTCTCGTGCATCACAATGCGTTGCTGCGCGGGCTGAACGCGCCGGAAATCGATCGCGGCGAATTAATTGCCGCGCTCAACGAGGTGGCGATTCACATCCTGCCGTTCGCGGACCGGGTTTGGGAGCGCCTCGACGATGCCCGCCGGCACAGCAAGCGGATTCTGTTCGAAGGGGCGCAAGGGGCGATGCTCGATGTCGATCACGGCACCTATCCCTTCGTCACCTCCTCGAACACCATGGCGGGCCAAGCGGCGGCCGGATCGGGGCTCGGGCCGCGCGCCTTGGGCTATGTGCTGGGCATCACCAAGGCCTACACCACCCGGGTGGGAAGCGGTCCGTTCCCGACCGAGCTCCAGGATGCGGTGGGCCAGGGCCTCGGCGAGCGGGGCCGCGAATTCGGCACCGTGACGGGCCGCAAGCGTCGCTGCGGCTGGTTCGATTCGGTGATGGTGCGCCAAGCGGTCAAGCTCGGCGGGATCGACGGCATCGCGCTCACCAAGCTCGACGTGCTGGACGGCATGAAGGAGCTCAAGATCTGCACCGCCTACCGCCACCGGGGAGAACAAATCCACCATTTTCCGGCGGGCATGGCGGCGCAAAGCCTGGTCGAGCCGGTATACGAAACCCTTGCCGGCTGGTCGGAGAGCACGAAGGGCGCGCGCTCCTGGGCCGATCTTCCGGCCGATGCCATCAAGTACATCCGCCGCATCGAGGAGCTGATCGAGGCACCCGTGGCGCTGCTATCGACCAGCCCGGCGCGCGAAGACACGATCCTGGTGCGCGATCCCTTCGCCGATTGACGGCGGTCCACCCCGGCCGGAGCCAACCCGGCAACCGTTAATTGCCGGCCGGCGCCCGCCGCATCCGAAAAAACGGCCGGGGCGGCAGACTTATCAATCATTTAACAACCTTTCAGGGTTAAAAACGGGCTTAACCCGGAAGAGTCTCCCATGGCCCCCGTTTCAACGGCCCAAGTCGAGCCGGTTTACCAAGAAGAGGCCCCCCGCAACCGGCGCGCGGGCGATACCGCCGCATCCAAAGCGGCGCCGGTCTTGCTCGACCGGTACGAAATCTATTTGGACGAGCCGCTCCCCGCCTACGAAAGCCTGGTCGCCGGGTGTTACGCCGCCAGCGACACCAAGGGGGCCCGCGAAAGCCTGATGGCCCTGATCGCGCGCCACCGGCTGCCGCCTAGAGCCGATATTCTGTCGTCGCTCCGTTCCATCGACTGCCCGGCGCTGATCCGGCCTTATCGCTGGGCGGCGGTGGATTGGCCGGGCGGCAGCGAACGGCGCTTCGCGATTCTGTGCGGCCAGCCGGGCGGACCCCGCCTGATGCCTTCGCTTTCCGAGCCCATCGCTCCGATGTCGGACGATGCCCTCACCCAGGGCGTCATAAAATCCCTGGTGAGCGCGCTTGGGGAACTATCCGCGCGCGGCATCACCCACCGGGCGATCCGCCCGGACAATATTTTTTTCAAGGATGCGGCGCTGCGTGACGTGGTGCTGGGCGATGCGGCGATCGCGCCCGCGGGATCCACGAATCCCGCACTGTTCGAAACCATCGAGAACGGCATGGCCCATCCCTTGGGGCGCGGCCCGGGAATCATCGCCGACGACCTTTACGCGCTGGGGGCGACGCTTCTCGTGCTGTCGCTAGGCATCAATCCCCTGGCCGATCTTTCCGAGCACGACGTCATCGCCGCCAAAATCGACAAAGGTTCCTACGGGGCGCTCGTCGGTACGCACCGCATATCGCAAACTCTCCGCGAGCCGATCCGCGGCTTGCTTGCCGACGATCCGAAAGAGCGCTGGACGCTGCAAGATCTCGCGCTGTGGCTCGACGGCCGGCGCCTGAGCCCGATTCAGCCCAGCATCCCGCCCCAGGCCGGGCGCGGTTATCCGTTTGCGGGAGGCCAATATTTCTCATGCCGCGGCCTTGCCCACGCCATGGCGCGCCAATGGGAATCGGTGGGACCTGCGCTGAACGGGCATGATCTCGAAGCTTGGATCAGCCGGTCGGTCGGCGACGCCAACACCGCCGAGGCGGTTGCCGCCGTCTTGGCCCGGGGCGCCGGCGAAGGCGGCGGGGCGCACTCCGGCGACGGGCTGGCCGCGGCACGCCTTTGCGCCGCCCTCGATCCAAAGGGGCCGCTTCGCTTCAAGATGTTGTCCACCATGTTCGAAGGCATCGGCCCCGCGCTGTGCGGATTGATGAGTGAACCGAATGGTGCGCAGCCATTCGCCCAACTCATCATGTCCGATCTACCGCTCTACTGGATCGACAAGCGGTACGGCGGCGGTCCCGATGCGCGCGCTTTCGTCAAGATTCACGACCGGATGCGCGGCTTCATGAAGAATCAGGCGCCCGGCTTCGGCGCCGAACGTTGCGTGTATGAGTTGAACCCCGGGCTGCCCTGTCTTTCTCCCGTGATCGAATCCCGTTATGTGGCCGATGCCGAGGGGCTGCTCCCCGCGCTCGAAGAGGTGGCGGGGGACAAGAACCGGCCGTCCTTCCCCATCGACCGGCATATCGCGGCCTTCATCGCGACAAGATTCCGGCAAGGTACCGAAGATCATCTAAGGGAACTCGCCGACCGCGGCGATGCCGCGAAAGCCGCGCTGGGGGCGTTGCGCGCGCTCGCCGTGATGCAATGGCGCCTCGGCCCGCCGCAATTGCCGCAACTCACCGCCTGGTGCGGGCGGCTCGTCGAAGCGGTGATCGACGGCTACCACGGCACAGCACTCCGCAAAAATCTCCAAGGCCAGATCGCCCGCGCGATCCGGAAGGGGAGCCTCGTCGAGCTCCTCAATCTCGTCGACGACAAGGCGGTTCGTGACGGCGACCTTCGGGCCTACCAACAGGCCGTCTCCGCTTACGCCGCGGCGGAGGCGGAAATCGGGAGCTTTTCGAAAAAAGAAGGCGCCATCGAGCGCATGGCGGAGCATTTGGCCAATCGCATCGCCTTGACCGTTTCCGGCGCCGTCGTGCTCGGCACGGTCGCGGTCTTGATGTTGATTCGGCACTTTTAGGAAACGGCGATGGCAACTCTCCGGCAACCGCCGCGCAAGACAACGGTCGCCAAGTCCAGTCAAAGGCAGGGCGGAAACGGCGGCCACGAGCGAGGCAGAGGAGGCCCCGTTCGGCGCGACCCGGTCAAAACCGAATCGGCCAGGACGGAATCGGGCAAGGCGGAATCCGGCAAGGCCGTCCGGCCCGGATCCGCCGGGCCCAATCCCGAAAGCGGCGGCTCGGGCAACGCCGTGCCGCTGTTGGTGGCGACCTTCGGCGCACTCACCGTGGCTTGCATCGTCGCCTTGCCGACGGTTCCGATCGTGTTGCTCGGCATGATTCCGACGGCCGTTGCCATGGTCGTGGACCGCACCCCCGGCAAGACGGCGGCAATTTGCGTCGCGGGCCTCAATTTCGCCGGCATTGCGCCCTTCGTCGCCACCCTGTGGAAAGGCACCAATACGCTCACCCACAGCCTGGCCATCCTGACCGACGTTTATTCCTGGCTTGCCATGTACGGGGCGGCGGCCCTGGGCTGGCTCCTGGCCATGGCGCTGCCGCCGATGGTCGGCTCGTTCCTGCGCCTGCGCGCGGCGCAGCGGGAAGCGGCCTTGCGCGACGTACAGGCGAGTTTGCGCGCGGAATGGGGGGTGGGGCCGGCGCAGCCCTGACCCGGTTGCGCGCGCCATCCTGAATCGCGCAAACGAAAACGGGCCCCAACGGGGCCCGTTCCGATTCCACATGGCGCCCCGGATTATTTGTTCACGCGCTGCTCGATGACCAGATTCTTCATCGACTTCTGCAACTTCTCGAAGGCGCGCACCTCGATCTGCCGCACCCGCTCGCGCGAGATGCCGTATTGCTGCGACAGATCCTCGAGCGTCAAAGGATTATCGCGGAGCCGCCGCTCGTTCAGGATGTGGCGCTCGCGCTCGTTCAAGGTCTTCATGGCCTGGGCGAGCAGGTCGCGGCGGTTGCCGAGCTCTTCCCGTTCGGCAAGCATCTCTTCCTGATTTTCCGTTTCGTCGACCAGCCAATCCTGCCATTCGCCTTCGCTGTCGGTGCGCAAGGGGGCGTTGAGCGAATGGTCGCCGCCGGCCAAACGCCGGTTCATCATGACCACGTCGTCTTCGGTCACGTTGAGTTCCTCGGCGATCTTCTTCACGTGCTCGGGCGTCAGATCGCCTTCCTCGACCGCCTTGATGTGATTTTTCAGCTTGCGCAGGTTGAAGAACAACTTCTTCTGCGCCGCCGTGGTGCCGAGCTTCACCAGCGACCACGAGTGCAGGATGTATTCCTGGATCGCGGCGCGGATCCACCACATGGCATAGGTGGCAAGCCGGAAGCCGCGGTCGGGATCGAACCGCTTGACCGCCTGCATCATGCCGACGTTGCCTTCCGAGATCAGCTCATTGAGCGGCAAGCCATAGCCGCGATAGCCCATGGCGAGTTTGGCCACGAGTCGCAAATGGCTCGTCACCAGCCGGTGCGCGGCTTCGGAATCGCCGTGCTCCCGCCAGCGCTTGGCGAGCATGAATTCTTCTTCGGGTTTGAGCATCGGGAACTTGCGAATCTCCGCGAGATAACGCGAAAGACCGCGTTCCGATCCAAACGAGGGTAAACTGTAAGCCGTCGCCGCCTTCCTTTCCTTTTCCTGGGCCGCACTTTGCGGCCCCGCGCCCCTTGGGTCGAATCCAAGGGGCAAAACGGGCGAGTCCTCTTGGCCGGAAGCCTAAGAGATCACTCGCCCGAATATCGTTAACTTAGCCCACATCCGGGCCTGGCGTCAATAATAACCAAGTAGCGTACTCAAGTATATAATAATATTTATATTCGTTCCAATGCGTTAATCAAGCTACTGATATCGCTAGCTATATCTGATGAAAACTCGAGACGCCTTCCGGTTATCGGGTGATCGAAACCTATCAAATAGGCGTGAAGCGCCTGGCGGCCGAGGCGCTTCAGACCCGCCTTAATCGGCTCCGGCAGGGGGCCGCAGCGCCCGCGCGGCGGCGGCCGGCCATAGGCGGGGTCGCCCAGAACCGGGTGTCCGATAGCAGCCATATGCACCCGGATCTGATGGGTGCGGCCGGTCGCCAACCGGCATTCGATGAGGCTCGCCTCGGCGCCGAATCTTTTCAAAACCCGGTAAGTAGTCGCGGCCGGTTTACCTCCCTTCTTCACCACCGCCATTTTTTTTCTGTTTCGGGGATTGCGGCCGATGTTGCCGGAAATTTTCCCGCTCGCGGGTTTCGGCACGCCCCAAACCAAGGCGCGATAGGCGCGGGTGACGCTGTGCGCGGCGAACTGGCGGGCGAGGGCCGCATGGGCCGCGTCGGTTTTCGCCGCGACCAACAATCCGCTGGTATCCTTGTCGAGGCGGTGGACGATTCCGGGCCTCATGACGCCGCCGATGCCGGACAAACTGCCTCCGCAATGGGCCAAAAGCGCGTTGACCAGCGTGTTCTCGCGATTGCCCGGCGCCGGATGCACCACGAGGCCAGCGGGTTTGTCGATCACGATCACCTGGTCGTCTTCATACACGATGGAAAGCGGGATTTCCTGCGGCCTCGGTTTGGCCGGAACCGGCGCCGGCACGGCGAGGGTGAAAACATTGCCCGGTTTGACCCGGTACGAGGGGTCGGCTATCGTCGCGGCGCCGAGCGAAACGCGCCCCTCTTCGATAAGTGCCTTGAGGCGCGTGCGCGACAACGCCGGCAAGGCGGTCGCGAGAAACTTGTCGAGCCGCCCGCCGCCCCGCGCCGCCGTCACGCGGTGGCGCGTCTCGCCCGGGGCCTTTTGCCGTCCTTCCGTCATCGAAGCGAGGGTGGACCGGAACCATGCAGGCGCTCAAGTCCCTCGTGATCGCGCTCGGAGTCCTGATCCTGATCGGGGCGGGCGTCGTCGCCGTCACCCTCTACAAGCGCGTGGCCGTGAATTCGGCGGCAAGCCCGGCTCCGGTGGAAAGCGCCGGGCCCGGTTTCGGCACGAAGATGATCGAAATTCCCGAAGGCGCGCATCTCGACGAAGTCATTGCGTCCGAGGACCGCTTGATCCTGCGGCTCCGGCTTGCCGACGGATCCCCCCGAATCCTGGTCGTGGATTTGATAACCGGCGCGCCCCTGGGAGAGCTCGATTTCGCGCCCGCGCGTTAACCGCCGCCATGCCGCTTAATCCCGGCGTCCGGCGCGGATTTCCGCGGGCTTGAACGCGCCAAGGGCATCCGCTAAGACTGGCCTTAGGTCCCCTTCGTCTAGTGGCCCAGGACACCGCCCTCTCACGGCGGGAACAGGGGTTCGACTCCCCTAGGGGACGCCAGCCTACGCTAAAGCTCCGGGTGGCAGGCCACCGCGCAGAGATGGACTGACGCCCGCAACATTTACGTCGGTTCAACCAATGAATCGAAACGGCGCTAAGCCGGCAGCGCATTCCCTGCCTCTCGCTAAGGTGTTCCGGTGGACTGCAGATAGTCCTCGAAGATGGTCAGCAGCTGGGGCACGTCGGGGTTCAGCGTCTCCCATAGGGCCATCTTGTCCGGCGTGTGTTGTCTCATGTACTGCTTGAACGGTATGCACCAGCGCCACTCAAGCCCCTGTCGAAATCCGGTCATGACCCGCGAGTGCTTATCCAGCCCGAGATCCTGATGCACGCCCTCTTGGTAAAGATACGCTTGGCACTCGCTGTCGATCTCATTCATGGTTTCGAAGCGGCCGTGCAGGTACTGCATGCCATGGCCGAGCAATTCATGTGCCAGCGCCGCCGCCAACTCTTCCGCAGTCCATTTGACGATGTAGCGGCCCACAACCACCGGAAAGTCCCTGCCGCGCTTCGGGTGAGGCGTTTCGGCCAAGAGGTCCGGAACAAACGCGGCCAAATCGGTTCCGACGCTCGATACGTCCTGGGGAGGATACGCCGCATCGTAAACGATCACGACGTTGCCGTTGCTCTTGAGCGTGTCGAGCGCGGCGGCGCTATATGGCGATCTCTCGAACAAAAGGCTCAGCGCCGCGCGAATATTGTCGAGCGCCTGGCCTGCGCCGATGACGGGAACGTCGTAAGTGTCCGCCGGACCGGGCGGCACACCGATCAGGGTGATGCCGTTATAGGACGTCTCTAGATTTTTTTCCTCGGCCGCGGCGCCGGGGACGACCGCGGTGGCGGCGAATTGGACCACGCCCAAGGACAGGCCCAAGGAAATGACGATGAGATGGAGAGTTCGCAGCACGGCCCGTTCCCCCGCGAACGGCCTACAACCGACGCGCGTATTGTGATAGTTTCGTGGCGGGGGCACAACCGTGAATTCGCTTACTGCACGCCCGGCCAGCGCCCGCGGGCGCGGCGTTTCTGCCGTGGCTGGCCTCTCACGGCGGAAACAGGGACTCCCCTAGGGGACACCAGCCCGATCACGCCTCCCGAGATTTTACCCGGCCCCCAACCTTGCTAAGATCGCTGCCGGTCCGAGATGGGCCGAGCGTCGCCTGCTGCGCGATCGGGGGGATTGCCATGGCCGTTCTTTCATCGAAATCGCCTAAGTCGCCGCCACAAAGCGGGACGGCCCATATCGTCATCCGGCGCATCATGACAATCGCGGGGCTCGCCGTAATTCTCGGGCTCGCAATGCAGGCGCTGATCCTCACGGCAAAACTCGCGGGCGGCGGCCAGTTCCCGGGCCTGCAGCTCATGGCCGACATGGCCCAGGGCGTCACCTGGTCCGTGCTCGTCTGCACCGGGGTCGGGGTGGGCGCGGTCGCGGCCAAAGCCCGCGCCGCGCTCATGGGTGCGCTCGGACTCGTGTGCGCGCCCGCGGCTCTGGCGGTCGCCAAGGCGGCGCAAAAAACCGTGGCGGCGTTGCTCGAAAAAGCCGGGAAACCGGCCGTCCTGTCCTTGGCCACCGTCGGGAGCATCAAGGCCATTGAATACGGCCTTCTCGGATGTCTGCTGGGATGGATGCTGGAAAAGCAGGTTTCGCGGCCCGGGCCGTACCTCCTCGCCGGAGCCGGCATTGGCATTGTCTTCGGCGGCGGGCTGACCGTGCTGACCTATCGAACCGCGATCGAGAACGGGCTCGAGTTCCCGATGCCGCAGCTATTCGGCACCGCCGTGAACGAGATGGTGTTTCCGGTCGGCTGCGCCCTGGTCATCTACCTCGGGCAATTCCTCAGCCGCCACCTCGGCAGGATCGGGATTCAGGCCCCGACCACCGGCGGCGGCGGGTAGGGGCGGGGGTCGGCCTCACCGCGCGGATAATATGGTGACGCCCATACGCGCCGCGCTCATCGGCGGTGCCGCCGCGCCCACATTCGGTCTGCTGCTCGCCGTCCAGAAGTTCCCCAACGTTTCGCTTTTAGACCGCGCCGAATCGCGACTGCAGCCGTGTGTTTGGGCGGTTCACTACCGGGCTTGCATCTATACGCCACTGGCGTATAATCTCGATGGTGCGCCTTCGCCTCCAGACGGTGATCGAAACGCCCGAGTTCGCAAGCCGGGCAAGGCGTTTGCTTGCCGAGGCGGAAAAGGAAGCGCTGATCGATTACTTGGCCCGGAATCCGGCCGCCGGCGACGTGATGAAAGAAAGCGGCGGCGCACGCAAAGTCCGCTGGGCCGCGAAGGGCAAGGGCAAGAGCGGAGGAGTACGCGTCATAACCTTTTATTCCGGCGCCTCCGTGCCGGTGTTCTTGCTCACGATTTTTGGCAAGAACGAAAAGGCGGATCTGACCAAAGGCGAACGAAACGAGTTGCGGGCAACCCTGGCCGATCTGGTTTCGGAATATCGCAAAGGAGTGGCACGAAATGTCAAAGCCCGGTAGGAGCATCTTGCGGGGCGCGCGGCAGTCGCTTGCCTATGCGCGCGGCGCGCGCGAAGGATTCGTGGCGCACGTCCCCGACCGTCTCGATGTCAAGGCGATCCGCGGCCGTCTCGGCATGTCGCAACGGCAATTCGCGAAACATTTCGGTTTCCAATTGGCTGCGCTGCAAAATTGGGAACAGGGGCGGCGGTATCCCGACCGTCCCGCCCGAATCCTGCTCCGCGTCATCGAGCGGGAACCCGAGGCCGTGCGTAGGGCGCTGCGGGCATGACCTCGCCCTCTGGCACGGCCTGCCGCCGCGCTGAGACGTTGCCGCGTCTCCCGGCGCGCGATCTGGCGGCGCGAAATCCCACGGTTTCCTAGGACCCCCGGCCGAATCTCCGATTCCCTTCGGCGATGCCAAAGCCGACGACAATCGGACTTTTGACGCTTGGTACATAAGAGTCCGCCGCTGGTGGTGCTGTATTAGGAAGTCGGCCTGTACTAATATTCATTGCGATGGCGAAAGCGCCAAGACACACCGAGATTGCTGCGCAATCCCATGTTGCCTCGATGCTTGCCCGTCACAAATGGCTGCCGGCGCAGGCTGATTATCTGGGTGTGCGCGCAAACAACTTTGACCTGTTTGCAGCCAAACGCAATAAGCGCATAACGATTCAAGTGAAGGGTTCCAGCCTCGAACATGGACGCCATATACAGCTTGGGTACAACAACGCAGCCAAAGAGTTCATCAACAAGCGGCAGGGGACCAAAGCTGACTTCGTAATAGGGGTCATCGTCTACACAGACACAAAGAAGCCGTGCGTAGCGTATATCTTGCCCGCAGCCGCAGCCGATCGCCTAGCGAGAAGGCACGCCGTAAAACATGAAAACACGCCGAAACGGGACGGGACGACACGCTCTAAACACTTTCCGATTTATTTGCCAGTCGCGAACCTTGAACGGTATCGCGAGGCATGGCGCCTGCTTGACTCAAGAAAAATCAGACGGCGGTGACGGTGCCAGTGGAATGCTGGATGAGCGCTGACGCGTTGCTGCGCGTCACGGCGCTGTCAATCCGGAATTCATTTCACCTCCACCGGCGGCACGGCGTAGTCCCGGCGCAGCGTTTCCAAATCCTGATCCGCGCAGCCCCAGAAATTCCAGTCGGGTGAAAACAGATCCGTGTTGATTTCGCCTCGCCGCGCGCCCAGGCCTGCCAGAATTTTTCCGGGTCGAGCGCGCCGCGCTCGTCGGCATTGCCGTTGCAGTGACGATTGGCTTGCTGCTCAACGATGCCTTGCGGGCCATTATTTCCTGAGGTTGGTCACGAGCTGCCGTTTGCCGTCAGTACCGGTGTAGTACCAATTCTGCCAAGCGTTCTCCACGGATGTCCCGATTGCTCGGCTCAGCTGGTTAAGAGAAGGGTAAGATGACCCGGTGCTCAGCAGTTGCCACTTTCCGCCGGTGGCTTTGGCCCGATATTCGGTACCCCGATATGTTCTGAAGATTTCGAAACCTTCGGGAAGCTCGATCCCGAAACGGGGATCACGAAAGCCGATTTTGTCAGATGGCGATCGCCCATTTGTCGATTTTGTGGGCGGCGGCGGAACTTTAAGAAGACGGCGAAGGACCGAATCTTCGCTGTCTTCACCAGGTTGGCGCGCGGCCCAAATGCTCGCATACACATCGGTCGAAACCGTCAAACTCCGCATGGCGCGTTTCCTTTACATAATTCGTAAGCCATATATACACTCTCTCAGAGACTGTAGCAAGCAAAATTATCTATATCTGATCTGATGGGGTATTTGAGCTGCCTGCCGTAAAAAACGGCCTGACAGCCGTGCTTGAAGCGGGATGGGTCGCCTTATATCGCGTTCCTGCATGGCCGGGTGATCCACCAAGAGTATTAACCGTCTCGTTATGCCCCCTCAAGCGGCGGCACGGCGTAGCAGCGGCGCAGCGTTTCCAAATCCTGATCCGCGCAGTCCCAGAAATTCCAGTCGGGTGAAAACAGATCCGTGTTGATTTCGCCTCGCCGCGCGCCCAGGCCTGCCAGAATTTTTCCGGGTCGAGCGCGACGGAACTATTGCCAACGCAGGAAGCAAGTAGCGGCACCGTGTATCCGTTATCGCGAATTACAAGGGAGCCACCCCGATGCGAACGCTTGGAAAAATTATCGTTCCCCTGCTGCTTGCCGGAACCTTGGCCGGATGCATCGTCTACGATGGGCCATACCCGGCTTATCGTCCGTATCAACCTTACTACTTCCAATCATACGGCTTCCATGACCGCCCCTTTGGCTTTCATGACCACGACGGCTGCTGGAATTGCGGTCGCCGTTGGTAAAGAGCAAGCACGGGGAGTAGCACCCGCTGCGTTCCGCACCGGCAAACTGATTGGCGGGCATTCTTTCGGGCCTATAGCCGCGTGACCGCACCCGTTCAAAACCGTGGACAGGGCCGGAACCGGCCTTCAAGATCGGGGGATGCTCGGGAGCAAGATTTCGCCGGTACCCGAATCCCGGATTCAGCCCGTAGAGGCCGAGGACCGTCTTGCCCTGGAACGGTGGCGCGACGCCGCCGCACCCTTGGAACGGCAGATCCAGGAGGCGAACCGCACCGCCGTCACCCTCGCCGTTACCGGGCTTCGGGCGATGTTCATGCTCAACGGCGGGGCCCTTCTGGTATTCCCGGCCTATCTGACTCTGATGGATACGGACCTGGACGCGGCCTTCGCATTGCTGGTGATGGGTTTTTCCGCTTTCCTCGCCGGTCTCGTCTTTGCAGGCTTGGCGACGCTTCTCGGTTATTTCACGGAAATCTACCGGGCGCGCGGGGCCGCCCATGGCTATGAGGCGGCGGGCATGAAACTTCGCGCCGCCGCCGCCGGGGGTGCTGCGGCTCCCGCCGAGGCCGTCATCGAAAAGCACAGGGCCGAAGAGGCCCGCGCCGCGCGCATCGCATCGCGGCTTCGCGCCGCCGCCATTTGTCTCGCGGTCTTGAGTCTGCTCTCGTTCTGCGGCGGCGCCTATTTCGCGGCCGGCACGCTCATGACCGGCCCGGCGGAAAGCGACGAAAGCACGGTCCGGAATCTTTAACGGCAATCTTTAACGGCGCATTTACCATCTCCAGCGCCTCGCGGTGAAATCGCACCGCATTTTATCCAAAGTTAACGTCATCTTTGCCTTCGGAACGCCACAATATTTCCCAGGCGGCGCCATTGCCCTGCCATCCGGGCCTGCCATATAGGCAGTATCCACAAACAGGGGAAAAGGTTAGCCGGCCTGGCCCATCGGGGGCGGGGCGGATCGCGGTGTCATCTCATGAGGACAAAACCGAGGTCGTCGAAACCGAGGTCATGAAGTCATGAAATGCCATCCGAGGAGAAAGAACATGAAAACGTTTTTCACGATTGCCGCGGCGCTTGCTTTCGCCGTGCCGGTTGCGGCGCGCGCTGCGGACGGCTCGAATGCCGCGAACGACACGTCTATTAGTTGCTTGACCTATCTCTCGCAGTTCGAGGGCGCGGTCCCCTTTTACGCCGGCGCGCCCAGGATCGAAGAGGCGCAGGCACTCGCCGCCAAAGGCCGGACTCTTTGCGTGGCCGGCGACGAGGCCGGCGCCAAGGCTTATCTGACGGTGGCGCTGCGCGAGATCGGCGTCACGCCCGCCGGCATGCCCCCGGGCATCGCCGTGCAGGAGGCCGAGAGACCGCTGCCCGGACCCGTCGCCCGCTGACAATTCAACGGTTTGATAAGAAGCCGGCCGGTCCCTTGGGCCGGCCGGTTTCGTTCACCTAGGGTTAAGGACCGCGGCCTTATAACCGGCGCCGGTTTGAATTATCCAACCGGGAAGCAACCGAAAACATGTCCGTTCAGAGCTTCAGAAAGGCGGTCGCGCCGCAATCGGGCGAACCGCAAGCCCTTCATGCGGACGGCGCAACCCGCGTCGATCTTGCCCGCGACGACCGCTGGCCGCCCCTCAAGATCGCCGCCGCGGCGCTCATCGGTGCCGCTATTCTTTGGGCGGTAATCCTGATCCCGGTCGTGCTCCGCGCCGCAAGCTAACTCCATTCTCGAATCTTAGGCAGTGTTATATCTGACAAACCCATGTACTAAATGCGGCGTTCACCGTCTTCGGCGAGGGCCTAATAGCCACGCGATGGCGTGGAGAGTGCTGAGAACTTGATATGCTTCGTAGAGTTGTTTGAGAATGGGTTTTACGGCCTTCCAAAGCTCTCTCCACGGAAGCCTGAAGAGTCCGATAAGTATGCCGCACACACTTATTGGAAAAAACAGAAGTTCCCACAGAATGAATGGTACAAGAATCCATCCGACTGTGACGATGGCATCGTGTAGCCAAGCTTGCGCGTTCATCGCGCGTTGCCATTCGGCTTTTCTTCTTTCGGCTTCGCCTTCACGGTCTCCTGATGACCCGGAAGAAGGCTGAGACGAGGTCTATGTGTCTCAGATGGCAGCGATAAGAACGACAAGGGCAATGGTAACAAAGGTGAGGACAAATCCCCAAACCTTGTCGACGCATTTTTGTAGTGGGTTCGCACCTTTAATCCTCCTTTTCACGATCCCCGTCGTTTCTTTTTCAGCCAAAAAAATACCAATGCGCCTGCTATCACTCCGACCGATGCGCGCCCAAATAGTGCTCCCATAACAGCATAAGGCCGCAGACCAGCCCATTCCTGCTCGTCGAGCAGTATGCCAAACCATCGCAAGAGCTGCGCGGGTTCAAAAGCAGACCCCAACACGATTGAGGCAAGTGCTCCATAGACCATGAGCTGCAAGCAGCTCGCTCTGTGATACCAAGGGACATATCCGTCCATTATCGTCCACCCTCGGTTATAGATCGAAATTCGGTGCAGGTGTCGCATCCGACATCCGATCATTACGCCTCCGTATGTCAGCTTACCATGCGCACTTATAGGCAGGACCGGCCTTCGGGGGCGGGGGCGGCTCTCACGTTGCCTATCTCCGTGATTGCTGCAGAATATCTACGACTTTCCCCAAAAAATAGGAATAGATCGGGAATCAATTGGCCAATTTATCAAGTACATCCCGCCGCATTTCGAGCGTCATTTCCCCGCTGTAAATGCTGCCCGTGAGCGTCGAACGCTCGTGGCCCACGTCAGCACGTGATTTTCCGCCATCGGTTGTCTCCTGGGGCCGCATGCTGCCCCAATGCCGAAATGAACGCCGGGGCTTGCCACCCGTAGTTCCGCCTGTCACTAATTCGCGGGCGGCCTTGGCGCCGCCGGGACAAGAGGGCACAGATGCGAATTGCGATCGCGGTCGTTGCGGCGTCTATATGGGCGGCGTCTTTATGCGCGGCGGGCCCCGCTTTGGCGGGTGCCGCCGACAACAACTGCATCGATCCCGATTCCGCGATCGAAAAAATGCAGGCGCCCGGAATGAGCGTCGCCAAGCTCTCCGAGAAACAGGTCCAAGATCTCGCCAGCGCATTCGCCGTCGCCTATCCGCAACAGCGGATGGCGTCGGGCGATTCGGCATTGGTCTTTCACCGGCAAGACGCGCCGACGCTCGATTGGGTCATCCTGTTCCAAAAGGGCTGCGCCTCGGCCGAGCTTCCGATCGGCTCCCAACTGACCCGCGGCGTGATGGGCGATCCTTCCGTAGGCGCGCCCGATACGGCGCCTTAGCGCCGTTCCGCCTCGCCTCGTATTCACCCGATCGTGATTTGGCGCCGGGCGGCAAACGCCCAAAATCCTTGTTGTCTCTTCTGGATTCACGAAAGCGAGGAACGCGATGGAAAAGGCCACATTCGCCGCCGGTTGCTTTTGGGGCATCGAGATGAAATTGCGTGAAGTGCCGGGCGTCGTCGACGCCGCCGTCGGTTACACCGGCGGTCGGCTAAAGAACGCCACCTACGGCGATGTCTGTTCGGGCACGACCGGCCACGCCGAGGCGGTCGAGGTCACCTTCGATCCCGCGCGCGTGTCCTACGACCAGCTTCTCGACGTGTTCTGGACCATCCACGATCCGACCACGCCCAATCGCCAGGGCCCCGACGTGGGCGAGCAATACCGCTCCGCGATCTTCACCCATGGCGCCGGGCAGGAGCGCGCCGCGCGCGAATCGAAGGCGAGGGCGGAAGCCTCGGGCCGCTTCAAGCGCCCGGTCGTGACGCAGATCGTGCAAGCGGGCGAATTCTGGCGCGCCGAGGAATATCACCAGCGCTATCTCGAAAAGCGCGGGGCCCCCGCGTGCGGGATTTCACACTAGGGCGGCCGGCGCTTCGGTAAGCGGGCGGAACTCCACCGGTGTCGCCTTGAGTTTGGCGAAAACGGCGCAGCTCCTTTTTAACGGCCACCACTCATAAAGGAACAGCTGGATCGGCCGCCACATTGCGACCCAGCCGGAAATCAGCAGCCCCTCGGCGGCTATCTGCTGAAGCGTTCCCGGACCGAACGTGAAGACAATTTGACGCAAGCTGATGCACGCAAACAGGAACGCGAGGCCGATCGCAAGGGTGATGCGCCCATCGCGCCGCTGATGGCGCAAATCCCGCGTGGCCATGACCAGACGGTAATCGAAATAATTGTGGATGGCCGCGCCAAGACCGGTCGCGTCCGTATGCCCGAGCTGGGAGGCCGGGAGATAGAACACGAGCTTTAGAGGTTCCGAAAGCGGCAGGTCGCGAACCGAGCCGACGATATATTCCTCGGCCGCGTTGTCGAGGCCGCGCTCGGGAAACGGCGCGGGATCGAGCGAATCGAAAAGCTGCTGAACGCTGTTCAGGCGAATCTCGATCACGTTTGCGCCGTCTTCGCGGCGATAGAGAGGATGGTCCGAATCCATTCTCAGGTCTCATCGTTCCGGGCGCCGTGGCGCTAGCGGCACTCCATCCGCACCGGATCGTTCGGGTCGGTAAGCACGCCCGCGTTCTTGTCCCACGGAAAGGTGATCTCGCAGGTCTTGAGGTCGCCGGGCAGTTCGGCCTCGAGCGTCACATCCGTGTCCTGATATCGGCAGACGACGTGGAGCGGCCGGTCCCGGTAGTCCGATAATTTCCAGACCTGCGTCAGATGCTTGCCCTTATGGGTCTCGTCGTCCGGGTGAAGCGAGTAATCCTCCTCGCCCTTCGGTCCGTTGACCACGGTGATGCCCTCCAAGACATGCGGCGCCGACGGCACGAAGGCCTGCCAGCCTTGCGGCGGCTCGGACTTTTCCGAGACCGTCAAACTCGCGGGGCAGGTGATCGGCCCGGCTGCGGCCGGCGCCGCCAGCAAACATGCCCATGCCGCCAGCACCAGCGCCGCGCTCAATATCGGTCGCGGAAGGGTCATGGAATCGTCTCCGGCAACGGTTGGGGCGCGAGCCACAGTATCAGGGGCACAGTATCAGGGGCGATGGGTGCCGGGAATTGCCGTGCTGTCCGGCGGAATTCTTTGCAGGACCATCCGTCGGTACCGTAACAATCGCCGCCGTTCGTTATATATAGGGGTTTCCGGAGCCTCGCGCTGGGCGCGTGATGACAAATCACGGACTATCCGAAAGGAGGATCGAATGAAAGGATCCATCATAGGCGTGGCGGCCGTGCTCTATCTCATTGCCGGAA
>JBGQJC010000049.1:0-17159 GCA_041498815.1 Alphaproteobacteria bacterium
GCGGTCGAGATAATCGATGCCGAGCCGGTTGAGCTGCATCGAAACCAGGGTGTCGGCGATCTTGCCGGAGGTATCGAGGCGCAGGGCGAAGGAGCCGGTGAGAAAGCTCTTGGCGTCGGCGAGCTCTTCCGCGCTCACCCCATGATCGGCCAGGCGCTGCCACTCGGCACGAACGAGCGCGATCGAATCCTTGACGCGGGTGTTGCGGGTCGCGACCCCGCCCATGATGAGCCCGGCGTGATCGAGCGGATAAAGATAAGAATAGACCGAGTAGGCGAGCCCGCGCTTCTCGCGCACCTCGCGCGTGAGACGCGCGCTGAAGCCGCCCCCGCCCAGGATGTGATTGAGGACATAGGCGGCGTAGTAATCGGGATCGTCGCGCTTCAATCCGGCCTCGCCGAAAACGACGACCGATTGCGGAATGTCGCGGGCGATGACCGCAAGCGCCCCCGCACCCGACGGCTTCACCTCGGGCACGGTGTCGGGGGCGGCATGTTCCGGCAAGGCGCCGAAGGTCGAATCGAGAAGCGGGGCCAGTTCCTGCGCGGTGATGTCGCCGACCACGCCGATCACCAGATTGTCGCGCGCCAGGCGCTGCTTCACGAAGGCGCGAAGGTCGTCGACGCCGATGGCCTTCACGGTTTCGGGCGTGCCGTCCGCGGGCCGGCCGTAGGGATGATCCGGGAAGGCGGCGTGAAACCAGGTGTGGGCCGCGATGTAATTGGCGTCCTCGGCGTTGTGCGCGAACAAGGTGAACAACTGGTTGCGGACGCGCTCGACCGGCTCGGCATCGAACCGGGGCGCGTTCAAGGCGAGGCGCAGCAATTCGAAGGCGGTGTCGCGATTTTCCTTGAGCGTCTTGAGGCTGCCGGTGACTTCGTCGAGACCGGCGTCGAAGTTGAGCTTGATCGCGAGGTCGTTGAGTTTCCGCTGGAAGGTTTCGGAATCGAGATCCCCCGCCCCTTCGTCGAGAAGACCCGAGACCATCTGGGCGAGCCCCAGCTTGTCCGCCGCATCGAGGCTTGCGCCGCCGCGAAAGGCGAAATTGACCGCAAGGATGGGAATGGTCGGATCGCGCACCAGCCAGGCTTCGATGCCGCCGGCGCTGACGACTTTTTCGACCGTGACCGCGCGGGCCGGCACCGGGGCCGCAACCAGGAGAGCGAGCCCGGCCAAGGCCAGGCCGCGGCGCAGGGTTGCGGCGAGGTTTGCCAGCCGGCGCCGGACAAAAGCGGGGGCCGGGACGCGCATCAGCTCGAGGGCTCCGGCAGCAATTCGCCCGTGGTCGCGTTGGTGCGGATCAAAACGGCGCTTGCCGCCACGGTGACTTGCTCGGGCGTTACGGCCGCGATCTTGTCCGGCCAGGATTCCACCCGGTCGATCGTGCCGCCGGTCGCAAGCGCCACGCCGAAGAGCCGGGCCGCGGTGGCCATGCTGTCGCGGGCGTAGGTCGCCTCCGCGACCATGGATTTCTTGGCCCGCGCCACCTCGTCCGCGGTGACGCCCGATTGCAGAAGCTTGGCGATCTCGGCGTCGATCGCGGCCTCGACGCGCGCAAGCTCGATGCCCGGCTGCGGCGTCGCCTCGATCGTGAATTCGCCGAGGTCGATCTTAGCCGCATCGTAATAGGCGGCGACGCCCGCGGCCAATTTTCCTTCCACCGCGAGCGCGCGGTAAAGCCGGCTGCTGGTGCTGCCGCCCAGAACCTCGGCCAGGACCTGGAGCGCATAGACGTTTTCGGTCGCACCTTCGTTGTAGCTGGGTGCGAGATAGTTGCGAATCCATTCCGGCTGCTTCACCCGGGCGTCCTTCAGGGCGACGCGCTTTTCGGCGCGATGGGGCGGCTCTTGCGGGCGGGAGCGGGCCGGCACCTCGCGCCGCGCAACGGGCCCAAAATATTTTTCGGCGAGCGGGCGAAGCTCTTTCGCCGTCACGTCGCCGGCTACCACCAGCACCGCATTGTTGGGCGCGTAATGGCGGCGATAGAAGGCGAGCGCGTTCCGGGTCGAAAGCTTTTGAATCTCGTGATCCCAACCGATCACCGGGCGATGATAGGGAAGATTCATATAGGTGGTCGCGTCCATTTCCTCGGCCAAAACCGCGGCCGGATCGTTGTCGATGCGCGTGCGGCGCTCTTCGCGCACCACTTCGCGCTCGGGCAGCACCACGGCATCCGAGAGCTGCAGATTCGCCATGCGGTCCGCCTCCATCCGCATCACCAATTCGAGCCGGTCGCGCGCCACGCTTTCGTGATAGGCGGTGTAATCCTGGGTGGTGAAGGCGTTGTCCTGGCCGCCGTTCTTGGCGACGATCTTCGAGAACTCCTGGGGCGCCATCTTCTTCGTTCCCTTGAACATCAGGTGTTCGAGGAAATGGGCAAGTCCGGATTCCCCAGGTGTTTCATCCGCGGCGCCCACCTTGTACCAGACCATGTGGGTGACGACGGGAAGGCGGTGATTCGGAATCACCACCACCTCGAGGCCGTTGGCGAGCGTGAAGGTTTCGGGATTGAAGACGGCGGCGGTAACGGGCGGGGACGCCAGCAGCGCGCCCAAGGTAAGCGTTGCGCCAAGCGCGCATAGGGCAAGCGTTGCGCCAAGACGGCGAAATTCAATCATCGAATCGGTCTTTCACATCAATTGTCGAATGCCCCGCGCCGAGCGCGGCCGGCCCGATGGTCACTGGCAGGTGTAATCGCCCCAGGCGTCGATCGTGACCCCCCGCTCGCAGGTCTCGGCGTCGGAACCGGTCGTGTTCTGGCCGGCGGGTGCGGGCGGCGGGGTCTTGGGCCCCGGCGGGGCCGGCGGCACGCCGGTTTGGGACGCGGGCGGATTTGCCGGCGCAGGCGGCAGCCCGGTTTGCGCCGCCGCGGCCGGAGCGGGCGGATAGCCTGCGGGCGCTGGCGGCGGATAGCCGGGATAAGCCGCGGCTGGATAAGCCGGAGCGGGGGCGTAGGCAGGCGCCGCCGGGTAGGCTGGCGCCGCCGGATAGGCTGGCGCGCCGTAACCTTGGGCCGGATAGCCGGGATAGCTCTGATAGGCGGGCGCCGCCGGAGGATAGCCGGGATAGCTTTGATAAGCGGGCGCTGGCGGAGGATAGCCGGGATAGCTCTGATAGTTGGGATAGGCGGGTGCTGCGCCCGGGCTCGCGCTGTATTGCTGAATTGCGCCTTGGTAGTAGGCGTCGGTCCCGCCATAAGCGCCGGCCGGGGCCGCCGGATAGGCTGCCTGGCCCGGATAAGGCGCCGCGCCGTATGTCGGGGCCGGTGCGTAAGGATAGGGATAATTGGGGTAAGGCTGTGCCGCGGCCGTGGGCGGATAAGCTTGCGGCTGGCCAGGCATCGGTTGACCCGGAACCGGTTGCGCGACCGCGGGCTGGCCGGGGACGGGCTGGCCCTGGGGCGGCTGGCCGGGTTGGGTGCCGTAGGCCGCCTGGGCCGGCCCGGCTTCACCCGCTTTTGGCGGGCGGAGCGTGAAATCCGGCGGAACCGACAAAGGCGGGGTCTGGGTTACCTTGCTTTCGTCGGGGACCGCCTTCTCCAAGCCGATGGCGGTGCGGAGATCGTCGCAAGCCGCCAAGGCCAGAGCCGCCAGACACGCGCCCGCGACCAAGCGCAGGGGCTGTGCCCGCCTTCGCTGAAACGCCGGAATCATGGCCCTTATTTACGCGATCGGCCTTCGCCGAACAAGGAATCGATCAGGATCAGGCCGACCCCCAGCGTTATTGCGGTATCCGCGAGGTTAAAGGCGGGAAAGTCGTAGTCGCGGTAGTGGAAATAAAGGAAGTCGATGACCGCGCCGAATCGCAGCCGATCGACGATGTTGCCCACAGCACCCCCCACGACCAGGGCCAGCGCCGCGACCAGGACCCCGCGCTCGGCGCGCAACATCCAGACGATGAGCGAGAGCGTGATCGCGCCCGCGATCGCGATGAAAAGCCAGCGGCCCAGATCGAGCGTGCCCCCAAACAAGCCGAAGCTTATCCCGGGATTCCAATTGAGCACGAGATCGAAAACGGGCGCGATCTTGATCACGCGGGGCGGCACCATGATCCGGTTCACGATCATCCATTTGCTGAACTGATCGAGCCCGGTGACAAAAACCGCAAAGATCAGGCCGCGAGACATCACCTGGCCTCCCTCACGCCTTGCGCCGCGGAATTAATCGCCGCAACCGCATCGGTGCAGCGGCGGCAAAGTTCGTGGTCCGATTCGGCGACCTCCGGCAGCACGCGCCAGCAGCGCGCGCATTTCTCGCCTTCGGCCATGGCCACTGTCACCGCGACGCCGGGAACATCGGGAAGCGTGAAGGCGCCGTCCGGAACATCTTTGCTTTCGCTTTCGGCCACGCCTGCAGTGGAGGTGATGGATATTTCCGCGAGATCGAGGCCGTCAAGCGCACGTCTCATCTCACCCGGGGCATGGACGGTCGGATGGGCCTGCAGGCTCGAACCGATTTTCTTGTTGGCGCGTTCTAGTTCGATTGCGCCGGTGACGACGCGGCGCAATTCGCGAATCTTATCCCATTTCGCGGCCAGGGCATCGTCGCGCCAGCTTGCGGGAATTTCCGGATAGGGCCGCAGATGGACCGAAGTTTCATCGGGAAAGCGCATGAGCCAGGCTTCCTCCGCGGTGAAGCACAAGACCGGCGCGAGCCAGGCGGTGAGGCAAGAGAAGACTTGGTCCATCACGGTGCGCGCGGCGCGCCTCCGCTTCGCCTCGGGACGGTCGCAATATAAAGAGTCCTTGCGGACGTCGAAATAGAAGGCCGAGAGATCCACCGCGCAGAAATTGTGGAGCGCGCCGAAGAAAGTGTGGAAGTCGAAATCCGCCAGAGAGCGCCGCATGAGCGCATCGAGGTTCCAGAGCAAATGAAGGACATAGCGCTCAAGCTCCGGCATGTCGCCGGCAGCGATGCGTTCGGATTCGGTGAAACCCGCGAGCGCGCCCAACAGGTATCGCAGCGTGTTGCGCAGCCGCCGGTAGACGTCGGTCTGGGATTTCAGGATCTCGGGGCCGATGCGGAGATCATCTTCGTAGTCAGAGCTTGCCACCCACAGGCGCAGAATATCGGCGCCGAGCTTTTCGACCACCTCTTGTGGCGCCACCACATTGCCCAGCGATTTGGACATCTTGCGCCCCTGCTCGTCGAGCACGAAGCCGTGGGTCAGCACGGCTTCGTAAGGCGCCCGGCCCCGGGTGCCGCAGGATTCCAGAAGCGAGGAATGGAACCAGCCGCGGTGCTGGTCGGAGCCTTCGAGATAGAGCGAGGCCGGCCATTTAAGCGCCGGGTTGCCTTCGAGCACGAAGGCATGGGTGCAGCCGGAATCGAACCAGACGTCCAGGATATCGGTGACCGGCTCGAAATCCTCGTGTTTGTCCTTGTCGCCGAGGAACCGGCGCGGATCGCCGGTGAACCAGGCGTCGGCGCCTTCCTTCGCGAAGGCATCGGCGATGCGGTCCATGACGCCTTGATCGCGCAAAGGCTCGCCGGTTTTCTTGTTGACGAAGACCGCGATCGGCACGCCCCAGGCGCGCTGGCGCGACACGCACCAATCGGGACGCGTTTCCACCATCGATCCGATCCGGTTCTGGCCTTGGGGCGGGATCCAGGTTGTTGCCTCGATGGCGGCCAGCGATTTTTTTCGCAGGTCGTTTTTCTCCATGGAGATGAACCATTGCGGCGTGGTGCGGAAGATGAGCGGGGCTTTCGACCGCCAGGAATGCGGGTAAGAGTGAACCATCTTGGCCTTGGCCAGCAATGCGCCGGCTTCCGTCAATGCATTGATGATCGGCTTCTCGGCCGGCGAGTAGTATTTGCCGTCCTTACCTTGGGCCAACACCGAGAGACCGGCGAACAGCGGTACCGACGCGGCATAAGTCCCATCGGCCAACACGGTTTCGGGCACCTCGATGCCGCAGCGAGACGCAAGCCTCCAGTCGTCCTCGCCATGGCCCGGCGCGATATGGACGAAGCCGGTGCCGGTGTCAGCGGTGACGAAGTCGCCTGAGAGAAGGTGTACGGAAAAATTGTACCTTCTTCCCTCAGGAGGCCTGTCTCGCCAAAGTGGGTGGTGGCAGAGAATACCACTGAGATCGAGCGACTCGGGATTGGCCCCTCGGGCGGCGTCGCTTAGTTCAACTTCTTCGTAAGAAGTAACCTCGGCTGCCTCCATTACTTGCTTTGCAAGCTGTTTAGCCAAAATAAATTTCTCGCCTACGCGCGCCAAACTGCCTTCCGCCACCGCATCAACCTTGTAGAGCCGATAGACCATGTCCAGGCCGTATGCGATCGCGCGGTTGCCGGGAAGCGTCCAAGGTGTCGTCGTCCAAATGACAATCGATGCGCCTTGCAGTTCAGGAACATTCTCGGGACGGACAGATATCGGAAATCGCACCCACACTTGCGTCGAAGTGTGGTCGTGGTATTCGACCTCGGCTTCGGCGAGCGCGGTTTTTTCCACCACCGACCACAGGACCGGTTTTGCGCCGCGATAGAGCGAACCGCTCATCAGGAACTTGCCGAGCTCGGCGACGATTTTGGATTCGGCGGCAAATTCCATGGTGGTATAGGGATTGTCCCAATCGCCGAGGACCCCGAGGCGCTTGAATTCCTCGCGTTGAATATCCACCCAATGTGCGGCGAAATCGCGACACTCCTTGCGGAATTCGAGGACCGGGACCTTGTCCTTGTCTTTTCCTTTTTCCCGGTAGCTCTCCTCGATCTTCCATTCGATGGGCAGCCCGTGGCAGTCCCAGCCCGGCACGTAATGGGAATCTTGCCCGGCCATCTGGCGGGCGCGGTTGATCATGTCTTTCAGAATCTTGTTCAGCGCATGGCCGATGTGGAGATTCCCGTTCGCATAGGGCGGGCCGTCGTGAAGGATGAATTTTTCGCGGCCCTTGGCAACGTCGCGCATTTTTTTGTAGAGCCCGATCTTTTCCCAGCGGGCGAGCATTTCCGGCTCGCGCTTGGCGAGATCGGCCTTGAGCGGGAACTCGGTCGCGGGCAGGAAGACGGTCGATTTGTAATCGGCGCTCATGTCATCGGCACTCAGAAACGTGTCCCGTTGCGCGGCAGGGCCATGGAATCTTCCACCGGCTTTTCGGCGGCGCGGAACTGCTTGCTGCGCTCGGAGAGTATGGCGCGCGCCAAGCGCGCGTCCTCGGCCATCTGACGGCTCAGCGCCTCGAGCGAATCAAAATCGGATTGGGGACGCAAATATTCGACCAGGGCGACGCGCAGATGCTTGCCGTATAGATCGCCCGAGAAATCGAACAGATGGACCTCGAACAACTCCGGCCCGCCGCCGGTCGCCGGGCGCGTGCCGAAGCTTGCGACCGCATCGTGCCACGAGGTTTCGGCGCCTTTGTCGACGCCGGCGCGCACCGCATAGATGCCGTGGCCGGGGCGCAAAAATTCGCCGAGCTCGATATTGGCGGTCGGGAATCCCAAATGCCGCCCGCGGGCATCGCCCGGGACCACGCGGCCCTCGATCTCCCACACCCGGCCCAGGAGCGCCGCCGCATCGCCCGGACGGCCGTTCTTCAAATATTCGCGGATGCGGGTCGAGGAATAAATTTCGCCGTTCGCGCCTGCGACCTGGGCCATGGCCGTGAAGCCGAAGCCGGAGCGATGCGCGAGACGGCTGAGAAGTTCGGCGTTTCCGGCGCGCGATTTGCCGAAGACGAAATCGGTGCCCACCACCACATGCGCGCAGGCGAGGCCAGAGACGAGGACCTTGGTCACGAAATCCTCGGGCGAAAGCTCCGCCAGCGCGCGGTCGAAATGAAGGACCAAGAGATGGTCGACGCCCAGGCCTTCGATGCAATGCGCCTTGATGCGCAGCGGCGTCAGGCGGAAGGGCGGGTTGCCGGGCCTGAAATATTTGCGCGGGTGGGGCTCGAAGGTGACGACCGCGCGCGGCCGGTTCGACTCGCGGGCGATCCGCCCGGCTTCCGCGATCACCGCCTGATGGCCGCGGTGCACGCCGTCGAAGTTGCCGACCGTGACGACCGCGCCCCTGGCCTCGCCCGGCAGCGGCGCGTAATGGCGGAAGATGCGCATCTTTTGGCCATGCATAGGGGCGTGATAGCGGGCGGGGGCGAAGGGGACAAGCGAATCTTTGCCGGCCCGATCCGGCCCGAAGGGCTTGCGATCAGCCGCGCACCGGCACCATGACGACGGCTTCGCCGTCCAGCACCAGCTTTCCGGCGACCAGGCATTCGGTCTTGAGCGTGACTCGCTTCTTTTCAGGGATAATCTCGGTGACGGTGGCGCGCGCCAAGACGGTATCGCCGATCTTGACCGGCGCCAGGAACTTGAGCGTCTGACTCAAGTAGATACAGCCCGGCCCCGGAAGCTTCGTGCCCAGCACTGCCGAGATGAACCCGGCCGAAAGCATGCCGTGGGCGATCCGGGTCTTGAACACCGTGGTCTTGGCAAAATCCTCGTTGATGTGGACCGCGTTCATGTCGCCGGTCACCCCGGCATAGGCCACGACGTCGGCCTCGGTCACGGTCTTGCCGAAGGCCGCCTGCTGGCCGACGGAAATCTCGTCCAGATAAAGCCCGCGCAACGCGGCCGCGCCCTCTTCCATGAACCGCCCTCCTCCCTCGTCACCAATCCCACCCGCCGGGCGGCCGTCACAAATCCCGCCCGCCGGCCATCATAAAACCCGCCCTCCGGGCGGCGGGGCGCGACTATAGCGGCGGCGGCGCCACCGGTCCACAGGCGGCGGTTGCCGAACCTCCCGCGGTGCTCGATGTTCGCCTATGATCGCGCGTTGGCTATCGAGCGATGGACGTTGGGACGAGGGGGGTCGTTGGCATGGTGGAGGCGCAAGAGGTTCGGTGGCTCGGCATCTGGGTGCTGCCGGTCTTGCTCAGCGTGATTGCGGGCGCCGCGGACGTGATCGGATTCCTGGCGCTGGGCGGGCTTTTTACCGCGCACATCACGGGAAACATGGTCGTGCTCGCGTCCCACTTCGTGAATGGCCGATTCGGCCATGTGGGACCGATCGTCGCCGTTCCGGTGTTCATGGCGGTGATCTGCCTGGTCACTTTGCTGGCGGGCGCGGTCGAAAAAACCGGAGCCGCGCCGCTCAAGCCCCTGTTGGTGTTGCAGGCCGTGCTGCTCGCCGGATTCTTGGTCGTCGGAATCTGGATCGGGCCCGACATCAACCCCGACCGGCCGTTCGCGGTCTTGGCCGGCATGCTGGGCGTGGCGGCGATGGCGACTCAGAACGCGACGGTCAAATTGGCGTTGAAGCACGGGCCCACGACCGCGGTCATGACCACCAACATCACCCAATTCATGCTCGATTTGACCGCGGTGATCTTCGGCCACGTCCGCCCCGACGCGCGCAATCAGGCCCGCCAGCGCGCCGCCGTGACCTTCCCTTGCATTCTGGGATTTGTCCTTGGATGCGCTTTTGGGGCGGCACTTCAGGGCCTCTATGGACTCTGGTCGCTCACCCTGCCGGTTGTCCTGGCCGTGATCGCGCCGTTCCTGGCGCGGCCGCGCAAATCGGCTTAGTGGGACGTCACCTTGTCCCACTCATGGGCGGAGTCCCCCGTCTCGCCTCCCGCGCCCTAAAAAAAGGCCCGCGGCGGGAGCACGGCCCGCGCAGAAGACATCTAACTCCTTGACCGAAAAGTGATTTTTACGAGATGACGACGGTCCGCCTGTTTCCCTGGCTGGCGGCGGCGATGGCGGGGGCGGCCTATCTGTGGCCTTTCGTCTTCGCGCCGCTGAGCACCCTCATCGAGCCGCTCCTCGGCGTCGTGATGTTCGCCATGGGCTCCACGCTCAGCGCCGCCGACTTCAAGCGGATTCTCGAAAAGCCGCGGGTGATCGCCATCGGCGTCGTGCTTCAGTTCCTGCTGATGCCGCTTTTCGCCTTTGTGATCGCCCGCGCTTTGCGCCTTCCGGGCGAGCTTGCGGCCGGATTGATTCTGGTCGGCGCCTGCCCGGGCGGGACCGCTTCCAACGTGGTCTGCTATCTGGCGCGCGGCGACGTCGCGCTGTCGGTGACGTTGACCGCCTGCACCACGGTCTTGGCGGTGGTGGCGACTCCCGGCTTGACGTGGCTCTATGCCGGCGCCGCGGTGCCGGTGCCGGTCCTCGCCATGCTTCTCAGTATTCTTTATGTGGTCTTGATCCCGGTTGCGGGAGGCGTCCTGGTCAACGCCCGGCGGCCGGAACTTGCACGAAGACTTAAACCCGCGCTTCCCGCCGTTTCGGTCGCGGCGATCGTCACCATCATCGCCATCGTCGTGGCGTTGAACCGCGACCAGATGGCGGGCGCCGCACCCGTCGTCGCGGTTGCCGTCATGATCCATAATCTGTCGGGGCTTTTCGCCGGCTACGGCATCGCCAAGCTTTTCCGCTTGAGCGAGCCGGAATGCCGCACCATCGGCATCGAAGTGGGGATGCAGAATTCGGGCCTCGGCGTTGCGCTCGCTCTCAAATATTTTTCTCCCGCCGCGGCGCTGCCCAGCGCCATCTTCAGCATCTGGCACAATTTGAGCGGGGCGGCGGTCGCGAGCTTCTGGGCGCGGCGCAATGGGACGCCCGTTTAACCGGCAATTTGCCCAATCGGCGGGCAGTCATGAGATTCGGTTTTCATAAGATTCAGTTTCGAGACTCAGATTCCGGATGCCGTGCCCGGTTTGCATCTGCTAAGACTGGAGTCGCTTCGGGGGCAAACCTGCCATGCGCCTCACGCGATTGACCGATTATTCCTACCGAGTGCTGATCTTCTTGGCCGCGAACGGCGGGCGGCAAGCAACCATCCGCGAGATCGCGACGCGCTATTCCATTTCCCGCAATCATCTGATGAAGGTCGCGAATTTGTTGGCGCGGCACGGCTTCGTGCGCGCCGTGCGGGGACGCGGCGGCGGCCTCATGCTGGCGCGGGCGCCTTCCGAGATCTCGCTCGGCGACGTGGCGCGCAAGCTTGAGGACGATTTCGCCGTGGTCGAATGCTTCGCGGTATCGGGGCGCTGCCGGATCGAGCCCGCCTGCAAGCTCCGGCCCCTTCTGTCCCAGGCGGTGGCGGCTTTCCTGGACGTGCTCGACGGCGCTAGTCTGGCCGACATCACCCGCGAGCCGGCCGCAATCGCCGGCCTCCTTGAAATTCCGCGCCGCTCGGGCGCCCCCGTGCGCGGCGCGGCTTCTTGAGGCGATCCTAGATGGACCGGACCGCCCCGGTTTCCCATCCGGTGCATGAACTTATCGCGAAGCGCTTCAGCCCGCGGATATTCTCGAGCCGCGCGCTCGACGATGCGACGCTCGCCTCGCTGTTCGAGGCGGCGCGCTGGGCGCCGTCTTCCTTCAACGAACAGCCCTGGAGCTTCGTCATCGCCAAGCGCGAGGACCAGGCGGGTTTCGAGCGCCTCCTCGATTGCCTCGTGCCGGGAAACCAGACCTGGGCCCACACGGCGGCGGTGCTGGCGATTTCGGTCGCGCATCTGAATTTTATCCGCACCGGAAAGGCGAACCGCCACGCCCTCCACGACGTCGGGCTGGCCTCCGCCACCTTGGCCTTGCAGGCGACCGCGCTCGGCCTCGGGATTCACATGATGTCGGGATTCGACGTCGAGAAATCACGCGCGGTTTTGCACATCCCCCAGGGCTTCGAGCCGGCCGCGGCGATCGCGTTCGGCTACGCGGAAGAGAAAGAGAGCTTGCCGGAGGCGGAGCGCGAGCGTTTGAAGAACCCCCGGACGCGAAAGCCGCTCTCCGATTTCGTCTTCGAAGGCAAATGGGGAAGCAAGGCGGTAGGCTTACCTTGAGGCGGCGTCCTGCGCGCAAAAGCGCCGCCTCCAAGCGCGGCGCCGCACAAAAATTGAGCGTGCTCGCGATCCGTCACCTCGCCTTCGAGGATCTCGGGAGCTTCGAGACCGTGTTGCGCGCGCGGGGATTCCGCATTGGCTACCGCGAGGCGGGGCTCGACGATTTGGGCGCGATCGATCCCTTGGCCCCCGATCTCTTGGTCGTGCTGGGCGGGCCGGTCGGCGCCTATCAGGAAAAAATCTATCCCTTTATCCGCGACGAGCTGCGGATTCTCGAGCGCCGGCTCGACGCCAAGCGGGCGACGCTCGGCATTTGTTTGGGCGCGCAGCTGATGGCTCGTGCGCTCGGCTCCAAGGTCTATTCGGGGCCGGGCAAAGAAATCGGCTGGGCGCCGATTGCGCTAACGCCGGAAGGCTTGCGCTCGCCCCTCAAGCATCTGGCGCCGGACAAATGCTCGGTGCTCCATTGGCACGGCGATACCTTCGACCTGCCATCGGGTGCGGTGCGGCTGGCCACGACCGAGATTTTCACGAACCAAGCTTTCGCCTTGGGCAAGCACGCGCTCGCCCTTCAGTTCCACGCCGAAGTGACGGCGCCCAACATCGAGCGCTGGTTCATCGGCCATTGTCACGAGATCGCGGGCTCGCCGAACCTCACGGTCGAGGATTTGCGCGCGCAGACCGCCCGCCATGGCCCGGCGCTCCAAGTCCAGGGCCCGAAGTGTCTGGCCGCTTGGCTTGACGCGGCGGGATTGCGATCCCATATCGCAGCCAAGACAAAGAAATAAGTAGGTTGCGATGATCACGATACGCCCCGCGCAGGAGCGAGGGCTAGGCCGCAGGTCCTGGCTCGAGAGCCGCCACAGCTTTTCCTTCGCCGATTATTACGACCCGCGCCACATGGGATTCCGGGCGCTGCGCGTCATCAACGAGGACGTGATCGCGCCGGGCGGCGGATTCCCCACCCATGGCCATCGGGACATGGAGATATTGACTTATGTGCTGGAAGGCGGGCTGGCGCACCGCGATTCGCTCGGCAACGGCTCGACCATAGAGCCGGGCGACGTGCAGTTGATGCACGCCGGAACCGGAATCCAACACAGCGAATTCAACGCCTCGAAGACCGATCCCGCGCATCTCCTCCAGATCTGGCTTCTTCCCGACGTCGAGGGCGCCGAACCCGGCTATCAGCAGCGCGCGTATCCCCTCTCCGATCTGAATGGCCAACTCCGGCTCGTCGCTTCGAAGGACGGGCGCGGGGATTCGTTGGCGATCCACCAAGACACCAGAGTCTTTGCGGGAAAGCTGAAATCGGGCGCCAAGCTCGACCATGCGCTTGCGCCCGGCCGGTTCGGCTGGATCCAGCTGGCCAAGGGTGCCCTGGATTTGAACGAAGTAACGCTTCACGCCGGCGACGGCGCGGCGATCGCGGATGAGTCCAAGCTGTCTATCGCCGTCAAGGATGACAGCGAAATACTTCTTTTCGATCTTCCTTAGGAGACTGAATCGAGTGGCAGCCACGCGTGACCGTCGCTCGTCGCTCGCACGTTGCGTGCGTGGCTAGCTGCAAAATTTCTTGAGTTGCGGTGCGGTCAGTCTTCCCCTGATGCTGTCCTTGATTTCACTTGGAAAGTCGTGCCAGCGATCTGCATACCAAGCCGCTAGCGTGTCTGTGAGATATTCCGCCACCTCCGTCTGTAGTTCAATGCACTCATCGCATGTCTCAATGGAATTTACGACGGATGCGAGCGGGCCAATGGTCGGGGTCGATGCTGCGGTAATGCTATGAACATGAATCGAAAGAAGGCTGTAAGGATCTTCGTATTTCCGGGTTCTTTGTTCGACCAACAATTTATACCGGTCAAGAAAGCGACCATTATAGTCAGACAGATATTTTGTTAGTCGCGCACGCATCGGGTAGTCTTCATTGGTTTTTTCATTATAGGTCCATTCGACCGGATGATCGTTAAAGTAAATCCACGCAAGCAATAGTTCGAGCTGCACGCGAATTGAAAAAATTGCCGGTCGTACGAGTCCTAGTGACAAGCAAGCGGCTACCTCAACGACTGTAGCCTGGATTGCATCCAATAGGCGGTCTGCCGTGTTTTTTGAAATCGATGAACGCAAATAAGCCAGCCAAATCAATAATGTCGCGCATCGTTCCGTCGTGGCATCAATAAATTTCGAATGACATTGATTTGCGTGCTTATCAACTGCATCGCGAAGATCGCCAACCATTTTGTCGGCGGGCATTGACATTTACTTGTCACGTTCTCTTAACGGCCAATCTGGTGGCTCGAGCTCCAGTGCAGCATTGCGAACTCTCGTTGCATGGTGCAATAGTTCGCTAGGTCCAATCACATTGGCCAGCCGAATTAACCAAATCCGAAAGCCGTCTTTTGGTCGATACGCCGGTAATACGTGAGGGGCTTTTCCTTTCATAACAAAAGACGTTAAAAGTCGATCAGCAGCATCTTGCGCGCTAAGATGTGCTTCTTTTTGAAGCAGTCTTATTATTTCATCCGCCACACGGCTCCGTCTTCGTTCCCAATCAGACCCGGGCTTCTGGTTTGCCTGCATGTCAGGAGGCAAATCCTCCAAACGCGCACCACGTTGCCTCCTGGCGGCAAGTATCTCCGCGTGAACCCTGTCAGCACCCATCTCTTCCGCGGCCTTTAACGACTCGTGGATCTCACGACCGCTAAAACCGGACGCGGCTAGCAAGAATATGAGGCGTTCTGCGTCTTTCAACATATCAAATGCCCCACTTTGCTGCTAACTCAGCAACGACTGCACTTATTTCGGTCTTCACCAGGTTCTTGTAAGAGACCGGCTTGTCTGTGGCAAAACCCGTATACTTGGAACTCGCGGCAAGTATTTTAGATTGCCTGATTCTATTCGTGAGGACCAGCGTACCAAAGGTTCCATGGGCTCGAAGCTCATTTTCCGTGGTCGCGTCATATCCTTGTCTTGGGATGCAATTCAAAACGATGGCCATTTCTGGCTTCGGCTGGATGGTCGGAATTCTTTCTATGAAATCGGCCAGCAATTCCAATCCTAACACCGAATACCGATCCGGCCGAACTGGCACCAAAAGATGCGTGCACGCGTGCAGTGCGCACAACGTGATGAACGAGCTACTCGGATTACAATCAATGACGACAACATCGTACTCCTTGCGGGTCGACGATATGAACTGGAGAAATCGCTGCTTAACCGATGCTAATTTATTGTGATCGTCAATCAGACTGTATTTTACCAGTTCAAAATTCCCCGGAATTAAGTCTAAGAACGCGGCATTATTTTGAAAATGCCGAAGATTAGTTATCAAAGTGGCCGGGTCAGGTGGAGGTAAATGTGTCGTGGCGACCTCAAAAATGCTCACCTTGGATGGCGGTTCCATTGCTGAGAAAATTGTTGCATTAGCAGCCTTCAGCTTGTCGTACTCGGCTTTTGTAATTAGGCATTGCGTTAGATTGAACTGGGGGTCCAAGTCTATTAGCAACGTCTTCTTGGTGCGCTGGTGATAGAGTACGCGCATCACGTGGGCGGAAATAGTCGTCTTGCCAACTCCGCCCTTCATGTTCAAGACAGAAATTACTTTTCCGTTACAGCTGCTCAAATTCAATTCGCCTGTTGCGCCTAATACAGCTAGACAGCGTTGAATAAAATAATTTTAAGCCACGACAATAAAACCGAGACGCGGTTGAATTGACTCGTCAACTATTCTAGCAGAACGCGAGCGAAAATACCAACCTGTGATCTGTTAGGCTTTGGTTTGATATTCGTTCCACGTCGGCAACGTCGCCGTGTTCTAGTATCGCTCGCTTAGGGCGACGGCGCGGCGATTTCCGGCGAGAGCAAGCTAACGCTTGCCGCCAACGACGACAGCGAGGTTCTGCTGTTCGATCTGGCGTGAGTTCCGGGCGCGGAACCCGCGCCTTCTCTCCCAACTGAAAACACGGGGCAAGCGCCGCGGAAGACGCGGGCGGCGCCACGATGCCGCCACACGCCTTACCGCGCGCCATCACGGAAACGTGTGGATTGCGCTGGTTTTCCGCTTCGCAGGTTGGAACGGGGGACCCCGTGTAACTGTTATCGAGTGTACCGGAAGATTCATGAACGGAAATTCATGTTCGAGCGCGGGGCCGAAATTTGGCCGTTGGCGCTCGCGTCAGACGAATCCTTCCGTGCCGCGCTCGCAGTGGAGGAATGAAATGTTACGCACTGAGACTTTGTACCGTTTTGCCGCGGCGATGCTGCTTTTGCTTGGCACCGGGGCCTCGGCTTTCGGCGCCACGGTCACCGGCGCCACCGCCGCGGGCGATCCGCCCGCCCGCGTCGGGCGGCTCAGCTTCATGGAAGGCACGGTGTCCTTCCACGGCGCGGACCAGGATCAATGGTCGCCGGCGACGCTCAATTTCCCGGTGACCTCGGGCAGCTCGTTCTGGACCGAGCCCAATTCGAAAGCCGAGATCGAAATCGGCGCCGCCGAATTAAGGCTGGATCAGGCGACCGAGGTCGACGTCGTGCGCCTGGACGATCAGGCGACCCGGATCGAGGTCGAACAGGGCATCGTCAATATTCATCTGCACCAGCTGCCCCCGGGCGGCGTGAACGTGACGACTCCCCGCGGCGAGGTCAGCCTCTTGGAGCCGGGCAGCTATCACATCGATGCCGGCCAATCCAACGCCGGGCAGCCTGCCGACAAGGTTCAGGTCACGGTGCTGGAAGGCAAGGCCGAGATCGACGGCCCGCGCTCCGCGCTCCAGGTCGAGCCGGGCGAAAGCGCGCTTGTCGCCGGCGATCCGGTGACCTTCACCTTGACCGAAGGTGATGCCTCACCCTTCGACGACTGGGCGCTGACGCGCGAGCACCGCGAGCTCTACGCCGCTTCTTCGCAGCCCGCGCCGTCAACGGTGTCGCCGAACATCGTCTGGAATTCGGCCCCCGGTGCCGCGGCACCCCAGGCCGCCGACACGCAGCAATACGTCTCGCCCGAGATGACCGGCGCTCAGGACCTCTCCGGTTACGGAAGCTGGACGCCCACCGCCGATTACGGGCCGGTCTGGTACCCGACTTCGGTTGCGGCGGACTGGGCCCCGTACCGCTATGGCCACTGGGCCTTTATCGCGCCCTGGGGCTGGACCTGGATCGACGACGCGCCCTGGGGCTTTGCCCCCTTCCATTACGGGCGCTGGGCATTCATCGGCGACCGCTGGGGCTGGTGCCCGGGCGAACGCTTCGAACACCCGGTCTATGCGCCGGCGCTGGTCGCCTTCATCGGCGGCGACGGCTTCGGCATTTCGATCGGGATCGGCGAAAGCTTCGCCGCCGTGGGGTGGGTGCCGCTCGGCTTCCA
>JBGQJC010000050.1:0-16575 GCA_041498815.1 Alphaproteobacteria bacterium
CGTGATGTCTTCATAGGCCTTGTCGCGGAATGGGGCGGGCACGAAGATTTCGCGTGGCGTGCGCTCGATCGCGGCCAAGACCTTGGTGTCGGTGATGCCGGCCCGGCGCAGGCCCATGACGAAGCGGATTTTGCGCGGCTCGCCGCTCATGCGAACGCTTTCTTCAAGCGGCGCAGCGTCGGCTCGTGGGTAAGGTTCATGTAAAGCGGCGTCACCGAGATCGCGCCCGCATTCACCGCCGCCAGATCGGTGCCCCGCTTGCCCGCATCCTCGGTACGCATGGCGCCGACCCAGTAATAGCTCCGCCCGCGGGGGTCCTGGCGCTCCACCAGCTCGTCGCCCAATTTGCGCCGGCCCTGGTGCGTGACCGCGATTCCGGAGACGCGGCTTACCAGGACATCGGGGAAATTGACGTTGATGAAGACGTTTTCCGGCCACCCGGTCGCGGCCAGCCCGCGCACCAGTTTGGCGAAATGGGCGCTGGCGGTGGCCCAGCGCGCCGACGCCTCGCTGTCGGCAACCAGACTGAGCGCCATGGCCGGAACGCCGAGCAGGGTGGCCTCCATGGCGGCGGCGACGGTGCCGGAATAGGTCACGTCCTCGCCCAGATTGCCGCCGCGGTTGATGCCGGACAGAACCAGGTCCGGCTTGTGATCGGCGAGGATGTGGTTGATCGCCAGCAGTACGCAGTCGGTGGGCGTGCCGTCCACGGCGAACCGGCGGGGCGCAAGTTTACGAATCCGAAGCGGCCGCTGGAGCGTGAGCGAATGACTAGCCCCGCTCTGCTCGGTTTCGGGGGCCACCACCCAAACGTCTCTCGACAAACGGCGTGCGGCCTTCTCCAAGACCTTCAAGCCCGGCGCGTGAATCCCGTCGTCGTTGGAAAGCAGGATCCGCGCCGTGTCGAGATCAAGCGCCATCCGGCGCCAGACTTTCCATTCCGTCCATATAGGGGCGGAGCGCCGGCGGGATTTCAACCGATCCGTCCTTGCGCTGGTAATTTTCAAGAACGCCGATGAGCGTACGCCCGACGGCCAAGCCCGAACCGTTGAGGGTATGGACGAAGCGGGTCCCCTTCCCGCCCGCGGGCTTGAAGCGGGCCTTCATGCGCCGGGCCTGGAAATCGCCGCAGTTGGAGCAGCTGGAAATTTCCCGGTAGGCGTTCTGGCCGGGGAGCCAGACTTCGATGTCGTAGGTTTTTTGCGCGGCGAATCCCATGTCGCCGGTCGAGAGAACCACCACCCGGTAGGCGAGGCCGAGGCGGCGGAGAATTTCCTCGGCGCAGGCGGTCATGCGCTCGTGCTCTTCGTTTGAATGATCCGGGTGGGCGATGCTGACGAGTTCGACCTTGCCGAACTGGTGCTGGCGGATCATGCCGCGCGTATCCTTGCCCGCGGCCCCGGCCTCGGCGCGGTAACAAGACGTCAGCGCCGTGAACCGCAACGGCAGCGACGACTCTTCCAATATCTCGCCGGCGACGAGATTGGTGAGCGACACCTCGGCGGTGGGGATCAGCCAGTAATCGTCGGTGGTGCGGAACAGGTCGTCGGCGAATTTGGGAAGCTGGCCGGTATTGAATAGGGTCTCGGAGCGCACGAGGCGCGGCACGTAGCATTCGGTATAGCCGAATTCCCTGGTGTGGACGTCAAGCATGAACATGGCGAGCGCGCGTTCCAACCTCGCGAGCGGGCCTTTCAACACCACGAATCTTGCGCCCGACATCTTGGCGGCGCGGTCGAAATCCATGCCGAGCTTGGCCCCGATGTCGAAATGCTCCTGGGCCGTGAAATCGAAGTGCGGCGGCGCGCCCACCTTGCGCAGCACCACATTGGCGTTGGCATCGGGGCCGACCGGCACGTCCGGCGCCGGAACATTGGGAATGCCGGCCAAGAGTTCATCCAGTTTTTCGCCCAGCTTGCGTTCATCTTCCTCGAGCGCCTGAAGCTGGTCTTTGAGCGATGCGACCTCGGCCAGGATCGCCGCCGCGTCCCCGCCCTTGGCCTTGGCCTGACCGATTTGCCTGGAGGCTTCGTTGCGGCGCGTTTGAAGCTCTTGCGCTTTCGTCAGGGCGGTGCGGCGCTTGGCATCGAGATCGAGGACGGCAGAGGATTGGGGGCCAAACCCGCGAGTCTTCAACGCGGCATCGAACGCCGCCCCGTTCTCGCGAATCCATTTGAGGTCGAGCATCCCGCCCCTTTCGGGCCGCGTTATACGGCGCGCGCTTGCCGCGCGTCCACTAGGTTGCTTGGCTCCGGGCTTGCTGGAGGCGCTTTTCCACCAGGCGCACGGACCAGATCGAGGCCTCGTAGAGGAGCAGCAGCGGAACGGCAAGCCCGATCTGACTCAGCACGTCGGGAGGCGTCAGGATCGCGGCGACGATGAAGATGGCGACGATAGCATAGCGGCGTTTCGAGGTGAGCGCGGCCGAGGTGACGAGGCCGACGCGCGCCATGAGGGTGAGCAGGATCGGAAGCTGGAAGCACAGGCCGAAGGCGAAGATCAGCGCCATGACCAGCGAGAGATACTCGTTCACCTTGGCTTCGAGCTGGATCGGGAGCATGCCCGGCCCGCCCGGCGTCTCGAAGCTCAGGAAGAACTTCCAGGCGAGCGGCATGATGAAAAAATAGACCAGCGCGCCGCCGAGGAAGAACAGGATCGGGGTCGCCACCAAATAGGGCAGGAACGCGCCGCGCTCGTTCTTGTAAAGCCCGGGGGCGACGAACATCCAGATCTGGCTTGCCACGATCGGGAAGGAAACGAAAAGCGCCGCGAACATCGCCACCTTGATCTTGGTGACGAAGGCTTCGGTCAGGCTGGTGTAGATGAAATGCCGGTTCGGCTCGTCCTGTAGGGCGTTCGCGAGCGGCCGCGCGAGAAAGTCGAAAATGGCGGGGGCGAAGTAGTAGCAGACGCCAAAGGCGATCAGGAACGCGGCCACCGAATAGACCAGCCGGTTGCGAAGCTCGATGATGTGGGCGAGCAGCGGCATCTTGCGGTCGTCGAGGTCGTCGGTCATGGCGGGTCTTTGGGAGCCGCCGGGGCGGTTGCGGGCGGCGTCTTGGGCGGCTCCGCCTCCAGCGTGGTCAAGCGCTTGGCGTTATCGATCTCGCTCTTGAGCTCTTCGAGCTCGCTCTCGCGGATCACCTCGTTCATGCTGTCCTGGAATTCGCGGGCGAGCGCCCGGGCCTTCCCCGCCCAGCGCCCCATCGTGCGCAGCACGACGGGGAGGTCCTTGGGGCCGATGACGATGATCGCCACGACCGCGATCAGCACCATTTCCGTCCAGCCGATGTCGAACATGGGTGTTAGAGACGCCCGGGATAATTTCTCGACCGCGCGCCGTCAGCGCTTGTCGTCGCCGGATTCGAGCGGCTCCGGCAAAGTCGCCTCGGTATCGCCGGGCTCGGGCAACTGGTCCGCAGCACCACGGGACAGGGCACCGTAAGCCGTGATCGCCGGGCGCGCGTCCAAGAGACCCGCCGCCTTGAGATCGTCGAGGCCCGGAAGCCCGTCCAGGGACTCGAGCCCAAAGTGGTCGAGGAAGGCGTCGGTCGTGCCCCAGGTCATGGGGCGGCCGGGACTGCGCCGGTGTCCCTTGGGCTTGATCCATCCCGCTTCCAGAAGCAGGTCCAGAGTCCCCCGGCTCAAGGACTTGCCGCGGATCTCTTCGATCTCGGCGCGGGTGACCGGCTGGTGATAGGCGATGATCGCCAAAGTTTCGGTCATCGCCGGCGACAGATTGCGCGAAACCTTGGTCTCGAGCCGCAAGAACGGCGACAAATCCGCCGCGGTGCGGAAGGCCCAACCCTTGCCGACCTTGTGGAGCTTCACGCCGCGGTTGGCGTAGAGCTCGGCGAGTTCGGAGAGCATCGCCTTGAGATTCGCCCCCGCGGGCAGACGCTCGGCCAAAATCGCTTCCTCGACCGGCTCGGCGGACGCGAACAGCACCGCCTCGACCAGGCGAAGCTGCTGGTTCGGATCTTCGATCGCGTCTTTGGCACCGGCCGCTTTGGTTGCGTTCGTCGATTCGTTCAATGCCGTCATAGCCATTTGACCTCTTTTGGCCGGCCCACACCTTCCGCGGGTTTCAGATAGATCGGCCCGAAGGGCGAGTTCTGGCGCAGTTGAATTTTGCCGGAGCGGGCCAACTCGAGGCTCGCAACGAAGGTGGAGGCGAGCGCGGAACGGGCGATCACTCCGCCCCGGATGTTGGGCGGCAGGAAATGGCTCAGGGACTGCCAATCCGGCGTGCGGCCCAAGAGACGCTGGAGCCGCTCCAACGCCTGCTCGACCGTGTAAAGATCGTTCGGGGTGATGTGCAGCGTCCCGGATTCGTGCCGCCGGTACTGATCGGCATAGGACTTCAAGAGGTCGAACAGGGTGACCTGGAACACCGGCGTGCGGATGCCGCGGAAGCGCTCGGGCGCGCCACGCTTGAAGACCTCGAAGCCGAGGCGCGGGCGGGACAGGAGTCTTGCGCCCGCTTCCTGCATCCCCTGAAGGCGCTGGAGCTGGAAGGCGAGCGCCGCGGCCATTTGGGATGCGGTCGGTTCCTCATCCTGTTCGGGCTCGGGCAGCAAGAGACGCGATTTGAGATAGGCGAGCCAGGCGGCCATGACCAGGTAATCGGCTGCGATCTCGATCCTGAGGTGCCGTGCGTGGGCAATGAAATCTAGGTATTGGTCGGCGAGCTTGAGGATCGAGATGCGCTTCAAGTCGACTTTTTGCTCGCGGGCAAGGGTGAGCAACAGGTCGAGTGGCCCTTCGAAGCCTTCGAGATCGACGACGAGGCGCTCTTCGGGGGCCAATTCCGTAGCCGTTGCGCCGTCCAGCGATGGTTCCTCGATCATGTTTTGCATTTGGCCTGCCTTACGCCGTGCCGGTAAGCACCTTGATGGCCCGGTACAGAAATTCGGCCGGGCCGCCGATGAGCCAGGAAAAGATGTCGAGGTTGACGCCGATGCGGTGCCCCAGCAAGGGCAGAATAAAGATCAATCCGATGATGATTAAAAAGCCGAAGCGCTCCAACCGTGCAAGGGGGCGCGCGAGCCCGCGCGGCAACAGCCCGACGGCGACCCGGCCGCCGTCCAGGGGCGGCAGCGGCAGCATGTTAAAGACCGCGAGCACCACGTTAATAACAATGGAGTTTTCGAGGTTGCGCAGGGCCCAGTCGCCATAGGTTTCGGGAAACAGCACCGCGACATGCATGAGAAGGCCGGAGACCAGTGCCAGGAGCAGATTCGTGCCCGGCCCGGCGGCGGCGACAAGCACCATGTCCCGGCGCGGATGGTTGAGCCGCGCGAAATTGACCGGAACGGGTTTGGCCCAGCCGAACATGAACCGCGCGCCCATCAATAGCAGCGTGACCGGCAACACGATCGTGCCCATCGGGTCGATATGGCGCAGCGGATTGAAGCTGACCCGGCCCAAGCGGTAGGCGGTGTCGTCGCCGAGTTTCCAGGCGACATAGCCGTGGGCGGCTTCGTGAAGCGTGATGGCAAAAATCGCCGGCAGCGCCCAGATCGAGATGAGAAAAAAGATCTCGGCCGGGTTCCCCTTCATGACATGGCCGCGGATTGTGCCATCGCGGCGCCCAGCGTGGCGGCAAGCGCCGGGATATCCGCAGGCTCGGGTTTATGGAGCTGGCTTCGCGCACGGGCCACGCGGTCTTGGGCCGCCTTGGATAGTTCGCCGCAGCCGGAAGCGATTTCTTCCATCTCGCGCAGCTTGCCGTTGCAATGAAGGGCGAGATCGCACCCTGCTTCCAGCGCCGATTTGGCGCGCGACGCAAGCGAGCCTGACAGCGCCCCCATGGAGAGATCGTCGGAGATCAGGACTCCGTCGAATCCGATTTCGCCGCGGATGACTTCCGCGATCACCTTGGCCGAGGTGGTGGCGGGAGCATCCTGGTCATACGCGCGATAGACGACGTGCGCGGTCATGGCCCAGGGCATGTCGCGCAAAGCCTTGAATGGGGCGAAGTCGATGAGCGCCAGCGTTTGGCGGTGCAGGTCGATCACCGGCAGATCGGCGTGGCTGTCCACCATGGCCCGGCCGTGGCCGGGAATGTGCTTCAAAACCGGGAGCACGCCGCCTTCCAGCAACCCGCGGCAAAACTCGCGGCCCAATTCCGCCACCAGCTCCGGGTCGTTGGCAAAGGCGCGGTCGCCGATGATCCCGTGCGAGCCCGGCGCCGGAACGTCGAGCACGGGGGCGCAATCGACGTCGATGCCAAGAGGCGCCAAGTTGGCCGCGATCAGGCGCCCGGCGGCAAAGGCCGCCTCGCGTCCCGCCTTCGGGTTCTGCTTCGCCAGCGCCCCGATCCGGCCCATAGCCGGAATCGCGCGCCATTGGGGCGGCTTCAGGCGCACCACCCGCCCGCCTTCCTGATCGATCAAGACCGGCGCATCGGGACGCGCGACGCAGCCGCGCAAAGATCTAACGAGATCGCGGATTTGATCCGGGTTCTCGCAATTGCGCTCGAACAATATGAATCCGAGTGGATCGGCCGCCTCGAAGAACCGGCGCTCGGGCGTCGAGAGCGCCGTACCGGCGCAGCCGAAAATGACCGCCTTAGGATTTGACAACGATGCATTCCGCCTTGCGGCGCTTCAACTCCGTGCACAGGTCCTTGGCGGCGCTCTCGGAAAGCGAGCCCGCCTGGACGCGGTAGAAAGTGCCTTTTTCCCCGAGATCGGCCTTGACCACGTTCAACGTCAGGGTTCCCAGGAGATCGGGATAGGCCTTCTGCAGCTTTTTCCATTCGGTATCCGCGGCGTCCGGCGAATGCACCGCGGAAAGCTGGACGCGATAATCCCCGGCCTTTGCCGCGGATGAATCGGCCGGAGGAGCGACCGGGGCGGCCGGGGCGGCCAAGGTGGAAGGAGCGACCGCCGCGGTCTTGGTGTCGGCCGGCGGCGCGGCGGGAACGGACTTCGCGGCCGCCGATGCAGGCGGCGGTACAGCGGATGGTTTCGCAGGCGAGGTTGCAGCCGGCGCAGGAGGCGGTGGCGCAGCCATGGTTTGGGTTACGGCGGGCGATGCCGCCGGACCGGCTGCGGGTGCCAGCCCGCCCTCGGCGGCATTGGCTGCCGTTGTCGGATGGGGCATGGGCGATTCCGGAGGCGGCAGCAAGGATTCGGTCTTGGCCGAAGGCGCCGAATCCTCGTTGCCGAGGCGCTCGTACACCGCCTTGTCCTGATGGGGCACGTCCATGCCGCCGGGATCGTCGGGCTTGACCCGGCTCGGGCCTTCTTCGGCCTTGATCAGCGGGGCCACGCCCCCTTCGCCCGCCTTGGTCGCCTGATGATAGGCGTACCAGGTGAAAACCCCGAAGGCGGCGAGCGCCACGATCGTGATCCAAATCCGGGAACGGCGCGCGGGGCGCCTGATCTCGCGCCGCTCGGCCGTGAGCTCGAGCGGTCCTTCGTCCGTGTCGTCTTGCATCAACGCATCTCCTCGACGGGTTCGACGCCCATGATCTTCAGGCCCGACGCGACGATGACTTGCACCGCGCGTACGAGCGCGAGCCGGGCCTCGGTCAATTCGGCATCGCCGGGTATCAAGAAGCGCAAAGCGCCGTCATCGCGGCCTTTGTTCCACAAGGCGTGAAACTGGGACGCCAAGTCATAAAGGTAGAAGGCCAGCCGGTGCGGCTCATGCGCCTCGGCCGCCCCTTCCAACAAGCGAGGCCAGCCCGCCATCGCTTTGATCAAAGCAATCTCGTCGGCGTCGGTCAAGCGGTTGAGCGATGCACCCGCGAGTACCGCAGTATCTAGACGGATAGCCGGAAATTCCTCGTGGGCGTGGCGAAAGACCGACGACGCCCGGGCATGGGCGTATTGGACATAGAACACCGGGTTTTCCCGCGACTGCTCGGTAACCTTGGCGAGGTCGAAATCGAGGGCCTGGTCGTTGCGCCGCGTCAGCATGATGAAGCGCACCACCCCGCGCCCGACCTTGTCCACCACCTCACGAAGGGTGACGAAGGTCCCGGCGCGCTTCGACATTTTGACCGGCTCGCCGGCCTCGAGAAGATTAACGAGTTGGCAGAGCTTCACGTCCAAGGCCCCGGCCCCGCCCGTGATCGCTTTCACCGCCGCCTGCATGCGCTTGACGTAGCCGCCGTGATCGGCGCCCCAGACGTCGATCATGGTGGCGAAACCGCGCCGGAACTTATCGGCGTGATAGGCGATGTCGGAGGCGAAATAGGTCCAGGAGCCGTCGGATTTGCGCAAGGGGCGATCCACGTCGTCGCCGAATTGGGTTGCCCGGAACAGGGTTTGGGGCCGCGGTTCCCAATCATCGGGGACCATGCCCTTGGGCCGCTCCAAAATGCCCTCGTAGACTAAGCCGCGCTCGGCGAGCTCGTTGATCGTGCGCTCGACGGCGCCGGATTCGACCAGCGCGCGCTCGGAAACGAATACAACATGCGCCACACCGAGCGCGGCCAAATCCGCACGGATCAATGCCATCATCGCATCGACCGCGAACCGGCGCACCGGTTCGAGCCATTGCGAATCAGGAAGTTCGAGCCATTTCTTGCCGTAGTACTTGGCGAGCGCCGCGCCCACTTCGCGCAAATATTCGCCGGGATAGAGTCCTTCCGGGATCGATCCGATGTCTCCGCCCAGGGCCTCGCGGTAGCGCAAATAGGCCGAGCGGGCGAGGGCTTCGACTTGGGCGCCGGCGTCGTTGACGTAATACTCGCGGGTGACTTTGAACCCCGACTTTTCGAGGAGGTTGGCCAGCGCATCGCCGAATACGGCGCCGCGCCCGTGGCCGACATGCATGGGCCCGGTCGGGTTCGCCGAGACAAATTCGACATTGACCGACTCGCCCAGGCCGATGCTGGACGCGCCGTAGTCCTCGCCCATGCGGAGAATTTCCGACAGCCGCGCGTGCCAGAAATCCGTGTTCATGCGGAGGTTGATGAATCCGGGCCCCGCCACCTCGGCGGTGGCGACGCCTTCGATTTCCGACAGCGGCCCGACCAGGAGCGCCGCCAGATGGCGCGGATTGGTTTGCGCCTGTTTTGCCAGCACCATGGCGGCGTTGGTTGCGACATCGCCGTGAGAAGGATCGCGCGGCGGCTCGACCGCGATCTTGGAGGAGTCGAGACTTTCGGGCAGCTCGCCGCGCTTGGCCAAGGCTTCGAGCACCACCGCAATATCGCCTTGTAACCTACGGAAGAAATTCATGAGTTCTACGGAATGACGGTATAGGGATCGAACAGGCGGCGGTGCTCTTCCAGCGCGTAGCGGTCGGTCATGCCGGCGAGGTAATCGGACACCAGAATTGCCCGTTCGCGCTCGCCGCCCGCCTCCGCCTGCACCCGCCATTCGGCCGGCAAGCAATCGGGCTGTTCGAGGTAAAGCGAGAACAGCTCGCGCACCACGCGGCGGGCCTTGTTGGTCATGCGGTTGACCTTGTGGTGGCGGTACATGGATTGGAACATGAACTCCTTGAGGCGGGCCAAGTCATCGGCCATGCCTTGGGAAAAGGCCACGACCCGGTGGGGAATTGCCCGCACCGCCGCCGCCGATGGGGGGCCTGCTGCGGACAACCGCGCCCTCGTTTCTGCCAGCATATCGTTGACCATGCCGTCTATGAGGCGGCGGATCGATTCGTGGATCAGGCGCGGGGTTTCGATTCCCGGATAGCGCCGAGCGACGGAGTCGAAAATGGGACCCGCGAGCGGGATCCGCAAAAGTTCGGGGATGGTGACGAGCCCGGCGCGCAGGCCATCGTCGATGTCGTGGGTGACATAGGCGAGATCGTCGGCGAGCGAGGCGACCTGGGCTTCGACTCCGGGCTGGGTATGAAGCTCGAGATCGTGGCGGGCGACATAGGCCGCGATGGTGCGGGGAAGCAGGCGCCCGGGGCGTTCGGGCAAAAGCGGGCCGTTGTGCTTCACCACCCCTTCGAGCGTTTCCCAGGTGAGGTTGAGGCCGTCGAATTCGGCATAGCGGTGCTCGAGCTGCGTCAGGATACGAAGCGTCTGGTCGTTGTGATCGAAGCCGCCGTAAGGCGCCATCATCTCGCCCAGGGCATCTTCGCCGGCGTGGCCGAAGGGGGTGTGGCCGAGATCGTGGGCCAGCCCCAGGGCCTCGGCCAGATCCTCGTCGAGGCCGAGAGCGCGGCTGATGGAGCGGGCGATCTGGGCGACTTCGAGGCTGTGGGTGAGGCGGGTGCGGTAATAATCGCCCTCGTGATAGACGAAGACCTGGGTCTTGTGTATGAGCCTCCGGAACGCGGCGGAATGGATGATGCGGTCGCGGTCGCGCTGGAAGGCGCTGCGGGTGGCACTTTCGGGCTCGGGGTTGAGGCGGCCGCGGCTTTCTTCGGGTTTGGCCGCATAGGGCGCCAGATTTTGCGGATAACTCATGGCGCGAGAACCTACTCGCCATGACCCCAGACCGCAACCGAAAGCCCCTTAAGCCGCTTGTATTTGCGGCATTTTTAGCGGATTTGGGCTTGGCGCGGCGGGCCGAAGTGCCTAAATAAGAAAGGCGGCAGGCAACCGGTGTCCGGCCGAAGGGTTTTCGCGCAAATTGCGGTTTGAAGCATGTCCGAACAGGCGACCATGGAAAGCCGGGTAGAGGTGACCGAGCGGGCGGCCCGGCGCATCGCCGTCTTGATCAGATCCGAGAGTTCGGCCGGCCAACGCCTTAGGATCGCGGTCACGGGCGGCGGCTGCCAGGGCTTCCAGTACAATTTCAGCTTCGATTCCGCGCGCAACGCCGACGACGCGGTGTTCACCCGCGACGGCGCGGAAGTCGTGGTCGACGAGGTTTCGCTGGGCCTGCTGGCGGGAGCGGAGGTGGATTTCATCGAAGACCTGGTCGGCTCCTATTTCGCGGTCAAGAACCCGAACGCCAAATCCTCCTGCGGCTGCGGCACCTCGTTCTCGACGGTCTAAGCGCGCGCCCTTCGTGCTAATCTGACGGCCCGCCTCACGCGGGCTTTTTATTTGCCTATGGGCGGGGCGCCCCGTGATCAAGATCGCGAGTTTCAACGTCAATTCGATCAAGGCGCGCTTGCCGCGGGTTCTCGGCTGGCTTGGCCTCGCCAAGCCCGACGTCGTTCTCCTGCAGGAGATCAAATGCACGGACGATACGTTCCCGCGCCTGGAGATCGAGGATATGGGCTACAACGTCGCGGTCAAGGGCCAGAAGACCTATCACGGCGTAGCAATCCTCTCCAAATTTCCCCTTGAAGATGTGACAGCCACCCTGCCGGGCGAGGAAGCGGACGATCAGGCGCGCTATATCGAGGCCTTCGTGTCGGCCGGAAAAGTGCCGGTGCGCGTGGCCTCGATCTACCTTCCCAACGGCAACCCGGTCGAGAGCGAGAAGTTCCCTTACAAGCTACGCTGGCTGAAGCGCCTGCGCGCGCATGCGAAAAAGTTGCTAACGCAAGAAGAGGTTCTGGTTCTGGGCGGCGATTACAACGTGGCGCCAACCGACGATGACGTTTACGACGCCGAAGGCTGGGCGAACGACGCGCTCTGCCGCAAGGAATCGCGGGCGGGATACCGGGCCATCATGCACCTCGGCCTGACCGACGCGTTTTGGGCGCTGCACCCCCTGCCCCACAGCTACACGTTCTGGGATTACCAGGCAGGTGCCTGGAACAAGGACCACGGGCTTCGCATCGACCATCTGCTCTTGTCGCCGCAAGCCGCGGACCGGTTGCAGGCGAGCGGTATCGACCGCAAGGAGCGCGGCAAGGAAAAAGCCTCCGACCACGTTCCGGTGTGGTGCGAGTTGTCGGTGGGGTGAGAGCTAGTTATTCCGCCGCGGCGATCTTGGCGGCTTTGCGCCGGTCTGCTACGCGCACGTCACGCAAGCGCCGTTAGCCCAAACTCTCTAATACGTCGCTAGCCGTCACAATACCACTCGCACTGAAAATTTGCTGAATTCCATCGGGCCCAAGAGTGACATCGAGAGGGGAACGTAACTTCTGGTCTACCATTGCAACCAAGGCGGGCGCTTCAACGAGACAAACCTCGTTAACATCGGTTTCCATCTTCAATGATCGAATAAGATCATCGAAGTCATCCGTGAATTTGCTCGATATGATGAGATAATAAATATTTCTAATGTTACGTTTGCGTGTCAATTCGCGGCTCTGAGTCGCAATATATTCACGAATAACGCGATCGTCCGTGCCCATCTTGTAACCGCCCAAACGAACTTTTGCGTCCCAAAGAATCGCGTAAGACTCATCTAGTGCGATCGCCTGACCATCCGGCACACGTCCCATGCCCTGACCCAATAGTCTCGTTTCATAACCCAAAATTGTGAAGGCAGCGTGGCAGCTCTTTTCTAATGCTCGGTCGATATTGGTGCCAGCGCGCTGTGCTTCCTCGGCAAACTTCGGGTTATTTCTGGCTAGTTCCGGAATAATAGCGATAATCGGAGGTACATAACTGTCGGCAAGAATGCCGGTCTGACTTGTGCCCAACCCCGAACCTGACACACCTTGATCCACCGTGCCATGATCGCCAGGTTTTGCGACTCCCTCCGAGGCCGGTGGCATGCCCGTTAGTTTACCGCTCTTAAACCAAAAAACGTGTTCTACGTCATATAAACTGAAGCGGCGGCCCGCCGCTTCCGAATACGTCTCGGCCAACATTTCGTGAAGATGCTTGTACGAAAGATAGTCGTCACCAACCTCCTCTGTTTCCTGCCAAAGATTCATGTCGGTCAGCATCTGTACCGTGTTTGTGTAATAAACGGGCCAAACATCTCGATCTTGAATCTGCCAAAAATACGACACGAAAGACGGGATGCTACCCGGCATGGGCCGAGCGCCCCTAGCACCGCCTCCTTCGACAAACTGGTCGCCGACGCGGATTACATAATTACAAAAGTCTCGCAGCTTTTTGTCCGCCTCCTGATCATTTGCTGGAACACGCAATACAGTTTTTAACTGCGTATCACATTCGTCTTTGTCTGCGGCGAGGTTCGTGAGCACATTGAAAAACATCTGCCCCTTAATCCCACTGAATCCCCAAAGACGGTTCTGTCTGTTTACGCTGTCGACCTGTCGCTTGAATGAGACAAGAGGCACAGAACCATTCAGGAAGCCTGCCAGCAGGGGCTTCAACGTACCTTCTATTACTTTTACTCGTTGGGCATCGACATCAGCCTCCATTTCGATTGGCGTACGCCCGTCAGAGCCACTTGGCGCATGAAGGTACGCATCGAGTGCTTTGAGCGCGATTTGTTTTAGCTTGGGCGTGAGGCTCTGGCGGATTGTGCTAGTAGTTTGGTGCATAGGTGGTTCTCAAATTGAATTTCAATTGGAACGGCGCTCTGATGCAGCTAGTTACTCCGCCGCGGCGATCTTGGCGGCTTTGCGCTTGGCCGCCACGCGGACATCGCGCACCGCGCCCTTGGAGGCGCTGGTGGTGAACAGCGCATAGGCCTCGAGCGCCTGGGACACATGGCGGTCGCGCGTCGCGGGTTTCCAAGCCTTAGCGCCCTTTTTCTCCATCGCTTTGCGGCGCCGCGCCAATTCTTCGATCGACACCGCAAGCGCGATGTTGCGGTTCGGAATGTCGATCTCGATCGAATCGCCTTCCTCGATGAGCGCGATCGCACCGCCGTCGGCCGCTTCCGGGGAAACGTGGCAGATGGAAAGCCCCGCGGTGCCGCCGGAAAACCGGCCGTCGGTGACGAGCGCGCAAACCTTCCCGAGGCCCTTCGACTTCAGGTAGCTGGTGGGATAGAGCATTTCCTGCATGCCGGGGCCGCCGCACGGGCCCTCGTACCGGATCACCACCACGTCGCCCGCCTTCACCCTGTCGCCCAGGATCGCTTCCACCGCATCGTCCTGGCTTTCGAAGATGCGGGCGGGTCCCGTGAAGGTGAGCTGGCTTGGATCCACGCCCGCGGTTTTCACGATGCAGCCGTCTTCGGCGATGTTGCCGTAGAGCACGGCCAAACCGCCGTCCTTGCTGTAGGCGTGGGCGAGGTCGCGGATGCAGCCCTTCTCGCGGTTGAGGTCGAGGCTCGGATAACGCTTGTCCTGGCTGAAAGCCACTTGCGTCGGCACGCCGCCGGGAGCGGCGCGGTAGAAATCGCGCACCGCGGAATCCGTGGTGCGGCGGATATCCCATTTATCCAGCCCTTCGGCCAATGTCGCGGAATGCACGGTCGGCACGTCGCGGTGCAGGAGCCCGGCGCGGTCCAACTCTCCCAGGATCGCGAACACGCCGCCGGCCCGGTGCACGTCTTCCATATGGAAGAGCGGCGAGCTGGGCGCGACCTTGCATAAATTGGGGACCCGGCGCGAGAGCCGGTCGATGTCGGCCATGGTGAACGGGATCTCGCCTTCGTGGGCGGCGGCGAGCAAATGCAGCACGGTGTTGGTCGAGCCGCCCATGGCGATGTCGAGCGTCATGGCGTTTTCGAAGGCTTCGAAACTGGCGATGCCGCGCGGGAGCGCGGTCTTGTCATTTTGCTCGTAATAGCGGCGCGCGAGATCGACGATGCGCCGCCCGGCCTCAACGAACAGCCGGCGCCGGTCGGCGTGGGTGGCGAGCGTGCTGCCGTTGCCGGGAAGAGACAAGCCCAGCGCCTCGGTCAGGCAGTTCATGGAATTCGCGGTGAACATGCCGGAGCAAGAACCGCAAGTGGGACAGGCGGAGCGCTCGTATTTCAAGGCGTCTTCGTCCGATACTTTCGGATTGGCGGCCTGGACCATGGCGTCGATGAGATCGAGGGTTTTTTCTTCGCCGCCGATCACCGCCTTGCCGGCCTCCATCGGCCCGCCGGAGACGAAAACCGCGGGGACGTTGAGGCGCAACGCCGCCATCAGCATGCCGGGCGTGATCTTGTCGCAATTGGAGATGCACACCAGCCCATCGGCGCAGTGGGCATTGACCATGTATTCGACCGAATCGGCGATGATCTCGCGCGAGGGCAGGCTGTAGAGCATTCCCGAATGCCCCATGGCGATGCCGTCGTCCACCGCAATGGTGTTGAATTCCTTCGCCACCCCGCCCGCTTTTTCGATCTCGCGGGCGACCAGTTGGCCGAGGTCTTTGAGGTGGACATGGCCGGGGACGAATTGGGTGAAGGAATTGGCGACGGCGATGATCGGCTTGCCGAAGTCCTCGTCCTTCATGCCGGTGGCGCGCCACAGCCCGCGCGCGCCCGCCATGTTGCGGCCGTGGGTGGTGGTCCGGGATCGGTATTCGGGCATGAGCCTTACCTAAAGCCGGGCACCCGCCGCGGCAAGGGGAATCGCGCCGATTCTGGCCTTATTTGACGGCACGGTTCAACCCTACATCGCCGCCAAGCGGGTCAAAGCCTCGTTGAGTTTGGCCGCGGCGCGGGCGGCTTCGTTGCGCTTTTCGCGTTGTTCTTCCACCACCTCGGGCGGGGCCTTGGCGACGAAGCTTTCGTTGCCGAGCTTTTTGTCGAAACGCTCGATCTCGCCCTTGAGCCGGGCGATCTCCTTCGAGAGACGATCGCGTTCGCCGGCAACATCGAGGATTCCGACGACCGGTAAAATAAAAGTGGCTTCGTCCACCACCACTTGAAGCGCGCCCTTGGGTGGGGCCTTGTCGTCGAATTCGATTCCGGACAGCCGCGCGAGCTTGGTCAGAATCTCGCGGTGGGTTTCGACCCTCGCCGCGGTGACGGAATTGGCGTCCTTGATGATGAGCGCGAGCTGCGCCACCGGCGGAATATTCATTTCCGCGCGCACGGCCCTGATCTCGGACACCGCGCGCACCAGCCAATTCATCTCGGCCATGGCGTGCTTGTCCACGAGACTTTGCCCCAGAGCCGGCCATTCGGCGGAGATGAGTCGGGTGGCGCGCGCGTGCGCGAGCTTTTCCCAAAGCTCTTCGGTGATGAACGGCATGAAGGGATGAAGAAGATGGAGCGTCTGGTCCAGCACCCAGGCGGCCGTACTTTGCGTTTCCTCGCGCGGCCCCTCGTTCGAAAGCAGGACCGGCTTGATGATTTCGAGATACCAGTCGCAGAACGTGCCCCACACGAAACGGTAAAGATGATTGGCGGCCTCGTCGAACCGGTAATTCTCGAGGGCAGCCGTGACCTCGGCCCCCAGATTTGCGAGTTCGCCGACGATCCAGCGGTTGACCGTGGCCTCGCATGTGGCGGGATCGAACCCGGGTTTGGACACGCACCCGTTCATCTGGCAGAAACGGGCGGCGTTCCAGAGCTTGGTCGCGAAATTCCGGTTTCCTTCGACACGGGCGGGCGACAGCTTGATGTCGCGGCCCGGCGACGCCAGCGCGGCCAAAGTGAAGCGCAGGGCATCGGCGCCGTATTCGTCGATGAGGGCGACGGGATCGATGATGTTGCCCTTCGACTTCGACATCTTTTGGCCCTTCTCGTCGCGGACCAGGGCGTGGATATAGACGGTGCGGAAGGGTACCTCGTGCATGAAATAGAGCCCGAGCATCATCATGCGCGCGACCCAGAAGAAGATGATGTCGAAGCCGGTCACCAAGACATCGGTCGGGTAGTAGCGTTTGAGCTCGGGCGTTCGTTCCGGCCAGCCGAGCGTCGAGAACGGCCACAAGCCGGACGA
>JBGQJC010000051.1:0-16156 GCA_041498815.1 Alphaproteobacteria bacterium
CCGCCGTCGTCGAAAATCTCGACCTTCATCCCCAGGCCGCGCGTTTGAATCTCGCCGCTCCAAACGGGGCCGATGGGATTGCCGAGAACGAAGCAAGAGACGATATCGGTGCCGCCCGAGATCGAGGACAGGCAGACGTCTTTCTTGATGTGCTCGTACACGAACTCGAATCCCGCCGGCGACAGGGGCGAACCGGTCGAGGCGATGGTGCGCAAGTTTTCAAGACTATGTGTTTCGCCCGGCCGCAGGCCCGATTTCGAGACCGATTCGATGTATTTGGCCGAGGTGCCGAAAAACGTCATCCCTTCGCGCGCAGCATATTCGAACAAAACGCCGGGTTCGGGATAAAGCGGCGAGCCGTCGAAGAGCAGGACGGTGGCCTCCGAGGCCAGCACCGAGGCCAGCCAGTTCCACATCATCCATCCGCAAGTCGTGAAGTAGAACACCCGGTCGGAGCGCTTGATATCGCAGTGAAGCCGGTGCTCCTTCAAGTGCTGAAGGAGCGTGCCCCCGGCGCCGTGGACGATGCATTTCGGCGGGCCCGTCGTTCCCGACGAATAGAGGATGTAAAGCGGGTGGTCGAAGGGAAGCTGCGCGAAGTCGATTTCCGCCACCTCCCGATCCGCCAAAAAATCCGCAAGCGATATCGCATTCGGGCCCGGCAATGCCGGGGCTTCTTCGACGAATGGAACGACGATGACGGATTCGACGGACCGAATCCGGGCCGCGACACCGGCCAGCTTCGCCAAGCAATCGTAACTCTTGCCGTTGTAGAAATAACCGTCCGTTCCGATCAGGACCTTGGGCGCGATCTGGCCGAAGCGCTCGAAAATCGCGTCTTCGCCGAAATCCGGCGAGCAGGAGGACCAGATCGCCCCGATGCTGGCGGCGGCAAGCATGGCGACGATCGCCTCCGGCATGCAGGGCATGACACCCGCGATCCGGTCCCCGGCGCGAACGCCTTTTGATTTGAGCCCTGCCGAGAGCCGCGCCACGGTGGCGTAAAGCTCTCCGAAGCTTACGCGGCGCAGCACCCCGTTCTCTCCCCGGAAAACGATGGCGTCGGCATGGTCGCGCCGGCGCAGCAGATTTTCCGCGAAGTTGAGCCGCGCCTCGGGAAAAAAGCGCGCGTTCAATATGTCGTCCGGCTTCAAAAGCACCGTTTCGCCGCGGCTTTCGGCGATGACGCCGGCAAACGACCACAGCGATTGCCAGAACTTGGCCGGTTCCGCGACGGACCAATCCCAGAGTGCTGGGAAATCCCGGATGGCTATTCCCCAGTCCCGCTCCACGGCGCGCATGAAAGCCGCCGCATTCGACGCTGCGATGCGTTCTCGCGATGGCCGCCAAAGGGGTTCCGTCATGTATTTCCCTATCGCCTCGAAGCCGGCCCCGGCGCCCGGCCTCGGCTCCGGATTGGCGTCGCCCTTGGACCGAGGGATATAACAGACCAGCGATTATAATAGGCGCACCGGGGGTGCGGCGGGGCACGGAGGGAGGATCAGGGCATGCAATATGAACTTTACTATTGGCCGTCGATCCAGGGCCGCGGCGAGTTCGTGCGCCTGGCGCTGGAAGAGGCGGGTGCCAGATATGTCGACGTCGCGCGGGAACCGGCAAAGCAAGGCGGAGGCGAAGCAGCGCTCACGCGCCTGCTCGATACCAAGACGACCTGCCGTCCGCCGTTCGCGCCGCCAATCCTTAAGGCGGGAAAGCTCGTCATCGCTCAAACCGCCAACATTCTCTTGTACCTGGGTGCCCGTCACGGCTTGGCACCGGCCGGCGAGGCCGGGCGGTTATGGGCCCATCAGCTTCAACTCACCCTCGCCGACTTGGTGCAGGAGGTTCACGACAGCCACCATCCGATCTCGGGCAACCTCTATTACGAGGACCAGCGCAAGGAGGCCCGCCTGCGCGCCGCCGATTTTCTGAAATCGCGCGCGCCGAAGTACCTCGGCTACTTCGAGCGGGTGCTGAACCCCGCGGGCCACCTCGTAGGCGCCCGGCTCACCTATGCCGATCTCTCGCTGTTCCAGGTCGTGTCGGGTCTTCGTTACGCCTTCCCGCGCGCCATGGCGCGGCTCGCCAAAAAGCACCCGCGCGTGATCGCCCTGCATGACGAAGTCGCGGCGCGTCCGCGCATCGCCGCTTATCTCGCCTCGGATCGCCGGATCCCGTTCAGCGAGGCAGGCATTTTCCGGCACTACCAAGAGCTCGACGCCGGGGCATAGCCGCCGGCGGCATCGCGGCCATCGGGGGCCGGCAATTCCGGATGGCGATAGGCGCCGCAGTCGCTACTGACAGGGTGTCGTGGCCGGGCTGCAGCCGTGGGGCGTACCGGGCGTCTCCTTGGCTGGCATGGCGCAAGCCGCCACCAAGACGACGCCGGTCAGCAGCGCGGCACCGAGCAGAAACCGGACGGTGGATTTGGTATGGGTCATCGGGCATCTCCGGACTCAGAAGGTCTACGGGAAGTAATTCTATAAGTCCGTGCTTCCTATGCGCAATGGCGAAGACGAACGTCTCGCCGCCTATTTGGCCTCCGGCCGCCGCATCCCGTTCAGCGAGGAAGGCATTTTCCGGCACTACCAAGAGCCGGACGCCGAGTCTTAGGTGCGGACGGCATCGCCGGTCCCGGCTCCCGGTATGTCCGCTTGTGACCCGGAGCGGACATTCCAACGCGTTGAGGTCGCAGTTGCAGTCGTATGTGCCCGTAATCACGAGTCTCGCGACGCAGAGAATGAATTGGAAAGTCCGTTCAGCACGAACTCAGAACTGCCGTGGATCTGAGAATTGATAGCTTGAAATCCGTGGGCAAAAGTTGCAGCAACATATGTTGTTGATACGGCAATGATGGTACAAATCTTATTGGTGTCCGATAAGCCAAAGATATTAATGATCGTCAAGGTCGCGCCCATTATTAAGGCCCCTACTACCACCTCCCACAGAAAGGTGCTGGTCAAAAGCCGACCATATTGCGATTCGCCACATTGCAAATTGCGGTCAATTTTATTCATGATGACCCTCCCTTTTTACTGAGCGACAATAGCAGCCAATTTGCTGCTGGTGTGATCCCATGTGGCCCCGGCATTTCGCATCGCAGGCTGACATCGGTCAGGCAAGATTAAGACCATATCGCTGTCGCGTATTCACCGGTGAGCTTATGTAGTCACAATCCAGCTTACCAAATAGCGCAACCAACAACCGACAAGTGAGAGCGCGCATCTCCAGCGGTACATTGCGCCGCTGCGATGAAGGGTTGTTACCGCCATAGATGGCAAATCCGAGCGGTTGCTCAAAGAACAGTGCCTCATGGAGGGAGTCGTTGCGAACGACTGAAACTTCGGTCTTTTTTTGAGCGTTCGGTAACGCCCAGTTCGGTGTTGACATCCCGAAACGCTGGCACATCCGATCGAGCCGCGCTGCATGAGGCAAAGACTCAGAGGTATTAAAAAGCGATTTGAACAGCGCGAAGCAAGCATCAAGCGCGATATAGAGGTACATAAACTCCTCGAATTGCAGGTAGGGCGGGTATTGCGAGAGAAATAGGGCGTGAATAATCCCTATAACTCGCTTGATCTTGCGCTTGTCCTGGGCGTGTTGCTGCCAGAACGACTCCGATAGAGCGACTGCATCTGCGAGTGCGCAGTTCGACAGCACAAAGTCGTTCAGCTTGCCGGGTTTGATCGGTGTAGCATCAAGAAAACCTCTTTCAGTTGTCGTGAGCCGCATTCCCGTAAAGAAGCCGATGCACCAGACTAGAAATTCCAGGTGATCGACACTATCGGCATTGTCGTGGGTTAGCACATGGGTCTTTGGTAAACCAAAATTACGGGCCCTGTGCGGTTGTAAGGGCGTGTATAGCCAGTCATTGTGAATGTTTTGGCACGCCTCGATTTGGGCGACACATTGCTCGCGGTCGGGAAGATCCACCAATGAAATGCTGCTGGTCCGGATGTCGCAATGCTGCGGGTAATATCCCAAGGTGACGTGAAGTCCCGGCATTGAGTTTTCCTCCCCGTTTTCTCTGATCGCCAGAGTCTATGACCTACCCACTGATATTGCTCTCAGCATTATTATTTCCCGCGCCTCCGGTAATGCCCCTTTCGGGTCGAGAGCTGAAACCTCTAACGACTGCTTCTGGCTATTAGCCGACTTCGGTCACACACACTTCACCCGGACCGGAGCCAAGCTCGGGCTCGCACGCCATCCTCCGTCCGCCTTGACTGCCGCGGATGATAGGAATATACTCCTCTGCTGCTCTTTGACACCGTGAAGGGAGAAAACATTGCGCCTGCCCACCGGGGGGGCGGCGGGCGCGCGCGCCGGCAGATATGTGCTTGACAACATATGTTACGTAAGCCATAATCCGCCATGCCGTGGACTGTCCTGTACCACGACGACTTCGAGCCCGAATTCGATGCTCTGCCCGAGGAGGTGCAGGACGAAATTCTGGCCCAGACTGCCCTGCTGGAGCGCTTCGGCCCCACGTTGGGCAGGCCGCGCGTGGATACCGTTAAGGGTTCGAGGCACGCGAACATGAAGGAACTGCGCTGCGACGCCGGCAATGGCGTCTGGCGCGTCGCCTTCGCATTCGATCCGCAACGCAACGCCATTTTATTGGTGGCGGGCGATAAGTCGGGAGGCAGCGGGAAACGCTTTTATAAGCGCCTCATTGCCACGGCCGACAAACGGTTCGATGCCCATCTCGCCGCCATTGAAGCAGAAAGGAAAAAGCGATGACGACCACGCGAAAAGAAAAAATGCGCCGGTTGCCGGCTTCCCGCCGCAAGCGGATCGAGGCGCGCGCCGCCGAATTGATCGCCGAGGAAATGTCCTTGCGCGACCTGCGCCGCGCGCACCGCAAAACGCAGGAAGCCGTCGCCAAGTCGCTCGGAATCGGCCAGGACGGAATCTCCCGGCTCGAAACCCGGTCCGACATGCTGATTTCGACGATGCGAAAATTCATCGAAGCGATGGGTGGCCGCTTGAGCCTGATCGCGAAATTTCCCAACCGGCCGCCGGTCGCATTGAGCGGCCTCGCTACGCTCGACAACGCGAAGGCTGAGACATCGGGCGCGAAGACTGGCAAGGAAGCGGACGCCGCCTGAGGCCGTCGAATCGCGGCGGATGTTTACAAATGTTTACATTCGCCGGGAAAAGCCGCGGCCAACGGAGCCGGTGAAAGCAAAGCTGCTGAAAAGCCTATGCCTCCAGCCCGCGCCGCCGCGCGCAAATCGAAGCAAATCGAACCAAAGCGCGGCAAAGCGCAGCCGAAGCGTCGCAAATGTAAACTTTCTTGGGGAAAGCGGCGGGACGCCGCGCCGGCGGGACGCCGCGCCGGCCTGTCACTTGGCGAGGGTAAACGTGACGTTGCTGTCTTTGTCTTTCATGTTGAACATCACGGGCGTTCCGTCATCGTCCATCCAGACTTCGTATCGCTCCAGCCCGTCCACCGTCTCGATATGATACTGCCGCGCCCGGCTCGAAGCGCCGTCGATCGTGACCGACGTCTCGCCGCCGCCGCTGGTATGCACTTTCGTGACGACGCCCGTATCCGGCAGGAAGATCGTATCGCCGCCCGGCGCCCCTGCAGCCCACGGACTGGCCGACCGGATCGTCCCCGGTGCCGTGACCTGGCCGCTCGGGGAGCTGACGATGAAATTATCCGCTTCCGCCCGGCCGTCCACTTCAACCGGCGTACCGTTCTCCGTGGTGATCCCGTGGAAGTAAACAAGACGATTGGCAACCCAACGCTCGATCCGGGAGATGTCTTGCCTGTAAAGAACGATACCGAGAATGGAGACGCTCATATGCGCCTCCGTGGCGATCGTCGTTGCATCGCCGCTTTTCTCGACGGCGTCGATGTAGGTCCCGATCTCGCCATAGACGGAATCATGGACCCGGTAAGTAAATTGCTGCTGGGAGGCGGAAGCCTGGGACCCGGCCGCGACGATCGTGCAAATCGCCACGGACAACACAACAGACCGGAATATCTTAGCCAACATCGGCCCTCGGCTCCGCGTCAACGGCGACATAGCTGCCGGTCTGCGCCAAAAATTTCGCCGTATGGGATATTACCACCGGCACCTCGAACGAGCCAGCCGGTTGGGGGCGCCCTCGTTTTCGCAATGTCCCGGCGCACCGCCCTTCTTCTAGCCTTCCGTCAACTGCTCGCTCGCGTCCCACATCCGTGTCTGCAGTTCCCGATCGCTCGATGTTGGACTAGAGGCGACGGCAACGCATTTTTCGAAATACCTTCCGGATACGTCGCTAACTTGCGGCGAGCAGGCGAGATGGATCGAAGTAGCCGCGCCCTTCTCGGGTGTCAGAATGAAACGCATCGCCATGCCCCAGAACGGTTTGACCAGGCGCCACAAACCGGTCGCACGATCGATCTTGACGATGTTGGTCGCCACATAGCCGGGGTGCAAGGCATTGACGGTTACCCGCGTGCCTTGAAGGCGCCGGGCAAGCTCATACCCGGTCAACAGGTTTGCAAGCTTGGCATTGGCATAGGCACGCATCCCAACGCCGCGTCCATAGCGGCGCCGCATCTCGAGATTGTCGAAATCGATTCTCCCCTGCTCGTGCGCGTCCGAATTGACATTGACGACGCGGGCGCCCGCTTTCAATTTATCGAGCAGCAGGTTGGTCAAGAGGAAGGGCGCCAGATGATTGACCGCCAGCGTCATTTCAATACCGTCGACGCTCTCCGCGCGTTCGGGGAACATCGCGCCGGCGTTATTCACCAGCACGTCCAACCGTTCATATCTTCGGTTGAATTCGGCGGCCACCGCGCGGACCTGCTGCTGAGACGAAAGGTCCGCAACCAATACTTCGATTGCGCCGTTTTGGGTCAGCGCCTGGATTTCGCGGGCGGCGTCTTCGCCTTTCCGCCGGTTTCGGCAAATGAGGATGACCGCGGCACCCCGTCTCGCCAGCTCAACCGCGGTGGCCTTGCCGATTCCGGAAGTTGCGCCGGTGACGATGCATGTTTTCAGGCTCATGTAACTCGGGGTCCCCATGGGCCGTCCCGTCTTGGCGTGGAGCGATTTGCCCGATCCGGGAGCGCCCTGAGACCCGCCATGCGGCGGGGCGCCGCGTCGGGCGCGGCCTTAAACGTTTGGGGCGCGCGGATAAAACCGGTTCAATTGACGAAACGCGGCGCGGAAATAATTGTCGTTCGGCCGCTCCTCTCCGGGCACGCGTATCGCGACGAGCGACGTCCACGGCACGGCCGGATAAAGGTGATGCGTGAGATGCAGATGGTGATTCATCAGGAACGGCCGGATTACCTGCGGCAATGCGTAATTCCGGGTACGTTCCGGTTCGTCGAGCGCGACGCCGTGGTGCGCGATGTTGTCCGCGAACGAATGCCACACGCCGCGCACGAACATGGTGGCCAACAGCATCGGCCACCATGCGCCATAGACCCACGCGCTCGTGCCGTACAACGCCAGCGTCATCGCGAACTCGCGCCGCGTGCGGCGCCGCCTGGGCACATTCGTCACCAGCGATACGTACAGACGCCGCACTTCGGCATCGCCATCCTCGTCGATCGGGATTTCTTTTTCCATCAGGCGCACCCCGAGCGACATCGGCACGCACGCGATCAGCGGCGCAACCAGCAGGCCCAGATAAACACCGCCAAAGAGCCGCACCCGATAGCGCAGCCAAGCAATCGCATACGGGCCGCGGCCGTCGTACATATCGGGCCGGTCATAACCGTGCCGGGAAAACCGGTGATGAACCAGGTGGCCGAAGCGCGTCGCGTCGAAAGGAAACCCGAGCGTGACGGACAGCAGCCGCGCGCAGAATTCATTGGCGCGGCGGTTGGGAAGCAGGTGGAAATGGATCGCCTCGTGAATCAGGCCCCAGTGAAGCGGCTGGAGCAGCATGATCGGCAACAGGAGCCATGCGGCCCGCATGCCGAAATCGCGCAGCACAAACGGCATGCCGAACAGTTGAAACAGCGTGCCGCCGAGCACGACGCAAATGAGAAAAAGGTTGAGACCCGTGGCGATCGGCTGCCGGCCGTTCACCTGGCCGGCGCTTGAAACGGCGGACGCGGGGCGTTTCTCCGGCGCATCCGGACGATTGAATTCATTGTGCTGCATGCATCCCCTGAGGTCGCGCGTGCCGCCGTCTAAACAGAGAGTACCAACGGAGGGAGATTCTGTTAACCGGCCGCGAGCTTAAGCCCGAGCGTACCGAAAAGGAAAGCGGCGAAAGGGCGATCGCCGTGACCTAAGGTCGCATGGCCACGGCCAGCGAACATCTGTTCCTGCGTAGGCCGGCGTAGCACTTCGGCCGGGCGCAGTAAGGGCGGGCGCGTCAGCGCTGGCCCGGCCGTAACACCAAACCTTCGCGGGCGACGATGGTGCCCGGGCGAAGGCGGTCGGCGTCGCTTGCCACCCGGTCCATGAAATCGTCGTCGTGGCTGGGATCGTGGTGGAATAGGGCGAGCGTCCCGGCCTTCGCCTGGTCGCAAAGGCGGACACCTTCCTGCCATGTCGAATGGCCCCAGCCGGCGAAGCGCGGATACTCCTCGTCGGTGTAGGTCGAGTCGTAGATGACCAAATCCGCGCCGCCGATGAGGCCGAGGACATTCTTGTCCAAGCCGTTTTTTGTGTGCTCGGTGTCGGTGACGTAGGCGAGGCAATGGCCGCCGAATTCGATCCGGTAGCCGGTCGCCCCGTTCGGGTGGTTCAAGGGCGCGGTGCGGATGGTGACGCCGTCGCCCGGGTCGAGAACGTCGCCGCCTAAGAAATCCTTGTAGGACATCGCGGCGCGAAATACCTCGGTCGGGATGGGGAAGAAGGGCGCGCTCATGAAATTCCCGAGCACTTGTTGGATCTTGCCCTGCGGTCCCAGATGGCCGGCCCAAACGCGCAACCGGTTGCCGGGAACGAATGCCGGCGCGAAGAACGGAAGGCCGATGACATGGTCATAATGGGTGTGGCTCAGAAGAAAGTCGGCTTCGAACGGCATCTCGCCCGCCAACAGGCCGCCGAGCGGCCGGACCCCCGTTCCGGAATCGAGGATGAAGATTCGCCGTCCGCAGCGCACCTCCACGCACGGGGTGTTGCCGCCGTAATTCATGGTCTGCGCTCCGGGTGTCGCGATGCTGCCGCGCACGCCCCAGAACCGGACCATGAAGTCGTCCGATCGTGTCATGGGCGGGCATCCATCGGCGGTCCTCTCCGGGGCGGCGGCCGGATCAACGGCCCGCCGTCATGCGCGGGGCGCCGCCAACGGACGCCCGCCAAGCCCGGAGAATATGGAGCCGCGGGCCGCAGTTCAAGTTGTGGTCGTGGGATCAGGAAGGGCCGAAGCGGTTCGACGTAGCCCTGGCGAAGAACAGCGCGGTGGCGGCGATCAGATGGTTCGAGTGCTGTTCGAGGCTGGCGCCGTGTCCGTTTCCGGCAACGCCCGTGTTCCCGGTTTTTTCCCGTAGCGCCGAAATCAGGCCCGCCACCTTGCCGTCGCGCTGCAAGATCTCGTTTGCGAACTCGTCGCGATAGGTGGTGATCATGCTGACACCCTCGATCTTGATGTCGCGGATCTTGGGCTTGCCGCCGGATGAATCGACCGTCCAATGGATGATGGTGACCGGGTGATCCGGCTTCACCACCGTGGAGGCGACGGTGACGCCGCCCTCGGGGGCGGGTTGGCCCCCGGTCACCTCGAGGGTCTGGCCGGAATAGGCGCGGAACTTCCCGGCATAGACCTGAACCATGTAATCCTCGAACGCGGCGGAGTACTCGGCCTTCTCCTGCTCGCTCGCCCGCGGCCAGAAGCGTCCCAAAGCGCTTTTCGCGATATAGGGAACGTCGAAGCCCTCCTCGAACAGCACGCGGAAGCGCTTATACAGCTCCTCGTCGCTCAAACTCGGATCGGTGAGTTGGGCAATCGCCTTATTGCCGAAATTATTGATGAAGGTGGCGGCGTCCTGCGCACCGTCGGCGCGGGCCGTGCCAGCGGCGAAGGGGATCGTCAGGGCGATGGCGACAAGAAAGCGCCGTACGGCGGGGAGGAATGTCATCGCGAGGCCTCGCTTGGTTAATCCATTAATCCATTTCACGCGGCGGCAAGCGCGCTCCGGCGCTCGGTGACGAAAAAATCCTGGGTTCTTAGGCCCTAACTGTGGCCAAGGAACGTGGTGCGAATATGGCATCGAATAAGTTGCGAGCATCTTAACGGCCACGAAATAGTCATAATCGCATCAAGGGTTTCGTGCCCGCCACAGGGGGTGCCGGCGCCCGTATCCGGCCCCTGACTAGAGCCCAGCCTGCGGCGATCCATTACCGCGGATATCTTGTGTTTGCAATGCCGTCCGCGCCCATGAAGACCACCAGAATACGCGTCGGCACCATCCCTGTGTTGCGGCCGCTGTGCCACATATCCTGCGCCTCCATGAAAGCGCCGCCGGCGCGGTAAAGTTTCGTTCCCGCCGCGGCGTAATCGACCGTGACTTCGCCTTCGAGCACATAGGCGAAGGTGGGAACGGCGTGAAGATGCCGTCCGGTTTCCTCGCCGGGTGCTAGCGTGACAATCGCGGAAACAACGCGGGCGGGCTGGCGCGGATATTCGATGGCCTGGCCGGCGCTGGTCTTCGTCGCGTCGAGCAACGGGACGGCGGGCGTGGAATTTTCGGCCCGTCCCGCGCCGGAAATGCAGAATGCAAGGCCGATGGCGGCAACCGCCGCCGTGAACGCCGCTCTTTTTACAACCATCCCGTCTTCTCCGATCGCGCCGTAGCTAGAAGCCCAAGTCCGGCCGCCTCGGCATCGCGCGAAGCAGATTAGCACGCCATCCAACCCGTGCATCCTCCGTCGCTTTTTTAATCCGCCTGCGGCAAACTGGCCCTCCTTGTTGCGGCAACCGCGAAGGGCGCCCATGACCGGCACTAAAAATTCCGGCAAAGATTCGCAACGCTATTTCGCCAACCTCCAAGGCGAGATCGACGGCGCGGCGCTTTATAAGACTCTGGCCGACATCGAATCCGACCCGCGCATTGCCACGGTCTATCGAAGGCTCGCCGCGGTCGAGGAGTCCCACGCCGAATTCTGGAGAAAAAAGCTGCGCGCCGTCGGCGCCCGTTTGCCGCGCGCATCCCCGGGTTTCCGCACCCGCGCCCTCGGCTGGCTGGCGCGCCGCTTCGGCCCCGGATTCGTTCTGCCGGTCATCAACACGTTGGAGCATGTCGATAGCGGGTCTTATGACCGCCAGCCGGATGCCGTCGCGGGCGGCCTGCCGGCGGCCGAGCGCAGCCACGCCCGCGTCTTGGATGCGCTCGCCGCTCCCGCCCCGGGCAAGCGGGGTGGGGTGCCCGGCAGCGTCCTCGCCTCTCTCGAAGGGCGGCACCGGGCGGGCGGCGGCAATGCGCTGCGCGCGGCGGTTCTGGGCGCGAACGACGGGCTGGTTTCGAACCTGAGCCTGGTCATGGGCGTTGCCGGGGCCGCGGTGCCGGACAAAACGATCCTGATCACCGGCCTCGCCGGATTGCTCGCCGGCGCGTGCTCGATGGCGCTCGGCGAATGGCTGTCGGTCAATTCCAGCCGCGAGCTCTATCAGAAACAAATCGCGACCGAGAAAGAAGAACTCGAATTGGTTCCCGACGAAGAAAAAGAGGAGCTGATCCTCATCTACCAGTCGAAGGGCTTGAGCGAGAAGGAGGCGCGCGCCCTGGCCGAGCGGCTTTTTGCCGACAAGACCAAGGTGCTCGATACGCTGGTGCGCGAAGAGCTCGGAATCGATCCCGAGGAACTGGGCGGATCGGCGTGGACCGCGGCCGCCTCCTCGTTCTGCCTTTTTACCGCGGGTGCTATTTTTCCGGTCGCCCCCTATTTCGTCTTCGGCGGCGAGACGGCGGTTGCGGCAAGCCTCGCCGCCAGCGCCGTGGCGCTGGTTCTGATCGGGGCCGGCACGGCGGTCTTCACCGGGCGGAGCCTCGGTTTTTCGGCGTTGCGCCAACTGGCCGTCGGGTTCGCGGCCGCCGCAATCACCTTCGGATTGGGGCGGATCATCGGGGTCTCGATCGGCGGGTAACCGGCCCGTCAGATATGCGTCGAGATGCCGCCGAAGACGAAGCGCCATCCGGACACCGCTGCAGCGAATTTCCGGGGGCCGGCCGGGCCTGCCGGACGGGAACCCCCCGATAAGGATCGGCAATGGGCGGATAGATATTGCGCAAATAGCGCCCGGCGCCGCGTATGTCGGCTCTTGGAAAACCCCTGGGCCATCGCGCATAATGGCGCAGCCCCGAGGGGGCGATCGGGAAAGCGAGATTCTCAAGAAAATGGGGCCGGCGAAACGCCCGGGCCCGAGGAGTTAGGGGATGAAAAAAGCAGCCGTGATACTGGCCGCCGTTATTGGCCTCTGTGCGGGGGGCGCCGTATTCGCGGCCGATGCCCCGTCCGACCAAACGCCGCCCGACCAGGCGGCGCCGGATCAGACCGCGCCCGTGGATCAGGCCGCGCCCGCGGATCAAGCGACGCCCGCGGACCAAGCCGCGCCGGACCAGGCGCCCGAGGCCGAGGCCGAGCCGGCACCGCCGCCAACGCCGAAAACCATGCTGCGCCAGGTGCGCATGGGCGCGAAAGCCGTGCATCGCTGCACCAAGGCGGACGAGCTCACGGTGGACAACTTCAATCAGTGCGTGACCGACGCGCTCGCGGACGCCGACGAAAAGGGGCTCAATTCCGAAAGCTATCAGCTGGGCGCCCAATACCGCGCCTGGGCGTTCATGGGCGAGCACGCGGGAAAGATGTATGACCGCGGCGAGGAATGGAGCAAGGATTACCGCGCCGCCGGCAAGGTCCGCGATACCTACCGCAAAAGCGTGGCGGATCTCGAGGACCGCACCGGCCTCTCGGAAAAACAGATCTGCGACGCCGTCGACGTTACCGACTGCTCGAATTAACCGGATCCGGGCCGGCGCGCAGGGTCCCGTCTTGCTTTCACGATGATTCCCCGCGGGCGGTGTGCACCGCCGCCCCCTTCGTGCCTGGAATAATCAGGCCGGGGGGCCGCGATCCTGCTTCTGAATGCACGGCTGACGCGGCGGAGGCTCGTTTGAAAAAGAAAATGGACCGGCGGACCTTCATCCAAGGGTCGGCGGCGCTCGCCGCCGTCGCCACGGCGGCGCTTGGCCCGGCCGCGGCCCGGGCGCAAGTGCCTCGCATCACGGCCCCCGCGGTGGACAAGCTTTCGATCCGCGTCGTCACCGATTCGGTCTACGACGTATTCCTGAAGGACGAACAGCGCCCGGGCCTGAAGGTCGAACGCAAGGGCCTGCCGCTCCGGAACGCGACCTCGCTGCACGGCGAATGGGGATTGGCGCTCTACCTCGAAGCCGTCAACGGGCAAGAGCAACGCAACTACCTGCTCGATTTCGGCTGGACGCCGGATGTCCTGGTCAACAATCTTGAGTTTCTTGAAATCGATCCGACGAAATTCCACGGCCTGATCTTGAGTCACGCCCATCACGATCATTTCGGCGGGCTCTCGGGTTTCCTGAAGAAATATCGCGACGCGATGCCGTCGGATCTGCCGCTTTATACCGGCGGCGAGGACGCGTTCTGCTACCGCTATTGGAAAGTGCCTAGTGGATTTTCGATGACGGCGGGTTTTGCCGGGGTCGTGGATCGCCGCGAATTGGCGGCGGCACGCATTCGCACCGTCCTCGCCGCCGACCCGATCGTGATCGACAACCATGCCTTCACGACGGGCGTCGTGCCGCTCGGCGGAATCGAACAGATATTGCCCGGTACCTTCGAGGAATACGGCGCTCATGACGGCGCCGGGTGCGACGCCAGCCACTTTGCGCCGGCGGAGTTGCTGGGTCAGATCGTGCCCGACCAGCATTGGGGCGAGCACGCGACCTGTTTCAACGTCAAGGATAAAGGTCTCGTGATCCTGACGTCGTGCGGCCACCGCGGGATCCTGAACAACATCCGCCACGTCCAGGCGATCACCGGCATCCAAAAGGTTCATGTGCTGGCCGGTGGATTCCATCTCGGCCCGGCGCCGGCGCCTTATCTCGCCCGGGTGGTGGATGAGCTTGCCAAGGTCGATCTCGACTATCTGATTCCGATGCATTGCAGTGGCGCCAATTTCGTCGCCGAGGCGGCCAAGCGCATGCCCAAGAAGCTCATTCTCTCTTCGGCCGGGAGCCGGTTCACCTTCGGGGTGTGAGCGTGGCGGGTAGGTCCCGGAAATTTCGCATGAGCGGGGCTAGAGGATCGCGGGGTTCGTCCCTATCTATACCGCCATGTGCCGGTGGATGCGGCATGTCGGCTGGTGACTTGGCGTGGCGAATCCGGGTACGAAGCTGTCGGTTTTAGGGAGACCCCATGGATATGCCTATCCCCCCAGGCCAGGCGGCGCGCCAGGCCGATCGCCGCCCCAGGCCGAGCCGGTCCAAAGTCGCGTTCCGGTTCGTCGTGGTTGCGATCGTTTTGGGCGCCATCGTCGGCGGGCTCTACGAGTTCCAACAATTCAGGGCCGCCGGGATGGCGAAATTCTTCGCCGGCAATGTGCCGCCGCCCATCCCCGTCTCGGTCATCGAGGCCCAGGCGGAGGCGATGCCGCGTTACCTGGAGGGAATCGGAACGCTGGTTGCGGTCCATCAGGTGACCGTCTCGCCCGAAGTTGGCGGGCGCGTCGTCAAGCTCCTGTTCGAGCCGGGTACCGCCGTCAAAAAGGGCGAGCCCCTGGTGCAGATCGATGACGGACCCGAGCGCGGCGACCTCGCCATGTATCAAGCCCAGGCGCGGCTTGCCGAAGTGAACCTCAAGCGCGCCGAGGCGCTGGCGGTGAAGGAATTCGGCACCCAGGCCAATGTCGACCTGAACAAGAGCCAGCTCGACCAGGCCAGCGCCGGGATCGCGAAAACCCAGGCGATCATCGCCCAGAAGCAGATCTACGCCCCCTTCGACGGCAAGCTCGGCGTGCGCCAGATCGACCTCGGCCAATATCTGCAGGCGGGCACCCCGGTCGTGACCCTGACCGATCTCGATCTGCTCTACGCCAATTTCACGCTCCCGGAACAGGACCGGAGCAAAGTCGATGTCGGCCAGGCGGTCGAGATCCGCGTCGATGCCTATCCGTCGCAAGTCTTTGCCGGCAAGGTGACGACGATCGAGCCGCAGGTGGACCCGCAAACCCGGAATATAAAAGTGCAGGCGACCCTCGCCAATTCCGATCACCTGTTGCTTCCCGGCATGTACGCCAATGCCCAGGTCGTGCTGACGCCCGAGCCCGGCGTGGTGACGGTGCCGGAAACCGCGGTCTACAACACCGCCTACGGCGATTCGGTCTATGTCATCAAAGAAGACACCGCGGACGGCAAGCCCGTGCTCAAGGCGATGCAGACCTTCGTCAAAACCGGCACCCGCCACGACGGCAAGGTCGCGATCCTGAGCGGCTTGTCGGCCGGCGACAAGCTGGCCAAGGAAGGCCAGATCCGGCTCCACAACGACGCGGCGGTGACCATCGCAACCGAACCCGACGCGCTCAAGAAGCCGGAAACGCCGCCCCGCGACTGACGCCATCCGCGTAAATAAAAGGACCGCGCCGAACCGCCATGCGTTTCACCGACATCTTCGTCAGCCGGCCCGTGCTCGCGACCGTGGTGAGCCTGCTCATCTTGTTTTTGGGCTTGCGCGCCTTTTTCGACTTGCCCACGCGCCAATATCCCAGGCTCGAGAACACGGTGATCGCCATCACCACGAGCTATCCCGGCGCGTCGCCCAATCTGATGCAGGGCTTCATCACCCAGCCGATCGAGCAGGCGGTCTCGAGCGCCGAAGGCATCGACTACCTGACCTCGTCCTCGACCCAAGGCACGAGCACGATTTCGGTCTACGTCAAGCTCAACTACGACCCGAACAAGGCGATGACCGAGGTCATGGCCAAGGTCCAGCAAGTCAAATACCTGATCCCGAAGGAAGCCTTCGATCCGGTGATCGTGAAATCCACGGGCCAGACGACCGCGATCATTTACCTCGGCTTCGCCAGCGACACGCTTTCGAGCCCCGCGATCTCGGATTATCTCTCGCGCGTCGTCCAGCCGCTGATCGCGACCATCGATGGCGTCGCCTCCGCCGACATCCTGGGCGGCCAACTCTTCGCCATGCGCGTGTGGCTC
>JBGQJC010000052.1:0-13014 GCA_041498815.1 Alphaproteobacteria bacterium
ATGGCCCTAAGAGCTCGATCTGCTCCGGATGCGTCGCCTCGATCAGCGGACCGCGGTAGGATTCGATCCAGCCGCGCACGCGAATCCGTTTGCCCGAAAGCGCCGCGATATCGAGGCCCGCCTGGCGGAACATGGATTGCGCCGATGGGCCGATTTCGACCGTGAAATCCTGCTTCCAGTCTTCGCCGAAATTCAGGTAGCCGCGCCCGTGCACGCTGGCCGCGGTCTTCACCACGCCCTCGACCAACTGAAAGGTGCCGACGAAAGAGGCCGCGGACTCGGGCGTGCGCACGGCATAGAACTTATCGCGCCAGATGCCGAGCTTCGCTTCGCGCGCCTTGCGCTCGAGGCCATACATCTCGGACGCCAGCATCCGGTTATCGGCGAAGGTATAGACGCGGGCCATGCCCTGGCTCAGCATCTCGCCCTGAATCCAGGTGCCGTCTTCGCCGTAGAGCTGGGCGAGCAGGCGGCCGTGGCGGTCCAACTTGTGCCCGCCGAAGGAGAGCGAGAGCGTACGGTCCAACGCCAGCTTCGAAAGCGCGGCCTTTGACTCTTCGGCCAGCGGCCATTTCTCGAACCCCTCGCGGCCCAAGGGCAATTTGGGCGACTGGATGCCGACCAGCCGGACCCGATACTTGGTGCCCGGCACCGCCTGTTCGGGTGTCACGGTCGTGGCCGTCTTGATCTCGATCAAGAGCGTGTCGCCGTCCACGATTTCGCGCACCAAGCCGGTGCCGCCCGGCGCCGGCTTGGGCTCTACGGCAAAGGCGAGGGACGCGGCGCATAAGATCGCGGCCGGGATGAGGCGCCAGAGAGGACGCATTCGGATCATGCCCGATATTATAGCGGCATCATTATAGCGGCATCCGGGGCCGGGTTCGGCGGCTGCCTCTTTCCGTTACGAGCCGGTCTCGCCTAGACTTGGCCTTAGCGCCATGACCGCCCCGGAATCGAGCCTTTACCACGAGATCGAGCCTTTCGATGCCGGCCGGCTGCCCGCCGGCAACGGCCATGTCCTCTATTACGAGCAGGCGGGGACTCCGTCCGGCGTGCCCGCCCTGTTCCTCCACGGTGGGCCGGGGGCGGGGGCGGTTGCGGCGCACCGGCGGTTCTTCGATCCCGATTTCTATCGCATCGTGATCTTCGACCAGCGGGGCGCCGGGCGCTCGACGCCTTTGGGCGGCTTGGACCACAACACCACGCCCGATCTCATCGCCGATATCGAAAAGCTGCGCCGCCATTTGAAGATCAACAAATGGCTGGTCTTCGGCGGATCTTGGGGCAGCACGCTCGCCTTGGCTTACGGCGAGGCCCATGCCGAGCGCTGCCTGGGATTCGTTTTGCGCGGAATATTTCTCTGCCGGCCGCAGGAGATCGACTGGTTCTTGTATGGCATGCGGCGGTTCTTCCCCGAGCAGTGGGAAGCCTTCGCCGGACATTTGCCCGTGCCCGAGCGGGGCGATTTGCTCGCGAACTATTATAAACGGCTTACCGATCCCGACCCTTCGGTGCATATGCCGGCGGCGCGCGCCTGGAGCGTTTACGAAGGGGCGTGCTCGACGCTGCTGCCGAGCCCGGAGACCATCGCCGCATTCTCGGGCGACCGTATGGCGCTGGGGTTGGCGCGGATCGAAGCCCATTACTTTGCGCACCATATCTTTCTTGCCAACGACGCGCTGTTTTCGGGCGTGCCGAAGATACGCCACCTGCCGGCCGTCATCGTCCAGGGGCGCTACGACATGGTGTGCCCCATCGCCAGTGCGGACGAATTGGCGCGGGGCTGGCCCGGCATCGATTACGTCGTGGTCGAGGCCTCGGGTCATTCGGCGATGGAGCCCGGGATTCGCGCGGAACTGGTCGCGGCGACGGACCGGTTCCGGGCCAAACTGGTCTGAAACAAGGCCGAAACGGACCCTAAGTCCTTGGCAGGGCGAAGGGCTTTCCCTAAGATACCTTTGGGGCAGAAACCCAAGGTTCGGAATCGTGGCCGTACGATTTACCATTGCCGCCGCTTCGGTTGCGGCGCTTTGCATTTTAGCGGGTGCGGCGCAGGCCGCCGGGGACAGTGCGCCCGCCGAAGACCCGCCCTATATCAAGGTCGGCCTCGGCGAATACGACATCTTCCACAACAACCAGGCGGGCGATTTCGACGTCGAGTACCGATTCCAGAGGCTCTGGGTTTTCCGTCCGGTCCTGGGGGTCGAACTCACCACCGACAGCGCGGTTTACGGTTACGGCGGATTCAACTTCAAAATCCCCTTGGGGGAGAAATTTTTGGCGCTGATCGGAACCGCGGTCGGCGCCTATTCCAACGGCAACGGCAAGGATTTGGGGAGCACCGTGGAGTTTCGCTCGGGCGCCGAATTCGACTACCAGTTCAGCAACGGCCCGCGCCTTGGCATCGCGATCCACCATATCTCGAACGCGGGACTGGGCAGCGATAACCCCGGCACCGAGATCCTTTCGCTGGTCTATTCCTTTCCTTTCGAGCATCGCTCGGGCGGCCAAAGCGCCAGGCGATAGCCTGCCCGCCCGCGGGCCCTTTGCTATGGTATTATTCCGGCCACGTCCCCGTAGCTCAGTTGGATAGAGCACAGGTTTCCTAAACCTGGGGTCGCGCGTTCGAGTCGCGCCGGGGACGCCATCCGGTTTCCGCCGTCCCGCTTTTGATCCGGCCGTACCCCGCACCGCCCTTATTCAAACCGCCCGGCGGCGCCGATGGCGCGGCCTTCCCTATACCTGGCTCGCCCGCGAATATCCCGGCTATTCGGTCTGGCAGAAGTTTTCGCTGAGTTCGGCCGGGGTTTAGCCGCGGTTTTGCCGCCGTTTGTTTCGAAATGAAGTGGGAATGTGAGAACTTGCCGCGCTTTGGGTGGCTTTGCGTGACGGCAAGCGGCCCCGGTTTCGGCGGCAAGCGCCGGTAAACTCTCACACTCCAACGCGCCGCGTTCGCTTGTTGTACGTATCGCCCGGGTTTTCCGGAGAAATGTCATCATTCGTAAACATGCACCGCGGCGGAGGCCGCTCAAACGGCACAGCGGCGGCTTGGGCAAGCCGCCGCTTCTCGATCGGGTTCACAATGTCAAAGAACGTCTTAGGATTATATTCATATATCGAAAATTGTCAATGCGTGGGGGCAAGCCACCATGTGCCGGAGACATGGCCACATACGCGCACAATCGATCACTTGTGTCGGTATCCGAGTCGGCTTTTGACCCGAAGCGGACCGTCGTCAACCTCATAACCTTGAAGTCGCAGGTCCAAATCGTGCCCGCGCCTTGCGTCAGATCGAGCAGCGCGAGCTTCGCTCGCTTGAAACGGCCCGCGTGCGGGAGATTCGAATCCGGGATCGAATCGGCCGGGAGCATACGCCTGTACTCGGCAGGACAGCGGTCCCGCCCGGCCGAATCGCGGAACCCCGGAGACCGGAGAATCGCGAAAGATCGCTTTCGCAGGAGCTGGCGAGGGCTACCGGGCCCGGCGGCCCGAATCGCGAATCGATTCCCCTGGCCGATGAGTTCGCCCGGGCGGCGCGGGATACCGAATCGGCAGGGCAGGGGGGAGCCGGGTCGTCAGACGGGCCGGCCCCGGCCGGCCCCCGCAAGGAGCGGAGCCGCCGCCGGAATCGGGATCGCGACAAGGACCGGGAGCGCTAGAAAGCGGGCCAAGCGGGTGGCTCCGGCCAGGGTACGTTTCATTTTCACTGAAACGAAGCGTTTGGAGGGGCAGAAAAGCCTTTAATTTCTGCGTATTAATCGCTTCATACCGTCTCAGATTCGTTGCATCCCGGCCAAAATGAGGCTGGCACCGGTCGATCAATGTTTACATAGTTTTCGACCTACTGGCCTGTTTAATGCCTATTTTCGACAAAAGGAATTGAATTTCAGCGCTTTTAGAGGTTATATTGAATTTCGACGTATGGCCGCTAATTGATATGTTTTTCGACAGCCATGATAGGGTTTTCGACAGATGCGCCTTGAGCTTGAGCCCACGATGAACTTTCAGGAAAACGCCCTGCCGGACGGTACGAAGCTCGCCGGCTGGGCAGCGCTTGTCCATGCGCTCTCTGTCAACGCGCCCGTGCGGCGGCCGAGTTGTGTGTCCGACAAGCACGTTCGCGGTAGTCAACGGGAAGAAGACCCATGGCATATCTTCGACAAACGGTATTGGCCCGGAGACACATTCGCCGACCACCTCAGCTTCGCGCTCCGGCACGAGAACATCGATCTCCTGATATTGAAACGGGTGTTCGAGGCCGTGCCTCAGGCTGACATGGAAGCGTTTGTTCGTGCCGCACCGTCCGGCATCCCGGCCCGGCGCGCTTGGTTTCTATACGAAACACTGATGGGCCGGACTCTCGACGTGCCCGATGCGCCAAATACCCCGGCAATCAATCTTCTCGACCCGCAGGAATATTTCACGGGAAAACCGCACCTCTCCAAGCGGCACCGTGTGCGTGACAACTTGCTCGGCACAGGGCACTTCTGTCCTGTTATTCGCCGTACGAAGGCGCTCATGGATTTTGTGGCCCGCGCACTGGCAACAAGGGCAACCGAAACAGTTGGCCGCACAGGGGCTCATCTCGTGGCGCGCGCTGCGAGCTTCCTGCTTCTCGCCGATAGCCGCGCCAGCTTCGAAATCGAGGGTGAACGGGCACCCCGCAACAGATTGGAGAGGTGGGGCCGCGCCGTTCTTCAGGCCGGCAAGAACAAGCTTACGCTCCAGGAAATCCTTCGCCTTCATAGTGTCCTGATCGAAGACACGCGATTTATCCAGGGTGGTCTGCGCCATGGTGGCGTATTCCTGGGAGAGCGGGATCACAACGGTGATCCCCTGCCCGAATTTATAGGCGCGCGCCCGTCGGACCTTGTTGATCTTATGGCAGCGATGCTGGATGCCAATGACCGCATGGGAGACAGTGCGCTCGATCCGGTGCTCCAGGCCGCTGCAACAGCGTTCGGGTTCGTCTATGTTCATCCATTCCGGGACGGGAACGGGCGCCTCCATCGCTGTCTCATTCATCACGTGCTTGCGGAACGCAAGTTCACGCCACCGGGTATGGTCTTTCCCGTATCGTCCGTGATGCTTGATCGAATCGACGACTACCGCACAACACTTCAAGCGCATTCCGGCCCGTTGATGCCGTTCATAGATTGGCGGCCAACGCCTGACAGAAACGTAGAGGTCTTGAACGAAACCGCTGATTTATACCGCTACTTCGACTGCACAGTGGCAGCGGAGTTTCTCTATGGATGTGTTCAGCGCACGGTCGAGCGCGACCTGCCCCAGGAGATCGACTATCTGCGCCGTCATGATGAAGCGATGCGGCGTATAATGAATACAATTGATATGCCGAACAATCTCGCGGAAGACCTCATCATGTTCATTCGGCAAAATGGAGGCAAATTGACCAAGAAGCGTCGAGAGAGTGAATTTAAAAAACTCACTGACGATGAGGTCATATCGCTCGAAAGTATTGTCCGTGATACGTTTGAGGGCTTTTCCGACCGGATCGAACAATGACGTATCAGTGTTTCTCGCCAGATTGACTGACCGCGGTCCGCCACGAGAAAGAGAATGCCCCAAACCGGTGATTACCTGACGCGCTACCGTACCAAACGAGCGGGACCCTCGGTGCCGTAAAGGAGAAAGGATACGAAGCATGCCGCAAGAAGATGATTACGGCCGTCACGAGGTTTTGCACATGAGCGCGTTCTTGGCCAAGGCCGTGGATGAGGAACTTCTGGAGCACGAGCAAATCAAGGCCAATCCGGAATGGAAAGCCCTGGCGGAAAAGGCCAGCGACGCGCTGGGAGAACTCTATCAGGCCATCGGGGCGGCACATCAGGGCGGCGAGCAATAAAGGCCGCAGTTGAGATCGGGTTAGCCGCGCGCGCCGGTCTTATTCCACAGGGCCGCTTCCTTCGGATTGAGCGGCCCTTTCCATTTCCGGCCTAGGGAAGGGGAGGGGGTGATGCCAGAGCGAAAAGACACAGACGTTTCATTGGAAAACCAGGCCACAGCGGGCGTTGCTGGGAACCGCGTCATGACGCGGGAGCAGTTGTACGCTCTTGTGTGGGAAACGCCGATGTCGCGGCTGGCGAAGCGTTTCGGATTGTCCGACGTTGGACTGCGCAAAATCTGCGTCAAGCACGGCATTCCGACCCCGCCTCTCGGCTATTGGGCCCGACTTGCGCACGGAAAGAAGGTTCACCGGCCGCCACTGCCACCGCTGAAAGATGTCGCATCCGTTCAGGTTCACCTTCACGCGCGGCTCGTGGCGCCGGTGCCCCCGGCTGTGGAAGCGGCGCAGGCAGCGGCCCTGAAAAAAGAGGCTGGGCGCCCCGTGATCACGGTCCCCGCTGAACGCCCAGACCGGTTTCATCCGGTTGCGGCCGCGACAGCGAAAGCCCTGCGCGCCGCCAAGGCTGACCACGAGGGGTTCAAACACGGCCACGCTCCGGGCGCTGTCCATATTTCAATCGGGGACCAGTCGGTTGACCGCACGCTGCGCATCATCGACGCGTTTGCCCGGGCCGTAGCGGAGCGCAGTCACGGGATCACCGAGAACGAGCAGGGCGTGCGGATCGTTGTTGACGGCGTGCCGCTCGCATGGCGCCTCTACGAGATCAAGGACCGCAAGCAGCATGTGCCGACGCGGGAAGAACTGAAGGAGCAGGCCCGCCGTGAGGAATACCGGGCGCGCTGGCCAGAACTGTATTCACGCGGACGCGATACCAAGGCCTATCGCTCGTGGGATTATTTCCCGTCGGGCCGCCTTGCGATGGATTTCACTGACACGACGCGCTTCGGTTGGGGACGCGAACGGCTTGTCGGACGCTGGCACGACCGCAAGGGCCGAAGACTCGAAGATTATCTCGATGAGGCCATGGCGGCTCTAGTCACAGGCGCGGTCGCCATCAACCACCGTCTGGCGGACGAAGCCGAGAAGGAGCGTCTGCGGGCCGAGGAGCTTGAACGGCAGCGGCGCGCGCAGGCCCGGCGTGAGCGGGCCCTGCGGCGGCACGAATTTGTCCTCAGAAAGGCGGATGATTACGCCCGGTTCGAGAAGCTTGCTGCATTCGCGGACTTCCTGGAGCATGAAGCCTACGAATATTCGGACCAACCCGTTGACCGCATCATTGATGAATTGAAGTCCCTTGTTGCTGCCACGGCGCAGGGCTTCACGCGGGACATGCTTAATGACGAGATTATCCAGCTCCGGCTCTACACCGAGGACGACGCTGCTATTGATCCGGCTATTGACCTATGACCACCGCACGGGTTCAACCCCTTGAGGGGGGAGGAGGCCCTGCGCTGCAAACAGCAAATAAAGTTGGCTGCGAGCCCCCGCAACCAATTTTCAAATAAAATCAGTATGTTAAACTGGATGGATATCGGTCGCCGTACCGGGTGACGGCCTTAAGCACTCCGCCCCTCCTCGTGACCTTATAGCAGCTTAGGTCGTATGTCTGATTTCTATTCGCAATATGCACTAATACGCAATAATTTTTGATGACAATATGACAGTAATATCAATATGTTAACTGATAAGCCTTAGTTAGTTTTTCACTCGTTGAATAGCCGCAGGTCTTGAATAGCTGTTTTTAGCGCTTATTTGACTCGCGCCTATTCGGAGGAGAGACATGGACACAGCCGACTCGTTGCTTAGAGCAATTTTAGCCACGGTGGCGCGTAGAACGTTTCCGACAGCCGACATCTATAAGATCGTTGCGCCGGTCGCCGGTAGCGATAAACAGCTCGCCGCCTACAATCTTTGCGATGGCGAAACCCCACAGGCCGAGATCGGCAAACGGGCAAAGCTCGATAAAGGCAACCTCAGCCGGTCAATTTCCCGCTGGATAGAAGCCGGTATCGTCGTGCGTGTCGGCGAAGACCAGTACCCAATGCATGTTTATCCGCTTACGAGGAGCGGTTTGAAATCGCCCGGCGCTGAGAGGTGAACGCCATGTCCGATGAAGTGTCAGAAAAGCTCGACATCCTAATCAAGCTTCAGGCGGCGGCGCTGACGTCGCAGATGGAATCCACAAAGGACAAGATTGTCTTTCTGTCAAAGGCGGGGCTACGGCCTACGCTGATCGCCGACATCGTCGGCACCACGACCAATCATGTGAATGTGACGCTTTCGAATGCACGGAAAACGTCCAAGTCCAAGGAGAAGTAGGTCAATCGAACGACCCGCAAGAAAACGAGGTAATGCTATGAACGACGATAATATGAAGACTCTTCTTCAGGAGATGCAGTGGGTGCGCAAGCTCCTCATGCTTCAGGCGCTGGCAGCAGGTTACAAGCAAAAGCATCTCGCGGCCGCTATGGGGGTGAGCAACGCCACCCTGAGCCGGATGATGCCCAAGGGTTTGGCCAAGAAGATGGCGGCAGGACATGCCGCCCCTGGTGCAATGGAGGACTGAGTGACGAGCGAGCAAGCCGATCAAATTCTCAAAGAACTGGAAATGCTTCGAAAGCTTCGGATTCTCGAGCTATTCGACAAGGGCTACTCGCAGGCTCAACTTGCTCAGGTGCTCGGCGTTAGCCAGCCGACCATCAGCCGCATGGTTCCGAAACTATCGGTGAAGAAGGGCTAAGCCCATGGCCGAGCGCACGTCGATCGTCGATATGTCCGGTAACCATGAAGAAAACGTTCTGCAGTGGGCAAAGCATCTCGGCACTAACAAGATACGACGTAAGCTATTCAACGCGGTTTACGGACGTGGAACGAAGCCACGTTCCAAAAAACAACTCATGCAGGCTGCGCACATCGTGGTGCGCGACGCGCAGCAAGTGCAGAACCAGCTGGACCAGCTGGCGAAGTACAATTTGATTGTCAGGATTGAAAATGACGGAACAGTCGATGACGGTAGTCGGTACCTGTACCGAAAAGACCCGAGTGTTCGCGCCAGCAGGCAACGCATTGTCAGATACGCGGACAATCGCAGGGCGGCAGAGCAAGTGCCGACCAAGCGTCGTCCCATGGTTCGGGGGATATCGCCCGTAAGGATAGTCGTAACTCGGCAGGCTCTCAGGAAAAAGAAACACCTAAACGTGCTTTATCTCACGGCCAATCCAGACAAAGCGCACTTTCTTCGTGTCGACGAGGAGGTTAGACAGGTTCAGGGCGCCGTTCGAGGTTCGGCATACCGAGATAACATCTCCCTAGAGTATCGGCCTGCGGCCGACTTGGATTCCTTGATCGAGGGACTCAACGACCATCGCCCCCGGATCGTGCATTTCTCCGGGCACGGCTACAACGGCGGAATTGCGGTGGACAGCCCCAAGGTTGGGAAACGCCCGGTTAAGACTGTTTCGTTTGAGCTTCTAGCGAAGGCGCTTTCCGCGACCGACGCGCCGCCCGAAATTATCGTTCTGAACGCATGCAACAGTGCCGGTGCGCGGAAAGCATTCTTGCCGCCGGCCAAAATCATCGTTGTAATGCGCAATTCAGTTAGCGATCTGGCTGCGACCGCATTTGCTGCAAGGTTCTATGCGGCGGTTGCGGCCGGCCAGTCAGTGAAGTCGGCTTTTGAGCAGGGTAAAATAGCCGTCGAAATGGTCTCGTTGAACGAAGCCGACACGCCTGACCTTTTGGTTGCGTCCGGCGTTAACCCAGCCAAAATCGTTTTGACCTAGCGCTTTGCGGTCGAAAGCGCGCGTCCTTCAGGGCCAATGAAACATATTTGGCACATGGACGGGCTAGAGGCGTTGCGTTCATTAGCGAGTTCACGATCTCCGTCGAGGCTCGTAAGCTGAAGGTCGGATCCGCTATCTCTAACAAATGCAAGCCGTGCCAGTCACTGCAATGACCGGTTTTGGCACTTATCGGACGCGCCCAAAGGCCGCTGGCGTTGGAAAACTTTGAGCGGATAACGCTACCCCCCACCTGCAATAACTAGGGCTCGCTTTCGCGCCGCCCAAGTTTTTGCTTCCTCCCCCACAAGGGGGGAGGGCGAGGGGGACGCCATCCGGTTTCAGCCGTTTCGCTTTCGATCCGGCCGTCCCTCGCACCGTCCTTATTCAAACCGCCCGGCGGGGCCGGCGCCATTGCCGCTTGAAACTCAGTCTCAGTTACGCTCTATCCTACGGTCGCACTTTCTTGCCGGTCCGGAATGAGCCTAGAATGCAGTTGTATTTGAGGCGTGCTCCTATGATGCGGAATGCACTCTTGGCTGCCGTGATTCTTCTGGCCGCGCTTGGCCCTGCGGAGGCGGAATCAATTCAGGCCGCCTTGAAAGATTTCGACATCTTGGGAACCTGGGCGGTCGATTGCGACCGCACGCCCAGCGCCATGAACGAGAACGTCGTCTATTCGGCGCCCAAATCCGGCGACGGAAGCCAGCTTTACCAGTTCGGGCGGGACTTTCCGGACAAGCTCTATATCATCCACGGCGCCGAGCGCGCGGCCGACGACAAGTTGCTGCTTCACGAGCAGGACGTGAACGACGGGTCGTTTCTCGACGTCGTCATCGTCAAGGCCAAGGATAAAACCCGCGTCCTGTCTTCGGTGGGAAAGAACGCGACGGTTCACGTCGAGAACGCGAAGATCAAGCTGAACGGCTTGGAAACCCAATGGGTCGTGCGCTGCGGCAACTAACGTACGGCGGACCGGCCGCCTATAGGCCCGGCATGGCGGTGTCACGCAACGCAAGGAGCGAAAGATGCGGCTCGAGGCTCTGATGATTCTTCTTGCTTCGGTCCTCGCGGGCTGCGCGAGCGAGGCGGCAGGCGACGCTCACGGTTCGAGCGATGCCGGCAACCCGGGCAAAACGGCCGTGAGCGTGATCGGGACGCCGTTCCTGCTCGCGTTCAAGATTCCGATTTGCGTCGCGACCGCGGTGGTCGCCGGCCCGATCGCGGGCGCAGCGGCCCTGACGTCGAATGACGGAGGTGCCGGTGTGCAGCGTGTTCTCGGCGAAGGCTTGGATGCGAACTGCGGCCCGCCGTACGTGCTGGAACCTTAAGGACGGTTCCTATTGCCTGAATTTGATCGCGGCCGATCGCAATCGGGGCCGCACTTTCAAATGGGAACGGGGACGCCATACGCTCCCGCCTCACTCCCGAAATAGCTTTTCTTGAGGATTACGCCGGCGCCGTCCCGCGCCGCGCCAAGCCGAAGATGAGCGCGGGCAGGCAGAAAGCGGCCAGTCCCACGGCAATCAGCAGCACGAGGTACCACAAACGGCCCGCGGCGTGGGCGAGGTCGAATTGGCCGGCGGCGGTAAAGCGCGCAATCACGAGCGCCACCGACATGATCGCGCTGGCAACTGCGATGCGCGGGCCGTTGCGCATCATGCGCGTATCCAAATCGAGCAGCCCGCGCCGGTGCAGAACCAGATAAAGAAGTGCGATGTTGAGCCAGGCGGCAACCGAGGTTGCCGCGGCCAATCCGACCTGGGCGAAGGGCCAAACGAGCACCAGCTTCATCGCGATGTTGGCGGCGACGGTCACGGCCGCGACCTTGACCGGCGTCAGGGTGTCGCCGCGCGCATAGAAACCGGGGATCAGGGATTTCTGCAGCACGAACGCCGGCAACCCGATGGCGTAAGCGGTGAGCGTTAATGCGCAGGCATCGGTGTCGGCGGCGCTGAAGGCGCCGCGCTGGAAGAGTGCCGCGATGATGGGATCGGCGATGACGATGAAGGCGACGGCGGCCGGCAGCGTCAATAGAAGCGACAATTCGATGGCGCGGTTCTGGCTCGAGAGCGCGGCGGCGGCGTCGTTGCGGCCGACGTGGCGCGAAAGTTCCGGCAACAGGACGGTGCCGACCGCGATCCCGATGACGCCCAGGGGCAGCTGATTGATGCGGTCGGCATAATAAAGATAAGAAACCGATCCGGTGGGGAGGAACGAGGCGATCACGGTGTCGAGGAACAGGCTGATCTGGACGATGCCGGCGCCGATCGCGGCGGTGCCGAGCAGGCCCAGGAATTGGCGCAATTGCGGCGTGATTTGCGGGCGCGTCCAGCGCAGCCAGAATCCCGAGCGCCAGGCTTCATAGGCCAGCAGCACATACTGCGCGATGCCGGCCGCGAACACGCCCCAGGCGAGGGCATGGCCGGGGGTGGGCAGCACGGACGGCAGAACCAGGAGCGCCGCGATCAGGCAAAGGTTCAAAAGAATCGGCGCGGCGGCGGCGGCCCAGAATTTGCCCAAGCTGTTGAGCACGCCGCCGAGCAATGAAACCAGGGTGATGAACAGCAGGTAGGGGAAGGTGATGCGCGTGAACAGCACGGCCATGTCGAATTTCGCGGGCTCGTCGGCGAAGCCGGGGGCAAAGGCGTACATGAACCACGGCATGGCGATGAGAAAGACGATCAAGAGCACGACCTGGGACAGGAACAGAATCGCGTGAATCTTCTCGGCGAAGGCGCGGGCCGGGTCCTTGCCTTCGCGCATCAGAATCCCGGAGAACATCGGAACGAAGGCGGCGTTGAACGCGCCCTCGGCGAACAACGCGCGGAAATGATTGGGGAGCCTGAAGGCGACGAAGAAGGCGTCGGCGACCGGCCCCGCGCCCAGCAACGCCGCGGTGAGCATGTCGCGCAAAAACCCCAGGATGCGGCTTATCAACGTCAAGCCGCCGATCGAGGCCACATGGCGCAGCATGGCTCAGACCGAGACTTGCGGCACGCCAGGGTACGGCGCGCGCGGGTTATGATTTTGATTCGGCCGGCTCATGCCGAATCCGGGTCGCGCAGGAAAACGCGGGCCTTGCGCGCGGTGACATAGACGGTCTGGCCGGGCGCAAGACCCAGCTCGTGCTGGCGCTCGCGCGTCAATGCCACTTCGATGGGTTCGGATTCGCCGTCCACCGCGAGCTCGACGAGGGCGGCGGGGCCTGCGGTTGCGACGTGGCGCACGACAGCAGGCTGGGCCAAGCGGTCGTTGCGCAGGAAAATCTCGATGTCGTGGGGCCACACGTAAGCAATTCCCGGCGCTTCACCCGAACCTTTCGCGCCCGCGACCTCGAAGCGCGCCTCCCAGATCTCCGCCTTG
>JBGQJC010000053.1:0-10037 GCA_041498815.1 Alphaproteobacteria bacterium
AGGCGAACGTGCCTTACGACGAAGTGTACGAGCTCGACGACATCAACAACGATTTCGCCAACACCGACGTTGCCTTCGTCATCGGCGCCAACGACATCACCAATCCCGCCGCCAAGACCGATACCAAGAGCCCCATCTACGGCATGCCGATCTTGGACGTCGGGCGCTCGCGCACCGTGCTGTTCGTCAAGCGCTCGCTCGCCTCGGGCTATGCCGGCGTCGACAACGAGCTCTTTTACAAGGACAACACCATGATGCTGTTCGGCGACGCCAAGAAAATGGTGGAGGGCATCAACAAGGCGCTGGGCTGATCGAATGCGCCGGAAACACGAAAGCCGCGCTCTTCGCGAGTGCGGCTAGGTGACGATGCGGCGATTTGGGCCGCTAGTAGCCTTCGCGCTCCATCCTTTTGCGCATCAGCTTGCGGTAGCGCCGGACGGCCTCGGCCCGCTCGCGGGCTTTCCGTTCGGACGGCTTTTCATAGGCACGGCGGAGCTTCATTTCCCGGAACACGCCTTCGCGCTGCATCTTCTTCTTCAGGGCGCGCAGCGCCTGATCGACGTTGTTGTCGCGAACGATAACCTGAACGATGTTGCGTACTCCTGTTCGTGATCCGGGAATATTCGTGGTCCGGGAAGTCGAAATCTTTGCGGGGCCGCCTGGGTCGCAAAGGCCGGGCTTTCTAACACGGCCCCGGCCCATTGTGAAGTACCGGAAAGTAGTTAAGGGGGGCTTTAAACCGGCGGTTCTGGGCCGTCATTCGGCCTTCCGGTCCCGCCGCGGGTGGCGATTCCGTGACGGCTTTGACCTTCGCCTCACCGGCCCTCATATTAAACCCATGGCGATATTGAAGATCGCGAAGATGGGCCATCCGGTGCTGCGCCAGCGGGCCAAGCTGGTCGCGGACCCCAAGGCGCCGGAAATAAGGCGGCTTGTCGAGGACATGATGGAGACGCTGGAAGACGTCGGCGGCGCCGGGTTGGCCGCCCCCCAGGTTCATGTGCCGCTTCGCGTCGTCCTCTTCAGCGTGCCGATGGAGCGCATCCTGGAAGAGCCGGGCGCGGAACCGGTGCCGCTCACCGTTCTCATCAATCCGGTGGTGACGCCGTTGACGCAGGAAACCGAGCTCGGCTGGGAAGGCTGCCTGTCGGTGCCGGGACTGCGCGGCGTGGTGCCGCGATGGACCAAGGTTCGTTATACCGGCGTGACCTTGGACGGCGATCCGATCGACCGCGAGGCCTTAGGGTTTCACGCGCGCGTCGTCCAGCACGAATGCGACCATCTCGATGGCATTCTCTATCCGATGCGGATGACGGACCTTTCGCTTCTGAGCTACACCGACGCCTTGCGCCATGGCTTGCCGGAACTGGTGCCGGCCAGATTCGACACCGCGGGCAGCATCCCGTGAGAAGCAAAGGGACCGGAGGATGAGCGATCCTGGCAATTCCGAAACGCATCGGCTGCGCGAACGTGTCTTGCTTGCGGCCCTTGCCCATGTGCCGTTCGACGGCTGGTCGAAGGCGTCCCTGGCAAAGGGCGCCGCCGATGCCGGCCTCGGCATCGATGCCGCCCGTCTCGCTTTCCCGGGCGGAGTAGCGGAGCTCGTCGATTACTTCAGCACCTATACCGACGAGAAGATGAACGCGGTTCTGGCCGCGGAGAACCTGGAGACGATGAAGATCCGCGACCGCATCGGCACGGCGCTCCGCGTGCGCCTGGAATTGCTGGCGCGCCACCGCGAGGCCGTGCGCCATCTGCTCGCCCATTTCGCTTTGCCGCAGAACGCGCCGCTCGGGATCAAGTGTTTGGCCCGCACCGTGGATGCGATCTGGCGCGCCGCGGGGGATACGGCCACCGACTTCAGCTTCTATACCAAGCGCACGACGCTGGCCGGCGTCTATACCACGACGCTTCTCTGCTGGCTCGACGACGATTCGGACGGCTTCCACGACACCTTCGCCTTCCTCGACCGGCGCATCGACGATGTGATGGAACTCCACAAGGCGCGGGAAAAGCTGTCGCGCGGCTTCGGCGATCTGGCAGGGCGCCTCGCCGGTCTATTCGGCGGCACGCCGCCCCGGTCCTAGGTGCTTTTACGCTTCGGGATCTTCGACCACCGCCGCGGTTTGGCGGGCGCGGAATCCATCGAGCGCCTTGGCCACGCGCTTGTCTGACAACGCGAGAATTGCCGCGGCCAAGAGTGCGGCGTTTGCCGCCCCCGACTTGCCGACCGCCAATGTGCCGACCGGAATCCCGCGTGGCATTTGCGCCATGGACAAAAGCGCATCGAGCCCGCCCAAGGCCTTGCCGCTTTCGAGCGGCACGCCGAGAACGGGAAGTGCGGTGAGCGCCGCGATCGTTCCCGGCAGGGCGGCGGCCATTCCGGCGCCGGCGATCACGACCTTGATTCCGCGCCCGGCCAATGCCTCGACATAGGACGCCAGACGGCGCGGCGTGCGATGGGCCGAAAGCACCTTGGCTTCGCTCGCAATCCCGAGCTCGGAGAGGACATCGCGCGCCTGGCGCATGACCTCCCAGTCGGATTTGCTTCCCATGACGATGGCAACGAGAGGCGTCTTGCGCGCCTTTGGCATCGGCTTGAAATCTCCCCGGGTTCGCGCGAAGCGGGCCATTATAGGGGGGCACTTGCCCCTGGCAAGCGCCAGGGGAATCCTTGAAAACCGCGCGCGCCTTGGGTCCGGCTACCACCGAGTGGATAGGGTTTTCCGCGAGTTTTACCGGGATTCGGACGTCGAATTTTGTTAATCATTTATCCGCAGCTTCGAGGGTAAGGTGCGGCACATGAAGATCGGTGAATCGAATCGCCTGAGGAACTCCGGCGGCTTGGCCCGCGTCGCCGAAACCGGAAAAACCGCCCGCGGCGGGGACGCTGGCTCGTCCGAAGGCATCGCCGACACCACCACCATCCTCGGCATCCCCGAGCACGAGCTGACGGCGCACGTCAAGGCGGCGATCATGCAGTTGATGGCGGAGGTCGACCGGCTGCGCCGCGAATTGCAGCAGAGCCAGTCTCGCATCGCTTATCTCGAAAACCTGGCGGACCAGGACACGCTCCTGCCGGTGGCGAACCGGCGGGCTTTCGTGCGCGAGCTCACCCGCATGATGGCGTTCTCGGAACGCTATGGATCGCCGGGCAGCGTGCTCTATTTCGACATCAACAACATGAAGGACATCAACGACACCCGCGGCCACGGCGGCGGCGACGCCGCGCTCGCCCATGTCGCCGATAGCCTGGTCAAGAGCACGCGCAGTTCCGACGTGGTGGGAAGGCTGGGGGGCGATGAATTCGCCGTGATTCTCGCCAACGCCGATCAGGCGACCGCGAACGAGAAGGCGATGCTTCTGGCCGGCGCCATCGAGAAGACGCCGTTCCTTTGGCAAGGCCGCGAGATCAAGATCGGCGTCTCGGTCGGCGCCTATACCTTCCGCGGCGGCGAGCAGGCCGGCGACGCGCTGGACGCCGCCGATCGCGCCATGTACGAGCGCAAACAGGCGAAACCCGAAAAACCGTGACGGCTACGCGATAATGTCCGGGAGCAGCTTGCTCTCGATACGCGCGATCTGATCCTTCAACACCAGCTTGCGCTTCTTCAATCTTTGGATCTGCAAGGGATCGTAAGGTCCGCGCTCGATAAGTTGCTGAACGATGTCGTCGAGATCCCGATGCTCGCTCTTCAATTCCGCGAGCTGCTCCTGCAACTTCTCCATGTCAGGCATCGCACCCCAACACCGTTCGGCAGCACGTCAATATACCATTTTGGGGCCGGCGCCGGAACGGGGTTGGCCCCCGATTTCCGGGCGGGTTCGGGCGCCTAATCGGCGTCGTTCCCGCCCACGATCCGGACCGGTTTTCCGCGTCCCTGGTCGCGCCAGCGCCGCACGTTTCCGGTGTCGATCGAAAACAGGTCGAGCACCCGCCCAACCGTGTGGTCCACGATATCGTCGATGCTCTCCGGCCGGGCGTAAAAGGCCGGCAACGGCGGGGCGACGATGGCGCCCAAATCCGAGACCGTCAGCATATTGCGCAGATGCCCCGAGTGAAGCGGCGTCTCGCGCACCAGAAGCACGAGGCGCCGCCGCTCCTTGAGCATCACGTCGGCGGCGCGGGTGAGAAGGGTCGTGGTTACTCCGGTTGCGATCTCGGCCAAACTCTTGACCGAGCAAGGCGCCACCACCATCCCGTCGCTTTGGTAAGAACCGCTCGAGATCGGCGCCGCCATGTTGTCGGGGGCGTACCAATGGCTGGCGAGCGCGCGCACGGCCGCCGCCTTGTACGAGGTCTCGCAGCCCAACGTCGCTTCGGCGGGCCCGGTCATGACGAGATGGGTTTCAATCGATAGTTGGCGCAGCACCTCGAGCAGGCGCACGCCATAAATGACGCCGGACGCGCCGCTGATGCCGACCACAATCCGTTGCGCCGCGCTCATGGCGCAAGCCTATGGATGGCCGCGGGAGAAAGCGGCATTAACCATGACGGATCAGGATCTTGCGAGATCGCCCTTGGCAAGATTTCGTCCGGGCGCTTAAGATAATGCATCAGCGTTTTGTGACGGGCACCAATGACCCGAAAGGGAGGAGGCCTCATGGGATCTGGAAATCATATCGCATCCCTGAAAGACAAACACGCCGAACTGGAAAACGCCATCGAACTCGAAAACAGCCGTCCGCTCCCCGACGAAATGCTCATCCAGGAGCTGAAACGGCAAAAACTCCGAATCAAAGACGAAATCACCCGATTCAGCGGCTGAGCGGCCAAGCTCAGAAAAAACCCGCGGGTTTTAATCAACCCGCGGGGTAAAGGCCGTCCATAAATTTCCGTGAACGATCGCTAGGCCGCCGGGCTTTCCGGGGCCGGCGCCTTGGCCCGGCGCTGGGCGCGCTCGACCGCCGCGATCAACTCTTTGGGCGAGCACATGCCGAGTTCGACCGGGCTCCGGGGCCTGATGTTGGCCGTGTTCCAATGGGTGCGGTCGCGCACCGCGTTGATTGTGGCCTTGGTGGTGCCGATCAATTTGGCAATTTGCGAATCGGTCAACTCCGGGTGGTGCTTCAAGAGCCATGCGATCGCATCCGGCCGGTCGTTGCGCTTGGCGATCGGCGTATAGCGCGGCCCTTTGGAACGCAGCGGCGGCATCGGGATCGTGGGCTCGGCCAGCGTCATGCGATACTTGGGATCGGCCACCGCGCGTTCGATTTCGTCTTGGGTCAACTGGCCGTTTGCAACCGGATCGAGACCGGTCATGCCCGGCGCCACTTCGCCGTCCGCGATCGCCTGCACTTCGAGCGGATGAAGGCCGCAGAAATCCGCGATCTGCTCGAAAGTGAGCGCGGTATGCTCGACCAGCCAAACGGCGGTTGCCTTGGGCATGAGGGGTAACGCCAACGAAGCCTCCTTTTTTTATCGGCAGTGCCGGTCGGATCAGAAAAAACGCCGTCTTCCGCCCGTCCCCGGCCGGCGCGGCAGCGTTTGGCACCCTTTGGAATTGCCTAACATATAGGGCGAGACCCGCGACCGGTCAAAGGCAACCTCGCCTAAAATCGCGGAAAAATCAGGTCTCCAGCACGATCTTGCCGGTATGGGCCCCGCTTTCCATCAAACGGTGGGCCTCGCTGGCCTGGGCGAGCGGGAAGGTGGCAAAGACCACCGGCTTGATGCGGCCGGCCTCGATCTCGGGCCAGATCCGGCGCCTGAGCTGTTCCGCGATCGCGGCCTTCTCCGCCACCGGGCGGATCCGGAGCGTGGATCCGGTGATGACCAATCGCTTCAGCATCACGGGCAGGAAATTGACCTCGGCTTTCGCGCCCTTGAGGAAGGCGATGAAGACGAGCCGGCCGTCGGCGGCCAGCAACCCGATATTTCGCGGGATGTAATCGCCGCCCACCATGTCGAGGATGACATCGGCCCCGCGCCCGGCGGTCAATTCCTTTACCACGGCGGCGAAATCCTCGCGGCGGTAATTGATCGCGCGCTCGGCGCCGAGCGACTCGCAGGCCCTGCACTTCTCGTCGCTTCCGGCGGTCGCGAACACCCGCGCGCCGAGCACGCGCGCGATCTGGATCGCGGCGGTGCCGATGCCGCCTGCGCCGCCGTGCACCAAAAATGTTTCGCCGGGCTTGAGCGCGGCGCGCTCGGCGACATTGGCCCAAACGGTGAAAAAGGCCTCGGGCAGCGAGGCCGCCTCGACCATGCCGAGGGGAGCCGGAATCGGCAGGCATTGGCCGGCGGGCGCCACGCAATATTCCGCATAACCCCCGCCCGCGAGAACGGCGCAGACCTCGCCGCCGACGCGATATTCGGTAACGCCGGGCCCCAGCCTTGCTACGGTGCCGGCCACCTCGAGGCCCGGGATATCGGTGACGCCTTTGGGTGGCGGATAGGAGCCCTGGCGCTGTAGCACGTCGGGACGGTTGACGCCCGCGGCCGCGACGCGAATCAAGACCTCGCCTGGGCCCGGCGGTTCGACCCGCCTCTTGGCCGGGACCAGCACCTCGGGTGCGCCGGGCTCTGCGATCTCGATGACCGTCATGGACAGGGGCAAGAAGCTGGTCATCGCATGGCGCCGGGATTTCGGGAGCGGGGCGGGGGCATCACGTCTATTATCATCCGCCGCGAGTGACAAGGCCGGTGCCGCGGCGGGGTGCCAGGGGTCCGGATATGGACGAAGAAGATTTACTTCCACGCAAACAAAAGCCGAAGCCAAAGCCGCTCGATGGGCTGGGGGTGGCCGAGCTCGAAGCCTATATCGCGGAGCTCGAAGCGGAGATCGAAAGGGCCAGAGCCGCCATCGCCGCCAAGAAGTCGCACCTTGGGGCCTCCGACCGGTTTTTCCGCAAATAGGCGGGCCCAAAGCCGCGCAAAGCCTTGGGTTTCCCGACCTCGCGCGCCTTGAAATTTTATTTCCCGCAAACTCCCTAAAATTTTAACTAAATGGTAAGGAATGGCCTTTAGCGTCACGGTTAACGGTTCAGCATTGTCTGACCGCCAGAGGACTTCATCCGGTCCTCGTTCACGCCTCCCTGTGGAACTCGGGCCGCCGGCTTGCCGGCGGCCTTTTTTATGGCCCGGAGCCAAGCCCGCCGGAACGGCGCCGCGGGCGCCTGGAAACCCAGGGGGCTCGCCGAATTATCCAGGAATTTCATGGCGGTTTGTGACCGGGAACACGGAATGTTAATTTTCCTTCCGGATGATCCGATAAGGCAGGCCTGCGGTTGCGCCGCGACCGGACCAGGCCAGAGGCGTGAGCAGCACCGTGACCCTTGCCCCCCTCCCGACCGCCTTTTTCAGCAAGACCTATGACGAGGCGTTGGCGCTTCTGATCGACGCCCGCAATTACGTCGCCTATGAGGAAGCCGGCGACCGTGCGCCTCTCGACTCCATCCGCCGTCTGGAAATGAGCCGCGAAACCACCCGTCTTACCGCCCGGCTTACCCAGGTCATGGCTTGGCTCCTGTTTCAGAAAGCGATCTTGGCGGGAGAGATCGGCCGCGATCCGGCGGCCCGTGACCGCCTCGATGGACAGGCGGTCTGTCTCGGCGATGACGGAAGTGCCGCGGCATTACCGGGGCGCTTGCGCGATCTTTTGATTCGGAGCCACCGGCTCTACGTGCGGGTGTTGCGCTTGGACGAGTTGCTGGCGCGGGATCTGCGTTTGCCGAAGATCGAAGACTTGTGGCCGGGCGAATAAGCGTTCGCCCCGGCTAGCCGACCCCGAAATCCTTGAAGCGGCGCTTGAACCTCGCCACCTGGCCGCCCGTATCGAGGAGGTGCTGGGCCCCGCCGGTCCAGGCCGGATGGGTGGAGGGGTCGATGTCGAGCTTCAGCTGGTCGCCCGCTTTGCCCCAGGTCGAACGGGTCTTGAACGACTTTCCGTCGGTCGTGACCACGGTGATCTCGTGGTAGTCGGGATGGATGTCTTTCTTCATGGCTGGGGCTTCATGGCTGGGGCCTTTCGATCCGGCGGCGGGTTATAGCCCGGCGCGTTCGCCCCACGCAAGGCTCTCCGGCCCGCCCAAATGGGAGATTGTGGCGCCTCGGACGCCCCGGGTTGCCGCCACCGGACGCCTTGGAGTAGGGATAGGCCGCCGGCCCCGGCTTCGGGTGCCGGGCGGGTGCAGGGAAAACGATGGCCCTCGATGAATCCGGATTTCACCAGCGCGCCGACGCGACGTTGCGGCGCTTGATGGACGCGCTCGATGCCGGAGACGGTCTCGATGCCGACCTGCGCGATGGAATCCTGACCATCGAGCTCGAGTCGGGCGGCCAATACATCGTTAACAAGCACGCGCCGAACCGGGAAATCTGGGTGTCGTCGCCGAAATCCGGCGCTTGGCATTTCGCACTCGATGAGGCAAGCCAGGCCTGGGTCGACACCCGCGCGCGCGGCGGGGCGCCGGCGATGACATTGGAAAAACTTTTGGCAGGTGAACTCGATGCCGCGATCGGATCCGAATAATTCCCGCGGCGCGGTGCGCTGGGCGATGGGCTGCGGTCCATGAACGGCAAGAATAGCACCGCCGCGCGCCCCAGCTCGCGCGATTTCGGTTCGCTGCGGCGGATCCTGCCCTTCCTGGCGCCCTATCGCTGGCAATTTGCCGGCGCCTTGGTTGCGCTCACCATAGCCGCGGGCACGGTTCTGGCGCTGGGTTCCGGGCTGAAGCGGCTGGTGGACGACGGATTTTCCAGCGGCAACGCCGGGCTGCTCGACGACGCGCTATTGGTTCTGCTGGCGGTGGTCGTGGTGCTTTCGGGCGCGACCGCGGCGCGGTTTTATCTCGTCTCCTGGATCGGGGAACGCGTGGTCGCCGACATCCGGCGCGCCGTTTACGACCACGTTGTCGGCCTCGGCGCCGCCTTCTTCGAGGCGACGCGGACCGGCGAAATCCTGTCGCGGCTCACCACCGACACGACGCTGATCGAATCGGTGGTGGGATCGAGCGGGTCGATGGCGGCCCGGAATTTTTTGATGCTTATCGGCGGCGTCGGGCTCCTCATCGTCACCAGTCCGAAGCTCACGGGGCTCGTCGCCCTGGTCGTGCCGGCGGTGGTTTTGGCGATCCTGTTCTTCGGGCGGCGGGTGCGCAAACTCTCGCGCGCGACCCAGGACCGGGTCGCCGACGTCAGCAGCTATATCGAGGAGAGCCTCAACGCCATCCGCATCGTCCAGGCCTTCGGCCACGAGGCGCTTGACCGCGCCTCCTTCGGCGCGCGGGTGGAGCAGGCTTTCGCCACGGCGACCAAGCGCATCGCGGCGCGGGCCTTCCTGACCGCGCTTGTGGTCCTGCTCGTGTTCGGGGCGATCGGAATAATTCTTTGGATCGGCGGCCGGGACGTGTTCGCGGGCCGCATCACCCCGGGCGAACTTTCGGCCTTCGTGTTCTACGCCGTGCTGGTCGCGGGCGCGGTCGGCTCGCTGTCCGAATTCATGGGCGATTTGCAGCGTGCGGCGGGGGCGGCCGAGCGGCTGATGGATTTGCTGGCGACCAAAAGCGAGATCGAGGTGAAAACGCCGCCGGTGCCTTTGCCCAGTCCGCCCCATGGTGCCGTCGCCTACCGGAGCGTCGTGTTCCATTACCCGACAAGGCCCGATCACGCCGCGCTCGAGGATTTTTCGCTGGCCGTAGTACCCGGCGAAACCGTCGCGCTGGTCGGGCCTTCGGGCGCCGGCAAGACCACCGTGTTCCAGCTTTTGCTCCGCTTCTATGACCCGAAAGCGGGGCTCATCGCCCTCGACGGGGTCGCGATCAAGGACGCCGATCCGCAAGAGCTCCGCGCCCGCATCGGCCTCGTGCCCCAGGACCCGGTGATCTTTTCCGGCAGCGCCTGGGACAACATCCGCTACGGCCGCCCCGATGCCAGCGACGCGGCCGTGCGGGCTGCTGCCGATGCCGCCGCGGCAAGCGAATTCCTGGACCGCCTGCCCGAAGGCTTCGATAGCCATTTGGGCGCCCGCGGGGTCCGGCTTTCGGGCGGGCAGCGCCAGCGCATCGCGATCGCGCGCGCCATCCTGCGCAACCCG
>JBGQJC010000054.1:0-8866 GCA_041498815.1 Alphaproteobacteria bacterium
TACGACGGCTCCGCCATGCCGGGATGGAATTGCAACGCGACGCCGTTCATGCCGTAACGCAAGCCCGTGGGCTTTGGGCCGTCGTCGAAAACATGGCCCAGGTGCCCGCCGGCATAGCCGGCTTTTTAGGAAAATTGCGGCATTAACAAATCCTTAGACTAGTGCCGGCATCCTCCGAGCGCTGCACGGAGGGGTTTGGAATGACAAATTTATTCGAGCGTTGTTGTTGCGAATCAGAAACCGACAGACCTTGGGAGCAGGGTGCGGTATTCGTGATGCAGAAGTGCGGAGTTAAACGATGGCGCAAGGAATGACCGTCACCGTTGTCACCGACGCTTCTTTTTGTCCTAAAAGCGGAGTTGCTGGCTGGTGCTCCTGGGCGGAAAGCGAGCGGATGCAGACCTGCCGATGGGGGGCTTTGCGCGATACGGTCCATAGTCCGCACGAGGCGGAGATAGCGGCGCTGGCGAACGGAATTTATACGGCGATTAGAGATGGCGTTGCGCAGCCTGGTGACGTCCTTCGGGTTCAGTGCGATAACCAACGTGTGGTTGATTTTTTTGCGAAGGGCAAGACGCCGCGGACGAGTTCGAGAACCGAGTTCGAGAAAAAGGCGATGACCCACATTGATAACATGCGCGTGAAAAGCAGCCTGGAGATCACTGTCCGGCACATCAAAGGCCATTCGGGCAGTGGCACCATGCCGACCTTTGTACACCAAATGGTTGACAAGGCGGCGCGGAAAAAAATGCGCGCCAAGCGGGACGGCAGGACGAACCCGTCAAGCTGACCGGCGAAGTGATAATTGCCGTCCTAGAATTTCTTCCGATGCTCTCGCATGCGGAACTTCAACTTGTCATTGCTCATTCCCGCATGGAACACCATCGCCGGTCGTCTTGATCTCGTCCGCGCGCGAACAGCGGCGCATGGATTTGAGCGTCGCGGCTTAGAAGCCGCCCCGAGGCTACGACGGCTCCGCCATTCCGGGATGGAATTGCAACGCGGCGCCGTTCATGCAGTAACGCAAGCCCGTGGGCTGCGGGCCATCGTCGAACACATGGCCCAGGTGCCCGCCGCAGCGGCGGCAATGGACTTCGGTCCGGGTCGTGAACCAGGATTTGTCCACCGAGGTGCCGACCGCGTTGGGCAGAGGCTGCCAGAAGCTCGGCCAGCCGGTGCCGGAATTGAACTTGGTTTTTGAGGAATAGAGCGGCAGGTCGCAGGCGGCGCAGGCGAAGATTCCTTCACGGTGCTCTTGGTCGAGCGGGCTCGTGCCCGCGGGCTCGGTGCCGTGCTCGCGCAACACGTGGAATTGCGCGGGCGTCAGGATCTTCTTCCATTCCTCTGCGGTCTTCGTCACTTCGAACACTTCCCTAGGCGCGGACTCCGCGGCAAATCCCCGGCGCATGGCGAACCCTCCTGCAACACTGAGCGCGGCGAGCGACGCGCCCACCAAGAATGCCCTTCTTCCGAGTTTACTCACGTTCGACCTCCGATTTCGGCGCGTCGGCGCCCCAGATCATCTTGAGGCGCTGGTCGCGGCCGCAATTCCAGCGGTAGAACTTATAGTGCACCGGACTCTTCTTATAATATTCCTGGTGATAGTCCTCGGCCGGGTAGAACGGCCCGGCCTCGACGATCTCGGTCACGATCTGGCCTTGGAGCTTGCCCGAAGCCTGGAGCTTCGCTTTCGACTCCTCGGCCAAACGCTTCTGCTCGGCATCGTGAAAGAAGATCGCGCTGCGGTACTGGTGCCCGCCGTCGCAGAACTGCCGGTCTTTCACCAAGGGATCGATGTTGTGCCAGAAAGTGTCGAGGAGTTGCTGATAGGTCACCACCGCCGGATCGTAAACGACATCGATCGATTCGGCGTGCCCGGTCCCGCCGGCGCTCACCTCCTGGTAGCTCGGGTTCACTAACATGCCGCCGGTGAAACCCACGGTGGTGCTGACGACGCCCTTGGTGGCGTCGTAGGGGTGCTGCATGCACCAGAAGCATCCGCCCGCGAATGTCGCCACCGCGTATTTGCCGCCCTCGGTCGCTTTCGTCTCGTCGAATGCGGCGTTGCCCGACCCCATCTCGTCCGCGGCGAGCACCTCGGTCAGCCCCAAGCCCGCCGCCAGCCCCAGCAGGGCCGCAAATCGCAACATCTCGCCGCCAAATCTCATCATCCTCGCGCCTTTTCCGCCTTTGGGAAGCATCCGGTCACCGTTCGCCTCCGGGCGTGAATGTATGCGCTGGGCGGCACGTCCCCTATTCAAAACACGGTCAACTCTTTGTGACCAAAGCCGGATCGGGCACGCATTGCTGCTTTGGGCGCGCTGCGCCGCAAAGGAACGCTGACGAATGATGACAATTCCGCGCGGCGGTGCCGGATGGAGGAGTCGAACCCCCGACCTTCGGTTTACAAAACCGCTGCTCTACCGCCTGAGCTAATCCGGCCCCAGGCGCGGCTAAGATGCGGCACGGTGCCGCTCGCGCGGCGAGTATCGGGGATTTGACGGGCCGGCCGCAAGGGCCGCTGGCCGAGGCCCGCATCCGGGCCTGGACGCTAAACCGGACCGCACCCGCCTTCGACGCCCGCCGTTGCGCGGATCGAATTCGGCCCGGCGGATGAGGCTGGACCGACCGGAAGGCCGGACCCGTTCAGGGAAGACCTATGACACCGGCGAGTTGGGCATCCGCGAGGTCGATGCCGGCCAGCTCGGCGCCGGTGAGATTGGCGGCGGAGAGATCGGCGCCGCGCATCACCGCGCGGGAGAGGTTGGCGCCGCGCAAATCGACATGCCGCGCCTCGACGCGCTCGAGCACGCTGACGATCGATTGCCCCCCCGGCAACTCCAGCGGCCCCAGATTGCAGTCGCGCAGATCGGCGTTGGTGAGGCGCGCTCCCGTGAGGTTGCTGCCGCGCAGATCGGCTCTGGTCATGCGGCAGGTACGGAAATCGGCGCCTTCGAGCTGAGCCCCCTGCAGCGCGGTGCCGTCGAGCGTCAGCCCGAAGAAGATCGCGCCCTTGGCCTTGAGCGCGGTCAGGTTCCGCCCTGCGAGCGGCGCCGCATCGCGCAAATCGAAGCCGCTGAGATCGAGCGGTTCGCCTTCCGCACCTTGCGATGTGCACCAGCGCTCGTGCCGCTGCAGCAGCGTCTCGACGGACTCGGCGAGCTCGGCGAGCTTACGTCCCGCCGGCTTCTGCGTAAGCGTGCCCGTGAGATCGGCGCCGTTGGTGTCGGCGCAATAGAGGATCGCATTGGTGAGAACGGCGTTGCGCAGGCTGGCACCCTTGAGATTGGCGCCGGAGAGATCGGCGCCTTCGAGATTGGCGCCGTTGAGAGTGGCGTTGAAGAGGTTGGCGCGCACCAGCTTGCAGTGCCGCATCACCGCGTCGGTGAAGTCGGTGTGCGCCGCCATCGCTCCTGAGAGCTTCGCCTGCGTCAGGTTGGCGTTGACCATGCGCGCGCCCTCGAGATCGGCGGAGCTGGCTTCGGCGATGGCGACCTCTTCGATGACGCCGATGCGCACGCGCTGGCCAAGGCGGCCGTCGCGCAGATCGGCATTGAAGAGATCGGCACCCTCGAGATTGGCGCCGCGCAGCACCGCGCCGCGCAGATCGGCGCGCACCAGAATGGCGCGGCGAAGATCGGCTTTTGTGAGGTTGCAGCCGAAGAGCGTGGCGCTGGTGAGATTGGCGCCGGCCAGGCACGCCCCCGGCAGGAAGGCGCCGGTGAAATCGGCATCGTTCAACCGCCGTCCCGCAAAGTCGAGGCCGGAAAGATCGCGGTACGACAACAGCGCCCGCTGCCCGCCGAGGCGGCCGGAAAGGTACCGGTCGTGCCGGCGCACCGCCTCGTCGAGCTCGGCTTGCGACGTGGGAGTGCGGGGGCGAACGATCTGCTTGGCTGCGGTCGCCATGGCCGTCGACTATCCGTCCGCCGCGCTTAACAACCGCTTAAGCAACACCGGGGAGGGGAGGCGTCCCCGCCGGGCGCATCGGCCTCTTCTTTAGGATTGGCGCCGGGGGGCGCCGCCTTGACCCCCCGGGATCGCCATGGCAGCTTCGCGCCGGGCGTCACCCGTTCCTGGTCGGACGGCGCCGAAACCCGTTGCGCGCCCGTCCCGCCGGGCCGCTTGTCCGCCGCGCGATGGTTCCCGTCAAGACGGCCGAAATGCTCTTCAATTCGATCTCCTTCATATTCTTTTTTCTGCCAGCCACCCTCGCCGGATTCTTCCTGATCGGCCGCTCCAGTCATCGCGGCGCCGCCGCATGGCTGACGGCGGCGTCGCTGTTCTTTTACGGCTGGTGGAGTCCGGTGCTCCTGGCCCTGCTGGTGCCATCGGTCGCCGCCAATTACATCGCCGGGCTGGCGATCGCCAGGTCCGCGGGCCCGATGCGGCGCGCCCTGCTCATCGCCGGTGTCGCCGGCAATCTGCTCGTGCTCGGCTATTTCAAATACGCCAACTTCTTTCTCGCTTCGCTCAATGCCGTAGCAAACACCGGCTTCGATCTGGGACAGATCGTGCTGCCGATCGGCATTTCGTTCTTCACCTTCACGCAGATCGCCTTTCTCGTCGATACCTGCCGGGGCGAGGCCCGCGCCTACGATCCGATTCACTACGCGCTGTTCGTCACCAACTTTCCGCATCTCATCGCGGGACCGATCCTCCATCACAAAGAGATCGTGCCCCAGTTCGAGCGGCCCGGGATGTATCGCCTGGACTATCAGGACGTCTCCGTCGGTCTGACGATCTTCTGCATCGGCCTGTTCAAGAAAATGGTTGTCGCCGACGGCGTTGCGCCCTTTGTCGCGCCCGCCTTTGCCGCGCACGATCCGGTGATGTTCTTCGCGGCCTGGGGCGGCGCGCTCGCTTACACGCTGCAAATCTATTTCGACTTTTCGGGCTACTCCGACATGGCCATCGGACTTGCCCGGCTGTTCGGGGTGACGTTCCCGCTCAATTTCCACTCGCCCTACAAGGCCGGCAACATCGTCGATTTCTGGCGCCACTGGCACATGACGCTGTCGCGCTTTCTGCGCGAGTACCTCTATTTCCCCCTCGGCGGAAACCGGCGCGGGCGGCTGCGGCGTTATCTCAATTTGATGATCACGATGCTCTTGGGCGGCCTTTGGCACGGCGCCGCCTGGACCTTCGTCATCTGGGGCGGGCTGCACGGCCTGTACCTGATGATCCATCATGCCTGGCACGGCTTGCGCGAGCGCCGCGGCCTGCCGGCGCAAGCATCATCCGCGCTTGGACGCGGCATCGCCCGCGCCGTCACCTTTCTTGCGGTCGTGGTCGCATGGGTATTCTTCCGGGCCGATTCACTGCCGCAGGCTTGGACGGTTCTCAAGGGCATGACGGGCGGCAACGGCATCGAGGCCTCGGCCGGTCTCTTGACGCGGATGGGAGCCGCGGGAGGGTGGCTGGCCGGGCACGGCATTCTGGTTCCGGTTCCCGGCGGCGGATGGAGCCTCGTCGTCTGGCTCGCGGTGTTGCTGCCCATCGTCTGGTTCGCGCCCAACACGCAGCAGATCATGGCCGATTACCGCCCGGCGCTTGCGGTGCCGAAGGAGGTCGCGGGACGTTTTTGGCGCTGGTTCACGTGGCGCCCCGGTCTCGTTTGGGCCGGCGCCACGGCTTGCCTCGCCTTGGCCGCGTTTGCTCGGCTTCGTCACGTGACCGAATACATTTATTTCAACTTCTGAGATGGACGACCGACCGTTTCGCCGATATCTCCGGCTGCTGATCGCGCTGATCTTCGTGCCCGCGATCGCTTGGTGCGCCCTTGAGATCGGCCTCGATCCTTACCGCGTCTTCGGCCTCAGCGATTTCAACCGCCGGAATTTCGAGCCCAACACCCGGTATCTCAAGATCCATTACCTCGCCGCCGAACCCGGCCGCCTCGGCGGTTATCAAGGATTCATCCTCGGCACCTCGCGCGCCAATTTCTACCGGGTCGAAACCGCGGGGGCGCTGACGGGGCAGCGCTTCTACAACCTCAATGTGTCGGCGGAAACGGTCGAAGGCATGTACCGCAAGCTGCGCTGGCTCATCGCCAACGGCAACCCGAAGACGGTTGTGGCCGCGCTGGACTATAACGTGCAGTTTCTGGGAATTTACCGTTATGACGACCCCGATGACCTGCTCCGCCTCGACCACCCGCTGGTTTCCGGCATGTCCCGGTTCGATTTTTATCCGGATTACCTTTTCACCGGGGCCAAGTCATTGCGTCGCGTTGTGCGCGCGAACCTGATCACGAAGCGGACGCAATATGTATTCGATGTTTCGACCGGGCACGGTGCCGCGCCCGCTTGGGATGAGGACATGCGCGCCGATCCGGCGAAGTTCGCCGAACGGATCAAGCCGGCTCCGAAAGAATCCGGGCGAATGCCGCCGGACGACGATGCGTTCGAGTATCTCGGGAAACTCGCGGCCCTTGCGGCCGGAAGCGGCATCGACCTCGTTTTCGTGGTGAACCCGATCAACCATGACCTGTTCGATTCCTTCGATGCCGCCGACTACCTCGCGTGGGAGGACCGGTTGGCCGCACTCGATCGGCCGGTGTGGGATTTTTCGGGCCACAACGAGCTGACCAACGACGACCGGAACTATTACGAAACCAGTCACTTCACCGCCGCCGTTGGAGACGCGGTGCTGAGGCAGGTTCTCGTCCGCAATGGTGCCGGCGTCGGCGTGCGGCTCACGCCCGGGGTTGTGGATGCCAGGCGTCAGGCTCTGATTTCGGCGGGGGCTTTGCCGAACGATTAGCTCGGCCGGCCGCCGACGGATGTTCGGCGGCGTCAGGCGCGCTTTTTGAGCCAACTCCCGATGATCGCGCCCATGACGATATAGCTCACGAGGTCATAGCCGCCGTCGATCCAGAAGAGCCCCAACGGGCGCCCGCCGAAGATGACGTTGTCGGCCCTGACCGTGGCGGCGAAGCCGAGCCAGCAAACGATCGCGATGACCGCTCCGCAGCGCCAGCTCTCGCCCTTCGTCCAGTCGATGAGCAAGGCCAGGCAAAAGGCGACGACCAGGGCGACGATGAAGCCCTTGATATAGGCCTGAACCATCATGCCCGCTTCCGGCGGACTGGTGAAGCCGGCGAGGCTCATCCACTGCGCTCCGAAGACGCCGGGCCGATACCAGATGCCGCCGATCACCATCGCCGCCACGGCCGCGGCGAGCACCGCCAAGTAGTTGATCCGTTTGAAATCGATGTCCTTCGAAGTCATGTCATCCCCCCTGTCCAGTACCGATCCTTCAGAGCTTAGGCTTTGGAACCGCCTTGGCGCCAGACGTGACCGCGTAAAGTGCCACCGCCGCCGCATTCGAAACATTGAGGCTGGCGCCGGCTTGGGCCATGGGGATGCGCACCAGAAGATCGCAGGATTCCCTGGTCAACCGGCGCAAGCCTTTGCCCTCGGCCCCGAGCACGAGCGCGGTTTTTCCCGATAATCCCGCCTCATTGAGCGTTTTCTCGGCCCCGGCATCGAGCCCGGCCGTCCAGAATCCCGCCTCCTTGAGTTCGTCCAAGGCACGCACCAAATTAGTGACCCGCACCAGCGGCACGGCTTCGAGCGCGCCGGAAGCGGCTTTCGCCAGCGCCGCCGTCTGCTGGGGCGCGTGGCGCTCGGTCACCACCACGGCCAGCGCCCCGAAAGCGGCGGCCGACCGCAGCACGGCTCCAACATTCCGGGGATCTTCTACCTGATCCAGCACCACGATCACGGCGGTATCAAAAGGCGCCGCCGTGCGGCAGATATCGCCCAGATCGCGCTCGGCCGGGGGCCCCGCCAAGAGGGCTATTCCCTGGTGCACGGCCTCGGTCGCGAGGCGGGAGGCGATCTGGTCGCGGGACAGGATTTCGGCCTCGGGCAGACCCGGGCGAATGCGGCGAAGGCTAGCCAGTCTTTCGCCGATCGTTTGGGCCGAATCGGGGGTGAGCAACAGGCGGTGGCAGGCGCGATCGGTATTGGCCAGCGCCGCCAGCACCGTGTGGATGCCGTAAAGCCAGGTTCCGTGCGTCGGTTTCGGGCTCGAAACCCGCGCTGGCGGGGCTTTTTCGATGCGGGGCGGCAGGCGCGAAACCCCTTGCCGCAACCGCGACGGCGGGGCTTTTTCGGTGCGCGGCGGTTTTCTCGGAACCCCTTGGCGGGCTTTGGGTTTGCCCCGGCGGTCGCGGTTCTTGTGATTCATGGGGCAGGGTCGTAATATGCCCGCTGAAATTACGCAAGTCTGGCCGGCAGCCGCGGTTCCGGGGACGGGACGGGCCGGAGCCTTTTGTTTTGCCCTTTTCTGCCGGTGATTGAAGTTGACTTTGAACGGTAAATATTCATATTTCGCTGTCCGTTGATCCGGGCTGCCTGGATTTGTGACGGAGGGGTGGCCGAGCGGTCAATGGCAGCAGACTGTAAATCTGCCGACGTATGTCTACGTAGGTTCGAATCCTACCCCCTCCACCACCGGATCGGGGCGGCGGTGCCGGAGGCGGGTTTGGGAGCGAACCGCATTGCGGGTGTAGCTCAATGGTAGAGCTCCAGCCTTCCAAGCTGGCGGCGTGGGTTCGATTCCCATCACCCGCTCCAGTCGTGGCGGCCGCATTCGAGCAACGATTTTGCGGTTGCCGGCCGCTTGAGCAAGGGTCCCGTCACTACTTGGTCATTACTTAGGTTTCTTTGATCACCGCATCCGCGACTTTGGCATTGAGGATTTGAGAGGCCGCGAGCATGGCGAAAGCTAAATTTGAGCGCACCAAGCCGCATTGCAACATTGGGACGATTGGTCACGTGGACCATGGCAAGACGACGCTGACGGCGGCGATCACGAAGGTATTGGCCGAGACCGGGGGCGCGGAGTTCATGGCCTA
>JBGQJC010000055.1:0-8661 GCA_041498815.1 Alphaproteobacteria bacterium
GCGGCTTTGCGCGCCGGCTGCGGCGCTATCCGCTTCAAAGGCCGAGGCAAAGTAACCGCGAAGATCAAGGCGATCGCAAAGCACTGCGGCGCCAAGCTTATCGAGCGGCGCGGCCGGGCGCTGGACCTCTTTGGCGAGCGCGATCCCCTGGGCGCCTGCGCCGCGTGGCTCGCCCGCGGCCAAGGGGCGGGCTATCAATCGAAAGCCCGGATCCCAAAGCCGAAACCAAAGCCCAAGAAACGGCGCCATGGCGGGAAATCGTGAGCACGCCCTGCCGTCTTTATCTCGTCACACCCGCAGCGCTTGACCCCGCGCAGTTCAGAGACCAGCTTACGGCGGCGCTCGATGCCGGCGATGTCGCCGCGGTCCAACTCCGTTTGAAGGATATGGGTGACGATGCGATCCGCGAGGCGGTCCGCGTGCTGCGCCCGATCGCCCAGGAGCGCGGCGTCGCGTTCCTATTGAACGACCGGCCCGACCTTGCCGCCGAAACCGGTTGCGACGGCGTCCACATCGGCCAGGAGGACGCAAGTTACGGCGACGCGCGTGCGCGGGTGGGCGCTGCGTCGATCGTCGGCGTGACCTGCCATGATTCGCGGGATCTGGCGATGCAGGCCGCGGATAGGGGTGCCGATTACGTCGCCTTCGGCGCGTTTTACCCGACCAAGACCAAGGATGCCAAAGGCCACCCGGCGCCCGAAATCCTGCAGTGGTGGTCGGAGCTGATGGTGGTGCCCTGCCTTGCGATCGGCGGGATCACGCCGGCCAATCTCGCCCCCCTGGTCGCCGCGGGCGCCGATTTCATCGCCGTGTGCTCGGGCGTCTGGGAACACGGGGCCGGCCCCGGCGCCGCGGTGAAAGAGTATTTGCGCGCGATCCGGGAGGCCCAGTCCGTTACGGCTTAGAATCGCCTGCGACCGGCGCCCAAAGCACGTCGGCGATCTCGGTTGCTCCCGTTGCGAGCATCACCAGCCGGTCGAAGCCGAGCGCAATACCCGCGCAATCCGGCAATCCCTGTTCCAGCGCGCTCAAGAAATCTTCGTCGATGGGATAGCGCTCGCCGTAGAGGCGCTCCTTCAGCGCCTGGTGATGTTGGAAGCGGCGGCGCTGCTCCGCGGCGTCGGTCAATTCGGCGCAGCCGTTCGCCAGTTCCACGCCGCAGACATAAACCTCGAAACGCTCGGCCACGCGCGGATCGCGCGGGCTTTGCCGGGCGAGCGCGCCCAGACACAGCGGATAATCGTAAAGCACCGTGGGCCGGGGGCTTCCCAGCTTCGGCTCGATCCGGTCGAGCAGGATCCGGAAGAACAGGTCTTCGAACCGGTCGCGCTCGCCCGGCGCGATGCCGATGCGCCGCGCCTCGGACTCGAGTTTTGCGGGATCGGGGTCGAGATCGTTGGGATCGGCAATCGTCGCCAGAAGATCGATGCCGGCATGGCGCGCAAACGCCTCCGCGACGCTGAGGCGCTCCCACTCGCCCGAAGGATCGCAGGCGGCCTGCCCCCGCGAAAGCCCGCCCCCGGCCTCATCCACCGCCGCGCGCACCACGCCCATGCAGTCCGCGATGATGGCTTTTGTGCCGGATTCGGCTCGATACCATTCGAGCATGGTGAATTCGGGATGATGGAGGGCCGAACGCTCGTAATCGCGAAAGGCATGGGCGAGCTGGTAGAGGCGAGGGACACCGGCGGCCAAGAGCTTCTTCATCGCGAATTCGGGCGAAGTGTGAAGGTAAAGCCTTTGTTCACCTCCAAAGGGCTCGTGGTGCGCGGTGGCGAACGCCCGCAAATGCGGCTCGAGGCCGGGCGAGACCTGAAGCGCCGGAGTCTCGACCTCGATAAACCCGCACCCCTCGAAATAACGGCGCACGGCGGCGGTCATTCGCGCGCGGGCCATCAGGCGCTCCCGGCGCTCGGCAAACCGCGCGGGGCTCCACCAGGGCGCCAGTTTATCCGCCATGTCCCGTCCCTTGACTCGGTTGCCTCAAGCGACCGTTATGCCCGGAACCGCCGAAGAAAGGGAGTGCCATGACGAACTCGCCGTTTCCAAACCGGCTTCGCACGGGCCGCGAATTGGTCGCGGCCGGACTGGCGGAGCCGGGAGCGGCCACGCTCATCGACCGCGCGGGTGAAATCTTTCCCGTGGCGGTGACGGCCCATCTCGCCCAATCGATGACCGCGGGCGATGCCCTGGCCCGCCAATTCGTTCCCGGCGCGGGCGAATTCGTGGCCGGCGCGGCCGACCGTAGCGACCCCATCGGCGATACCGCGCATTCGCCCTTGCCCGGCATCGTCCACCGCTATCCCGACCGGGTCCTGCTGACGCCCCTCTTGGTCTGCCCCGCCTATTGCCGCTTCTGCTTCCGGCGCGAAACCGTGGGACAAAAAGATGCAGGCCTAAGCCATGCCGAGCTCGATGCCGCCTACAGTTACATTGAATCAAAACCGGAAATCTGGGAAGTGATCTTGAGCGGCGGCGATCCGCTGATGCTGCCGCCGCGCCGTCTCGCCTCGATCATCGCGCGGATCGGCGCCATCCCCCATGTCGCGGTCATTCGCATCCACACGCGGCTTCCGGTGCTCGATCCCGCGCGCGTCACGCGGTCGCTGGTCAAGGCACTCGAGACCGATAAGGCGATGTTCGTCGTTCTTCACTGCAATCATCCGGCTGAATTGAACGAGGCCGTGCGCGCCGCCTGCGCCGCCTTCATCAAGGCCGGAATCCCGATGCTGAGCCAGACCGTGCTTCTTGCGGGCGTCAACGACGATGCCGGGATATTCGCCGCGTTGATGCGAAAACTCGTCGCCTGCCGCATCAAGCCTTATTACCTCCATCACCCCGACCTTGCCCCCGGCACCGCCCATTTCCGTGTCGCCATCGAGCGCGGCCAAGAGCTGATGCGGGAACTGCGCGGCCGGCTTTCGGGCCTGTGCCAGCCGCAATATGTGCTCGATATCCCGGGCGGCTTCGGCAAGGTGCCGATCGGCCCCGAATACCTCCGGCGCGGGGACGGCGGCTGGGCCGTGACCGACTGGCAGGGGCGAACCCATGCCTATCCGGAGCAAAGAGACGGGCGCCCCGATATTGCCGCAGCCGGGCCAGTCTGATAGCTTCCGCGCCGCAGTTTTCACGGCATGAGAATCGGTTCCGGCTGATGAAGATTCAGGCCAATCAGACTCGCCCCGGCATGGTCCTGGACCATGAGGGCCGCCAATACGCGGTGCTCAAGATTCAGATGATCCAGCCGGGCAAGGGCGGCGCCTTCATCCAGGTCGAGATGCGCGACATCAAGACCGGCACCAAGACCAACGCGCGCTGGCGCACCCAGGACACGGTCGAGAAGCTGAACGTGGAACAGCGCGATTGCAGCTTCCTGTTCGGCGACGCCGACTTGCTCACCTTCATGGACACCGAAAGCTACGACCAGCTCGCGCTGCCCCGCGACATGCTGGGCGATGCCGCAGGGTTTCTTCAGGACGGCATGCCGGTGACGGTGGATTTCGTCGAGGGCAAGGCGGTTTCCGTCACCTTGCCGCAGACCGTGACGCTCGAGGTAACGCAGGCGGACCCGGTGGTGCGGGGCCAGACGGCGTCCTCCTCGTACAAGCCGGCGATGCTTTCGAACGGCATGCGCATCTTGGTCCCGCCCCATATCGACGCCGGGACCCGCGTGGTCGTGAACACCACCGACTCGACTTATGTCGAGCGTGCCAAGAACTAGAACGGGCGTGACCGGATTTTGCTGCGCGAATCGCCCCTGTTGAACGTGATGTCGGCGGCCGCCCGCAAGGCGGCGCGCGTCTTGGTGCGTGATTTCGGCGAGGTCGAGCAGCTTCAGGTCTCGCGCAAAGGTCCGGCCGATTTCGTCACCATCGCCGATACCAAGTCGGAAAAGATTCTGCGCACCGAATTGTCGAAGGCCCGGCCCGAATTTGGATTGCTGTTGGAAGAGGGCGGCGAGATCAAGGGCACCGATCCCCAGCACCGCTGGGTGGTCGATCCCCTCGACGGGACGCTCAATTTCCTTCACGGCATTCCCCACTTCGCGATCTCGATTGCGCTGGAGCGCGCGGGCGAAATCGTCGCCGGGCTCATCTATGACCCGCTGCGCGACGAGATGTTCTTCGCCGAAAAGGGCACCGGCGCCTTCATGAACGACCGCAGGCTTCGGGTATCGGGGCGCACGCGGCTGGTCGATTCGCTGCTCGCGACCAGCATCCCGTTTCACGGCCGCGCCCACCATCCGGCTTATCTCCAGATGCTGGCGGCGGTCGTCGATACCACGGCGGGCGTGCGGCGCTTCGGGGCCGCAGCACTCGACCTCGCCTGGGTCGCGGCCGGGCGCTACGACGCGTTCTGGGAGACCGGCTTGCACCCCTGGGACATCGCGGCCGGGATCCTGATCGTGCGCGAGGCGGGCGGTTACGTGAGCGAGGTCGAGGGCGGCCACAATATGCTTCAGACCGGGAGCGTGCTCGCCGCCAACGACCACCTGCATCTTGCGGTGGGCAAGCTGCTCCGGGACGTAATCGCCAAGCATTCCGGGGCAAGCTGAGGCGGCGGCCCGGCCCCGGGCATGGCCGCGGTAGATAAGGCGTTGGAAAGCCAAAGCTGTTGTCGGGGTGCTTGGCCCTGCGCTATGGTTTATGTCTTGGGGAGGCTGAGCGTGATCTCGGCAAAAATCGCCGTCACAAATACGGCGGAAGGATGTGTCCCGTGAGACACGGGATTAAAAACCGGAAACGCCGGCAATTCGCGGCGAGCGGGTTCATCGTGGCCGCCGCCCTGGCCGGGACGGTGACGCTCGCGTGCGCCGCCGCGCAGCAAGACGGGCCGGTGGTGATCGGCGGCAGCGGAGCCCCCGACGTCCAAGTGGATATGGGCGCCGTCGAGGGCGGCGGCGGACCCTTTTACGGAGTTCCGCTGCCAAGCCAAGGCGGACGCCAACTCCTGATGCCCAACAGCCATCTGACGCCCAAGACCCAATCGCAAATCATGTTGAAGCCGCCCAAGGGAATGAGTTCCGGCGCGGCCAAGGCAATCGTCTTGAAACCGCCGAAGCAGCAAGCGGCAACCGCCCCGGCGGAAGGCGCCGTGCCCGAGATGGCCGAAACGACTCCGCCGGTGACCATGCCGGCGACGCCGCCGGAGCCGCCCAAGCTCGTGGCGGAGCCGCCCAAGCCCAAGAAGCGCTTGCCGGTCGAGGGCGAGGCGCTGGCACCTGCGGGAGAAAAGGCTTCGCCCGGCGCGCCCGAGCCCCCGCCGGAGCCCCCGCCGCCATCGACGGGAACAGCGAAGGCGGCCGCCTCGGCATCCGGCAAGGATAAGGCGAAGACCGCCGGGATGCCAACGCCGCCGCCACCCGAAAGCAAGACCGCCACGGCCGGGAGCGAAACGCCGCCCCCGCCGCCGCCACCGCCCGGCGGCACGGCGGGTGAAAGTGCGGCAACGCAGCCCGCTCCGCCTTCGACCCAGGTTGCGACGGTTGGACCTGGCAATGTCCCGGGAGCGGCGGAAAAGGCGATGCCGATTCCCTTTGCCTCGGGGTCCGCGACCATCGCCGATCCGGAGAAACAGACGCTCGCGTCCGTCGCCCAGACCTTGAATTCCAACGCCGACTTGCGCCTCCAGATCGTGGCCTATGCCAGCGGCGGCGACGACAACGCCAGCCAGGCGCGGCGCTTGTCCTTGTCCCGCGCGCTGGCGGTGCGCTCCTATCTCATCGACAGCGGCGTGCGCAGCACGCGGATGGACGTGCGGGCGCTGGGAAACAAATTCGACGCGGGCCCGGGTGACCGCGTGGATCTGATTGTTGTCAAACCATAAATTCGGCTTCTCCCCGATCCCGGGCGACACATGACCACGCCGAAGCGGTTCCTCACCCGGATGGTTTTATTCCTGGTGGCGGTGCTGGTCGTTTCCGGCGTTCTGTTCAACCGCCTCGTCGACGTCTTCCTCTACAACCCGCCTTTGAACGGCATGATCCTGGCGGTGGTTGCCTTCGGCATCGCCTTCGTCTTCCGCCAGGTGCTGATGCTGTACCCCGAGGTCGCGTGGATCGAAAGCTTCCGCCGCGACCGCGCGAGCATGCCCTCCCAGGCCGGCCCGAAATTGTTGGGGCCGATGGCGACGATGCTGGGCGACCGCACGGGCAAATTGCGGTTGTCCACCCTGTCTCAGCGCTCGCTCTTGGATTCGATCGGGGCGCGGCTCGATGAATCGCGCGAGTTGTCGCGCTATCTCATCAGCCTCCTCATCTTCCTCGGCCTCTTGGGCACCTTCTGGGGCCTCCTTCAAACCGTGCAGTCCGTGAGCGGCGTCATTGCCACGCTCGACATCTCGTCCAATGATCTCACCGCCGTCTTCGATAATTTGAAGCATGGATTGAACGAGCCGCTGGCCGGCATGGGAACGTCCTTCGGCTCGTCGCTGTTCGGGTTGAGCGGCTCGCTGGTCCTCGGTTTCCTCGAGCTCCAGGCCGGCCAGGCGCAGAATCGATTCTATAACGATCTCGAAGAATGGCTGTCCGGCATGACACGCCTTTCCAGCGGCAGCGGAAGCGGCGAAGGCGACCAGCCGGTTCCGGCCTATATCCAGGCGCTTCTCGAACAGACGGCGGACAGTTTGGAGAACCTGCAGCGCACGCTCGCCCGCGGCGAGGAAGGTCAGCAGACGGCGAACGGCGCCTTGCTCGGGCTCACGGACCGGCTTTCCACCTTGACCGACCAGATGCGCGCCGAACAGGGCCTCATGCTCAAGTTCGCCGAAAGCCAGATCGAGCTGAAGTCCGTCTTGACCAAGCTCGCGGGTGCGGCTTCCGACGGCGGGATCGGCATGGATGCGACCACGCGGACCCATATCCGCAACATCGACGTTTATCTGGCGCGGTTGCTGGAAGACATCGGCACGGGACGCAGCCAGATGACCCAGGAGATTCGGAGCGAGATCAAGCTCTTGGCCCGCACCATCGCCGCCGTCGCCGAAGAAGACGGGCGCTAGGCGCCATGCCCGGCATCGGCAGCTCGCGCCGCCGCCGCCCGGTCGATATCTGGCCCGGCTTCGTCGACGCCCTCACCTCCCTGCTGCTGGTCATCACCTTCGTGCTGGTGGTGTTCGTGCTTGCCCAGTTTTACCTGCGCGCGACTCTGTCGGGAAAAAACGAAGCCCTGCAACGGCTCACGCAGCAGGTGAGCGAGCTCGCGAATCTGCTGTCGCTGGAGCGAGCCGAGAACGAGAAGCTCCGCGGCAACGTCTCGCAGCTGTCAACCGAATTGCAAAGCACGCTTGCCGAACGCGAGCAGCTTTCGTCCCAGCTGGGCGAACTCAAGGAGAAGGCCGAGGCGAGCCAGGACCAGTTGAACCAGGCCCGCAGCGAACTCGAGCGCCTCAATCGCGACATCGAGGCGCTGCGCCAAGTGCGCGCGGAACTCGAGCAGCAGATGGGCGCCGAGCGCGACCGCTCGAAGGAACTCGAATCGAAGCTCGCGAGCGAGGCGGAGCGCACCCAGCTTGCCCAGCGCACGATCGAAGAGAAAGAGGCTCTGCTCCGCGACAAGCTTTCGGCGCTCGAAAGCGCCGAGAAGCTGACCGCCGAGCAGCGCGCCCAGCTCGAAGTCTTGAACCAGCAGGTTGCGGCGCTGCGCAGCCAATTGGCGGCGATCCAGAAGGCGCTGGATATTTCCGAGGCGGCGGCCAAGGAACAGAAGGTTCAGATCGCCGACCTCGGAAAACGGCTCAACCTCGCGCTCGCCGGCAAGGTGCAGGAATTGGCCAGGTACCGCTCCGAATTCTTCGGGCGGTTGCGCGAAATCCTGGGCGACCGCGCCGGCATCCGGATCGTCGGCGACCGCTTCGTCTTCCAGTCCGAGGTTCTGTTCGATACCGGCTCGGCCGCGCTCGGTCCCGAGGGCCAAGCCCAATTAACGCAACTCGCCCAGACGCTGCTCGATATCGCCAAGACCATCCCGCCGGACATCAACTGGATTTTGCGGGTGGACGGCCACACCGACAAGCGCCCGATCAATACGCCGGAGTTCCCCTCGAACTGGGAGCTCTCCTCGCAGCGCGCCTTGTCGGTCGTCAAATTCCTCGTGTCCCAGGGCGTGCCGCCGCAGCGCTTGGTTGCGGCCGGCTTCGGCGAATTTCAGCCGCTCGATCCCGGTGACGACGAAGTGGCGTACCGCCGCAATCGCCGCATCGAATTGAAGCTTACCGAACGGTGACGGAAATTCCTTCCAGCAGCGCCCCTTCCGGCGCCGCCGGCGGCGCTTCCGTGTCGAACTGCAGTTCCGCCAACCGCGCATAAAGGCCGCAGCGGTGCAGCAGCTGATCGTGGCTGCCGATGTCGATGATGCGCCCTCTGTCCATCACCGCAATGCGGTCGGCCTTGAGCACGGTGGCGAGCCTGTGGGCGATGACCAGCGTCGTGCGGCCCTTCATGAGCTTCTCCAAGGCCAGCTGCACCATGCGCTCGCTCTCGGCGTCCAAGGCGCTGGTCGCCTCGTCCAGTAAAAGGACCGCCGGGTTGCGCAGGATGGCGCGCGCGATCGCGATGCGCTGGCGCTGCCCGCCCGAAAGCCGGACCCCGCGGGCGCCCAAATGGCTATCGAAGCCTTCGGGCAGGCGGTCCAGGAATTCGCTTGCCGCGGCGGCATCGGCAGC
>JBGQJC010000056.1:0-8272 GCA_041498815.1 Alphaproteobacteria bacterium
AGGAACTTTTGGAGCTGAGCGAAAATCTCCGCGCCGGGATTCCTTTTTCGACCCCGGTGTTCGACGGCGCGCGCGAAGAAGACATCGTCGAGATGCTGAAGCGCGCCGGGCTGGATAGCAGCGGCCAGGTGAGTTTGGTGGACGGGCGCTCGGGCCTGTCGTTCCACCGCCAGGTGACCGTGGGCTACATTTATATGCTCAAGCTCCACCACCTGGTGGACGACAAGATCCACGCGCGCTCGATCGGCCCCTACAGCCTCGTCACCCAGCAGCCCTTGGGCGGCAAGGCGCAATTCGGCGGGCAACGCTTCGGCGAAATGGAAGTGTGGGCGCTGGAAGCTTACGGCGCGGCCTACACGCTGCAAGAAATGCTGACCGTGAAATCGGACGACGTTTCCGGCCGCACCAAGGCCTACGAGGCGGTGGTGCGCGGCGACGACAATTTCGAGGCCGGCATCCCGGAATCGTTCAACGTTTTGGTCAAGGAATTGCGTTCGCTCGGCCTCAACGTGGAACTGAAGGAACGCAATTATTAGGACGCCGCGCAAGCGGTTCGGCGAAGCGGGATAATCGGATAACGCGGGCGCGGGCGAATTTATTCGGCGCGCGCCATTGCCCGGAGCGGGCAAAGCAAGCGGAGATTGGGAAATGAATGAACTGATGAAGATTTTCGGGGCGACCTCGGGGCCGGAGCGATTCGACCAGATCAAGATTTCGATCGCGAGTCCCGAGCGCATCCGGTCGTGGTCCTACGGCGAAATCAAGAAGCCGGAGACCATCAACTACCGGACCTTCAAGCCCGAACGCGACGGCCTGTTCTGCGCGCGCATCTTCGGCCCGATCAAGGACTACGAGTGCTTGTGCGGCAAATACAAGCGCATGAAGTACCGCGGGATCATCTGCGAGAAATGCGGCGTCGAGGTGACGCTGCAGAACGTGCGGCGCGAGCGCATGGGCCATATCGAGCTGGCCTCGCCGGTGGCGCACATCTGGTTCATGAAGTCGCTGCCGAGCCGCGTCGGACTCTTGCTCGACATGACGCTGCGCGACCTCGAGCGCGTGCTTTATTTCGAATCCTACGTGGTGACCGAGCCGGGGCTGACGCCCTTGAAGCTCCATGAGCTCCTGAACGAAGAGCAGTACCAGAAGGCGGTGGACGACTTCGGCCAGGATGCCTTCACCGCGGAGATCGGCGCCGAAGCCTTGCGTTCGATGCTGTCCGCCATCGACTTGAACGCCGAGCGGCCGATGCTTCGGACCGAACTCAAGGAGACCAATTCCGAGGCCAAGCGCAAGAAGCTCGTCAAGCGCCTGAAGATCGTCGAAGCCTTCGCCGATTCGGGCGCGCGGCCGGAATGGATGGTGCTCGAGGTCGTGCCGGTGATTCCGCCGGAATTGCGGCCTTTGGTGCCGCTCGACGGCGGGCGGTTTGCGACCTCGGATCTGAACGATCTCTACCGGCGCGTCATCAACCGCAACAACCGGTTGAAGCGCCTGATCGAGCTCAAGGCGCCGGAAATCATCGTGCGCAACGAGAAGCGCATGCTGCAAGAGGCGGTGGACGCGCTCTTTGACAATGGGCGCCGGGGGCGCGTGATCACGGGCGCCAACAAGCGGCCGCTCAAGTCCTTGTCCGACATGTTGAAAGGCAAGCAAGGCCGGTTCCGGCAGAACCTGCTCGGCAAGCGCGTGGATTATTCCGGCCGCTCGGTGATCGTGGTCGGACCGGAATTGAAGCTTCATCAGTGCGGGCTGCCGAAGAAGATGGCGCTCGAACTCTTCAAGCCGTTCATCTATTCCAAGCTCGAGCTTTACGGCATGGCGACCACCATCAAGGCCGCCAAGCGCATGGTGGAGAAGGAGCGCCCCGAAGTCTGGGACATTCTGGAAGAGGTGATCCGCGAGCACCCGGTCCTCTTGAACCGCGCGCCGACCTTGCACCGCCTCGGCATTCAGGCCTTCGAGCCGGTGCTGATCGAGGGCAAGGCGATCCAGCTCCATCCGCTCGTTTGCGCGGCGTTCAACGCCGATTTCGACGGCGATCAGATGGCGGTCCATGTGCCGCTTTCGCTCGAGGCGCAGCTCGAGGCCCGCGTGCTCATGATGTCCACCAACAACATCCTCTCGCCCGCCAACGGCAAGCCGATCATCGTGCCCAGCCAGGACATCATCCTGGGCCTCTATTACATGACCATGGACCGGCCGGCCGAGCCGGGCGAAGGCATGGTGTTCGGGACCGTGGGGGAAATCCAGCAGGCGCTCGACAACGGCACCGTCACGCTGCATTCCCGGATCAAGTCGCGTTACCGCACGGTCGATTCCGAAAGCAAGCCGATCATCGTCCGCGTCGATACGACGCCGGGGCGCATGCTGCTTTCCGAGATCCTGCCGCGCAACCGGAACGTCAGCTTCGATCTGGTCAACCAGTTGATGACCAAGAAGGAAATCAGCAACGTGATCGACATCGTCTACCGCCATTGCGGGCAGAAGGAGACGGTGATCTTCGCCGACCGGATCATGACCCTCGGCTTCCATTGGGCGTTCCGGGCCGGCATTTCGTTCGGTAAGGATGATCTCGTGGTGCCGAAATCGAAGGACAAGCTCGTTTCCGAGGCGCGCACCAAGGTCAAGGAGTACGAGCAGCAATATCTGGACGGCCTCATTACCCAGGGCGAAAAGTACAACAAGATCATCGACGCCTGGTCGCACTGCACCGACAAGGTGGCCGAAGCCATGATGGCCGCGATGTCGGATGCGGGCAAAGGCCGGCAAGTAAACTCGGTCTATATGATGGCGCATTCGGGTGCTCGCGGCTCGGCGGCGCAGATCAAGCAGCTGGCCGGCATGCGCGGGCTGATGGCCAAACCCTCGGGCGAAATCATCGAGACGCCGATCATCTCCAACTTCAAGGAGGGCCTGAGCGTTCTCGAATACTTCAATTCGACCCACGGCGCCCGCAAGGGCCTGGCCGATACCGCGCTGAAGACCGCGAACTCGGGCTATTTGACGCGCCGGCTCGTGGACGTGGCGCAGGACTGCATCGTGACCGAGGACGATTGCGGCACGCGCAACGGCCTCACGGTGTCGGCGGTGATCGAGGGCGGCGAGGTGATCGAGTTGTTGGCCGAACGGATTCTCGGGCGCACCGCGTCGGTCGACGTGCTCGATCCCGATGCGGGCCAAGTGCTCGTGCGCGCGGGCGATTTGATCGCCGAAGAGGCGGTGGAGCGCATCGACAAAGCGGGCATCGAGTCGGTGATGATTCGATCCGCGCTCACCTGCGAGACCCGGAACGGCGTGTGCGTGCGCTGCTACGGGCGCGATTTGGCGCGGGGCACCGTCGTCAACATCGGCGAGGCGGTGGGCGTGATCGCGGCGCAATCGATCGGCGAGCCGGGCACGCAGCTCACCATGCGCACCTTCCACATCGGCGGCGCGGTGCAGCGCGGCGCCGAACAGTCGAGCATCGAGGCCACGACCGACGCGACGGCCGTCTTCAAGAACCGCAACGTCGTCAAGAACAGCGAGGGGGTGACCATCGTCATGGGCCGCAACACCGAAATGGTGCTGCTGTCCGAAACCGGCCACGAGAAGGCGCGTTATCGCCTGCATTACGGCACCAAGCTTTTGGTAGAAGACGCGGTCAAGGTGAAGAAAGGCCAGCGGCTGGTGGAATGGGACCCGTACACGCTGCCCATCATCACCGAAACCGAGGGCGTCGCCACTTTCGTCGATCTGGTCGAGGGCCTGTCCATGCGCGAGATCCTCGACGAGACGACCGGCATCACGAACCGCGTGGTCGTGGATTGGAAGCAACAGCCGAGAGGCGCCGATTTGCGGCCGCGCGTCACGCTGCGCAACGAGGCCGGCGACGTGGTGCGGTTGGCCAACGGTCTCGAGGCGCGTTATTTCCTCTCGGTCGATGCCATCCTGTCGGTGGACAACGGGCAGTCGGTGCGGGCCGGCGACGTCTTGGCCCGTATCCCGCGCGAGTCCTCCAAGACCCGCGACATCACCGGCGGCCTGCCGCGCGTGGCCGAGCTGTTCGAGGCGCGCAAGCCCAAGGACTACGCCATCATCAGCGAGGCCGCGGGCCGCGTCGAGTTCGGCAAGGACTACAAGATGAAGCGCCGCATCGTCGTGGTGCCGACCGACGACGCCGGCGCCGAGCCGATCGAATACCTGATCCCGAAGGGCAAGCACATCTCGGTCCAGGAAGGCGATTTCGTCGAGCGCGGCGATTTGCTCATGGACGGCAACCCGGTGCCCCACGACATCCTGCGCGTGCTGGGCGTCGAAGCCTTGGCGAGGTACCTCATCAACGAGATCCAGGACGTCTATCGGTTGCAAGGCGTGAAGATCAACGACAAGCACATCGAGGTGATCGTCCGCCAGATGCTGCAGAAGGTGGAGATCGAGGATCCGGGCGAGACCACCTTCCTGGTGGGCGAGCAGGCGGACCGCACCGAGTTCGATGAGGTCAACGCCAAGGCCATCGCCGAAGGGCTGAAAGCCGCCACCTGCAAGGCGGTGCTCCAGGGCATCACCAAGGCCTCGCTGCAGACCAACTCGTTCATCTCGGCCGCGTCCTTCCAGGAGACGACGAGGGTTCTGACCGAGGCGGCGGTGGCGGGCCGTGTGGACAACCTCGAGGGCCTGAAGGAAAACGTGATCGTCGGGCGCCTGATCCCGGCCGGAACCGGCGCTGCGGTCAACCGCCTCAAGGTCAATGCCGCCAAGCGCGACCGCGAACTCGAGGCCAAACAGGCGGCGGAACAGGCAGCCCTGCCGACGGAAGAGCCGGGTACTGCCCAAGCCGGCTGATCCCGGAACGCCGGACCCGTTTTGGGACGAAACCGGGGTTTAAAACGGCGTTAACGGCGCGCCCGTCGCGGGCGCGCCGGACAGGCCGCAAGCGGTTGATTTCCGCTGCGCTTCCGCTTGACGCATTGCAGCGCCGTCACTAGTATGCGCGCACCTTTTGGGGCTGGTGGTGGGAGAACATCCCAGACGCAGCCCCGGACGCTCAGCCGTCCAACTGCAAGTAGCAGGAATCGAGGGGCCGAAGGGTCCTCCTCAGAGGGGCGGTTTGGCGCCCCTTGGGGTATTTTGGCTGTGGCGGTGGGCCCGATTTGCGTTGCCGCGGCCCAGGGAAAGACGACCGGGAAAGACGAGAGAATGCCGACGATTAACCAGTTAGTTCGCATGCCGCGCCGGCAACCTTTGGCGCGCAACAAGGTGCCGGCGCTTGCCCAATGTCCGCAAAAACGCGGCGTGTGCACGCGCGTCTATACCACCACGCCGAAAAAGCCCAATTCGGCGCTGCGCAAAGTCGCCCGCGTCCGCCTCACCAACGGCTACGAAGTGACGAGCTACATTCCGGGCGAAGGCCATAATCTTCAGGAACATTCGGTGGTGATGATCCGGGGCGGCCGGGTCAAGGACCTGCCCGGCGTGCGCTATCACATCATCCGCGGCACGCTCGATACCCAAGGTGTCAACGACAGGCGCCAGCGCCGTTCGAAATACGGCGCGAAACGTCCCAAGTAGCCATGTCACGCCGCCGCGCCGCCGAGAAACGCGAACCGAATCCGGATGCCCGCCACGGCGACCGGGTCGTCAATAAGTTCATGAACGTGCTCATGTATGCCGGCAAGAAATCGGTCGCCGAGCACATCGTCTACGGCGCGTTCGACCTGATTCAAAAGAAGACCGGACAGGATCCGGTCAAAGTTTTCCACGGCGCGCTCGATAACGTGAAGCCGGACATCGAAGTCCGCTCGCGCCGCGTCGGTGGGGCAACCTATCAGGTGCCGGTCGAGGTCCGCACGGACCGGTCCCAGGCGCTCGCCATCCGCTGGCTGATCACCAGCGCGCGCTCGCGCTCGGAAAAGACAATGGTGGATCGCCTTTCGGGCGAGCTCATGGATGCCGCGAACAATCGGGGAGGCGCGGTGAAAAAGCGGGAGGACACCCACAAAATGGCGGAAGCCAACCGGGCGTTTTCCCACTATCGATGGTAAGGAAGGCTGCCTCCCATGCCGCGTGCAACTCCCCTCGACCGCTATCGCAACATCGGCATCATGGCTCACATCGATGCCGGCAAGACCACGACCACCGAGCGCGTACTTTATTATACGGGGCGCTCTTATAAGATCGGCGAGGTCCATGATGGCACCGCCACCATGGACTGGATGGAGCAGGAACAAGAGCGCGGCATCACCATCACCTCGGCCGCCACCACCTGCTTCTGGCGCGACCACCGCGTCAACATCATCGACACTCCGGGTCACGTGGATTTCACCATCGAGGTGGAGCGCAGCCTTAGGGTATTGGACGGCGCGGTTGCGGTTTTCGATGCGGTAGCGGGCGTCGAGCCGCAGTCGGAAACGGTCTGGCGACAGGCCGACAAATATCAAGTCCCGCGCATCTGCTTCGTCAACAAGATGGACCGCACGGGCGCGGACTTCTACCGCTGCGTCGCCATGATCAAGGAGCGCCTCGGGGCGGTCGCGATCGTGCTTCAGCTTCCCATCGGCGCCGAAGCCGATTTCGTCGGCGTCGTCGATCTTCTCACCATGAAATCCGTGACCTGGAAGGACGAGACGCTGGGCGCCGAATATATCGTCGGCGAAATTCCGGCGAACATGCAGGCCCAGGCGAAGGAATATCACGAGCAGCTGGTCGAGCTTGCGGTCGAGCAGGACGATCACACGCTTGCCGCCTATCTCGAAGGCAAGGTGCCCGACGTCGAGGGCCTGAAGCGCTGCATCCGCAAGGGCGCGGTGAAGGGCAAGCTCGTTCCCGTCGTGTGCGGCGCCGCCTTCAAGAACAAGGGCGTGCAACCGCTTCTGGACGCGGTGGTGGATTACCTGCCCTCACCGGTCGATATCCCCCCGGTCATCGGCACCAAACCCGGCACCGATGAACCGGTGGAGCGTCCGGCTTCCGATGAGGCGCCGTTCTGCGCCCTCGCCTTCAAGGTGATGACCGATCCGTTCGTGGGCTCGCTCACTTTCGTGCGCGTCTATTCGGGCGTGATCGAAAGCGGGACCGGCGTCTTGAACCCGATCAAGAATAATCGCGAGCGCATCGGCCGCATGCTTCAAATGCACGCCAATCACCGCGAAGACACCAAGGAGGCCCGCACCGGCGACATCGTGGCGCTTGCGGGCCTTAAAGCGACCACCACCGGCGAGACGCTGTGCGATCAGGATGCGCCCATCGTGTTGGAGCGCATGGAGTTCCCGGATCCGGTCATCGAGGTCGCGGTCGAGCCCAAGACCAAGGTCGACCAGGAAAAGATGGGAAGCGCCTTGGCGCGGCTTGCGACCGAAGACCCGTCGTTCAAGGTCAGCGTCGATCATGAATCCGGCCAGACCGTGATCAAGGGGATGGGCGAGCTCCACCTCGAAATCATCGTCGATCGCATGAAGCGCGAGTTCAAGGTCGAGGCCAACGTGGGCGCACCGCAGGTCGCCTACCGCGAGACCATCACCCGCACCATCGTGCAGGACTACACCCACAAGAAACAGACCGGCGGCTCCGGCCAGTTCGCCAAGATCAAGATCCAGTTCGAGCCGCTGCCGCCCGGAAGCGGCGCGGTGTTCGAGAACGACGTCGTCGGCGGCCGGGTGCCGCGCGAATACATCCCCGGCGTCGAAAAGGGCGTGCTGAGTGCCGCCGAAACCGGCGTGCTCGCCGGATTCCCGGTGATCGATTTCAAGGCGACGCTCACCGACGGCTCTTATCACGACGTCGATTCGAGCGTCATGGCCTTCGAGATCGCGGCCCGCGCCTGCTTTCGCGAGGGCATCGCCAAGGCCGGTCCCGTTCTGCTGGAGCCGGTGATGCGGGTCGAAGCGGTGACGCCCGAGGAATACATGGGCGATATCATCGGCGATCTGAACAGCCGCCGCGGCCAGATTTCCGGCATGAGCCAGCGCGGCAACGCGCGCGTCATCAACGCGATGGTGCCGCTCGCCAACATGTTCGGTTACGTCAACACGCTGCGCTCGATGAGTCAGGGCCGGGCGCAGTACACCATGCATTTCGACCATTACGCGCAGGTGCCGCAGGCGGTTGCCGACGAAGTCCGCGCGAAAATGGCCTGATCGGGGGGAATGGCGTCCATGGCGAAAGCTAAATTTGAGCGCACCAAGCCGCATTGCAACATTGGGACGATTGGTCACGTGGACCATGGCAAGACGACGCTGACGGCGGCGATCACGAAGGTATTGGCCGAGACCGGGGGCGCGGAGTTCATGGCCTA
>JBGQJC010000057.1:0-7917 GCA_041498815.1 Alphaproteobacteria bacterium
GGTGGGATTGGTCAGCGGATCGATGATCTTCATCTGTTCGATGACCGAGCCGGGCCATCCGTGCGTAACGATCAGCGGCAACGCATTTTCGTGTTTTGAACGGACGTGAATGAAATGAATGTCCAGCCCATCGATCTCGGTGATGAACTGCGGCAGGGCGTTTATTTTTGCCTCGATCTTGCGCCAGTCATAATCTGTCGCCCAATAGCGCGCCAGCGCCTGAATCGTCGCGAGCTGCACGCCCTGCGACTGATCGGTGACGGTCTCCTTTTCGGGCCAGCGAGTTGCTGCGATCCTGCGGCGAAGGTCGTCGAGCGCTTCTTCCGGAAATTCCGCACGAAACGGACGTATTGCGTCCTTGTCGGCGCGCAGACTTTTGCTCTCTTGTGTCGCCGTTGTTTGCGTCATGTTGACCCCCCACATCTGAAGCCGGGGGTCTAGTCGGCCCCCCTGCCGAAACCGGTCGAATTGCTCGTGCAATCAGTTCGATATAGTCCAGGTGGGCTGAGCTTCTTAACTTGACGGTTTGCCGAAGAACTCAGGACCGCCAAATATTGTATCAAATGGCGGGATGTTGCGGAAGCTCCCGGCGGCGTCTGGCAGATCGAGAAACATGACGACGATGCAGCGCATCACCGAGCCGCCCACGCTATGTCTATTTTGTGTCATATGCGGAAGCGCAATAAAACCCGTACCTATCTAGGGGTTTTTTGGCGTGGCTAGGATTTCACGAACACCCGTCCTGTGGATTGGTCGGCGAATGATATATGTGGATATTATGTGGGTCGCTGGGGCGCCTATGCGATGATGCCGCGGTTCGCGGGCACCGCGCCGCCGGCGGATTCGCGATCGGGGTGAATAGCCGCCATGTTCGTGCGCCAACTGATGTATCTGGCGGCGGTCGCCCGCGAGCGGCATTTCGCGCGCGCCGCCAATAGCTGCCACGTGTCCCAACCCACGCTCTCCTCCGGCATCCGGAAATTGGAGGAAGAGCTGGGAGTTCCGGTCGTGGTGCGCGGCCACCGCTTTCACGGCCTCACCCCCGAGGGCGAGAAAGTGCTGGCCTGGGCGCACCGGATCATTTCCGACTTCGACGGGTTGCGGCAGGATCTGGGGAGTCTCCGCAACCACCTGACCGGCCGGCTTCGGCTCGGCGTCATCCCCGCGGCGCTGCCGTCGGTGGCGCTCTTGACCGGGCCGTTCTGCGCCGAGCATCCGGCGGTCGCCGTTCAGATCCAGTCGCTGAGCTCCCGTGCGATCGAACGCGCGCTGGAAGATTTCGAGATCGAGGCGGGCCTCACCTATCTCGACAACGAGCCGCTTAAAAACGTGCGCCGGCTTCCGCTCTACCGGGAAAAATATCTGTTCGTGACGGCGGCGGACGGCCCGTTCGGCTCCCGGCGCAGAATCTCCTGGCGCGAGGCCGCGGGGGCGGCGCTGTGCCTGCTGACGCCCGACATGCAGAACCGGCGCATCGTCGACCAGATTTTCCACGAGGTCGGCGTCGAAACGAAACCGCACATCGAAACCAACTCCTTCGTCGCCATGTGTTCCCACGTGCGCTTTGGGAAATGGTCGAGCATCCTGCCCCACGCCTATTTTTACGTCTTCAGGAAGGTCGAAGGGATTCACGCGATCCCGCTCGTCAATCCGGTCCGCAGCCACGTGATCGGCTTGGTGACGGCGGATCGCGATCCGTTGTCGCCGCTCGCCGAAGCCCTTATCCGCTGCGCCGCCGGTCTCGATCTCGAACGCAAGCTCGAGAATTACGCCCCGCTCAAGCGCCGCAAGCGTTCGCGATAGTTTCCGTCAATCGATCCTTTCCCCGGTTCAATTTGACCGCCGTGGGCGGCATACCGACATTCTAAGCCGGCGAAGCCGCGTTCAAATGCACGGAAAAAGGTGGAAATCATGGCCAAGGTTGTCTGCGTTCTTTACGACGATCCCGTCGACGGGTACCCGCAATCCTATGCCCGCGACGGCATTCCCAAGCTCGACCACTATCCCGGCGGCCAAACACTGCCCACGCCCAAGGCCATCGATTTCAAGCCGGGCGTGCTCCTGGGCAGCGTGTCGGGCGAACTGGGACTGCGCAAGTTCCTCGAAAAAGCGGGCCACACCCTGGTCGTGACGGCGGACAAGGACGGCGCCAACTCGGTCCTGGACCGCGAGCTTCCCGACGCCGAGATCGTCATCTCCCAGCCGTTCTGGCCGGCCTACATGACGGCCGAGCGCATCGCCAAGGCGAAGAAGCTGAAGCTCATCGTCACCGCCGGCATCGGCTCCGACCACACCGACCTGCAGGCGGCGATGGACCGGGGCGTCACCGTCGCCGAGGTGACCTATTGCAACAGCATCAGCGTCGCCGAGCACGTGGTGATGATGATCCTCGGCTTGGTGCGCAACTACATCCCGTCCTATGGGTGGGTCGTCCGCGGCGGGTGGAACATCGCCGATTGCGTGGCGCGCTCCTACGATGTCGAAGGCATGAACGTCGGAACGGTGGCGGCCGGGCGCATCGGCACCGCCGTGCTGCGGCGCCTCAAGCCCTTCGACATGAAGCTGCATTACACCGACCGCCACCGCTTGCCGGATTCCCTCGAGAAGGAACTCGGCGTCACCTTCCATCCGAACGTCGAATCGATGATCCGCATTTGCGATGTCGTCACCATCAACGCGCCGCTGCACCCGGAAACCGAACACATGTTCAACGACGCGCTGATCGCCAAGATGAAACGCGGCGCTTATCTCGTGAACACCGCGCGCGGCAAGATCTGCGACCGCGACGCCATCGCCCGGGCCCTCGAATCGGGCCAGCTCGCGGGCTATGCCGGCGACGTCTGGTTCCCCCAGCCGGCGCCGAAAGACCACCCCTGGCGCACCATGCCCCACCACGGCATGACCCCGCATATTTCGGGAACCAGCCTCTCGGCCCAGGCGCGCTATGCCGCGGGCACGCGGGAAATTCTCGAATGCTATTTCGAGGGCCGCCCGATCCGCGACGAATACCTGATCGTGGATCGCGGCAAACTCGCGGGCACCGGGGCCCATTCCTACAGCGCCGGAAACGCGACCAAAGGCTCCGAGGAAGCCGCGAAATTCAAGACGGCGAAGTAACCGCCTCCCGCCCGGTCGTACCAAGGGCCATCATGGCCGGGCCCTTTGCATTTTCGGGTATTGGCGCCGCCTTACTCGGGGCTCATGGGGCTCATGGGGGTCATGGGGCTCATTCCGCCGGGGTCCTTGCCGACCACGATCATCTTGCCGCCGCTCGAGCCCGAATAGACCGAGCGCCGGGCGCCCGAGCCCGCGGTCACCGAAATCTCGTGGTGGCCGCCGGAAATATCGAAGCTGCAGGCCGCCTTGGGCGCCAGCACGCAAACTTGGCGCCCGTCGTCATAGACGGTCATCTCGCCCTCGGTCTCATTGGTGATCGAGAAGCTGTCCTCGTCGCCGGGCGCGAATTCGGTTTCATCCTCGGTTGCGATGACGACCGGCGCCGCGGCGAAGATGGGGAAGAAGAACACCGGAATGACGTGATGGTGGTGGTGGTGATGCATGCCGTCGTGGTCGCCGTGGTGCCGATGGCCATCGTGGTCGCCATCGCCGTGGTGCCACGGGCCGTCGTCGGCGTCATCGTCGGATTTCGCGTCCGGCCCGGTCTTGGCCTGGTTCACGACCTTGATCGTGGATCCCGGTTTGGCATCGGGCGCCGATTTATCCGCCGGCGCGCCGCCGGAAGTGCCGTGCGGTTCATGGTGGCCCGGCGCATGCAGCATGAAGAGCGGGCCCTTGGGTTCATCGCCCGACATCACTGGCGCATCATGCGGCGTCAACGTAATTAGTTTCGGCTCCGCCGATTTCCGGCCGCCGGCATCCCCGATATGCAGCGTCACCATATGCGGGGGCGCCGAGGTCACGGCATGTCCGTCTGCCGGCGCGGTAACGGCGGAATGAACCGCGCCCGGCGGCGCGGTAACGGCGGAATGAACGTCGCCCGACGGCGCAACCGCCGAATGAACGCCCTCGCTATGCGCCGGGGCACTTGCCGCGTGCCCGCCTCCTGCCGTGGCACTGGCGCCGCTTTGCCCTGCGCCGGCACCGCTGGCGCCGTGTTGCGAAGCACCGGCACCGCTGGCGCCGCTTTGCCCGGCACCGCCGGCGCCGCTTTGCCCCGCACCGGCACCCATGCCGCTGGTTCCGCCCGGACCGCCGTTCATCCCGCCGCCCATGCCGCCGCCCATGCCGCCGGCCTGCGCCGGAAGAGCAAAGGCGCCGATCGAAGCCAGCGCCGCAAAAGCCAGGATTTTAGAGGTCATTGCACCCTCCCGGGGTCAGGGCCCGCATGGGCATTTAGGGCCCCATCTTACCCCCGGCAAGACCCAGCCGAAAGATCCGGTGGCGCTCAAGACCCCGTGATCGCCAAGCCCGCCCCGGTCTTGAATCCGTCCCGCCGTTGACACACATAAATACCGTGGATCGGACGGGCCATAGGGCCGCCGGTCCCGGGCGCCGGTTTCGGGCCCTTTTCGCAATCTCGCTCAATGGAGGAGAGTGCTCATGACTCGCATGTCCTTATTCAACAGCCCGCTTCTTCTCGGCTTCGATGAATTCGAGCGCGCGCTCGAGCGCATCTCGAAGGCGTCCTCGGATGGCTACCCGCCCTACAACATCGAGCGGGTGGGCGACGATGTGATCCGGATCACGCTGGCGGTCGCCGGATTTACCAAGGACGAACTTTCGGTCTCGGTCGAAGACAACCAGCTCACGATTCGCGGCAAGCAGGTGGAAGAGACGGACAAGGTCTATTTGCACCGCGGCATCGCCGCCCGCCAGTTCCTGCGCAGCTTCGTGCTCGCCGAAGGCATCAAGGTCAAGGGCGCCTCGCTCGACAACGGCCTGCTTTCGATCGATCTCGATCGGCCCCTGCGGACCAACCAGCCGCACACCATCGAGATCGAAACCGGCAAGCGCGCCGACGGCGGCGTCCCGGTCACGATGGACGGCCGCAGCCGCAAAGCGTCCTAAGCGCCAAATACGGGAAACAAAAACATGAACATGGAAAACGACGGCGCCAAAGAAGTTACCAAAGAAATCCCCCTGTCCGAACGCGATTTCGCGCTTCTGGGCATGAACGATCTCGCCTACATCCGGGCGGTCACGGTCGAATCCGGAACCGGCTTCATGATCCATGCGGCGGACGGCAGCCCGTTGGGGGTGGTGGCCGACCGCGAAACCGCCTTTGTAGCGGCGCGCCAGCACGGGCTGGAGCCGCGCTCGGTCCACTAGCGGGCCCGCCCACATCCCGGCATATCGAGGCTCGCCGCGGGAGATTTTTTCTCCCGCGGCAAGCGGCCTCTCTCGGTTATGATCGTCCGTTTTTTCCGGACACCAGACGCGAGGGCAAGATGATGGCGGTGCGGACGTTCGGTTTATTGGCCGTGGCGGCTTTCCTGATTTTTCCGGTTTTCGCGGCGCGTGCGGCCGACACGCAACTAAGCGGCGGCGAGCTCCTGGCGCGATGCCAGGGAACGCCCGAAATGCTCAAGGCCGATACCCTCTACTGCAAGGGCTACCTCGAGGGTATCGAGGATCTGGTGGCGAACTCGAAGGCCCATGGAGGATCGCCTCCGTTCTGTGTGCCTCCCGACGGCGTCACCGACGTTCAGCTCCGCGACACGTACATGAGCTGGGCCAAGGATCACGCGGGCGAGCTGGCTCAGCCCGCGCTCAACGCCGCCATGGCCGCTTTGCGCGCGGCCTATCCTTGCGCGAAATAGCCGGACTCTTGGTGGCTTGGAATTGATACTCCCGCGGCCGGCGCGGGGTTTCAGGCGGCGTGGCTTGCCGCCTCTTCGGTGATCAAGGCGTAAAGCGCGTCCGCCCCTTCGGTGCCGCGCAGCTTCTCGCAGGTCGCCTTGTTGCGCAAAAGCCGCGAGACGCGCGCCAGCGCCTTCAAGTGATCGGCGCCGGCCGATTCGGGGGCGAGCAGCAGGAAGATCAAATCCACGGGCTGCTCGTCGATGGAATCGAATTCGATCGGCCGCTCGAGCTTGGCGAACAGGGCATAAAGCCGGGGCAGCCCCGGCAGCTTGCCGTGGGGGATCGCGATGCCCATGCCCACGCCCGTGGTCCCCAGCCGCTCGCGCTCCAAAAGCACGTCGAAGATCTCGCGCTCCGTCCGGCCGGAGATTTCCGCCATCTTTTTCGACAGCTCCTGAAGCGCCTGTTTCTTGCTCGTCGCCTTCAGTTTGGCGACGACGCATTCGGGCGTTATGAGTTCATCGATATCCATGGCGCGCCTAATTGGTTGTCCGGTTCTTGCCGCCATCGGGGTCGATCCAGCCGATGTTGCCGTCGCTGCGGCGGTACACCATGTTGAGCCCGCCGTGCGCCCGGTTGCGGAACAGGATCGCGGGCGTATCCGCCAGATCCATCCGCATCACGGCTTCGCTGACGGTCAGCGTCTCGATGCCGGTTTCCATCTCCGCCACCACCACCGGGTTGTCGGACTCCGGGCCTTTGTCCTCGCCGTCCTCGTCGCCCGCCAGGATGTATTGGCTGGCCAACGTCACTTCGTCTTCCGCCCGGTTGCTCTTGCGGTGGTCGCGCAGCCGGCTCTTGTAACGGCGCAAGCGCGTCGCGATCCGCTCGCAAGCGGCATCGAAGGCCGCATAGGCGTCGCCTTCCTCGGCGTGGCCCTGAATCAGGATGTTGCGCCCGATGTGCACCGAAATATCGGCGCGGAACGCATGGCCGCGGCGTGCGATGGTGACCGAGCCCTCGATCGCGTTGTCGAAATATTTCGACACCGCGGCGTCCAAGGTGGTCGTGATGTGGCCGCGCAGTGCGTCGCCCACGTCAATTTGCTTACCCGTGACGGAAAGCTGCATGAAATATTTTTTTTAGCCCCGGTCGTAAGGATTTGCCGCGCCGGGCGGCGGCCGGGTTCAACCGGCCAAGGGGCGGACGTTAAAGAGGCGGAGCTTCGAAGTCAACTCACGGCGCTAGCAAGCCCGTAACGTCCTAGATTTTCAAGGATTTCAGGCGCCGCCGCTCGATCGAAGAGGGGATGCGAAGCGCCTCGCGGTATTTCGCGACCGTGCGCCGCGCAATATCCACGCCGTCGGTCTTCAAAATGTCCACGATTTCCTCGTCGGACAGAACTTTGGTCCCGGCCTCGGCATCGACCAGAGTCTTGATGCGGTGGCGCACCGCTTCGGCCGAATGGGCCTCGCCGCCGGCGGACGCCGGAATCGACGAGGTGAAAAAATATTTGAGTTCGAAGATGCCCCTGGGGCTGGAGATGTATTTGTTGCTGGTGACGCGGGAAACCGTCGACTCGTGCATGCCGATCGCTTCCGCGATGTCGCGCAAAATAAGCGGGCGCAGGCGCTGCACACCGTAACGGAAGAACGCGTCCTGCTGTTGCACGATTTCTTTCGCCACCTTCAGAATCGTGGTCGCGCGCTGGTGCAGGGCTTTGACCAGCCAGCTTGCCGCGTGATAGCGGTCGGCGATGTAGTCGCGGTCCGGCTTGGTCTGGGCGCTGCGCGAGACCTGGGCGTAATAGACGTTGTTGACGAGGACCCGCGGCAAGGTGTCGGGATTCAATTCCACGCTCCAGCCGCCCTTGGGTGTTGCCCGCATGATGACGTCGGGCACGATCGGCTGGGCCACCGACCGGTCGAAGGCGAGTCCGGGCTTGGGGTTGAGCGAGCGGATTTCGGCCATCATCTCGGCCAGATCCTCGGCGTCCACGCCGCACAGCTTCATGAGCGATTTCTGATCGCGCCGCGCCACCAGATCGAGATGCTGCAAAAGCGTCTGCATCGCGGGATCGCAGCGGTCGCGGTCGCGCAGCTGCAACGCCAAACATTCGGCCAGATCGCGCGCGAAGATTCCGGGCGGATCGAA
>JBGQJC010000058.1:0-7854 GCA_041498815.1 Alphaproteobacteria bacterium
CATGAACCCAGTCCTTGTTCCGCCTCGGCGGCCGCGATGAGGTCCGGAATCTCGGGCGCGGTCAGCAATTGGTGGCACAGCACCTTGACCGCGGCCATCTGCTCGGCGCGCCCGGCTGCCGCGCCCAAAGGCATCATCGCCGACATGTCCCAGTGGAGCATGGAGTCGACGTCGTGCAGCACCGTCAACCGTTTGAAGCGCGCCTCCAGCTGGGGATAGGCCTTCACCCGGTCACTCCGGCTTAACTCTATGATAAATAAGATAGATAACCACCAGGGTCAGGGCGAAGGAATACCAGGTCAGGGCATATTGCAGATGGTTGTTGGGAAGCTCCACCCGGCTTTGGCCGCCGATCGGATATCCGCCGGGGTTTTCCACAGCACCCGCCTCGATGAAAAAGGGCCGCGCAGTGGAAATCCCGGACTGGAGCGCCATGGCCGCGATGTCGACGTAGAACCAGACGTTTTTGCCGGGGCTGTTGTCGGGAAGAAACCAGCGCGGCACGCCGCCTTGGCGGATCAATCCTTCGATCGTCACCGTTCCCGGCACTTCGCCTTCCGCCCGCGTTGCCGGCTCTTTGCGATCGAGGGGAATCCAGCCGCGGTCCACCAGCACCATGATTCCGTCCTCAGCCATGAACGGTGTCACCACATGGAATCCGGCGTTCCCCTGGAGCGAGCGCGCGGCGAGATACATTTCGCGATCGTGCAGGAAATGCCCGGTGACTTTGACCCGCCGGAATTCGAGACCGGCGATATCGGAATCCAATGGCACCGCGATTGCCGGCGCGCTCACGCGGGCCTCGCGCTCGGCGATCAACGCCTGTTTCCATTGCCAGCGCTCGACCTGCCAGGTTCCCAGTCCCAGCAAGACCATCAACGCCGGTATCGTAAAGAGGGTGGGGCCCAGCGTCGGGCGAAAACGGAACCGCCCGAGGCGGAATTCGAATCCCTTAGCCGGGCTCGTCATAATCCTGCGCACGGTGCTTGAACTGGAGCGCGATCAACAGGGACTTGAGAAACCGCAGCATGAAGAACGACAACGCGAGGATCAGGGGCGGCCAGATGAGCGCGTGCACCCACAGGGGCGGGGCATAGGTCATCTCGGTCCAAAGCGCGAGTCCGACGATGAAAAATCCGAGAATGAGGATCACGAAGACCGCCGGGCCGTCGCCGCTGTCCTGCGCGCTCAAATTGAGCCCGCAGGATTCGCAAGCCTCGGCGACGTCGAGAAACTTCGCGTAAAGCCGGCCCTTGCCGCAGCGCGGGCAGCGGCCGCCGAGCGCGGCGCGAAGCACCGGAACCGGCGCCGCGCCGCTTGTCATCAGCGGGCCCCGGGGCCGCGCCCTCTCATGAGAAGAACGGCCGCCAATAGACGAAAGTGAACAGGAACAGCCACACCACGTCCACGAAATGCCAATACCAGGCCGCGGCCTCGAAGCCGAAATGATGGGTCGGCGTGAATTGGCCGATCCAGGCCCGGCACAGGCAGACGGTGAGGAAGATCGAGCCGATGATCACATGGGCGCCGTGGAATCCGGTCGCCATGTAGAAGGTCGAGGCGTAGATGCCCTCGTTGAAGTTGAAGCGGGCGTGGATGTATTCGAAGGCTTGCAGGCTGGTGAACGAGACGCCGAGCAAGATCGTCACCGCAAGCCCGTAGATCAGGTGCTTGCGGTTGCCTTCCCGCAAGGCATGGTGCGCCCAGGTCACCGTGACGCCCGAGCTCAAGAGGATGATGGTGTTGAGGAAGGGGATGTCCCAGGGATCGAACGTCCGCCCCTGAAGGTTCACCGGCGGCCACACCCCGCCCAAGGCCGCGGTGCGGCCGATCATTTCGGCGCTGGTCGCACTTCCCGGGTAAAGGCTGGCGTCGAAATAGGCCCAGAACCAGGCGGCGAAAAACATCACCTCGGAGGCGATGAACAACACCATGCCGTAGCGCAGGCCCAGTTGCACCACCGGCGAGTGGTCGCCGCCCTGTGCCTCGCGCACCACGTCCCGCCACCAGCCCGCCATGGTCAACAGCAGCAAGGCGACGCCGGCGAAGAACAGCACATAGCTGTGTTCGTGCATGAGGCGCACGAGCCCGAAGGTCAAAAACGCCGCGGCGACGGCGCCGACCGCCGGCCAGGGGCTGGGATTGACTAAATGATAGGGATGTTTCGCGGCGTGTCCGGCCATGGTGTCTCTCTCTTCTTATCGAATTTGGACGATGGCAATCTTCGGTTCGAAAAATTCGGTGCCCCAATCGGTTTCAGTTCACCGTCCCGGCGCCGTCTTCCTGGCTGCGCGCCGAGGATTGGGTGGGCGCGGGGAAGAAGGTGTAGGAAAGGGTGATGGTGTGGATTTCGCCCGCGTCCCTGTCCTCGGCGATCGCGGGATCGACGAAAAAGGAAACCGGCAATTCCGCTTCTTGGCCGGCGGCCAGCGTCTGCTGCTTGAAACAGAAACACGCGATCTTATCGAAATAGCGCCCGGCCTGGTCCGGCGTCACGTTGAAGACCGCCGTTCCGGTGATGGGCGCGCTCGAATCGTTGCGCGCCTTGAACAGGGCAAGCCCCCGTTCGCCGAGCCTCAGCTTCATCGGCTCCGGCGCCGTGAACGTCCAGGCCAAATCCGGACTCACATCGGCATTGAACCGCACCGTCACGGCCCGGTCCAGGGTCCGATCCGGCGCTTGGGCCGCGACCCTGGTCGTGCCCTGATAGCCGGTGACCCGGCAGAACAGGCGATAGAGCGGCACGCTCGCCGCGGTCAGGCCCACCATGCCCGAAAGCATGAGGAGCAGCACCGCGACGGTGCCAAATTTCCGCCGGCGTAAGCTGGCACTCATTGGCTTCCGGCTCCGAATTTCACGACGGTGACGAAATAAAACAGGATCGCGAGCCCGGCCAAGACGACGAGCATCGCCCAGTTCTTGACCCGCTGGCGCTTTCCCATCTCGCCAGCACCTTTGGCGCTTCCGGTCATGCCAGCACCCTAAGCGCAATATTGTCCGCGATGAGTGCTACGAAGATCAGGAATAGATAGAGGATCGAGAATCCGAAAAGCTGTTTCGCGCTCTGGTCCCGATCATCGAACCAAACCCGTAGCGCCAGGCCCAAGAAGACGAGGCCGAGCAAGAGCGCGCAAGCGCCGTAGAGCGCGCCCGAGGTCTTGAGAAAATAAGGGGCGAGCGTCACTGGAATCAGGAGCGCGGTGTAGATCAGGATCTGCTTCTTGGTCTCGCGTTTCCCCGCCACCACGGGAAGCATGGGGACGCCGACCTTGGCGTAATCGGCGGTGCAAAAGAGCGAGAGCGCCCAGAAATGGGGCGGCGTCCACAGGAAGATGATGGCGAAGAGCGCAAGCGAGGCGAGCGTCACGTCACCGGTCACCGCGGCCCAGCCGATCATGGGCGGGAGTGCGCCTGCCGCCCCGCCGATCACGATGTTCTGCGGCGTGCGGCGCTTGAGCCAGATGGTATAGACGAAAACATAAAAGCAGATGGTCGCGGCCAAAAGCGCCGCCGCCACGTGGTTGACGGTAAGCGCCATGACGATGACGGAGGCGACCGCCAGCACCACCCCGAATCCGAGTGCATTGCCGGGCGTGATCCGCCCGGAAGGGAGTGGCCGCGCCGCGGTTCTCACCATACGCGCGTCGATATCGCGCTCGTACCACATGTTGATGGCGCCCGAGGCCCCGGCTCCGACGGCAATGCACAGCACCGCAATCGCGGCAAACAGCGGATGAATGTGCCCCGGGGCGATCATCAGCCCGGCGAACCCGGTGAATACCACGAGCGACATGACCCGCGGTTTCAGCAGGATCAAATAATCGCCGAGCGCAGGCTCGTAGGCGGGCGCGCCCGCCTTTTCGATGATGTCGGTCGAGGTGCCGGTCACGCCGCCTCCATTCTGAGCCGCCCGCCTGCGCTACCTAATCTGCGGCAGTTCCTCATAGGTATGGAAGGGCGGCGGCGAAGGCAGCTGCCATTCCAGCGTGGTCGCGCCGGGACCCCAGGGATTTGCCGGAACCTTGGTGCCGGCGGCGAAGGTGCGGAAGAGGATGAACAGGAACAAGAGCATCCCCGCGGCGGAGATATAGGAGCCGACGGATGCCACCATGTTCCAGCCCGCAAACGCATCCGGATAATCGGGGATGCGCCGCGGCATGCCGGCAAGGCCTAAGAAATGCATCGGGAAGAACGTCAAATTCACACCGATGAACATCATCCAGAAATGGATCTTCCCGAGGGTTTCCGGATATTGCCGTCCCGACATCTTGCCAAGCCAGTAATAGAAGCCGGCGAAGATCGAGAAGAGGGCTCCCATCGACATCGTGTAATGGAAATGGCCGACGACGTAATAAGTGTCGTGGAGCACCGTATCGACGCCGGCGTTCGACAGCACCACGCCGGTGACGCCGCCGAGCGTGAACAAGAAGATGAATCCGAGCGCGAACAGCATGGGGGTCTTGAATTCGATCGAGCCGCCCCACATGGTCGCGATCCAGCTGAAGATCTTGATGCCGGTCGGCACCGCGATCACCATCGTCGCGGCGGTGAAATAGGCCCGCGTATCGACGCTGATTCCGGCCACGTACATATGGTGCGCCCACACCACGAAGCCGATGCCGCCGATCGCCACCATCGCATAGGCCATGCCGAGATAGCCGAACACCGGCTTCTTAGAAAAGGTGGAAACCACCTGGCTGACAATGCCAAAGCCGGGAAGAATGAGGATGTAAACTTCCGGGTGGCCGAAGAACCAGAACAGATGCTGATAGAGCACGGGATCGCCGCCGCCCGGCGCCGAGAAGAACGAGGTGCCGAAGTTGCGGTCGGTCAAAAGCATGGTGATCGCGCCCGCCAGCACCGGCAGCGACAGCAGCAAGAGGAAGGCCGTAACCAAGATGGACCACACGAAAAGCGGCATCTTGTGCAAAGTCATTCCCGGCGCGCGCATATTGAAGATGGTGGTGATGAAATTGATCGCGCCCATGATCGAAGAGGCGCCGGCCAGATGCAGACTGAAGATCACCATGTCGACCGCCGCACCCGGATGACCCGTGGTGGACAGCGGCGCGTAAACGGTCCAACCCACGCCCGGCCCCTGATCGGTGAACGCCGAGGCCAAGAGCAGGGTGATCGACGGGATGAGGAGCCAGAAGCTGATGTTGTTCATGCGCGGGAAGGCCATGTCCGGGGCCCCGATCATGAGCGGCACGAACCAGTTGCCGAACCCGCCGATGAAGCCCGGCATAACCATGAAGAACACCATCAGCAACCCGTGGGCGGAGAGCACCACGTTGTAGAATTGGCTGTCGTGGATGTACTGAAGGCCCGGCCGCATGAGCTCCGCGCGGATGATCATGGACATGACGCCGCCCAAGAGCCCGCCGGCGATGGCCAAGATCAAGTACATGGTGCCGATGTCCTTGTGGTTGGTGGAATACAACCACCGCTTCCAACCCGTTGGATGGCCGGCGTGCGCGTCGGATTTGAAGTAGCTCATTGCTCGAGACCCTATTCCAAAATTCTTTTGTTAGCGGGTTTGCGCCTGCGCGACCTCTTTGGGCCCGCGCGGGTTTTCGGCTTTGAATTGCACCTGGGCCTTTTTCACCCAGTCTTCGAAGGCCTGTTTCGAAACCGCCTCGACCGTGATCGGCATGAAGCCGTGATCGACGCCGCACAGTTCCGAGCACTGGCCGTAATAAAGCCCCTCGTGCTCGATCTCGATCCAGGTCTCCTGGAGCCTTCCCGGCACGGCGTCGGTCTTGACGCCGAACGAGGGCACCGCCCAGCTGTGGATGACGTCATCGCCGGTGATCTGGACCCGGATGATGGTTCCGACCGGCAACACAATCCGGTTGTCCACGTCAAGCAGACGCAACGGCACCTTTCCACTCGCGTCCGCGTAACCCGCGCATTCCTCGTCGGTCCGGCATTTGATGATGGAATCGAAGCCGAAGCCGCCCTGATCGGGATAGACATAGCTCCAATACCATTGGTGGCCGGTGACCTTGAGGGTCATCGCCGCGTCCGGCGGCACACGGCCCGTGAAGAACAGCAGCTTAAACGACGGGATTGCGATTCCGACCAGGATGATGATCGGCACCACCGTCCACAAAATCTCGAGCACCGTATTGTGCGAGGTCTTGGTCGGCGTCGGGTTCGCCTTCGCGTTGAAGCGGAACATGATGTAGAGGAGAAGGGCGAGAACGAAGAGCGTGATCGCGGTGATGACGTAAAGCAGGTTGGTGTGGAAGGTGACGATCTGCTCCATGACCGGTGTCGCCGGCGGCTGCAGATTCATCTGCCAGGGCTGCGGCACGGTGACAATTTGGTCGGCCCAGACTACGCCGGGCACGAGGGCGGCAAATCCCAATGCGACAGCCAAAGCTGCTTTTCGAATCATCTTATTTCAGCCCCTATCAATTTACCGCGGATGGCGGTCGAGCCCGCGGCATCCCCCCGTCTCTCGATCCGCCGGTAACGGCCGCAGCGCTTCTTCTTTTGACCCCGGCCCCTGGACTTAGAATCCGAAACATATACACAACCCGCCCCCCGCCTCAACCTCATCGACCGTCGAGGTGGGCCGGAATCGGGCCAAGCGCCCGGGCCGGTTTAAGGCCCGCGCACCCTCGGCACATGGGGCGGGCTTGGGACTTCAGCCGGGGCTTGTGCCCCGATCGCCCCGGGACGCCGAATTCGGCTTGCATCGCTGCGGCATAAGGCCGCAGCGTCAAGGCTTTAGCGGGATCGTGAGCGCAGCGCGAGCCCTCGCATCGGGGCCTTGGTCTTCCCATATGCTGGTGGCGAGTGGTGCGAGGGAGACGACGCGATGGCGGATTTCGCCGCAACCGAGAAATTGTTCTTCGAGCGCGCCGGGCTGGAGCGCGGCCGGGTCGTGGAGTTGGTGAACGACGCGGTCAAGGGCGCCGATGACGGCGAGCTGTTCCTCGAATACCGCCAGTCGGAAAGCCTCACCTTCGACGACGGCCACCTCAAAAACGCGAGTTTCGATGCCAGCCAGGGATTCGGGCTGCGCGCGGTCACGGGCGAAACGACGGGGCTCGCCCACGCTTCGGAGTTGAGCATCGAGGCGATCGCGCGCGCGGCCGAAACCGTGAAATCGGTGCGCTCGGGGCGGGGCGGCACGCTCGCCCTGCCGCCCCAAGGCACCAACCGGAATCTCTATACCGACGACAATCCGCTGAACGGCGTGGAATTCGCCGCCAAGGTCGCGTTGCTTTCCGAGATCGACTCGTATGCCCGCGCCAAGGACCCCCGCGTGTGCCAGGTTTCGGCCTCGCTCACCGGCTCCTGGCAGGCGGTCAAGATCATCCGGCCGGACGGGGCCGAGGTCGGCGACATCCGGCCGCTCGTGCGCCTCAACGTCCAGGTCATCGTCGAAAAAGACGGGCGCATGGAATCGGGGAGTTTCGGCTCGGGCGGGCGCGTCAACTATGACGGATTTCTGGACGCCGGCAGCTGGAAGGCCTCGGTGGACGAAGCGTTGCGCCAGGCATTGGTCAATCTCGAGTCGGTGGCAGCGCCGGCGGGTGAAATGCCGGTGGTGCTGGGCCCCGGTTGGCCGGGGATCCTGCTCCACGAAGCGATAGGCCACGGGCTCGAGGGCGACTTCAACCGCAAGAAAACCTCGGTCTTCTCCGGGCTGATGAACGAGCGCATCGCATCGCCGGGCGTCACCGTGGTGGACGACGGGACGCTTCCCGACCGGCGCGGCTCGCTCACCGTGGATGATGAAGGCACGCCCAGCTCCTGCACGACGCTGATCGAAGACGGCAAGCTCGTCCATTACATGCAGGATCGCCTGAACGCACGCCTCATGGGCATGAAAGCCAC
>JBGQJC010000059.1:0-7822 GCA_041498815.1 Alphaproteobacteria bacterium
AGATGCCCGCGCGTCTCGCCGATCAGGATGATGATCTCGCCGTCGCGCTTGAATGCGGGCGTGGCCGTGCGTCCCAAGTCTTCGATCAGACCCACGCCGCCGATTGCGGGCGTCGGCAGAATCGCAATGCCGCTGGTCTCGTTGTAAAGCGAGACATTGCCGGACACGACCGGGAAATCGAGCGCCCGGCAGGCTTCCCCGATGCCGGCGACGCATTCCACGAACTGCCCCATGATCTCGGGCCGCTCCGGGCTTCCGAAATTGAGGTTGTCGGTGATCGCAAGCGGCTTGGCGCCGGCCGCGGTCAGGTTCCGCCACACTTCGGCGACGGCTTGTGCGCCGCCCATCCTGGGGTCCGCGAAGCAGTAGCGCGGCGTGCAATCGGTCGCGATCGCGAGGCCTCGGTTGGTGCCGTGGATGCGCACCACCGCCGCGTCGCCGCCCGGGCGCTGCACCGTATCGCCCATGACCATGTGGTCGTATTGTTCCCAGATCCAACGCCGCGAGCACAAATTGGGCCCCGAGATCATGCGCAACAGCGCCCCCGCCGGGTCGTCCGGCGCCGGGACCGAACTCGCTTCGATCACCCGCGGCTTTGGCGGCGGCGTCCACGGCCGGTCGTATTCGGGCGCGGCCGCCGCCAGCGGCGCAATCGGAAGATCGGCCACGATCTGAACGTTGCGGCGCACCACCATCCGCCCGGTATCGGTAAGCCTGCCGATCACGGCGAAATCGAGTTCCCATTTCTCGAAGACGGCGCGGGCAATTTCCTCGCGGCCCGGCTTCAATACCATGAGCATCCGCTCCTGGCTTTCCGAAAGCATGATCTCGTAGGCGCTCATGCCGGTTTCGCGAAGCGGCACCCGGTCGAGATCCATCTCGACGCCAAGCCCGCCTTTGGACGCCATCTCGAAGGAAGACGAGGTCAGGCCCGCAGCACCCATGTCCTGGATCGAGACGATCGCATCGGTCGCCATCAGCTCGAGGCAGGCTTCGATCAGCAGCTTCTCGGTGAATGGGTCGCCGACTTGCACGGTCGGGCGCAGGGCCTTCGATTCGTCGTCGAACACCGCGGACGCCATGGTCGCGCCATGGATGCCGTCGCGCCCGGTTTTCGATCCCACGTAGACGACCGGGTTTCCGACACCCGCTGCCTTCGAATAGAAGATGCGATCGGCATCCGCCAGGCCCACGGTCATGGCATTGACTAGAATATTGCCGTTATAGGCGGGGTGGAACTCGGTCTCGCCGCCCAAGGTCGGCACGCCGACGCAATTGCCGTAGCCGCCGATTCCGGCGACCACGCCGGCAACCAGATGCCGGGTTTTCGGATGATCCGGGCTTCCGAAGCGCAGCGCATTCATGTTGGCGATGGGCCGCGCCCCCATGGTGAAAACATCGCGGAGGATCCCGCCGACACCGGTAGCTGCCCCCTGGTACGGCTCGATGAAGGAGGGGTGATTGTGGCTTTCCATCTTGAAGACCGCGGCCTTGCCGCCGCCGATGTCGATCACCCCCGCGTTCTCGCCCGGCCCGCAGATGACCCACGGCGCCTCGGTCGGCAAAGTCTTCAGCCATTTCTTCGACGACTTGTAGGAGCAATGCTCGCTCCACATCACCGAGAAGATGCCGAGCTCGGTCAAATTGGGCTCGCGGCCCAGAATAGCCAAGGCCCGCGCATATTCCTCCGCGGTCAGCCCGTGGCGGGCGACGACGTCGGGCGTGATCGCGGCCATGGCGGCGGAGTTGGCGCTCAATGAAGCGCCTCGATCAGGGCGTCGAACATCGCCCGGCCGTCGGTGCGTCCCGTCGCGGGATCGAACGCCCGCTCCGGGTGGGGCATGAGGCCCAGCACATTGCCGCGCTTGTTGAAGATCCCGGCGATGTTGCGGATCGAGCCGTTCGGGTTCGCGGATTCGCTCACCGCGCCGTCCTCGCCGCAATAACGGAACGCGATGCGATCTTCCTCTTCGAGCGTATCAAGGGTCCGCTCGTCGGCAAAATAATTCCCGTCGCGATGGGCAATCGGCACGCGGATCGTTTGGCCCGGCGCGTAGTGCGAGGTGAACGCGCCTTTGGCGGTCTCGACTCTCAGCGTGACCTCGCGGCAGATAAACTGCAGATTGCCGTTGGGCAGCAAGGCGCCCGGGAGAATCCCGGCCTCGGTCAGGATTTGGAACCCGTTGCAGATGCCCAGCACCGCGACCCCGGCCTTGGCCCGCGCCGCCACCTCGCGCATCACGGGCGAGTGCGCCGCCATCGCGCCGCAACGCAGGTAATCGCCGTAGGAAAACCCGCCCGGCAAAACAATCAGATCGGCTTCGGGCAAATGGCTGTCCCGGTGCCACGCCATCGCCGGCGCCCGGCCGGTTGCCGCGTGCAAAGCCACCGCCACGTCGCGGTCGCAGTTGGAACCGGGGAAAACGACGACTGCGGATTTCACAGGCCTTATCCCGGTCGCCTCACTTGGCGATGTCGATCGAATAATTCTCGATCACGGTGTTGGCGAGAAGCTTGTTGCACATGGCGTCCGCTTCGTCGCGCGCACCCGCTTCGTCGCGCGCCTCGAGATCGATCTCGAGATATTTGCCCTGGCGCACGCCGGCGACCCCGCGAAACCCGAGCGTTTCCAGCGCATGGGCGATCGCCTTGCCCTGGGGGTCCAGCACCCCGTCTTTGAGCGTGATATGAACGCGGGCTTTCATCGCGCGGGCCCGGCCGCCTTTAGACGCGCGGTCACTGCATGATTTCCGGACCCTTGAGGTCGCGCGGGCCGCCCTCCGGCAGAATCCCCAAGCGGCGCGCCACTTCTTGGTAGGCCTCCTCGACCCCGCCCAGGTCGCGGCGGAAGCGGTCCTTGTCCAGCTTCTCATTGGTCTTGATGTCCCACAGGCGGCAGGAATCGGGACTGATTTCGTCGGCGACGATGATCCGCATGTCCTCTTCTTCCCACAGCCGCCCGAATTCCAACTTGAAGTCGACGAGGCGCAGGCCGACGCCCAGGAACAGTCCGGTCAGGAAATCATTGACCCGCAGCGCCGTCGAGGTCATCTCGTCGAGCTCCTGAATGCTCGCCCAGTTGAAGGCGGTGATGTGCTCTTCGGACACCATCGGGTCGTTGAGCTCGTCGGACTTGTAATAATATTCGACGATCGAGCGCGGCAGCGGCGTGCCCTCGGCGATGCCGAGGCGCTTCGACAGCGATCCGGCCGCGACGTTGCGCACCACCACCTCGACCGGGATGATCTCGACCGCCTTCACCAGCTGCTCGCGCATGTTGAGGCGGCGCACGAAATGCGTCGCCACGCCGATCCCGTTCAGGCGCAGCATCAGATATTCCGAGATGCGGTTGTTGATGACGCCCTTGCCGGTGATGATGCCGCGCTTCTGGGCGTTGAACGCGGTCGCGTCATCCTTGAAATACTGGACGATGGTGCCGGGCTCGGGCCCCTCGAACAGCACCTTGGCCTTGCCTTCGTAAATCTGCCTGCGTCGGGACATGGGGATTGCCGCACCGGGCGGGGAAAAAACTTACCTCGGAGCGCGCCGGAAGCACCTCCGTCATGGGCTTCATATAGCAATTGTTGCGGCGCGAAACAACGTTTCCCAAGCCTCGGGATTTCAAAGGGAAACCGGCTCGAACGGCGCCTCTCCCGGGCGCCCCGCGGCGAATCGCCAGACGGGCTTGCGCACCGGCACAGAAGGCGCCGGAAGCGCTATGATCGAGCTTGAAACCGTGCCGAAGCCGCCGTCCGTCACGATGGTCATGGCGCCCAAAGCTCCGGCCTCGCCCGTGGCCGCGATCGCCGCCTCCGACACCCGGCTTCCCAAAAGCCGCTCCCAATCGCCCCAAGCCGCCGAGTGGGTCGCCGCGTCGGGGTCGGGAGGCGTTGCCCGCTCGAAGCGCGGCAGATAGGCCCGGATGCGCGCCGAGGCCGGATCGTTGCGGTCAAGGGCCGTGATCATGGAGACGCCGGGCGGGACGGGAAGGACCTGAATCGCCGCGTTTGCCCCCTCGCCCAGGTGGCGCAGCCAGAAGGCGCTGCTGTTGTCGGCGACCACCAGGTTGAAGGAGCGGTAGCTGCGGGCATCGAGATCGGCGAGCGCGCGGGCGGCGGCGGCGGCATCGGCGTGGTCGAGCGCCTCCAGCACCAGCTCGCCGCGGCTGCGCTTGCCGGCCTCCGGCCCCAGCGAGCTTTCGCGGTTCAACACCCCGGCCGCCACGCCGTGGTCGTTGACGCCCAGCCACGACCCGCCGGCCAGCCGGTCGAGCCCGGCCACCACCTCTTCGCGGTCCGGCCAGTGCCGGGCCGGCGGCATCCAGGCCCGGTCCGCCATTTCGTCGCGGTTGGCGGCTAAAATGAGGGGCCAGCGGTGGCCGGGCCGGCGAAGGATTACGACCGTGCACATACCGCTTCGATAGCAAAGGCCGGGGTTTGCCGCCATATCGTCAACGGGTGGACCGGCGCGGGTACCACTGGCAAAATGACCGCCCAGACTAGGAGGACGGGACCGCCCGATGACGAACTTCAACGAACGGGAAAAAGCCTTCGAGGCGAAGTACCAGCACGATCAGGAAATCGTCTTCAAGGTGAATGCGCGGCGCAACAAACTGCTCGGCCTGTGGGCGGCCGGGCTCATGGGTTTGCCCCAGGACAAAGCCGCGGCCTACGCCAGGGAAGTCGTCGAATCCGATTTCGAAAAACCGGGCGACGACGATGTCCTCCAAAAGGTGCTGAAGGATCTGACGGGGCACGGCCTCGACATCAGCCAACACCGCGTCCGCAAGGAAATGGACCGGCTGCTCGAAGTCGCCAAGACCGAAGTGATGACCGAAAGCGGCTAGGCCGACCCGAACACGCGGCCGAAAATCGTATCCACGTGCTTCAAATGACGGCCAACGTCGAACAGGACGTCGATCTCCTTCTTGCTCAGATGCTTTGAAACGTCCTTGTCCGCCGTGAGCAGATCGCGGAATCTGCCCTTGCCATCGAAGGCTGCAAGCGCGTTGCGCTGGACGATCTGGTACGCGTCCTCGCGGCTCAGCCCCTTCCCGGTCAAGGCCAGCAGCACCTGCTGGGAGAACACGAGTCCACCCGACGATTCGAGATTTTCGCGCATCCGCTCCGGATAGACCAAAAGCTTGTCCACGACGTCGGCAAGCCGCGCGAGCGCGAAATCGAGCGCGATCGTCGCATCGGGCGCGATAATCCGTTCCACCGCCGAGTGGGAAATGTCGCGCTCGTGCCAAAGCGCCACGTTCTCGAGCGCGGGGATGACACAGCCGCGGACAACGCGCGCAAGCCCGACGAGGTTTTCGCACAGCACCGGGTTGCGCTTGTGCGGCATGGCGCTCGAACCTTTCTGGCCCGGCGCGAAATATTCCTCGGCCTCGCGAACCTCGCTGCGCTGCAGATGCCGGATCTCGGTCGCCAGCCTCTCGATCGAGCTTGCGATCACCGCGAGCACCGCGAAGAACATCGCATGCCGGTCGCGCGGGATCACTTGCGTGGAAATCGGCTCCGCCCTAAGGCCAAGCTTGCGCGCGACGTACTGTTCGACGTAAGGGTCAATGTTGGCGAAAGTACCGACCGCGCCCGAAATGGCGCAGGTCGCGACCTCGCTCCTGGCGCGCGCAAGCCGTTCCTTGGCGCGGGCGAATTCGGCATAGAACGTGGCGAGTTTGAGGCCGAAGGTCGTGGGCTCGGCGTGGATCCCGTGGCTCCTGCCCACGCACACCGTATCCTTGTGCTCGAAAGCGCGGCGCTTGAGGGCCGCCAGCACGGCATCGACGTCGGCCAGCAGCATGTCGCTGGCCCGCGTCAACTGCACGGCCAAACAGGTGTCGAGCACGTCCGAAGACGTCAGTCCCTGGTGCAGGAACCGCGCCTCTGCGCCGACGTGTTCGGCGACATTGGTCAAAAACGCGATGACGTCGTGCTTGGTCTCGCGCTCGATCTCGTCGATGCGGGCGATCTCGAAACGTCCCCGCTCGCGTAACCGCCGGGCCGCTTCCTTGGGAATCAGTCCCAGTTCGGCTTGGGCATCGCAGGCGTGGATTTCGATGTCGAGCCAGATCTGGAACTTTGCCTGCGGCTCCCAGATCGCCGCCATTTCCGGGCGGCTATAACGCGGAATCATTGCGCCCCCATCGAGTTCGCGCGGGCGATATTACACTAACGCCTCGGCTTTGAAAGCTTGGCGTACCACCTCTTGGGCGCAGGGCAGGCGGTCACGTCGATAACCAGGGCGGTCACGTTATCGGCGCTTCCGGCCTTGAGCGCTTCGGCCGCGATCTTCTCCGCGGCTCGTGCCGGAACCGGCTCGCCCACTAGAACCGCCGCGATTTCCTTGTCCGCGAGAACGCCGCTGATGCCGTCCGTGCACAACAGGAACCGGTCCCGCAGAGCCAGGTTATAAGCGACGCAATCCGGCTCCGCTTGTTCATAGGTGCCGACCGACCGCGTCAAAATGTGGGACAGCCCGTGGGCGTGAAGATTGTGGTCCTCGGTCAGGTGCGAAAGCTTGCCGCGCCGCAGCCGGTAGATTCGCGTATCCCCGACGTGCACGGTGCGCGCCTTGCCCCCGCAAAGGACCAGCGCGCTCAGGGTGGTTCCCATGCCGAACAGGTCCGGGCTCGCGCGTCCGGCATCGAAGACCGTCTCGTTTGCCGCATTGAGCGCCTCGCGCGCCGCTTTCTCCGGCGTCATCGAGTCCGGCGCGGCGTAGTACATTTCGATGAATTTCCCGACCGCGATCTCGGCCGCTTCGCGCCCGCCCGGCGCCCCGCCGATTCCATCGGCCACCACCGCCACGATTCCGCGCCCGATGATCCGCTCTATTCGCGGCACGGCGATCGCACCGTAATCCTCATTGCGGGCGCGCAAGCCCGTCTCGCTCGCCATCCCGCTTTCGATTTCGATCCCCGGCATTCGCCGCTATCCCGATGCGCCGATGAGCCGAAGGACATAGGGGAGCATCTTGTCCACGATCACGCCGACACCTTGCGCATTGGGGTGAATCCGGTCCGCTTGGTTGAGCGCCGGATCGCTTGCTACCCCGTCGAGAAAAAAAGGATATAGCTCGGCGTGATGCCGCTCTGCGAGGCGCGGATACATCGCTTCGAACTCGACGCCATACTCGCGGCCATAGTTGGCCGGCGCCTTCATGCCGGCCAAAAGCACCGGGATCTTCGCGGCTTCCAACCGGCTCATGATCCGATCGAGATTGGCATAGGTCTGCGCCGGGTTGAGGGCGCGCAATGCGTCGTTGCCGCCGAGTTCCAGAATCACGGCGTCGGGCTTGTCCTTGAGAACCCAATCGAGCCGCGCCAATCCGCCCGCCGTGGTATCGCCCGACACGCCCGCGTTCACGATTTCGCCCTTGACGCCGCGCGCATCGAGCGCGCCCTGAAGCCGTGCCGGGAACGACTGCCCGGGTGGCAGCCCGTATCCCGCGCTCAAGCTGTCGCCGAGAACGACGATTCGGGGCGCATCTCCCGCCCATGCCGCGAAGGCGGCGAGCGCGGCTACGGCGTTGACAACGGCGAAGCGCAAACCATATCGGTGAGATCGCCCCGATTTCGGGGTCCCTTTTCGCTTCATTCCCGCCGCGCGCCGAATGGAATTCATGACCGCATCTTGCGAAAAACCGCCGATGATCCGGATGGAGGATGTGCATCTCACTCTGGCGGGGGCGGGGGGTCCGGTCAACATTCTGCGCGGGATAGATCTTGCCATCGCCGCGGGCGAATCGGTTGGTCTCGTCGGTCCCTCGGGATCGGGCAAGACCAGCCTCTTGATGACGGTGGCAGGCCTGGAGC
>JBGQJC010000060.1:0-7622 GCA_041498815.1 Alphaproteobacteria bacterium
GACGTGTTCACGGTGCCGGCGAGTCTCGCTGGCCTGCCCGCCATGTCGGTGCCGGTGGGGCTTTCCTCCGATGGCTTGCCGCTGGGGCTCCAGCTCATCGGCAAGCCTTTCGACGAAGAGACGGTCTTGAGGGCGGGCGGCGTGATCGAAGAGGCGGCGCAATTCAAGCACAGACCTTCGAACGGGACATGATCAAAGGCGAAACCGGCGACTGGGAAATCGTGATCGGGCTCGAGGTCCACGCCCAGGTGGTCTCGAAGGCCAAGCTGTTTTCGGGTGCCGCGACTGATTTCGGCGCGGAGCCCAATACCCAGGTGTCCTTCGTGGACGCGGCGATGCCGGGAATGCTGCCCGTGATCAACGAATATTGCGTGGAGCAGGCGGTGCGAACGGGATTGGGCCTGAAGGCCGAGATCAATCTGACCTCGGTCTTCGACCGCAAGAACTACTTCTATCCCGATCTTCCGGCCGGCTATCAGATCTCGCAATTCACCCAGCCCATCGTCGGTAAAGGGATTGTTACGCTGGACTTGGCCGACGGGGCCTCGCGCGCGGTCGCGATCACGCGGCTGCACCTGGAGCAGGACGCGGGCAAGAGCCTGCACGACCAGCACCCATCACTCTCTTATATAGACCTCAACCGCTGCGGGATCGCGCTCATGGAGATCGTCTCGGAGCCCGATCTGCGCTCGTCCGAGGAGGCGGGGGCCTATTTGCGCAAGCTCCGGTCGATTCTCCGGTACCTGGGCACCTGCGACGGCAACATGGAGGAGGGGAGCCTGCGCTGCGACGCCAATGTGTCGGTGCGGCGCCAGGGTGGCGCGCTCGGCACGCGCTGCGAGATCAAGAACGTGAATTCGGTGCGGTACGTGATGCAGGCCATCGATTACGAGGCGCGCCGGCAAGTCGAGGTCATCGAGGGCGGCGGCAAGATCGCGCAGGAAACCCGCCTGTACGATGCGGGGAAGGGCGAAACGCGGCCCATGCGCAGCAAGGAATACGCCCACGACTACCGTTATTTCCCGGACCCCGATCTTTTGCCGCTCACGCTCGATCCCGATTGGGTCGAGAAAATCCGCCAAACCCTCCCCGAGCTTCCCGACGACAAGAAAGAACGGTTCATGCGGGATTTCGGACTTTCAACCTACAATGCAAGTGTCTTAGTGAACGAAAGGGAAATCGCGGATTATTTTGAAACTGGGCTCAGAGAATTGGCAGGTATGGTTGGAATCCCTGTAGAGCGAGTTGCAATGGAGTTCGCCAATTTAGTCATTACTGAGCTTTTTGGTCGCTTAAACAAGGCGAGCCTGGACATAAAAAAGTCTCCGATTTCACCACAAGGACTAGCTGGTTTACATGCGCTCAAGATCGACGGCGTGATTTCCGGCCGGATCTTGAAAGATGTGTTTGATGAGATGTTCGAAACCGGCAAGACCGCTTCGGCGATCGTCGAGGAGAAGGGTTTGCGCCAGGTTTCCGAACCCGGCGCGATCGCCGCCGCGATCGATGAGGTCCTGAAATCCAATGCCGGCAAGGTCGCGGAATACCGGGGCGGAAAGGACAAGCTGTTCGGCTTTTTCGTCGGCCAGGTGATGCGCGCAACCGGCGGCAAGGCCAACCCCGCCCTGGTCAACGAGCTCCTCAAAAAGAAGCTTTCGTCCTAAGCCCGGGCCAGCCGCGGGCGTTCAGGAGTTCTTAAGCAAGGCCCTTTAGCGTTTCCTTCGCATCCGGCCTGCGGAGGAAACCATGAGGCAGGACCACGTCACCGATCAGGCCTTCCTGGCCGTGATCGAGCGGCATTTGGGCGTCCCGGAATACGACCGGCGCCTGAGCGACAAGATTTTGGCCGCGTTCAATCACGCCTATGCCACGGGCGAGCGCGAGCTCGCGAAACAGCTTCGCTCCGTGCTGGTCGATGTCGAGCGTGGGCTGCGCGGTTTGGGAAGACAACGCCGCGCCAACGGGGCGCTCGACGATGCCGAACGCTGGTCCCGGTTCGTGGATGCCCGCGACCGCTACCACGCCGTGTCCAAGGACACGCGCTTCGACCCCGAGGAAGTGGGCGAAGCCCTGGTCGAGATGAAGGATACCTTCCGCAGCTGGAGCCTCAATTAGCAAGCGCTTGCCCGAGGTTTTCCGGCACTTGCAATAGGGAACCCGAGCGGGCGGCGTTGACATTGCGGCGCGGGCGCCGGTAGAACCCGCTTGATGCGCCGTAACGGAGGGGTGGCCGAGAGGTCGAAGGCGGCGGTTTGCTAAACCGTTAAGCGCCGAAAGGACGCTTCGCAGGTTCGAATCCTGTCCCCTCCGCCAGTTCCAGCCGCCGGGTTCCGGCGGGCCCGGGCTTTGGCGGGCGTGCCGTGAAAACGTACCGCGGCGGCCAGACGCCCGCGTTTTTGCGCCAAACGCGGCGGAGCCAGGCGGTGCCGCCTTCCTCGAGTACGACGCGCCGCCAAGCGAATGCCATTCGCCATTTCGCGGCCACGACGCCGGGATCCCGCAGAATCTCGTGCATTGTTGGCGGCAGCCAGGGATAGGGACGTCCAAAGTCGATGTGATCGCCGCCGCGCACGATCGGACCGTACCGCGGCGCAGCACTTCGGAGTGAATGCGGGGGTCTGCGGCCGCTAAAAAAAAGTGTTCGAAATCGAGGGTGCCCCGAGGCACCGGCCGCGGCGCGGCGATAAAATGGGCGGCTTACTTCCGAATTTGGGCCACGGCGAAACTTACGGGCGGCTCTCCCCGCTGATAGCGTTCCCACATCGTGGTGTAAGCCGCCTCGATGTGACGGCGGAACCGGTCCGTATCGAAGAGCGGGCAGGTCTTGCGGTTGCGCGCCAGCTTCGACCTGATCTTGGCAAGCGCCTTTTTATCCCGCGCCAATTTCAGCGCCAGGGCCTCGTATTCCTTGAGCGAGTGCGCGATCAGCTCGGGCAGCCCTACGGCATTCAATAGGCTTCCCGCCACCCGTCCGGCAAAAGTGGCGCCAAGACAAGTTACGACCGGAAGTCCCGCCCACAGCGCATCGCTCGCCGTCGTGTGGGCATTACAGGGAAGCGTATCGAGGAACAAATCCGCGAGGCGATGCCGTGCCAGGTGATCTGCCAGTTTCACACGGGTAGCAAAAACCAGCCGCTCCGGGGCAATGCCGCGTTTTTCCGCCTCGCGCTTCAGATTGCGGACGACCGCCGCGTTGCCCTCCAACAGCCACAGCACGCTGCCCTCGACTTGGCGCAGCAGGCGCATCCAGATGTCGAACACAAGCGGCGTAATTTTGTAATTGTTGTTGAACGAGCAGAACACGAACCCCTTCTCGGGTAGCCCCAACTTCGCCCGGGAAGGTGTATGCTCGGCGATAGGCCGCTTCGAGTCGTTCACCTGATAACTCTCCGGTAGATAGACGACTTTTTCCGCATAGTATTCGTGTTGCTCCTCGGGGATAACCCATCGATCGGCAATGATATAGTCGATGTAGTCTGCGCCCATCGTGCCGGGGTAGCCCAGGTAGTTGACCTGGATCGGGGCGGCGCGCAGCGCGAATATCCCGGTGCGCGAATCCCCCGTAAATCCCTTGAGATCGACCGCGATGTCGACCTCGAGTTCCCGCAGCATTTCCGCCACTCCCCGGTCGCTCTTCTGGCTAACGTCGATGAAGCGGCCGAACGCCGGCTTAAGTCGTGTTCGCATGTCGCCCCGGCTGTCTGCACCGAAGGAAACGGCAATGGTCTCGAAGCGCTTCCTGTCGTGCAGTTCGAAGAGTCCCGCCATCAAATACGCCGTGGCGTGGTCATGATAATCGGCCGAGAGGTAAGCAATCCGGATCTTGTCATGGCGGTATATTTCTCCCTGCCAGACGGGTCGCGATGAGAGCGGGTATCTGTCTTGGGCCCAGATCTGCGAACACTTGAGTTGATCGCTCGCGGATTCGGAGACGGTTAGAAATTCAAAGGGTGTGGCAGTGTGCTCACCCGCCTGCACTTCGTGTGCGAGCCGGGCTGCGGTTGGCTCGAACTTATCCCATAGACAGCAATGCATTTTCGAATGAAGGATTCTTCCTTTCAGATATTTGAGATCAGGGTTGATATCGAGTGCACGCTCGAGACCGGCAGTTGCCTCCTCGTAACGCTTCAGTAGCCCCAACACCGTGCCGTGGTTGTACAATGCTTCGGCAAAGTCGGGCCGGATGGCCAGGGCTTGCTCGATGCTGACCAGCGCGTCCTTGTGACGCTTCAGCCCCCGCAAAACATTGCCACGATTGCTGAGCGCGTCGGCATCGTCGGGCCGGATGGCTAAGGCCCGGTCGTAGCTGGCCAGGGCCTCCTCGCGGCGGTTCAGCGCCTGCAATACGTTGGCGCGATTATTCAGCGCCTCGAAATAGTCCGGCTTCACCGCCAGGGCCTGCTCAAAACTGTCCAGAGCCTCCTCATCGCGCTTCAGCGCGTGCAACGCGCTGCCGCGATTGTTGAGCGCCTCGGCATAGTCGGGCCGGATGGCAAGCGCCAAGTCAAAGCTGACCAGCGCTTCCTCATAGCGGTCCAGTGCCCCCAAAACGGCACCGCGATTGTTCAGCGCCTCCGCATGGTCGGGCCGGGTCGCGAGCGCCCGGTCATAGCTGGCCAGTGCTTCCTCGTGCCGTTCCAGCGCATGCAGCATGTTGCCGCGATTGTAAACCGCCTCGGCGTAGTCGGGCTTGATCGCCAAGGCACGGTCGTAGCTGGCCAGCGCCTCCTCGTGACGCTTCAGTGTCCCCAACACCGACCCGCGGTTGTACAGCGCCTCGGCGTGGTCGGCCCGGATGGCAAGCGCTTGGTCGTAACTGGCGAGAGCCTCTTCATGACGGTTCAACGCCCGCAGCGCGTTGCCACGGTGGTAAAACGCCTCGGCGTGATCGGGGCGGATCGCCACGGCCCGGTCGAAACTGGCCAAGGCTTCCTCGTGACGGTTCAAAGTGTTGAGAACGAGACCGAAGTTCGACAGGGCTTCCGGGACATCGGGCTTCACCTTCAGCGCCGCAGAAATCAAACGCAGCGCTTCGCCGGATTCGCCCCGTTGCTGTTTGAGGACGCCCAGCAGATGCAACGCGTCGAAATCGTCGGGCTTTGCCTTGAGAATCGCCGCATAGACGTTTTCCGCTTCCGTCAGCCGGCCTTGCCGGTGCAGCTCGGCCGCCTGCCGGATCGCTTCCGGCAGGCTCATCGTCTTGGTCGTTTCTGAAGGCGGCTTCGTCATCTCGGCCATCATCCTATGGATAGAGTGTCAGGCTCCTCAAAGCAGCTTTCGGTAGAAGCAAGCCGAGCGGTCAGGGTCCGGGGAATTGGACCGGGCCTTAGCCGGGGATTTTGTTGGCCGTTCACCCCTTGGGCGGGCCTGCTTCGGGGCCGGGGCAAAGCCAGAATCGCCTGATCTCCCGCGCATTTTAAGAAACCATGGTTAAGGAAATTATGCGGGGGCTCACACCCCGGTATATAGGAACGAGGGCTCGATGCTCTTGCTAAGGTTGCATCCTTAACAGCAGATTAAGAAATCGTGAAAAATTAGTAAAAATTTTAGACAGGGGCTTGAGCAGGGCTGCGTGAAAGGGGTTTGCGGGGGTAACCGGGACCGCCGGCCAGGGAAATTAAGTTTCGCAGGCTTCGTTGTCCGCACGCCGGCCCATTAGGGCCGGGGCAGGTGCGGCCGTGGCCTGCGATCCCATCGAGGCTGGAGTCTTTCTAATAACGCCGCGGCGACCGGGCTGTCCTGAAAACCGTTGAGGCAAGTGGGCATGGGGCGAATCGACACCAATCCGCTGGGAGACGATCATGGCCGTCATCACTGGAAATAGCAGCGCGAATAATCTCGTCGGAACCGTTGCCGCGGACTCGATCACCGGCAATGGCGGGGACGACACTCTCAACGGATTGGGCGGCGATGACCTCTTTCTCTATGCGGGACTGTTGGGCGGATTCGACACGGTCATCGGCGGTGACGGCAACGACACGATATCCGGGTCGATCGGTAACGACCTGATCGGCCTGGGCGCGTTTTCGGGGATCGAGGTTATCGACGGCGGTGCCGGAAACGACACCATCGCCGGCAACTCAAGCAATAACTTTTTTGATTTATCTACAACGCAGCTAATAAGCATCGAGCTCATCGACGGTGGCCTCGGCAACGACACCATCACCGGCTCGGCGGGCGCAGACACCATTACCGGCGGTGCCGGGAACGACTTGGTGCTTGGCGGCGGCGGCAACGATTCGCTTCTCGGCGACACCGGCAACGACACACTTTTCGGCGGTGCGGGCAACGACACGCTGTCCGGCGGAGTCGGAAATGATTCTCTTTCCGGTGACGATGGCAACGATTCGATCTCGGGCGATGCCGGCAACGACACGCTCCTGGGCGGGTTGGGCAACGACACGCTGTCCGGCGGCGCCGGCAATGATTCGCTCTCGGGCGGCGACGGCAATGATTCGCTCGTGGGCGGCGACGGCAACGACACGCTCTTGGGCGGGGCGGGCAACGACACGCTTTACGGCGGGGCGGGCAATGACTTGCTCACGGGCGGCGCGGCCGCGGACAGGTTCGTCTACCTGAATGCCTCTGAATCTCACCTCTCCGACACGATCACCGATTTTGTCCACGGAACCGACAGGCTCGATTTCTCGTTGCTCGCGCACGTTGGTGGCCCGCTCGTCTGGAGCGGCGGCGTGCCCGCGGTCAACGGCGTCTGGGCTACCCATACCGGGTCTGGTGCCAGTGCCATTACCAACGTCTTTGTCGACACCAGCGGCAACGGTGTGTTCGGCGCGGGCGACCTGCATATCATTCTGAACGGCAACATCCCGCTCGACGCCAACGACATTCTATTTGTTCCTAACAACTTCGCGCCAGTGATCACCTCCGCCACCACGGCCAACGAGGACGAGAACACGGCGACCTCGAACGTGGTCTACGACGCCAACGCGACCGATGCGGATGCCATCAGCACGGTTACGTTCTCGATTACGGGCACCGACGCGGCGCTGTTCACCATCAACTCCACCACCGGCCAGGTGCGGTTCCTGACCTCGCCCGATCACGAGCTGCCGGCCGACAACGGCCACAACAACGTCTACGACATCACGGTCCACGCCAATGACGGGCTGAACGACACGACCAAGGACGTGGCGATCACGGTCAACAACCTGAACGACAACTCGCCGCTGATCACCTCCGCCGCCACGGCCAACGAGAACGAGAACACGGCGACCGGGAACGTGGTCTACACGGCGACGGCGACCGACGCCGACGGCGACACGGTGACGTTCTCGCTCGGCGGCACGGATGCGGGGGCGTTCACCATCGACGCGGCCACCGGCCAGGTGCGGTTCCTGAGCTCGCCCGATCATGAGGCGCCGACGGACAACGGCGGCAACAACGTCTACGACATCACGGTTACCGCCCACGACGGCAATGTCGCGCATGACACTACCAAGATCGTCGCCATCACGGTCAACAACCTGAACGACAACGCGCCCGTGATCACCTCCGCCGCCACGGCCAACGAGGACGAGAACACGGCGACCGCGAACGTGGTCTACACGGCCACCGCGACCGATGCGGATTCCACCAGCACGGTGGCGTTCTCGATTACGGGC
>JBGQJC010000061.1:0-7169 GCA_041498815.1 Alphaproteobacteria bacterium
GACCGAGATCGCGTTCACCGGCCGCTGGTGGAACGAGCACCGCCGCGGCACGTTCGCCTGCGCCGGCTGCGGGCTCGACCTGTTCTCGTCCCGGACCAAGTTCGACTCGGGCACGGGCTGGCCGAGCTTCTGGCAGCCGCTGCAGGCCAACCGCGTGCTCGTGAACGGCGACACGTCGCTGGGCATCCGCCGCGAGGAGGTGCGCTGCGCCCGCTGCGGCGGGCACCTGGGCCACGTGTTCGACGACGGCCCGCAGCCCACGGGCTTGCGTTACTGCATGAACGGCGTTGCGTTGCAATTCCATCCCGGCATGGCGGAGCCGTCGTAGAATTAAGACGGCGCCGAGCCGGGTCCGCGCGCTCCTACTTGCAGGCGAAGTAGAAAATCATCATCCCCGCATTCTGCGGATCGGGCTCCGAATACATGAATACGGCCCGTTTGCCGAGTTCGCCGCAGCGGTCGGCGGCCGGCCCTTTCGCCTCTTCCAGCGATTTCGCGCGGACGGTGGCGGTGTGGGGCGTATCGGCCCAGGCCTGAAACCCCGTGAACGCCAAAATACCCAAAGCCAAAACTATCGATGCCGTGCGCATGAATGCCTCCGTCAATGAGAGGGCAACGCCGCCCCTGATATGAAGATAGAGTGATCCGGGAAACCGGCTCAAGCGTGTTTCCGGCTTGCCGTTCCGGAAACGATGGACGTTCCAAGCCCTACCCCGGCAGAAAAATGAAATTCCGCACGTAGCGGCGGCGATCGCCACCGGGCTTCAAGGGTTCAACCTGGTGGTCGTGGACGGAGAAGTGGCTGAGCGTCCGGAGCACGCCGGCGTCGAGGAAAAATCCCCGGTAACCCAAGCTTGCCAGCAACTCGAACACCTCGGCGAATTTGCCGCCGACGTGGGCGATCTCGTTTTCGACCAGCAGGACGGGCCGGTCGCGCTTCAGCGTTTCGCGCGCGCCCAAGAGCACTTCTTTTTCAAAGCCCTCGACGTCGACCTTGATGATGCCGATGCCGTCCAACCCGAGATCGTCGATCCGGCGGCAGGGAACCTTGAGGGTGAGGCTGCGCCCGGGAAAGCCGTGGGAAATGGTGGCGCCATTGTTGGACCAGCCGCGCCGGCCCCTGGGGATCGCGAGATCGGCCTCGCCCGATTTATCGCTTAGGGCCACGGCGAGCACCGTGACATTGGCATCGGCCACGGCGCGGAGCGCCCGCAGCGGATTGGGATTGGGCTCGAAGGCGTAGACATGACGGCAGGCGCGCGCCAGGAAATAGGTGTAAAGCCCGAGATTGGCCCCGACATCGAGGCCGATCTTGCCGCGGTCCGCGAGATTCTTGATGAGCTTGAGCTCGGGATAGCGGGAGCGGGCGTAAAAATAGGCGCGGAAGCGGTAGAAGGCGCGGAACGGCAAGACCCGGTATTTGAAGTCCTGGCGGAAATCGTTCCACAGGTCGCGCAAAGACTCGCGCGGCAGGCGCAAGGCCTCCTCCAATCCCGCATCCAGTCCGTCAGGCGTCATCGGATTTGGCACACGACAATCGTATTCATTCCTGGCTCCTAGGCTCCAGACTCATGACCGGTAGACGATGTATCGGCTGCGGGCCGCCGCCTGCGCGTCGATGCGCAGGCAGACACGGATGACCGTGATGCCCGGCTCATGAGTTTCAGCGTCGGCATCATTGCGGCTGCCGTTCATTCCCGTGCCTGGTGGTGATCAGAATCAAACCGATAAGAATAGAGGCCAGGATCAACGACGAGCCGATGGTACCGAATCCAAGCCCGCCTTTCTCATGAGTTTTCGTCAGAAGATCCCCCATCGTCGCGCCAAAGGGCCGGGTCAGGACGAACGCCACCCAAAACAACAGGGTCCGGGAAATTTCCGAATAGAACGTGGCCAAAACGATCAGCGCCAGCACGCCTGCAATCAGAAGCGCGCCGCCTGCGAATCCGAGGCCCGAACTATCGGCCAAGAAATCGCCGAAAGCCGTTCCGAGCGTGTTTGAAAACAAAATTGCCGTCCAGTAGAACATCTCGACTTTGAAGGTGCGGATATTATTGACGGACAGGGAACCGATAGTGAAACGCCACAGGGCAAGAATGGACAGCAAAATTGTAATCAGGATCAAGGAGCCCGTGACGTAACCGAGCCCCAGCGTGCGATCCATATAATCGGACATCGTCGTTCCGGCGGTGCTGGTCGAGAGGATGACGGCCCAATAAAGGAACGGGTGATAGGATTTCGATGCCAGCTGAGACACCAGAGTGACGATGAACATTCCCATCAATATGAGTGTGCTGATCGCATAGCCCACATTCAATGTCATGGACAAAAGGTCTCCCGCCGTTTCGCCCAGAGTCGTTGCGGAAATCTTCATCACCCAAAAGGCGAGGGTGATTTGGGGGACCTTATTCATGGCGTGCATAGCCCTGCTGTTTTGGGATTGTGTGAAAGCGAAAACGGCAAGATTCCTTTTCTGCGGCGCTTCGTTCGGCGTCATTGGCTTTGGCACACGGCAACCATGGTTTACGCGCGGCTTGAGCAGGGGCAAAAAAGCGCCGAAACATAGCGCGAATCGGGGTTTCGGCGGCCGTTTTTCCACAGGCCAAAAAGCTTTTGGCGCGCCTTGCTTCCTATCGTACTCTCGCCGCCCATTCCCGGACCACGAGCCAAGTCTTTGATAGCCCATCCCCGGATTGGAATCTTTGCCCCCGGCGCAGCAGGCGCCCGGTTTTGCCGCCGCCCGGGTTTGGGCACCGGCGCGGCTGGGGACGATTGAGCGATGTTGCGCGGCAAGCTCTTGATCGCCCAGGGAGGCGGCCCCACGGCGGTCATCAACCAGTCGCTTGTGGGGGCGGTACTCGCGGCCCGGGGGCGCGATGCGGCGCTCGCGGTTTACGGCGCGCGCTTTGGCGTCAAAGGCATCCTCGACGAGGATTTCCTGGATTTGAGCCGGGAGAGCGAAGCCCATCTCGAGGCGGTGGCCGAGACCCCCGGCTCGGCCCTGGGGTCCACCCGCGACAAGCCGGACCTCAAATATTGCCGGGAGATCTTCAAGGTCTTGAAGGCACATGGGATCGGGACGTTCCTATACATCGGCGGCAACGATTCCGCGGACACCGTGCGGATCGTGAGCGTCGAGGCCAAGAGGGCGGGATATGGGCTGCGCGCCATCCACGTGCCCAAGACCATCGACAACGACCTGGCCGCAAACGACCACACGCCGGGGTTCCCATCGGCGGCCAAATTCGTGGCCCAGGCCTTCGCCGGCGCGGACCTCGATAATGCAGCCCTCCCAGGCGTTTACCTGGGCGTGGTCATGGGGCGCCACGCCGGGTTTTTGACCGGGGCCGCTGCTGCCTTGCGGGAAAGGCAAGAAGACGGCCCGCACCTTATATATCTGCCGGAGCGGGTGTTCGACACCGAGAGGTTCCTTAGCGACGTGAAAGCGACCTACCAAAAACTCGGGCGCTGCGTGATCGCGGTCAGCGAAGGCATCCATGACCGGGACGGCAGCCCCATCGCGACGCTTCTGGTGAAGGATATCGAGCGCGACGCTCACGGCAATGTCCAGCTTTCCGGCTCGGGCGGTTTGGCCGACGCGCTCACCGCGACGATCAAGGACAAGCTGAAAATCAAACGGGTGCGGGGCGACACTTTCGGCTATCTGCAACGCTCGTTCCCGGGCTGCGTTTCGGATGTGGACCGGCGTGAGGCGCGGGAAGCGGGGATGAAAGCGGTCGATTTCGCCTTCGATTTGGGCCGCGACGGATCGGTCGCGATCACCCGGGCGCCCGGCCGAAGCTATGCCGCCCAATTCGGCTTCGAGCCGCTGGAAACGGTCGCGGGCAAAACCCGCGCGATGCCGGACGATTTCATCGCGCCCGGGGGCAACGGCGTGACGCAAGCCTTCCTGGATTACCTGACTCCCCTTTTAGGGTCCGACATGCCGGTGAAGGCGAAGCTGGCGGCGCCGGCGGTTGCCAAGCTCACCGCATCCGGCACCGCAACATGAACGACCGGACGCAAGCGATGGCGCACGGCGAATCCGCGACGGCCCGCGAGATGGCGAACGCGATCCGGGCGCTGGCCATGGACGCGGTGGAAAAGGCGAACTCGGGCCATCCCGGCATGCCCATGGGCATGGCGGACGTGGCGACCGTCTTGTTCACGCGGTTTCTGAAATTCGACGCCGCGGCGCCCGATTGGCCCGACCGCGACCGGTTTGTTTTATCCGCCGGCCACGGCTCGATGCTTCTTTATTCGGTCCTTTATCTCACGGGCTATCCCGGCATGGGGATCGAGGAGCTCAAGAACTTCCGCCAGCTTGGAAGCCGCACGGCGGGACACCCGGAATACGGCCATGCGCCCGGGATCGAGACGACGACGGGGCCGCTTGGCCAGGGCATTTCGACCGCCGTTGGCATGGCGCTCGCCGAGCGGATGCTGGCCAGCCGTTTCCCGGAGCTCGTGGACCACTTTACTTATGTGATGGCGAGCGACGGCGACCTGATGGAGGGCGTAAGTCAAGAAGCCATCTCCTTTGCCGGGCATCTGCGATTGAACCGGCTCATCGTACTTTACGACGACAATCACGTATCGATCGACGGGCCGACCGAGCTTTCGTTCTCGGACGACGCGCCGTTGCGGTTCAAAGCCTGCGGCTGGGCGGTCGAATCCGTTGACGGCCACGACCCGGCGCAAGTGGCGTCCGCAATCGAGCGGGCGAAGACGAGCGACAAGCCCACGCTCATTGCCTGCCGCACGGTGATCGGGTTCGGCGCGCCGAACAAGGAAGGCACCGCGGCAACGCACGGCGCGCCCTTGGGTGCGGCGGAAGTGGCGGCGGCGCGCGTGCGCCTGAATTGGCCGCACCCGCCTTTCGAGATTCCGGAATCGATCCTGGCGGCATGGCGGAAGGTGGGCCGTTTGGGCGCGGAAGCCCGGACCGATTGGGAAGCGAAGCTCGCCTCCCAGCCCAAGGATATTCGATCCGAGTGGAAGCGCCGCCTGGCCGGCGAACTCCCGAAAAATCTCGGGGATACGATTACGGGATTGAAGACGCGCCTGGGGAAAGAGGCGCCCAAATGGGCGACGCGGCGCGCCTCGGGCGAGGTTCTCGAAACCTTGAGCGCGGCGGTGCCGGAGCTTGTGGGCGGGTCCGCCGATCTGACCGGATCGAATCTGACCCAGGCGAAGAAGCAGGCGGTGGTGCGCGCGGGAGATTTTTCCGGCGGCTACATCCATTTCGGGGTGCGCGAGCACGGGATGGCGGCGGGTTTGAGCGGCATCGCGCTTCATCGCGGCTTTATCCCTTACGGCGGGACATTCCTGGTGTTCGCGGATTATTGCCGTCCGGCGATCCGCTTGGCGGCGATGATGAATCTCAGGGTGATCTATGTCATGACCCATGATTCGATCGGGCTCGGCGAGGACGGGCCGACCCATCAGCCGGTCGAGCATCTGGCCTCGCTGCGCGCGATGCCGAATTTGTGTCTGTTCCGCCCGGCCGACGCCGTCGAGACCGCGGAGTGCTGGGAGGCGGCCTTGATGCGCCGGAACGGGCCCTCGGTCCTGGCGCTTTCGCGCCAGGCCGTGCCACCTTTGCGCAAAGGCGACGAGCACGAAAATCTTTGCCAGCGCGGCGGCTATATCCTGCGCCCGGCCGCCAAAAATACGCGCGTCCATATTATGGCCACCGGCTCGGAGGTTGGATTGGCCGTCGAGGCGGCACAAATTTTGGAAGGTGACGGCATCGGGGCGGCGGTGGTGTCGCTCCCCTGCTTCGAGTTGTTCGACCGGCAGAGCGAGAAATACCGCGCCGAGGTTCTGGGCGAGAACGTGGTCCGGGTTGCGATCGAGGCCGCCAGCCCATTCGGCTGGGAGCGCTACCTCGGGCGCGAAAGCGCGTTCATCGGGATGACCAGCTTCGGCGCTTCGGCCCCGGCGGAAGCGCTTTACCGGCACTTCGGAATTACCGCGGACGCCGTCGTGAAGGCGGCGAAAGAAAGACTCTAAGGCAGGCGAAACCAGCGAGGAGGAATCGGCAGTGAAGGTGGCGATCAACGGCTTCGGGCGGATCGGGCGGCTTGTGCTCCGCGCGCTTTACGAGCGCAAGGAGAGCGCGGTTACGGTCGCCGCGATCAACGACCTCGGGCCGGTTGAGACCAACGCCCATCTGCTGCGCCACGATTCGACCCACGGCGCTTTTCCGGGGCCGGTTTCGACCGGGCCCGATTCGATGGACCTCGGGCTAGGGCCGATCAAGGTCTTGGCCGAGCGCGATCCCGCCAAGCTGCCCTGGAAGGAAATGGGCGTCGAGCTGGTGCTGGAATGCACCGGGCTTTTCACCAAGCGCGCGGACGCGGAAAAACACATCGCGGCGGGGGCCAAGCGCGTCCTGATTTCCGCGCCGGCGGACGGAGCCGACCTTACGGTCGTTTACGGCGTCAACCACCAATTGCTTGCGCCCCAGCACCGCGTTGTTTCGAACGCCTCCTGCACCACCAATTGCCTGGCGCCGGTTGCCCATGTGATCCACCGCGAAATCGGGATCGCGCGCGGCTTTATGACGACGGTTCACGCCTATACCGGCGACCAGCCGCTGGTGGACACGCTGCACAAGGATCTGCGGCGCTCGCGGGCGGCCGCCAATTCCATGATCCCGACCTCGACCGGTGCGGCGCGCGCGCTCGGCCTGGTGCTGCCGGAATTGAACGGCAAGCTCGACGGCTGCGCGATCCGGGTGCCGGTGCTGAATGTGTCGTTGATCGATCTGGTGTTTGCGGCCGCGCGCGAGACCTCGGTTGCCGAGATCAACGGCGCCTTGACCCGTGCTACGGCCGGATCGCTCAAGGGAATTCTGGCGGTTTCGAACGAACCCCTGGTTTCCGCCGATTACAACCACACTTCCGTGTCGGCCACGGTCGATCTCGCCGAGACTCAAGTGGTCGATAAAATGCTCGGGCGCGTTTTGGCCTGGTACGACAACGAATGGGGATTCTCGAACCGCCTGGCGGACACGGCGGTGGCGATGGCGAAGCTCAAGGGTTTATGACGCCGAAATTCAAGACGCTCGATGATTTCAATGTGGCGGGCAAAAGAGTGCTGGTCCGCGCCGATCTCAATGTGCCGGTCAGAAGCGGCGCGGTGACCGACGCGACGCGGATCGA
>JBGQJC010000062.1:0-6770 GCA_041498815.1 Alphaproteobacteria bacterium
ATAGCCGCGTTGCGGACGCCGAGGCGGGCCGTAGCCGTTAGCCTCCGCCTCGTTGCGCGCGCGGGCTTCCTCGCTGCCGGTGCGCTGCACCAGCACGCGGCGGCCCTTGCGGTCGGCGATCAGGCCGCTCTTGCCGGCCGGCTTGAACGGTTTTTTGCCGCGCGGCGCTTCGGTCTCTTCGTTCTCAAGTCCTGCGCTGGACTCACCATGCACCGGTCGGGCGAAATCCGCGCCTGCGAGTGCGGCAATTTTTTCGCCGAGCTGCTCGCGCAGCACGCGGGTCTTGACCTCCTCGACTTCGCTTTCAGCAAGTTCGCCCAGTTGGAACGGACCGTAGGAAACCCGGATCAGCCGGTTCACCTCGAGGCCGAGATGCGCCATCACGTTGCGGACTTCGCGGTTCTTGCCTTCGCGGATCGCAAACACCAGCCAGACATTGGCGCCCTGGTCGCGCTCCAGCGTCGCATCGATCGGGCCGTATTTGACGCCGTCGACTTCGACGCCCCTTTTCAATTCATCGAGCTGGGCCTGCGTCACCTCGCCATGGGCGCGGACGCGGTAGCGCCGCAGCCAACCGGTATCGGGCAGTTCGAGCGCGCGCGCCAGGCCGCCATCGTTGGTCAAGAGCAGCAGGCCTTCGGTATTGAAATCGAGCCGGCCGATGCTGATCAGCCGCGGCAGTCCCTCCGGCAGATTGTCGAATACCGTCGGCCGTCCTTCGGGGTCGGCATGGGTGGTCATCAACCCGCGCGGCTTGTGAAACATGAACAGCCGGGTGCGCTCGCGCGGCGGCAACGGCTTGCCGTCGACGGTGATGACATCGTTGGCGGTGACATCGAGCGCCGGCGAATTGATGACGCGGCCGTTGACCGTGACGCGGCCCTGCACGATCCATTCCTCGGCGTCGCGGCGCGAGGCAAGCCCAGCCCGCGACACCACCTTGGCGATACGCTCACCGGATTTCTTTTCACGCGGCGGTCGTGGCGGACGGCGCTCGTCGGGCGTGCGCTCGCGATAGGCGCCCCGGCCGCCGAACGCAGGGCGCTTGGCGAAAACCTTGCTGTCGTCCTCGTTGTCGCGGCGCGGCCGATCGGCATTGCGGTCGAACGATCGCGCCTCGCTGCGCGGATGCTCTTGCCATGAGCTACCCACCTCACCAGGGTCGCTGTTGCGATCCCGCCGCGGACGCTCGAATTTCGGACGGTCCTCGCGGGGGCGGTCGAATTTGGGCCGCTCACGGAACGGGCGCTCGCCTTGGGGGCGATCCTCTCGCGGGCGCGAAAATCGCGGGCGCTCATCGCTGCCGCGGTCGTCACGCGGTTTGTCATAGCGGGGTTTGTCGAAATTTCTTGCGCCATCGCGTGAGGGGCGCGAATTGCGCCCTGCATGGTCAGGCGAAGAAGCGTCGCGCTTCTGCCAGGGTTTTGAATCGCCGCGATCCCCCGGGTCGCTATTGCGATCCCGGCCGCGTTCGGGGCGGTTGCCAAAATCCTTCCGCGGACCACGGTCGGGCGCTCCGCGAGAGAATTTCTTGTCGCCGCCAAATTTCCTCTCGGGCCGATCGCCCTCACGTGGCGGCCGCGCGCTATACGGGCGGTCTCCTCGGGGCCGATCACCGTCTTTTCGAAAACCTTCGCCGCGCGGGGTGTAGGGTCGCTTCTCGCCGCTCCCCTCCCGCGGCGCGTAAGGCTTCCTGTCGCCGAATTTCTTGTCGGAGAATCGTGCGGCGGGCCGGGCGTCGCCGCGATCGCTGCGCGGTGTGTACGGGCGCTTTTCGCCGCCGCGATCGTCGCTGCGGGGGCGGTCATCCCGGTTAAAGCGTGCGGGACGCGGCGCATCATCGTAATCCCGCCGTGGCGGGGGTCCCTCGCGTTTGCCGGCGTAAGGCTTGCCCGGGCCCGAATAGGGCTTCTTGCCATAGGACTTCGCGCCGTCGGGCTTGCCGGCATAGGGACGCTTTTCGCCCTCGCTTTTGCCGGCGAAACCGCGCTTGGCGAATTTCTTCTCGGGTCCGCGGGCGGCGCCGGAGCGGCCCTTGCCACCGGAGGGACGATCGCGCCGGCCGCGGGAATCGTTGTCTTTGTCGTTATCGCGGGGCATGAATGGTCTCACTTCGGGTACAGATGAATTGGCAATCAGACGGATGCGGACGGGTTGGCACGGCGATCACGCGCGCGCTCTTTGCTCGAGGCGCATTGTCACGCAAAACCGGTATCCACTTTTGCTGAAGGCACATTCACTACCAGACTTTTACCGATGATACGAGACATGACCGCACCATCTTTCATGGATTTGGCACTGAAAGCGGCCGAAACGGCACAAAAATCCGGCGAAGTGCCGATCGGATGCGTGATTGTGCTCAACAACGAGGTCATCGCGACCGCGGGAAACCGCACCTTGACCGACCGCGATCCGACCGCACATGCCGAGATTCTCGCAATCCGGCGAGCCGCCGAGGTCACCGGCAGCGAGCGGCTGGTCGACTGCGACCTCTACGTAACCCTCGAGCCGTGCACGATGTGCGCAGCCGCAATCTCGTTTGCGAGGGTAAGACGGCTGTATTACGGCGCGGCCGACCCCAAGGGCGGTGCGGTGGACTCCGGCGTGCGATTCTTTGCATCAAAGACCTGCCATCACGTCCCCGAGGTCTATTCCGCAGTCGGCGAAAGCGAGTCGGCGACGCTGTTGCGGGATTTTTTCAAGGCGCGGCGGTGAATGATCTCACCCGACGCCGCGGCGCTCCACGATCGTCATTCCGGGATGGTCCGAAGGACCAGACCTCAGATGTGCAATTGCACATCGGGGAATCCTTGGATTCCGGGTTCGCTACGCGCCCCGGAATGACGCCAAAATTACGCGACAAAAAACTCCCGCAGCGCCTTCGCGGTGACATCGGGATTTTCCTCGGTCAGGAAATGACCGGAATCGACCGGCGCGCCCGAGATGTTGGTCGCCCATGTCTTCCAGGTGTCGAGCGGCGTTGCCGCTGACCTGGCAATGCCGGCATCGCCCCACAGCGCCAGCATCGGGATCGTGATTTTTTTGCCGGCGTCACGATCGGCCTTGTCGATTTCGAAATCGGCATAGGCGCCGGCGCGATAGTCCTCGCACATCGCGTGCACCCGCGAGGGATCGCGGAACGCGGCCAGATAATGTTCCAGCGCGCGTTTGTCGATCGCATCGAGGTTCTTCGATTTGGTCTGGCTCGCCATCTTGGTGCGCAGAAAGAAATCCGGATTGCCGCCGATCAATGTCTCCGGCAAGGGAGCCGGCTGCGCCAGAAAGGTCCAGTGATAGATCTTCAGCGCGTAGAGCCGGTTCATCCGCTGCCAGTAGTCAAAGGTCGGCAGAATATCCAGCACCGCCAGCCGCGACAGCCGGCCGGGATGATCGAGTGCCAGGCGATAGGCGACGCGGCCGCCGCGATCGTGCCCGGCGAGTGCGAAATGCACATGGCCGAGCTGCTCCATCGCCTCGACCATCGCCTGCGCCATCGCGCGCTTGGTGTAGGGCGTATGATCCTTGTCGCTCTCGGGCATATCAGACCAGCCATAGCCCGGCAGGTCGGCGATGATCAGCGTGAACCTGTCGGCCAGCTGCGGCACGACGCGGTGCCACATCACATGCGTTTCGGAAAATCCATGCAGCAATAACAGCGGCGGTCCGTTGCCGCCGACGCGGGCGAAAATGCGCCCCGATCCGGTGTTGATCCATTCGGAGGAAAAGCCGGGAAACAGGTCGGCGAGATCGGGCATGGCTCACTCACGTCATCACCCGCGGAAGCGGTTGGTCCAGTAAACACCAACATCTCGGTCGATAACAGACGCCGCGGCGTACTGGATACCCCGCATGCGCGGGGATGACGATTGTCGCTTCAAACTTTGTTTGTCGTTGCCGCTGGCTCGTCTCGGATATATGCCATCCTGCAAGCCCAGCCATCAAGAACCAGAACGAGGAAACCTCCTATGTCGATCGATTTCGAAGTCCCGGCCGAGGCCAAGGCGATCCGGGCGAAAGTCCGCAAATGGGTGCAGGAAGAATGCATTCCCGCGGAGAAGGAGCTGGACACCAAACCGCTCGACGAAGTGCTCGGCAAGCTGCGCAAGAAGGCGCGCGCGCAAGGCCTGTGGTGTCCGTTCATCCCCAAGGAATATGGCGGCATGGGCCTCGGCCCGCTCGCCAACGCGCTGGTGCAGATGGAGCTCGGTGAAAGCTCGCTCGGCGCACTGTCGATGAACACGCAAGGGCCCGACGATGCCTCGATGATGACGATCATGGCGCATGGCACCGAATATCAGAAGGAAAAATTCCTGAAGCCCCTGCTCAACGGCGACAAGCGCATTTGTTTCTCGATGACGGAAAAGGCGTCGGGCGCCGACGCCACCGGCATGCAGACCCGCGCCGACAAGGACGGCAATGCCAACTACATCCTCAACGGCGAGAAGTGGTTCTCCTCATCCGCCAGCGTCGCCGACATGGCGCTGGTGATGGCCAAGACCGATCCGAACGCGCCGCGCCACAAGCAGTTTTCCACCTTCATCGTCGAATTGCCGAACCCCGGCTACAAGATCAAGCGCAACGTCGCAAATATGGCGATCGAGGGCCCGCATGCTGACGTGCTCCATGGCGGCCATTCCGAGATCGAGATCAAGGATCTCAAGGTGCCCGCGGAAAATCTGCTTGGCGGCGAAGGCAACGGCTTCAACATGGGTCAGCACCGCCTCGCCTACGGCCGCCTGCGCCACGGCATGCACAATATCGCGAAGGCCCAGCGCGCGCTCGACATGGCGACCAAACGTGTGACTGAGCGTTCGACCTTCGGCGTGCTGCTTGCCGACCGCCAGGCCGTCCAGTTCATGCTCGCCGAATGCGCCAGCCAGCTCTACATCGGGCGGCTGATGCTGCTGCACATCGCCTACAAGGCGGAAAAGGGCATGGACCTGACCCAGGAGAACTCGATCGCCAAGGTGTATCTCGCTCACATGGTACACAAGGTGATCGACACCGCGATCCAGCTCCACGGCGCGCTCGGCTACAGCCAGGATACCGTGCTGGCGAAGTGGTACACCCAGGTCCGCTCGCAGCGGCTGGTCGATGGTCCCGACGAAGTGCACAACTGGAGGGTCGGCCGCAACGTCATCAAGGCCTTCCGCAAGCACGGCACCACGGCGTCGGCCGCGGGCGGCGATTTGATTTGAGCTCTACATCGTCATTCCGGACGGCGCGCGTTGCGCGCCGATCCGGAATCTCGAGATTGTTAGCAAAGCCTCATTTCGGGATTCCGGGTTCGATGCTTCGCATCGCCCCGGAATGACGGGGGTCGAAACTAGTCCGCCTTTTCCCGCTCCACCGCTTGCCAGCCGATGTCGCGCCGACAAAACCCTTCCGGCCATTTGATGCCGTCGACCGCCTGATAGGCGCGACGCTGGGCTTCCGTGACGGTTTTTCCTGTCGCGCAGACGTTTAGCACGCGCCCGCCATTGGCGAGAATTTTTCCGTCCTTCGACGTCGTGCCGGCGTGGAAGATCTCGACGCCTTCGACCTTGGCGGCGTCATCGAGTCCCTCGATGCGGGTGCCCTTGGCATATTCGCCGGGATAGCCCCTCGCCGCCATCACTACCGTCAGCGCTGGTTCCGGAAACCAGCGGAGATCAAAGTTCTTCAACTGTCCGTCGCACGACGCCAGCAATGCCGGCACGATATCCGACATCATCCGCAGCATCAGCACCTGGCATTCCGGATCGCCGAAGCGGACATTGTATTCGAACAGTTTTGGTCCATCGGCCGTCAGCATCACGCCCGCATATAGTACGCCGCGAAACGGCGTGCCCCGCGCCTTCATGCCGGCCACGGTGGGAAGAATGATCCTGGCCATGATCTCGGCGTGGATTTCCGGCGTCACGAACGGCGTCGGCGAATAGGCGCCCATGCCGCCGGTGTTCGGCCCCTGGTCGTGATCGAACACCCGCTTGTGGTCCTGCGCCGAGGCAAGCGCGATCGCGGTTTCGCCGTCGGACAAGGCAAAAAAGCTGATCTCGCGGCCGGACAAAAATTCCTCGATCACGACTTCGGCGCCGGCGGCGCCGAATGCGCCGTCGAACATCATGGCGATGGCGGCTTCCGCCTCGGCCATCGTCATCGCAACCACGACGCCCTTGCCCGCCGCAAGTCCGCCGGCCTTGACCACGATCGGCGCGCCCTGCGCGCGGACGTAAGCCAACGCGTCTTCCGCATTGGTGAAACGGCCATAGGCCCCGGTCGGAATGCCGAATTCGGTGCAGAGCGCCTTGGTGAATCCCTTGGATCCCTCAAGCTGCGATGCCTGTTTGCCTGGGCCGAACGCCTTGATGCCGGTATCAGCGAGATCGTCGACGATGCCGGCCGCGAGCGGGGTTTCCGGACCGACCACGACAAAGTCCACCGCGTTACGTCGGCAGAAATCGATCACCGCGGCGTGGTCGGCGATATCGAGCGCCACGCATTCGGCTTCCCGAGCGATGCCGGCATTGCCCGGCGCGCACCAGAGCTTTGTCACCAGGGGGGAAGCGGCGATCTTCCACGCCAAAGCGTGTTCGCGGCCGCCGGAACCGAGCAGAAGAATTTGCATGAGATGCAGCCAGATGATGGTACGCGAAGCCGTGTCGGTCGCACGAGTCTCCCTCTCCCCGCAAGGGGATATTCGGCTGCCGTCCTTCCGGACGGCGCGCTGTGCGCGCCGATCCGGAATCTCGAAATTGTTTGGCGCTGGTCAGCTCGAGATTCCGGGTTCG
>JBGQJC010000063.1:0-6702 GCA_041498815.1 Alphaproteobacteria bacterium
CGGAGGAGCAATACGAATGGCTCGTATGGCGCCCCCTCGACGCATTGTTGCGAAACGACATGGAGCCGATCTTCGGCACGTTGTCGCCCAATGATTGCAACGCGCGCCTTGAGGCATTGGAAAGCAAAAATGAACTGTCGGTACTTCGTGCGGCTCTATGGTTTTTATCAACACAACGATTTGACCCGACATCCGCTGCCCGGAGCGTTCTTGTGGCCCTGTTTGGGCACGAGGATGCGGTCGTTCGGTCTCTGGCATTCAGGCTCGCGGCAGAGTGTCGTGACCGAGAGACACTGTTGAACCATTTCGAGTCCGGTTGGCAATTCTCGAACGAGCCGCCGGGTAAACTAGTGGATTTTTATGGGTCAATCGCGCTTGGTGCGCGAGAGGGCGAAGTCCGGTACGACGAATTGCGCGGCAGGGTACATCCCGAGCTTCTAGGCTGGGTCGCGATCAAGGACGGTAGGGAAGATGCTATTCGCGCATTCGCGGAAGACTTGGATGCAATCTGGCGTGTGCTGAGCACAACGGATGTGGGGGACAAATCTTTAGATGAGGGCGTCATCGTTGCCGCTGACCGGGAAGTTGGGTCCTCGCCGGAATTGGATTATCTGGATTCACCTTCGTTTCTGCGTTCCGCATATCAAGCCAATGTTGTCCTGCGTCCTGCTACCGACACGGAAAAGATCAGGGATGTATTGGCAGCGATGTCTGACCCGAATGCATTCGAACGCCAGGAGATGCGATCACAAGAACGTATGTCTGTGCTGATCAAGCGGGCAAAGGAGCTAGGTGTTCAGATGTTCGGGCATCGCTTCCGTAGAGAAGGTTTGAGAGAAGTGGCGCAAAAAAGGCCCGATCTTGTGGAAAAGTGGGTCTCCGCACTTGATGCGGCGGAGGGTGAGAATCTGATTTGGCGCGCCGGTGACTTCTATCGTGCCATTGCCGGAGCTATTGCACGCGGCGATCCGAAGCGTGCAACGAAGGTCATTCAACGGCTTCAGTCAGCCGAAGGTATGGCCTCACGGACGGTCTACGAGCCTCTGAGGATCGACGCGGTGCTGTACGAAGGCTTTGCAATTGTGGATGAGCCATACGCATCGAACTTGCGAGACAAATGGCTGGATGATGCCGTCACGGACGAAGACCTGTTCCAATTGGCGCTGGTTGCTCAGGACACGGGCAATCATGATTGGCTTGCAACCGTTGTCGAGCGGGATGCTAGAGCAAATATACTCGCCGTTCGGGCACGTGCGCTTACCCTTGTGGGGTTTCTGGACGGAGAATCTGAGCTTACCCAGCTTCATTCCCTCCTTAACGGACAGCAAGGGTATTTGTCTGAGGTCGCGGAGACGGCGAAAGAGCGGCTGGAGCGCAATCGACGTGCAAGATATTGGTTCCATGAGTTTTTGACGCGGGTCGACAATGAGCTTTCCTGGGCAGCAATGCGATTGGCGCTCAGGTGCATGGACCGCCGGTATTACCTTTGGTCGGGCAAGTTGGTCGAAAGCGTGGAAGCCGTAATTCAATCGAGGCGACGTGTGCTCGCGGCGCTCAAGAACGACATTTCAAATGCAATTAAGCAGAACGAGAAGGAGCACACCGTTACGCTCCAAGACACGCTTTTCGGCACCAAGATTCTTAAAGGCGAACTATATCCTTGGTTAAATTAGCCTTGGTTTATTGATGTCTTGTTAGAAATTTTGGGCAAGGAGAGTGATGTCCGCTTTGGGGTAAAAGCCGAAGCCGACAATAAGATTGATTTCGCCCGCGTAAGGCCGTGCCCCCGAAACACGGTGCCTCGCCCCACGTATTGACAATTCCACGTTATAGGAATATAATCCGCGCTCGTTCTTTGACATCGTGAATCCGATCGGGAAGCGGCCGCTTGCCCAAGCCGCCGTTACGCATGTTTACAAATGATGACATTTCCCGGGAAACCCCGGGCGATGACCGCAACAAGCGGGAGCAGGGCGTTCGAATGCGCGGGTTTTCCGGCGCTTGCCGCCGAACGCGGCGCGGCGCCGCGTCACTCAAACCGCGGCAAATTCTCACAATCCCGCTTCATTTCGAAGCAAACGGCGGCAAAAGCGTCGCTAACCCGAGGCCGTCACTTTTTACCGCTTGAGCCGTTCGAACATGCCAGCAGGTGATCCGCCGACACCGTTCCGGGCAGTCGTTCGCGTTGGATCCCCTGACGGCGACCGTTTATGGGTCCGGACCCTAGAGCTCAGCCCTGGTTTCGGTCGGGATCGGAATCGGGATCGGTATTGGCGCCGCTGGCGTCGCCGGCCTCGGGGGCGCCATTGGGAACGCCGCCGCCATTGCCGGGCTGGGGTGCCCCGCCGTTCTGCGAGCCGCCGTTCTGCGGGCCGCCATGCTGCGAACCGCCGTGCTGCGGGCCGCCGTGCGGCGGCGCCTGAACGGGTCCGCCGGGGCCGCGCTGAGGCTGCATCTGGGGCTGGATCTGGGGCTGGGTCTGGGATTGGGGCGGAGGCTGGAGCCCTTGCCCTTGCTGGCCGGGAATGCGCTGAAGCCCGTTATGAACGCCGCCGTTCGCGCTCAGGATCCGGTAATAGTGCTCCGCGTGCTGGAAGAAGTTTTCCGCCGACACGTAATCGCCCGACGACGATGAATCGCGGGCGAGCGCCAGATATTTTTCGAGCACCTGATTGACGGTGCCGCGAATTCGCACTTCGGGGCCGTTGCTCTCGAAGAGCTGGTTGCGGGGGTTGTTGTTATTGTTGTTGATGTTGTTGTTATTCGGCCTGCGGGGGTTGCCGCGCCCGCGCGAACGCTTCGAGTTCGGCCCCGGTTTCATCGATCCAAACAGTTTAGCCCCTCCGTGGATTTGCCCCGTCCCTGGCACCGATGCGGGCTTCGATACGCAGACGCCCTACGCCGATAGGTCGGCGTTTCGCTCGTGCTTTGCGGGGATCATCGAGGTTCGCTACCCTAAGGCGGCACCTCACACATATCATAAATAGACGGGTTGGCCCTTTATTCCAAGCCTTTTTTGGCCAAATCCAAGGATTTCGGCCGGCCTTTTTTGGCCGAATCCAAGGATTTCGGCCGGTGCCCCGAAAGGACCAGCGCCCGGTCCCGGCCCGCCAAATCCAGCCCCACCGCCATCTGCACCAGACCGGCCTCGGCAAAAATCGCGCGCGCGCCCTCTATATCCCCGACTTCGATGACCGCGAAACCGCCCGGCGCCAGCGTGTTCGCGACATCGGGGGCGAGGCGGCGGTAAGCGTCAAGCCCATCCGGCCCGCCGTCGAGTGCTAGCCTGGGCTCGAAATGAGCCACTTCGGGGGCCAGCGCCGCCAAATCCGCCTCCCGGATATAGGGCGGATTGGCCAGGACCAGATCGAACTCGCCGGCTACGGCGCGGCCCCAATCGGAGGCGAGGAAGGCGGCCCGGGCCGCAAGCCCCAGACCTCGCGCATTCCGCTTGGCCACGGCCAACGCCGCTTGGCTGATATCGACGCCAAGCCCCGTCGCTCTCGGACACTCATGCAGCAACGCCAGCAACAGGCACCCGGTTCCTGTGCCGAGATCGAGAATCCGCAACGGCGCGTTGCGGCCGGGAACAACGGCAAGCGCCGCCTCGATCAGGCATTCCGAATCCGCTCTCGGGTCGAGCGTGTCGGCGGTGACTTCGAAATCGAGGCTCCAGAATTCGCGCCGCCCGGTAACTTGCGCCATGGGCCGGCGCTGGGCCCGCGCCGCGACGAGCGCCGCGATGCGGTCCGACTCGTCCGGCGACAGCTCGCGTTCGGGATGGCCGAGCGTGATTTCCGCTCCGGCGTGAAGCGCGTGGCCGATCAAAGCCCGCGCCTCGCGCCGCGAGTCTTCGATTCCGGCCTCGCTTAACCGCCGCCGCGCCAGATCGAGCGCCGCGGCAATCGTCGTATAGCTTGCGATCGGCCTTACCGCCGTCACTGCAAGTCCGCCATGCGGCTCGCCTGGTCCTCGGAAACAAGGGCATCGATCAGTTCGTCCAGTGCTTCGCCCGCCAGCACCTTGTCCAACTGATGGAGCGTCAGATTGATGCGGTGGTCGGTGACGCGCCCCTGGGGAAAGTTATAGGTGCGGATGCGCTCGGAACGGTCCCCGGTTCCGATCTGGCTGCGGCGCTGGGCCGCGCGCTCCTGGTGCTTGCGCGCGCGCTCGCGCTCGTAGACCCGGGCGCGGAGGATCTTCATGCCCTTGGCCTTGTTCTTGTGCTGCGACTTCTCGTCCTGGCAGCTGACCACGATTCCGGTCGGGATGTGGGTGATGCGCACCGCACTGTCGGTGGTGTTGACCGATTGCCCGCCCGGCCCGCTGGAGCGGAACACGTCGATCCGCAAATCCTTGTCCTCGATCGTGATGTCGACCTCTTCCGCCTCGGGCAGCACGGCGACCGTCGCGGCCGAGGTGTGGATGCGGCCGGAGGCCTCGGTCTTGGGCACGCGCTGGACGCGATGCACGCCGGTCTCGAATTTGAGGCGCGCGAATACGTCGCGCCCCGAGATCTCGGCGATCGCCTCCTTGTAGCCGCCGATCCCGGTTTCATTCAAATTCATCAATTCGAATTTCCAGCCCCGGATCTCGGCATAGCGCTGGTACATGCGGAACAGATCAGCCGCGAACAGGGCCGCCTCCTCGCCGCCGGTCCCGGCGCGCACCTCGAGGATCGCGTTCTTGGTGTCGGCCTCGTCCTTGGGGAGCAGCAGAAGCTTCACCTTCTCTTCCAGCTCCGGCAGTTTTTGCTTGAGGGTTTCGCGCTCGCCTTCGGCAAACCGCCGCATCTCGGCTTCGGATGCCGGATCGGCCAAGATCGATTCGACATCGGCAAGCTCGGCTTTGACCTTCTGCAGGGCGACGATGCTGCGCGCGATCGGCGTCAGATCGGAATATTCCTTGGAAAGTTTCGTGAACTCCTGGCGATTGACTTTGCCCCCAGCCGACAATTCCCGCGCCAATTCGTCGTGGCGCGCCACCACCCGGCTCAGTTTCTCGTCGAGATTCAAGGCCGTCCATCCTTCGGATTTGAATTGGCAGCGGCAGCGGGATGCGCGGCCGGGTTGGGTGTTGCCGTCATGGCCGTTACCGGAAACGGTCGAGGCGGTCTTTAAGAACGGCCAGCGGCACTTCCGTCTGGTCGCCGGAGTCGAGATCGCGCAATATCACCGCATGGCGCGACAATTCGTCGGGGCCCAGGATCACGGCAGCCCGCGCCTTGAGCTTGTCGGCGCGCTTCAGGCGCTTGCCCAGATTGCCGCCGTAGCCGAGCTCAACCGCGAATCCGGCGCGGCGCAAGTCCTCCACGAGTTTGAGCGCCAATGAATCCGCCTCCGCCATGGGAATGACCGCGATCGGTCGCGGCGGCTCCGGGGCGCCGGTCACCAGCATGGCGAGCCGCTCGACGCCCGCCGCCCAGCCGACGCCCGGCGTTTCCCGCCCGCCCATGGCGGCAATCAGCCCGTCGTAGCGCCCGCCCGCCAGCACCGTGCCTTGGGCTCCCAGCGCCGCGGTCGTGAATTCGAAGGCGGTGTGGCAGTAGTAGTCGAGCCCGCGCACCAGGCGCGGATTTACCTCGTGTGCTACTCCAATCGCGTTCAATCCCTCGCGCACCTTGGCGAAGAAGTCGCGCGAGGCGGCGTTCAGGTGATCGGGATAAAGCGGCGCGTCGCGCACGATCCTGATGTCGCCCTCGGCCTTGGAATCGAGGATGCGCAGGGGGTTCTTCTCGAGCCGCGCCTGGCTGTCCGGCGAAAGCTGCGCGCGGTGCTTCGAGAGATAGGCCACCAGCACGTTTCGATAAGCGTCGCGGCTTTCCGCATCTCCCAGCGTATTGATCTCGAGCTTGGTTTGGGAGAGAACCCCGAGCGCCGCCAGGATGTGGGCCGCGAGCGCGATCACCTCGATGTCGGCCTGGGGCAATGCTACCCCCAACAGCTCGACGCCGAACTGGTGGAATTGCCGGAGCCGCCCCTTTTGCGGCCGCTCGTAGCGGAACATCGGCCCGGCATAGAAAAATTTGAGGGGCAGATCCTGGGCCAAGCCCCCGGAAATCAGCGCGCGGGCGATCCCGGCAGTTCCTTCGGGCCGGAGCGTGATGGCCTCTCCGCCGCGGTCCGCGAAGGAATACATCTGCTTGGTCACGATGTCCGAGGTTTCGCCGAGCGTGCGCGCGAACACTTCGGTGAACTCGAAGATGGGCGTTTCAATTTCGACGAAACCGTAGCGCTCGGCTATCGCCCGCGCCGTCTCGATGACGTGCCGGTGGCGGCGGCTCTCGGCGGGCAGAATGTCATGGGTGCCGCGGACCGGCTGGAGCGAGGACAAGGGAGTCGGTTAGGACGCCGCGGAAATCTTCGGCTCCGCTACGCCCTCCGCCGCACGCGCCTTTTCGATCTCGGCGGCCTTCTTCTCCACCATCTCGACCATATGCTCGACGATGTCGGCGTCCTTGAGGCGATGATCGGGGCCGCCGTTCACATAGACCATGTGGGTGTTGTTGCCGCCGCCGGTGAAGCCGATATCGGTTTCGCGCGCCTCGCCCGGCCCGTTCACCACGCAGCCGATGATTGAAAGGGTCATGGGCGTCGTGATGTGGGAAAGGCGCGCCTCCAGCTTCTCGACCGTGCGGATCACGTCGAACTGCTGGCGGGCGCAGGACGGGCAGGCGATCACGTTGACGCCGCGGTGGCGTAA
>JBGQJC010000064.1:0-6654 GCA_041498815.1 Alphaproteobacteria bacterium
GAGAATCCGACCCCGAAAAGGAGGTTGTCCCTGCCGGGATCCTCCGGCCTGGACCATAGAGTGCCAAGCCCTCATTTCCCGCCGCGGCCCGAGACCCTCTTGCCCAGTTTATTCACTTTGCCCCACCCCCGTTCGAGCTCTCCTGCGATGTCCTGCCAAGTCCGAATGCTTGCAGCGCTAAACTCCTGGTACTGCTTCTGGGCGTTCTTCTGCCACACCGTGAGGTCGTTGACGACGGTCGCGAAGTCCTTGCGGCCCCGCTCTGCCATGTTCATTGCTGTCTTGGAATATTCGTCGACGGTTGCATGCCAAGATTTCAGCTGGGTATCCGCACGCGCCACGAATGTTTGGACCTCACTGTTAAGGGTATCGGCGGTTTTGCTAATCAGCCTCTCGAAATCAGCCAAGACTTTTTCCCCGATCCGCATCTGTTGACCCATTTGTCGCATGCCACTCTCGCGCAAGGCGGTCACCTCCGCGCGGATGGCCTCGGCACGTGCCTGGATCGCTTTGCGTTGCTCCTCGAGTTGGGCTGAGATCTCGGAAATCGTCTTATCGAAGGTGGCAAGTGCCGTTTGGGTCGCAGCAACGCTGCGCTCCACGGACTCGATCCCTCCGCGTCTCATCTCAGTCATCTTCTCAACTGCCAGCTTTTGACGGGACCGCAACTCCGTAACCGCTTCGTTTAGGCGCTTGCGCGCTTGGCCCTGGAGGTTCTCCGCCTGTTTGACGAGGGACCCGATCGCGGCCTCCATTTCCTTGGTGCGGGCCTTGATCTTTGCCTGAGAGGTCTTGAGCTCATCCATGCGAAACTCTCCATCCGGCAGGTTCGGGTGCCAACGGCGACCTACTAAACCGCCATTCAGATGAATGGTACCACCTCGTTCGTGAGGTGTCTAAATGCGTTGCGAGTAGCAGATACTGTTATCCCTACCGAAAACCTCATTCGGGATGGTCGGGATGAGGTTTTCGGTAGTGACAGTCGCGCGTCGCCGATTCCGAGGCAAAATTGTTCACAGTTTGGGAGACGAAGATTCGGCAAGGCACAATTGAGGACTTGAAATCGTGATTGCCAACGCCGAGCGGACGCTCTGTTCGCTACTGGACTCTTGGGGCGAGCGCGGCGAGCGCGCCGCGATCGTCGTGTTTCGGCGCGGCCGCAGCGAAGCCTTAAGCTACGGCGGCCTTGCATCCGCGGCGCGGGCCTTCGCCTGCCGCCTGCTAGCGCGCGGCGCCGAGCGGCTCGAGCCGGTGGTGATTTGCGCCGGCAATTCCCCCGCATGGGTGATCGCTTTCTTCGGGATTTTGCGCGCGGGCGCGCTGCCGGTGCCGGTGAACGATCTTGCCTCCGCGCGCGAACTGGGCCAGATCGTGGCCGCTTGCGGGGCGCGGCGAATCGCAACGACCGCGCGGCACATGCCGGAGTTCACGGCGCTCGGACCCAATTTCGAGTTTCTGCGACTCGATGGAGAAGAAGATTGGCCCCGCCTCCCGGTCGCGCCGGAGTTCGCGTTCCCGCCGCTTCGAGCCCGGGATCCCGCGTCCCTCTTGTGGACTTCGGGGACGACCGGGGCGCCCAAGGGCGTTCCCCTCACCCATGCCAACTTCATCTCCAATCTCGATGCGCTCGTGTCCGAGCGGATCGGGGACGCGATGGACCGCGTGCTGCTGCCGTTGCCGCTCCACCATGCCTATCCGTTTACGGTCGGGCTGCTGCACGCCTTCGGCGTCGGCGCCACCGTTCTCATTCCCTCCGGCATCACCGGCCCCGAGATCACGCAAGCCACAAGGGACGGTCGCGCCACGGCGATCATCGGGGTGCCGCGGCTCTACGCCGCGCTTTTCGAGGCGGTGGCCTCGGTGGCGAAGGCCCGCGGCCGTGCCGCCGCCATTCTATTCGAATTGCTTCTCGGCCTATCGATTGCCGCGCGGCGGCGGTTCGGCTTGCGGTTGGGCCGGATCCTTTTTGCCCGCGTTCACGCCATGCTCGGCCGGGATCTCCGGCTCCTTGCGTCGGGCGGCGCAAGGCTCGATGCGGAATTGGGCTGGCGCCTGGAGGGCCTCGGCTACGAGGTCTTGACCGGTTATGGCCTCACCGAAACCGCGCCTATCCTCACCATGAGCCGGCGCGGACGCGCCCGGATCGGCACGGAAGGGCAACCCGCGCCCGGCGTGGCGATCGCGATCGCGCCCGAACCCGGCCAGGCTTTCGGCGAGGTGCTGGCAAAGGGACCCAATATCTTTGCGGGATATTGGAAGAACGAGGCGGCGACCCGCGCCGCCTTCACCGAGGATGGATGGTTTCGCACCGGCGATCTCGGAGCCCTCGATACGGACAATTTCCTCCACATCACCGGCCGCAAGGGCGAGATGATCGTCCTGCCGGGCGGCGAGAACATTTTCCCCGAGGAGGTGGAGGCCGCCTACGGCGAGAGCCCGTCGATTCGCGAGGTCGCGGTCCTGGAAGAGGGCGGCAAACTGGTGGCACTCGTCGTGCCGGACGAAGCGGTCATTCGCGCGCGCGGCGCGGCGCGGATCGAAGGACTGTTGCGCGAAGATCTCGAGAACGCGGGCTCGAAGCTCGCCTCTTACCGGCGCGTTTCCGGCTTCGCCGTGGTCCGTGAGGCGCTGCCGCGCACGCATTTGGGCAAACTGAAACGGCATCTGTTGCCGGAGCTCTATGCCCGCGCCAAGGTGCCGCGCCCCATCGCCGGCCCGCCGCGCCCCTCGGAGCCCGAGCGGGCCCGGCTTGCCGACCCTTCGGCCGCCGCCGTCTACGACTGGCTCGTCCACAAATATCCCGGCAAGAAAATCACCTTGGACAGCGCGCTGCAGCTCGACCTTGGCATCGATTCGCTCGAGTGGGTAACGCTCACGCTCGAGCTTCGGGAACGTCTCGGCGTCGTGCTGACCGAGGAGGCACTCTCGCGGGTGGTGACGTTGCGCGACCTTATCGCCGCGGTTCTGGCGGCTAAGCCCGGCGCTTTGGCCGCACGCGCCGCTCCGGCCGGAATCGCCTTCGAGCCGCCCGAAACATCACGCTGGCTGAAGCCCCAGGGGCCGCTTTTGCGGGCCGCCGGATTTCTCTTCCACCGCGCCAACCGCTCCGTGATGCGTTGGGCGTTCCGTCTCAAGGTCGAAGGCATCGAGCGCGTGCCTTTGGAAGGCCCTGTTGTCATCGCACCCAATCACGCGAGCCTTCTCGATCCGTTTCTCGTGGCGGCGGCATTGCCGCTTGCCCGCCTGCGCCGCGCCCATTGGGCCGGCTGGACCGGCCGCCTGTTCACGAATGCGCTGCTCCGCGTCTTCAGCCGGATCGCGAGGGTCGTGCCGGTCGATCCCGAGCGCGCCCCGGCCGAGGGGCTTGGCTACGGGCTCGCCGTGCTTGCGCGGGCCGAAGCACTGGTGTGGTTCCCGGAGGGCCGCCGTTCGCCGACCGGCGCGGTCGAGCCGTTTCTGCACGGGATCGGATATCTGCTGGCACAAGCGAACGTGCCGGCAGTTCCCGTGCGAATCATCGGAAGCTTTGCGGCATTGCCGCGCGGGCGGCGTTGGCCGCGCCGCGTCGATGTCACCGTCCTTTTCGGCGAACCGGTTACACCGGCGGCGCTCGAAGCCGCAGGGACAGGATCCGACCGGCTCGCACGCATCGCCGATGGGCTGCATGCGGCGGTGGTGGCGCTCGAACCTGCGAAGGCCTGACTGCGCGCAAGGAACGACGCGGTTCCGGCGGCAATGCCCATCAGGACTGGCAACGGCTGCAATAATATCCGGTGCGCCGACAGCCAATATAGGAACATCATCGAACGGAATAGCCGTATAGCGCGAGCCCCGCCCAAGAAAGTCAGTGTCTCCGTCTGGAATTAGGCGGCGTGACCCGCTCGAAAACGCGCGACAATCTTCTCTTCGTTCATGAACACAGATCCCGAGGGGAGCCTGATTGCGTGAACGATGAATCCAAGTTTCACGAAGTGCATTGCGCGGTCCAGTGCTCCAGCCTCGGTTTCGGCACGAGCGACGTTGCATCGATCCGTCATGGGACGACGATGCGTGTCCCACAAGATAGTCCAACTCAAGTCACTCTCCTTCGCTAGATTGGTTGCGTACAAAGGAGCATTTTTGAAACCCGGACGCGGTAAGTTAAAAAATTGCCTGCCCCTTGGGGGCCCGTTGATTGGCGAGGTTGATCTGACACGCCTGTGCTCCGCTGCAGTCACTCAGGCCGTAGTGCAGGTATCCGTGCGGAAGCTCGCTTCATCTGTGGCTGTCCCTACCAAAAACCCCATTCGGGTGGGTCGGGAGGAGGTTCTTAGTCGGGATACCGGATCCCGATCGAGTGTTGGCGCCGTCACTACGATGAGGTCCGGGCGCACGGCGCTCCGGGTTGCAGGTTACCCGCACCGGCGGCCATCGTGCTGGTCTCGGCCGCGCTGGGCTCCACTACGCAGGGGCTACTCCGGCCCGTTCTCAAGGGCGCCGTTCGACCAACTGACGGAATGGGCCAAAGATCGAGGGCCGGTCACGGCGTCAGATCAAGCTTGCGTCCTTGGCCGACTCCATTGTGACGGGCATCACGTGGCCATCGTCCAATATCACAACCACGATGTGAGGACTGCCCGTCAAGTGAACGCTGCGCGTAACCTTGCACAAGTCGACCTGGACCCAGCCCGGGTCCGGCCCCAACTTCCTGAGGCTCACTAAATGTTCCGATGTTTGTTGCAACATGTGCGGCTCCTGCTACTGAGCTGAGGGGCACCGACCGGCCCCCGCCGAGTGGTTGGCCGGCCGCGCGCCGGCCCGTGTTCGATAAAAGACACCGCGTCAGCCGGCTAGGCGCTGCCTGAGGTCGATCGGCCCGGCGATGCCGGCCGGTTTCTGGGCCACGTGGACCGCGGGCTTCGCCTCGGCCTTTTGCGCCGCCTTGGCCTTGGGCTTCGACTTCGGCTTGGCGGATTTGGGTTTGGACTTGGCGGCGGATGCGCCGTTGGTCCCGGCCTTGGTGGCCGAGGCCGTGACGGCGAAGGCCTTCTCGCTCAGGTCCGTGGCGCTGTCCGTGAAACGGCGGACGGTTCCGCCCAGCCAGTCGCAATAGGCAACCAGCATCTCACTCGCGTCACCGGACGAAAATATGCGTTCCGCCGCCCGCGTCGCCGATTCATTGTCATCGCTCCGGCACTGGAGCCAGTCGCGGGTGATCTCCTCCATGCCATTCAGCAACTCGGCCTGGGCCTTGAACATGCCGGCATGATGGGCCAGCGTTTCGAGCAGGGTCATGTTTTCAGTGAACATGGCGAAAAGATCGGTCTCGAAGGGGGATTTTCTCGCGGTCATTGGCAGTCCTCCTAAAAAAAACACCCGCGCTCGCGCGGTCCCGCGGACCGCGCGCATCCTGTCTCACAACCGCCGCGCTCCCCCGATTCCGGTGCCGCGGCCTTATAGCTTTTCCAAGGATCTGGCTTGGCCGCCTTATTTGCTCGGCCAGCGGGGCCGAAGGCCCTTCGCAGCCGAGCGCGGCACCTTTTGGTGCCTGCGACCATTGCAAAACAAGTTTACCACGCCGAAGCCGTCATTGCCATCTATTGCGCGCGGCGTGTTGTCATTATCGAAAACCTCGCCCGGTGTGACTCCGGCTAAGGATTAATAGGGATAGCGTCAATTTTGAACGCCGATCACCCCTCAGCGGGGGTCAACTTTGCACGCCGAATCACATCTTGACCGTCACGAATGAGGTTTTCGGTAGGCACAACGGTAACATTCTTCTGTGAGGCAACACGGGCGGCCATCGTAATCGTCGTCATGCAGTCAATACTGTTATGTCAATGGCTTCGCCTCAGACCGACGAGTTGAATGACATCCGGAGCCGAAAAATTTCATACATTCACATCAAGTTTTGATTCCCAAGCTGGGCTGGCCGGTTCACCTCTATTGGGAAGTGATGGGATGTTGATGTTCGAAGAAGAAGCGCAGCATCTCCCGCGCGGCGTCGGGCCCTCGTGGATCGGTATAGGAGCCGGCGGAGCTGCCTCCCGACCAGGCATGGCCGGCTCCGTGGATCACCCACTGCTCGAGGATCGTCTGCCCGCTCGAATCGACATGAAGAGTGCGGCTGTAGGCATGCCCACCGGGCACCCGACCGTGCTGCACGATCGTCTGCAGATCCGGGGTGGAAATCGTGGTCGCGCTCGACTGCGCAATGACGTGATCGCCGTTGCGCGGATGTACGGTGGCGTCCTGATCCCCATGGAACACGATCGTCGGCACGATTCGGCGACTCCCCTCAGGTGCCGACGCCATGTCCGATCGGGGCATGGAAGCGGCGTTGCCCTGCTGCATGGCGGCGAAGGCAGAAGGGAGGTTGCTGGCGACCCCGCAGGCGAGGCCGGAATGCACGCCGATGGCGGCGTAGAGGTCGGGGTAAGTCGTTCCCATGATGGAAGCGGCCGCCCCACCGGCCGAGAGCCCGGCGACATAGACGCGTCGCGGATCGACCGAATGGTCACGCATGACCTCGCGGGTGATGCCGGCGATCAGCGAAGGCTCCCCCTGGCCGCGCTGCTGGTCGTCCGGTCTGAACCAGTTCCAGCACTTTGAGGCATTGGCGGCGGTGCTTTGCGCCGGATAAACGACGAGACAGGTGTGCTCTTCGGCGAGCAC
>JBGQJC010000065.1:0-6092 GCA_041498815.1 Alphaproteobacteria bacterium
GGGGTGAGCGCGGAAGAGCTCGCCGACGCCAAGAGCTTTCTCACCGGCTCCTTCGCCCTGCGCCTCGATACCTCCGGCAAGATCGCCGACACCCTGGTTTCGATGCAGCTCAACCGGCTCGGCATCGATTATCTCGACCGCCGCAACGCTCTGATCGAGGCGGTGACGCCGGCCGACGAGAACCGGATCGCCAAGCACCTGTATGATGCGGCCGCGCTCTCCTTCGTCGTGGTCGGGGAACCCGAAGGCGTCGCCGCCGAAAAATCGCCGCCGGCAACGCCGCCAGCGGGCGAACCGGGTGCTGCAAAGCCCGCGGCCTCCGAACCGGGTCCGGGCAAAGAGCCCCCCGGCAAGCCGATGTAACGGATTGCCCGCGGGTCTGGTGGGTTTGCCGCGAGTTTGTTACCCTTGGTCCCCGCTCTCGAATCCAAAAGCAGCCCGTGCCCGACGCGCTTTATCAGCAAGTGACCGACACCTGTTTCGATGCCGCCATCGGCGAGATGGGGCTCAAGACGGCCGAGTTTTCGGAAACGCTCGCGGCCTGCTCCCCGGCGATGGAAGGGCTGCGGCGCGCCCATGATACCGGGCGCTTGCCTTTGCTCCGCCTGCCCGCACGGCGCGACGATCTCGAAATGCTGGGCCCGATCGCCGAACGCTACCGCCAGGAATTCGACGACGTCGTCATGTTGGCCACCGGCGGTTCGAGTCTCGGCGGCCAGACCATTTCGGCGCTCGCCGATCTCGGTTACGGGCCGCGCCCGGGCGCGCCCAGGCTGTGGTTCATGGACAAGGTGGACCCCGCCAGCTTCGAAGCGCTGCTCGGCAAGCTCGATCTCAAGCGCACCGGATTCCTGGTCATCTCCAAATCCGGCAGCACCGCCGAAACCGTGTTCCAATTGCTGGTGTGTCTGGGGATCATGCGCGCGAGCGTCGGCGCCCGCCAGATCGCCTCGCATTTCACCGTCATCACCGAGCCCGGCGGCAACCCGATGCGCGAAATCGCGCGCCGCTTTTCGCTCCCCGTGCTCGATCACGATCCCAAGGTCGGCGGGCGCTATTCGGTGCTCTCGCTGACGGGTGTTTTGCCGGCGATGATCGCGGGTCTCGACCCCGTGGCGCTCCGCGAAGGCGCGCAAAGCGTGATCGACGGTCTGCTTCGCGCGGCCGATGCCAAGGATTATTCGCCCGCGGTGGGCGCCGCGATCGCAACCGGGCTGGCGCGTCACCATGGGGTCGCGATCACTGTGCTCATGCCCTATGTCGACCGGCTCGCCCATTTCGGCCAGTGGTACCGCCAGCTCTGGGCGGAAAGCCTGGGCAAGGGCGGCAACGGCACGACGCCCGTGCGCGCCATGGGCCCCCTGGACCAGCACAGCCAGCTTCAGCTTTATCTCGACGGCCCGCGCGACAAGATGTTCACCCTCGTCCAGCTCAAGGTTGCGGGCCTGGGTCCAAGAGTCGACCCGACGTTTGCCGAAGAGCCCGCGCTTTATTATCTCGCCGACCGCACCATGGGCGATTTGGTCGAGGCGGAGCTGCGCGCCACCGCGGAAACGCTTGCGCGCAACGGCCGCCCGCTGCGCATCTTCAAGCTCGAGCGGTTGGACGAATCCGTGCTCGGCGCGATGTTGATGCATTTCATGATCGAAACCATCATCTGTGCCAATCTCGCGGGCGTCGATCCCTTCAACCAGCCCGCGGTCGAGGAAGGCAAGGTTTTGACCCGCGATTACCTGCGCCGGCCCGATTCCCAAAGGTGACGGAAACCAGGCCGTGACCATCCGCATTTTGCCAGAGTCCGTCGTCAACCGCATCGCCGCCGGCGAAGTCGTCGAGCGTCCCGCCGCCGCCGTCAAGGAGCTGGTCGAAAACGCGATCGACGCCGGGGCGACGCGTATCGACGTGGCGCTCGAGGGCGGCGGGCAAAGCCTGATCGCCGTCACCGACAACGGCTGCGGCATGAATGCTGCCGAGATTGCGCTTGCGGTCGAGCGCCATGCGACCTCGAAGCTCGCCGACGAAGATCTTTCCCACATCCGGACTCTGGGCTTCCGGGGCGAGGCCTTGCCCTCCATTGCCGCCGTCAGCCGCTTGACGCTCGCGAGCCGCCCCGAGGGGCAAGCCGAGGCCTTCGCCATCACCCTCGAAGCCGGGATCAAAACCGGCCCCACGCCTGCCGCACTTGCACCCGGCACCAGGGTCGAGGTGCGCGATCTCTTTTACGCCACCCCCGCGCGGCTCAAATTCCTTAAAACTCCCCGCACCGAATCCGATCACGCCGCCGATGCGCTTCTACGGCTTGCCATGGCGCACCCCGGAATTGCCTTCACGTTTTCCGCCGATTCGAGCAAGCCCTTGCGCTTCGATCGTGCCGCGGGCGATCTCTGGGATGATCGGCTCGCCCGGCTTTCCGCGATCCTGGGGCGCGACTTCGCCGGGAACGCGCTTAAAGTACAGGCGTCGCGCGAAGGCTACCGGCTCGAGGGGTATATCGGCCTGCCCACCCTCAACCGCTCGAACGCGGGCGGCCAGTATCTGTTCGTGGATGGCAGGCCGGTGCGCGACAAGCTCTTGCTCTCCGCCGTGCGCGCCGCCTACCAGGATCTGCTCGCCCGCGACCGCTTCCCCGTGCTCGCCCTCTTCTTTGAAGCCGAGCCCGGCTTAATCGACGTCAATGTCCACCCGGCGAAGGCCGAAGTCCGCTTCCGCGATGCCGGGTTGGTGCGCGGCCTCGTCGTCGGCGGTTTGAAACATGCGTTGGCAATGGCCGGCCACCGCGCCGCGACCACGGTCGCAAACGCAGCGCTCGCCTCTTTCGAGCCCGGGATTCATGCCGGCCGCTACGCGCAATATCCCGCGGGCGTGCCGCGCGGGATGTATGAGGGGGGCGCGCCGCTCCAGGCGCCGTTGCGCGGCATCGATCTCGCGCCTTCCGCCATCGCCGCTGCGCGACCGCCATCGCCCGGGGCCCAGGATTATCCCCTGGGCGCCGCCAAGGCCCAGCTCCACACCACCTACATCGTAGCCGAATCCGAAGACGGGATCGTGCTCGTCGACCAGCACGCCGCCCACGAGCGCCTCGTCTATGAGCGGCTCAAAGCCGCCATAGTTTCCGGCAGCGTCGCCCGCCAAAGCCTCCTCATTCCCGAGGTGGTGGAGCTGGCAAGCGATGCCGCGGCGCGAATTTGCGAACGCGCCCAAGACCTCTCCCGCCTCGGCCTCGTCATCGAATCCTTCGGGCCAAGCGCCGTCGTCGTGCGCGAGGTGCCGGCACTTATTCTCGGTGTCGATGTCGCGGGGCTGCTCCGCGATCTCGCCGACGAATTGGCCGAACACGCGGACGGGCATTCCCATTCGCTCGAGGATCAACTCCTCGCCGTGTGCGCGTCGCGCGCTTGCCATAATTCCGTTCGCGCGGGCTGCGTGCTTTCCGAGGCCGAGATGAACGCGCTCCTGCGCCAGATGGAGGAAACGCCCCATTCCGGCCAGTGCGGCCACGGCCGCCCCACCTATGTCGAGCTCAAGCTTTCCGACATCGAAAAGCTTTTCGGCCGGCGCTGACCCCGCGTAGCCCGCCGAATGCTCCGCCCCTTGCCCCGCCCGTGACCGCCGCCGCCCATCGCAATCCCGGCCCGCGCCGCCGCCTCCCGCGCGGCGTCTGGGTGCTGGGGTTCGTGAGCATGCTCATGGACATCAGCTCCGAGATCATCCACTCGGTGCTGCCGTTGTTCCTGGTTGGCGTGCTCGGGCTCCCGGTCGTCGCCGTCGGCCTCATCGAAGGGGTGGCGGAAGCGACCGCCCAGGTGACCAAGGCCTTTTCCGGCGCGCTCTCGGACCGCATCGGCAAACGCAAGCTCTTGGCCGTGATCGGTTACGGGCTGGCGGCGGCGACCAAGCCGATCTTTCCGCTCGCCAGCGGCGCAGGCCTGATCCTCTTCGCCCGCTTCGTCGATCGGCTCGGCAAGGGCATCCGCGGCGCCCCGCGCGATGCCTTGATCGCCGACATCGTTCCCGAAGAATCGCGCGGCGCCGGCTTCGGGCTCCGCCAGACGCTCGATTCGGTGGGCGCGGTCGCGGGTCCGCTGCTGGCGGTGGGATTGCTGGCGCTGACGTCGGATAATTTCCGCGCCGTGATGTGGGCGGCCGTCGTCCCGGCGGTCCTCTGCGTCGTCCTGCTGGTCAAGGGAGTCGAAGAGCCGGCTATCGCAAAGGTGCCGGGGCCGCGCCCGAAAATGTTCCATAGCCCGACTCTCAGGGCGCTGGGCGCGCCCTTCTGGGCCCTGATCGCGATTGCGACCGTCTTGACGCTGCCGCGCTTCAGCGAAGCGTTCCTGTTGCTGCGCGTGAGCAATCTCGGCCTGGCGGTGGAATTCGTCCCCCTCGTCTATGTGGCGATGAACGTCGTCTATTCGCTTGCCGCGTATCCCGCCGGGATTCTCTCCGATGCGATCGGGCGTCGGCGCCTGGTCGCCATCGGCTTCCTGATGCTGGCGATTTCCCAAGCCGTGCTGGCGGGGGCAGAGGCGCCTGCGGCCGTCTTCGCGGGCGCGGCACTTTGGGGCCTCCATCTGGCGCTGACCCAAGGCATCTTCGCGGCGATGGTGGCCGATGTCGCGCCTGCGCATCTTCGCGGCACCGGTTTCGGCTTGTTCAACATGGCGACCGGCCTCGCGTTGTTTGCGGGGAGCCTCATTGCCGGTTTGCTTTGGGATTATTTCGGTCCGGCCGCGCCCTTTGCCGTCGGCACCGCCGTTACCGTGCTTTCGCTCATCGTCTATCCCCTGCTGCCGTTAAGGCCGAGGGAAAGGGGGTAGGGGGCGAAACCTAGCCGAAATCGAATTCGGTGACGACATAGCCCTTGGCCATCGCCGGCATCAGGAACCGCACCACGAACCGCGGAACCCGCATTATCCCGAACTCGGCGGCGGCGACGGGAATCGATTGCGTGCCCGCGATCCGGTAGCCGTTGTCGGTGAAGATCTTGGAGGGCTTGTCCACCGTATAGGTGAAGGTCGCGCCGAGGGTCTGGAATTTCTCATGGAGCGTCTTGACGTATCTCTTGAAGAACGGCAGCGACAAGAGATCGCAGATCATCGTGTGCTTGGGGAACAGGCGCTGCAGGGTCGAGATCAAGTCCACGATGATCCCGGGCGTCAGATACATGAACACGCCCTCGATGACAAAGACGACGGATTCGTGCCGGACGTAGGGCGCCAGCTTCGATTCCAGCGACTCGGCCGCGAAATCGATCGGCACGCGATGAAGCTCGTTCTTCGATTTCGATACCGGAAGCCGCGCGTTCTTGTATTCGAAGATCTGCGGCTCGTCGATCTCGATCCAGATTCCGCCGTCGAGCCTATAGGCGCGGGAATCGAATCCGGCGCCGATGATGACGACGCAAAGCTTGGGATCGGCGGCGAGTCTGGCGCGCAATAAATCGTCGATGATACGGTGGCGCGCCACGCACTGGGCGTTGGGGAACGTCTCCGAGCGGAACGGCTCGAAAATCCGGAACCCGCGCTCATCCAGGAAATCCATCGCCAGGTTGTCGCCGCAAACCGGCGCCGCGCTGGCGGCGTCCTGCATCCGTATCCCGCAGCAATAGAACGCCGTGTTCGAAATCGGTTTCATTCAAGGTCTCCGGTGGCGCAGGATCACGAATTTCGCGGCCCCGACCCGCCGCTCCTCCAAAAGAACAAACTCCGGCGGCGGCGCAAAATCCTCCCGCGCCGCCACTTCGAGAACGGCCAAGACCCCGGGCCTGATCCAGCCCCTGGCCATTAGCGCCGTCAGCGCGCCGGCGCCAAGGCCGCTTCCGTAAGGCGGGTCGAGGAAGACGAGATCGCAAGGCGCCGGGGCTTGCGGCGGATTGGTGGCATCCGCCAGCACGAATTTGGCGTGCACCTCCTCGCCTAATTCCCGCGCGTTTTCGCGCGCCATGCCGAGTGCCCCGGGGTCGCTATCGAGGAACACGGCTTCATCGGCGCCGCGTGACAGGGCCTCCAAGCCCAGCGCCCCGGTGCCGCAGAAGGCATCGAGGACGCGCGCGCCCGCAAACTCGAAATCGCCGGCATCGAAACGGCGGTGGGCCA
>JBGQJC010000066.1:0-6076 GCA_041498815.1 Alphaproteobacteria bacterium
GAAGGCCTCGGTGGACGAAGCGTTGCGCCAGGCATTGGTCAATCTCGAGTCGGTGGCAGCGCCGGCGGGTGAAATGCCGGTGGTGCTGGGCCCCGGTTGGCCGGGGATCCTGCTCCACGAAGCGATCGGCCACGGGCTCGAGGGCGACTTCAACCGCAAGAAAACTTCGGTCTTCTCCGGGCTGATGAACGAGCGCATCGCATCGCCGGGCGTCACCGTGGTCGACGACGGGACGCTTCCCGACCGGCGCGGCTCGCTCACCGTAGATGATGAAGGCACGCCCAGCTCCTGCACAACCCTGATCGAAGACGGCAAGCTCGTCCATTACATGCAGGATCGCCTGAACGCACGCCTCATGGGCATGAAAGCCACCGGAAACGGCCGCCGCGAGTCCTACGCCCACCCGCCCATGCCGCGCATGACCAACACCTATATGCTTCCCGGCCGCTTCGATCCGGGCGAGATCATCGCCTCGGTTGCGCGCGGGCTTTACGCGGTCAATTTCGGCGGCGGCAGCGTGGACATCACTTCCGGCAAATTCGTGTTCTCGGCCTCGGAAGCCTATCTCATCGAAAATGGCAAGGTGACGAAGCCCGTCAAAGGCGCGACGCTGATCGGCGCCGGCCACGAAGTGCTGAAAGGCATCGAGATGGTGGGCAACGACCTGAGGCTCGATCCCGGGATCGGGACCTGCGGCAAGGACGGTCAGCAGGTGCCGGTGGGCGTCGGCCAGCCGACGTTGCTGGTTCGCAGTCTCACGGTCGGCGGCACCGAGGCGGCGGCTTAACCCCGCGCGGCGTTTCCCGCCCCGCTAAACTCTTTCGAGTTCCGAGGTTACCGGCGCCGGCGGCGGTCGAATTCCTTGAACTCGTAATCGACGAAGCGGTCGATCATGGCCCGGAACGCCTGCCCCACCACCGCCGCATTCAGGCCGTAAGCGCCCGCCTGTTTGCGCACCTCGGCGACGATTGCGGATATGCGCGCCCGATCGCGCACGTCTTTGCGCCGCGCTTTCAATTCGGCGGCGCGCCGCACGAAGGTCCCGCGCTTTGAAATCAGGCGCAAAAGCTCCCGGTCGATGCGGTCGATTTCGGCGCGCACCTCTCTAAGATTGCGGCACGCGGCCGCATTCCTCCTTTTCATCCGTTTCCTTGCCGGTGCCCGCGCCATCGACCAATGATCCTTAATACGCAAGCTCACGGAAAACCGGATCGACGTTCTCGCCCCAATGGGTCCGGTAGGATTCCAGCAGCTCTTCGGCCGGAGTCATGCCGAGTTCGGCGATCTCTTCCAGTGGTTCAAGATAATGGCATTCGTCGCGGTCGCGCGAGCCGATGCAGCCGCGGCGCGTCAAGCCGGCCCTGGAGATCGCGAGCACCTCGCGCGCCAAATCGCGCAACGGCTTGCCGCGGAAGCGGGTGGCGAGCGCAAAGCGCGGCACGTCGGCGCGAAGCCGCGCGTGGTCCGCCATCGTCCAGTCCTTGATCAGGGTGCAAGCGGCATCGAGCGCCGTCTCGTCATAAAGCAGTCCCACCCAGAAGGCCGGCAACGCGCAAAGCCGCGCCCACGGGCCGCCGTCCGTCCCGCGCATTTCGAGGAAGGTCTTAAGGCGCACCTCGGGGAAAACGGTGGTCAAATGGTCCTCCCAATCGCCCATGGTCGGAATTTGATTCGGATAGGCGGGCAATTTCCCCGCCATGAAATCGCGGAACGATTGGCCGGCGGCGTCGATGTAGCGTCCGTCGCGATAGACGAAATACATCGGCACATCCAGCATGTAATCGACGTAGCGCTCGAAGCCCATGCCGTCCTCGAACACGAAGGGGAGAATCCCGGTACGGTCGGGGTCGGTGTCGGTCCAAATGAAGCTGCGATAGCTCAGGTATCCGGTGGGCTTGCCCTCGGCAAAGGGCGAATTGGCGAACAGCGCGACCGCGATCGGCTGAAGCGCGAGGCCGACGCGGAAACGGTTCACCATGCCCCGCTCGGATTCGAAATCGAGATTCACCTGCACCGTGCAGGTGCGCAGCATCATGTCGAGGCCGAGACCGCCCTTCTTCGGCATGTAGTCGCGCATGATCTTGTAGCGGCCCTTCGGCATCCAGGGGATTTCGTCGCGCCGCCATTTCGGCTGGAAGCCGATGCCGAGCAATCCGGTCCCGAGCTCGCTCCCCACCGCCTTGCATTCCGCGAGATGTCTTTGCACCTCGTCGCAAGTCTGGTGGATGGTCGCAAGCGGCGCGCCCGAGAGCTCCACCTGCCCGCCCGGCTCCAATGTCACCGATGATCCGTCGGGCTTGCCGAGCGCGATCAAATTCCCCTGCTCGTAAACCGGATCCCAGCCGAAACGGGAGAGCCCGCCGAGCAGTGCTGCGATGCCGTCGGGCCCGCCGTGGGGAAGCGGGCGAAGGTCGCTCAAACGGAAGGCGAATTTCTCGTGCTCGGTGCCGATGCGCCAATTCTCCTTGGGCTTGCACCCCGCCGCGAGATAGACGACGAGCTGGTCGCGCGAGGTGACCGGTTGAAGGCTCTCTTTGCGGGGAGAGGACATGACGGATGCAAAACCCGATGGTTGCCGAAGATTACGGCGCGCCGCGCCGGCAGCACTTGTCGCGCCCGTCGCCGATGAGCGCCTGGAAGCAGGCCAGGGCCGCAAGCGCCGCGGTGTCCGCCCGCAGCACGCGGGGCCCGAGCGAAACCCGGCTAACAAAGGGCAGATCGGCGAATGCGTCAAGTTCGCCCGGCTCGAATCCGCCTTCGGGTCCGGTGACGATTGCGTGAGCGCCATCGCCCGCCAGCGTCTTCAGGGCCTCGGCGATGGGCGTGCCGCGGCCGGTTTCATCGCATAGAATAACGCGGCGCTCGCGCGGCCATGTTCGGACGATCTCGGGCAGGTTTGCGGGGGCGAGGATTTGCGGCACGCTCAGGCGCTCCGATTGCTCCGCCGCCTCGACCGCGTTGGCCAGCAGACGTTCGGCGTTGACGCGGGCGACGATGGTGCGCCTCGTCATCATTGGCCAAAGCGCCGACACACCCAGTTCGGTCGCTTTCTCCGCCAGGAAATCGACCCGGGCCCGTTTGATCGGGGCGAATACCAGCCACAGATCGGGCTCGACCGGCTGCGGCCGGGTCTGGCTTACGATTGCGGCCGAGCACCAACCGCGCCCTATGCCATCGATGCGCGCCACCCATTCGCCGTCGCGCCCGTTGAACAGCAGCAGGGGATCGCCGATGGAGCGCCGCATCACATGCTGGAGGTAATGGGCCTGCTCGCGCGATAAGCCAATGACGGCGCCGGCGCCAAGATCGGCCGTAACGAACAGCCGCACGGTGTTGTGCGCCGCTCCCCCGTCCTCGCGTCCTTCGCGCATCGCCGCTCCCCGCTTGTCTCGGCATGCCCCCGTCGCGCAAGATTACCCCATGCCGGAGCCCGCCGAAACCGAACCCGCGCCGATATCGGACGCGCCCAAGCCGAGCGATGACGCGAGCGACATCGAAGCCGGCGGCTGGATCGAGAAATACGTTCCCGCCCATGCGCGGCCCTATGTCCTGCTGGCACGGCTCGACCGGCCGGTCGGCATCTGGCTGCTTCTGCTTCCCTGCTGGTGGTCGGCGGCGCTCGCGGCAAAGGGTATCCCCAGCTGGACGCTCTTGCTGTTGTTCGCCGTGGGCGCCGTCATCATGCGCGCCGCCGGTTGCACCCTGAACGACATCGCCGACCGCGATTTCGACGCCCAGGTCGCGCGCACCAGGAACCGCCCCATCGCCTCCGGCGCGATCGGCCTCCGCGCCGCGCATATCTTCCTCGGCGCGCTGCTGATCGCGGGATTGGCGGTTCTCTTGTGCTTCAACCGCGAAGCAACGATCGTCGGCGTCGCCTCGCTGCCCCTCGTCCTCATCTACCCGTTCATGAAACGGCTGACCGATTGGCCCCAGGCGTGGCTCGGGCTCACCTTCAACTGGGGCGCACTCATGGGTTGGGCGGCGGTGACCGACGATCTAGCTATGCCTGCGTTTCTGCTTTACGCCGGCGGCTTCTTCTGGACGCTCGGCTACGACACCATCTACGCGCACCAGGACCGGCAGGACGATTTGCTCATCGGCGTGCTCTCGAGCGCGCTCCGGCTCGGCAACCGCACCCGGCCGTTCCTCTATGTTTGCTACGGGCTGTGCCTGGCCTTGATCGCCGCGGCGGGGCTTAAAGCCGGGCTCGGCGTGGTGTTCCTGGCCTGGCTTGCACCGGCCGCGGTTCTACTCCTCTGGCAGACGTTGAGCGTGCGCCTCGACGAGCCCGCCGATTGCCTCGCCAAGTTCCGCTCTAACCTCTGGTTCGGGCTGATTGTATTCGCGGCGATCGTAGCCGCGCGCGTTATCGAGGCCGGGATTTAGCGGGCGGGGATTGGGCCTCGACGATGCGGAAGCGGGCGTTGCAATTGTCCACCGTTTGCCAGGAGCGCTGCTGCCATTCGGCCGTTGCCGCCGCCATGGTCGCGAACGGCCCGGCCCAGGTTTCCGCCCCGCCGCCCACGATCAGGCGGAAATGGGTGTCGATGTATTCCCCGCCCACGACCCAGAACTTGCGCTCGGCCTGGGCCTTGTCCTCGGTCTCGACGATGCGGAAGCGGGTGTTGCAGTTATCGACCCCGGGCCAGGAACGCTTCTGCCATTCGGCCTCGGCCGCGCCCTGGGCTTCGAACGGCCCGTAGCGCGCCTCCGCCCCGCCGCCCACGATCTCGCGGAAGTGCGTATCGGTGTATTCGCCGCCCACGACCCAGTATTGCTTCACTGCCGCTCCCAGCGCCTTGGTGACCGCAAAACCGTCCAACCGGAAAAGCCGGAAATGGCCGCAAATGTCAACTAGGGTGCTGGGCCTGGATAATGCCGGAGCGCGCCCGGTGGCGACGGCCCCTGCGCGCCGCCGCCATGCCGTGCATTGAAGTGCATTGATATGCCTCGATTTGTTGCGGCTTGCCGGCGGTCTCAAAGGACCCGCTCCGGCTTGACGGGATTGCGCGGTTCTGGCGTGTTTAGCGCTCATCTCCCTGAGGATTCCCATGGCTTTCGCTTCGCTGCGCGACTTTTTGCAACGTCTTGAGGCGGAAAATCTCCTGAAAAGAGTGTCCCGCCCGGTCTCGCCCCATCTCGAAATGACCGAGATCGGAACCCGGTTGATCGCCGAACGAGGCCCCGCGGTGCTGTTCGAAAACCCGGTTGGGCGCAATGGCGCCCGATACGCCATGCCGGTCTTGATAAATCTTTTCGGAACGCTGGAGCGCGTGGCGCTCGGCCTGGGGCGCAAACCCACCGAGCTTCGCCTGATCGGCGAGGCGTTGGCTTTTCTTCGCCAACCCGAGCCGCCGGGAGGCTGGCGCGAGGCGATCGAGCTGGTGCCGCTGGTCAAAGCGGTGCTTGCCATGAGTCCGAGGACGGTAGCAAAGGCACCGTGCCAGGAAGTGGTGCTGACGGGCGACGACATCGATTTGGCGGCGCTCCCCATCCAGACCTGCTGGCCGGAAGACGTGGCGCCCCTCATCACCTGGCCGCTGGTCGTAACCAAAGGGCCGGGGACGGCGCGCGAGGACAATTTCAACCTCGGCATCTACCGCATGCAGGTGACGGGGCGGGATACCACCCTCATGCGCTGGCTCAAACACCGGGGCGGCGCCCAGCATCATGCCCGTTGGGGCGAGCAGAAACGCGAGCCCTTGCCGGCGGCGGCCGTGATCGGCGCCGACCCGGCCACCATCGTCGCCGCCGTCACGCCCCTTCCCGACACCGTTTCCGAATACCAGTTCGCGGGGTTCTTGCGCGGCAAACGCCTCGACCTTGTTCCCTGCAAGACGATTCCGCTTCTGGTGCCTAGCGAAGCCGAGATCGTGATCGAGGGCAATGTCGCGCTCGATGAATACGCCCTCGAGGGCCCGTTCGGCGATCACACCGGCTATTACAACGCGGTCGAGAAATTCCCGGTGTTCAAGATTTCCGCCATCACCATGCGGCGCGATCCCATTTATCTTTCGACCTATACCGGCCGCCCGCCCGACGAGCCGAGCGTGTTGGGCGAGGCGCTGAACGA
>JBGQJC010000067.1:0-5122 GCA_041498815.1 Alphaproteobacteria bacterium
GGCTGCTTCGAATTCGAGCGGCATGCACCGCCAAAGAGCCCAAACCGGTTTCGCGCGGGTGGCGGCGCTTCTGACGCCGGCGCAAATCGGAACCGCGCGGCATCTGGCGCTGGCGCCGATGCGCACCGCGCCGGGCGAGGGCGATATCCCGGCCGGAGTTCTTCAAACCGGGCGCCCGGTGACGTTCTTGTCCCCGGTCCGGCCCGTTCCTCCCGTTGGCGCCGTTAATCCCGTCCTGGCTTTGGCAACCGCGCCCGCGAAAAATCGGGCGCAGCCATGAGGCAGGAGGCGGAAAAGCGGCCGAGCGCTTGCCTGCCCGATTCCTTTGGGCGGGCCTTGGGGCTTGTTGCGGCGGCGGCGCTTCTCGGAGCCCTTGCTTCCGGCCCGCCTTCATCGGCGGCGGACCTTGGCCGCAACGGCGGACCGGCGGCCTTGCCCCACGAAACCGGCGTCGCCCAGCAAGCCGCCACCAACCCAACGCCGAATGACGGGCCCGTTGCAGCAATCGGCTGGACCGCGTACCGGGAATTCCTGTTCGATTACGACCGGGCGGATATCAAGGGTTCGGACCTGGACAAGATTTCCGAGATCGCGGGTTACATGGCGAAGCATCCGTCCATGCGCCTTGGGATCGACGGCGCCATGGATCCGATCGGCAACGGGATGCGCGACCAGACGCTGATCGACCGCCGGATCGCCGCCGTCCGCGATGCCCTGATCCGGGCCGGAGTTCCGGCGCAAAAAATCCAGTTGGGCGAGTTCGCCGACCCGAAACTCCGGCGCGACCGGCAAGTCGAGGTCGTGCTCGCCCCCTAGCCGCGATTACCCGCGATCGAGCCGGGCCTCGAGGCGGGATTAAAAGCTCAGGTCAGCGCCTTGAATTCCTCTGCCGCGCCATCGATTCCCCAAAGCTCGCCGGCCTCCAGCTCGAACCACCAGCCGTGAAGCGAGAGGGTGCCGGCCTTTAGGCGCGAGGCTACCCAGGGGAAGCTCATCAAGTTTTCCAAGCTGACGCGGATCGCGGCTTGTTCGATGCGGCGGGATTCGTCCACGGCTCCGCGCACCGAATCGGCGGCAAGGGCGGCGCGCGCGCGGCCCGCGATCGCGACCCACTCGGCGATGAATTCGCGGGGCTCCCCCCGTTTCGGATCGATCAGGGCATGGACGCCGGCGCAAGCGGAATGGCCGAGCACCACGACGTGGCGGACGTTGAGGTCGCGCACCGCGAATTCGATCGCGGCACTGGTTCCGTGATAATGGCCGTCCGGCTGATAGGGCGGGACCAGATTGGCGACGTTGCGGATCACGAACAGCTCGCCCGGCTCGGCGGACAAGAGGATCGCGGGATCGGCGCGCGAATCCGAACAGGCGACGATCAGCACCTCGGGCGCCTGGCCGCCGGAAAGACGTTGGTAGATCTCGGGCCGGTGCTCGAAATAGCGGGCGCGGAAGGCCTTGAACCCGGCGATCAGGCGTTCGAGCGCATTCATTAGAGTTGGGACATGGCGGCGCGGGCGGATTGGCGGCCCTCGACGAGCCAGGCATAGGCTTGGCGGTATTTCCCGGCGGTTTTGGCTACGACCTCGGGCGGAAGCGATGGGGCGGGAGGTTTCTTGTCCCAGCCGGACGCCTCCAGCCAGTCGCGCACATATTGCTTGTCGAAGCTGGGGGGATTGGAGCCGACCCGGTATTCGCTCTCGGGCCAAAATCTCGAGGAATCGGGGGTGAGCAACTCATCGATCAGAACGATGTTGCCCTGGTCGTCGAGGCCGAATTCCATCTTGGTATCGGCAATGATGATGCCCCGGGTCGCGGCGAACGCCCGCGCTTCGTGGTAGATGCGGATCGCGGCATCCCGCACCTTTTCCGCCACCTCGCGCCCCACCATCTTGGCCGCCTGGTCGAATGTGATGTTTTCGTCGTGGGCGCCCTGTTCCGCCTTGGTCGAAGGCGTGAAGATCGGTTCGGGCAAAAGCCCGGCTTGCTTCAGGCCTTTGGGCAATTTCACGCCGCAGATCTCGCCGGTTGCCAGGTAATCCTTCCAGCCGGTGCCGGCGAGATAGCCGCGCACGATCGCCTCGACGGCCAATGGCTTCAATCGCCTTGCGACCACGGCCCGGCCCGCAATCCGCGCGCGCTCGCCTGCATCGCTTACGACCGATTCCGGGGCGAGATCGAGGAGATGGTTGGCGATCACGCCCCCAGTGCGGGCGAACCAGAAATTCGAGAGCGCGGTCAGAACCTCGCCCTTGCCGGGGATGGGGGTGGGCAGCACCACGTCGAAGGCGGACAAGCGATCCGTGGCGACAATGAGCAGCTTGTCGGAGCCGACGGCATAGACGTCCCGCACCTTGCCGCGGCGCAGGAGCGGCAGCGACGAAAGGTTCGAATCGAACAGGGATTCTTGGGAACTCGCCATGGCCGGGCGCGGTGTTTGTCGGCGGCTTAAAGTGCCGGAGCCGGGCCGTTTGTCAAAGGACTTTATCGGCGCGGCCTTAGCCGACCGCGGCAATTTCGGCGGTGCGCCGCGAGGTGGCCTCAAGCCGGTGGTCCTTGGCGAGCACGGTATAGACGGCGGGAAGCACGAACAGGGTGAACAGCGTGCCGATGGACATGCCGGCGACGATGACGAGGCCGATGGAAAACCGGCTGGAGGCCCCGGCGCCGGTCGCCATCAGGAGCGGGATCAGGCCCACCACCATGGCGGCGGTGGTCATCAGGATGGGCCGCAGCCGGACGCGGGCGGCGCGTTCGATGGCGGCGCGGCGGTCGAGATTCTCGTGGCGCTGAAGATCGTTGGCGAAGGACACCATCAGAATCCCATGCTTGGAAATGAGGCCGATGAGCGTAACCAACCCGACCTCGGTATAGATATTGAGGGTGGCGAGGCCGAAGAACAGCGGCAGCAAAGCGCCGCAGATGGACATCGGCACCGAAACCAGGATCACCAGGGGATCGCGCATGGACTCGAACTGGGCCGCCAGCACCAGGAAGATGATGACGAGGGCGAAGACGAAGGTGATGGCGAGCTGGCTGCCCTCGGTCACGTATTGGCGCGAATCCGAGAGATAGGCGTGACGGAATTCGGGCGGCAGCAATTTTGCCGCCGTGGCTTCGAGGAAATTCACCGCCTGGCCCATGGTCACGCCGGGCATGGGCACCGCCGAGAAGGTCGCGGAATTGAGCTGGTTGTAGTGGGTCAGCGCATTGGGATCGGTGGCGGTCGAGACCGAGACCACGGTCGAGAGCGGCACCTGAACGCCCGTCGCGGTCTTGAGATAATAATGGCCGAGCGATTCGAGGCTGAGCCGGTCGATCCTGGGCACCTGGGGGATGACCTGATAGGAGCGGCCGTTCAAGTCGAAGCGGTTGACGTAATTGCCGCCCAGCATGGTGGCCAAGGTGCCGCCGATCTCCTCCATGGTGATGCCGAGGTCATTGGCCTTGGAGCGGTCGACGGAAACGCGCACCACCGGGTTGTTGAAATCGAGGTCGCTGTCGGTGACCATGAAGAGGCCGCTTTGGCGCGCCTCCGTCTTCACCTTGTCCATGACGTCGAAGACGGTGCGGAAATCCTCGGGCGAGGTGATCGCCATCTGCACCGGCAGGCCGCCGATCGAACCCGGCAAGGGCGGCAGCATGAAGGCGAAGACGTTGAGCCCGTCGATCTGGCTTAGTTTCTGTTGCACCAGGGGCAGGAGCTGCATGGCGCTGCGCTTGCGCTCGGCCCAGGGTTTCATGACCGTTCCCGAGAATCCCTGGTTCACCCCGCCCCGGCCGTTGACGATGAAGCGGGTGTCGGCCTCGGGAAACGAGGTGTAAACCTCGTCGATCGCGCGCGCATAGGCCTCAGTGTAATCGAGATTGGCGTATTGCGGGCCTTTGGCCAGCGCGAAGATCACGCCCTGGTCTTCGGCCGGCGCCAGTTCCGCGCTTGTGTGCGTGAACAGGAAATAGACGGTGCCCAGCACTACGGCCGCGAACAGGATGGTGACCGGGCGATAATCGAGCGAGGAATCGAGCCTTCGCCCGTACCAGCCCGCGACCGCGTGGAACATCCGGTTGATGAGCGAGGCGAAGCGGCCGGTATGCCCCTCGTGGGAGAGCAGCATCGAGCACATCATGGGCGAGAGGGTGAGTGCCACGATGCCGGAGATGATCACCGCGCCGGCCAGCGTGAAGGCGAATTCGCGGAACAAGGAACCGGTGAGGCCGGTCAAAAATCCGATCGGGGCATAGACGGCGGCAAGGGTGATGGTCATGGCGACGACGGGCCCGACGATTTCCCGCGCCCCGATCAAGGCCGACTGGACCGGGGTTTTTCCCTCCTCGATGTGGCGGTAGATGTTCTCGACCACGACGATGGCGTCGTCCACCACGAGGCCGATGGCGAGCACCATGGCCAGGAGCGTCAGCAGATTCACGCTGAAGCCGAGCGCCAGCATGATGATGCAGGCGCCGATGAGGGACAGCGGGATGGTCACGACCGGAATGGCGACCGAGCGGAAGCTCCCCAAGAATAGATAGATGACCGCGATCACGATGCCGACCGCCATGACCAGGGTGCGGATCACCTCGTTGATCGAGGCCTGGATGAATTTGGACGAGTCGTAGGGAATCTTCACGTGGACGGTGGGGGGCAGGCTGCGCTCGATCGTCGGCAACAGGGCGCGGACACCCTTGACGATGGTGAGCGGGTTGCCCGAGGGCGTGCCCTGGACGCCGATGAAGACCGCGTGCTCGCCGTTCATCCACACCGAGCTATCCGTGCTTTGGGCCCCGAGATCGACGGTGGCGACGTCGCGAAGGCGGATCAACGCACCGTTCGCCGACTTCACCACCATGTTCTTGAAATCCTCGACGTTGGTGAGGCCGGTGTTGGCGGTGACGTTGGTGATGGTGAAATAGCCCTTGGCCTGGCCGGCCGCGGTCTGGAAATTGTTGCTGGCGATGGCGTTGGAAACATCGGCGGCCGAAATGCCGCGCGCCGCCATCCGGTCGGGATCGAGCCACACGCGCATGGCGAAGAGTTGGCCGCCCAGGATGTCGGCGGAGGCGACGCCATCAATGGTCGCGATCAGCGGCTGGACGACGCGCGAGAGATAATCCGAGATCGCGGGAC
>JBGQJC010000068.1:0-4875 GCA_041498815.1 Alphaproteobacteria bacterium
CGCGACGACGCGATGGCGCGGCCGTTCCAGCCTGCCGTAGCCGCGCCCCCACTGCCATGTCGTCTCGTCCCAGGAATAGGTCTGGCGGCACGTGACATCCTTGGCGAGGTCCATGCCCTCGAGTCCGGGCCAAAGGCAGGCCTCGTCGCGCAGCGCATCAATGTTGATGGGCATGTCCGGGGCGTGACAGATCACGCCCGTGGGCGCGCCGCCGTCGCGGATGCGCCGCGTCAGGCGCCGCGTGTCGACGCCGGCGATGCCGACGATGCCGTTGCTTTTGAGCCAGGCATCGAGATGCTGCACCGCACGCCAATTCGAGGGATCGGTGATGTCGGCGCGCAAGACCACGCCGCGCGCCGCCGGCGTCACGGTCTCGATGTCCTCGCGGTTGGCGCCGACATTGCCGATATGCGGGAAGGTGAAGGTGATGATCTGGCCGGCATAGGAGGGATCGGTCAAAATCTCCTGATACCCCGTGATCGCGGTGTTGAAGCAGATTTCGCCTTCGGCCACGCCCAAGGCGCCGAGGCCCCGGCCCCAGAACACGGCGCCGTCCGCGAGCACCAGGGCCGCGTTCGCCTGCATGGCGAAGGCCGCGGTCCCAAGCGCTGTTTCTGCGGCGGTCCTGGTCATGCGCGGCTCCTGCCGATCCGGCGGCGTGCGCGGGATCGCGGCCCGGCCCCGATATTACGGCCGGGCGCGATGCCCCTTGACGGGCCGGGCATTTGGCCCAAGATGGCGAAATCCGGCAGCGGGCGTGCGAATCGGGCGATTGATAAGCAATGGGGCCGCCGCCGTCAAGCCGGTAAAGCATTGAAAAATTCTTCTAATTCAATAAGTTAGCAAAAACTTTATTTGCCGCGCCGTCGCCTTTGGGATAAGCTCGGTTTTTTCCACGGCCATCACATCACATTTTGACGCCATGCTGCGAACTCGGATTCGCGACTCGCTGAATGCTTCGGTCAAATCGCGGGAGGCGCGCCGCACCGCGACGCTGCGATTGATTCTGGCCGCGCTCAAGGACCGCGACATCGCCGCGCGGGGAACCGGCGGGCGCGACGGGGTCACGGACGACGAGATCCTGCAAATGCTCCAGACCATGATCCGCCAGCGCCGGGAAAGCATCGCGCTTTACGAAAAGGGTAAGCGCCAGGATCTGGTGGATCAGGAAACCCAGGAGATCGTGGTGATCGAGGAGTTCCTGCCGAAGCAACTCTCCGAAAAAGAGATCGCCCAGGCGGTCAAGGCGGTGATCGAGAGCATCGGCGCCTCGACCATCAAGGATATGGGCCGCACCATGGCCGCGCTCAAGGAACGCTACCCCGGGCAGATGGACTTCGCCAAGGCCAGCGGCATCGTCAAGCAGCAGTTGGGCTAGCGCTCGGGCGCGGTCCGCACGCCGCGCGGCACAATGATCGAGGTTCGCATGCGGTTTGCGCCCGAGTTCCTGGACGAGGTTCGAGCGAGACTCCCGCTCGCCGGGATCGTGGCGCAGCGGGTGCAACTCCGCCGCCAGGGCCGCAATCAGATCGGGCTCTGTCCGTTCCACAAGGAAAAGACTCCGTCGTTCTCGGTCAACGACGACAAGGGCTTCTATCACTGCTTCGGCTGTCAGGCGCACGGCGACGTCATCGACTTCGTCATGCACACCGAAAATTTGAGCTTTCCCGAGGCGGTGGAGCGGGTGGCGGGGCTTGCCGGCTTGCGCCTTCCGGCAGCCGGGCCCCGGGACGAAGTGCGGGAAAAGGTCAATCGCGACATCAACACCGCGCTCGAAGCCGCGGCCAAGTGGTTTGCTTCGCAATTGAACGGGCCGGGGGGCGTTGCGGCGCGCGCTTATTTGACCGGCCGCGGCCTGGACGAAAAAATTATCGCCAAGTTCGGCCTCGGCTTTGCCCCCGACCGGCGCGGCGCATTGAAAACGGCGCTGGGCGGCTTCCCGGAAAAAATCCTGTTGGACGCCGGGCTTCTGGCAACGGCCGAGGGCGGCGGCGAGTCCTTCGACCGCTTCCGCGGGCGGATCATGTTTCCGATCACGGACCGGCGCGGGCGCGTCATTGCCTTTGGCGGGCGGGCGATGGGCGACCTCAAGCCCAAATATCTGAACTCGCCGGAATCGCCGCTCTTCCACAAGGGCCGGGTGCTTTACAACCTGGCCGGCGCCTTGCCCGCGATCCGCGACAAGGGCGAGGCGATCGTCGCCGAAGGTTATATGGACGTGATCGCACTCGATCAGGCCGGACTGCATCAGGCGGTCGCACCGCTCGGCACCGCGCTCACCGAGGATCAGATGGCGGAGCTGTGGCGGCACGCGGACGAGCCGCTGCTGTGCTTCGACGGCGATGATGCCGGGCTTCGCGCCGCAGCAAGTGCGGCGCAACGCGCGCTCCCCTTGCTCAAGCCCGGACGCAGCTTGCGCTTTGCCTTGCTTCCGCCGGGCGAGGACCCGGATAGTTTGCTCCGCAAGGAAGGTGCCGAGGCGATCAGCCGGGCGATCGAATCGGCGCGGCCTTTGGCGCGGATGATTTGGGCGATCGAAACCGGGGGCCAGCCCTTCGATACGCCGGAGCGCCGCGCCCAGTTGCGCCAGCGCCTCGAGGCCCGAGCCGGGGCGATCAAGGACGCCAAGGTCCGGGACGAATACCGCCGTCATTTCGAGCGCCGGTATGAAGAGATTTTCGGACCGGGACCCGCTCCCGCCCGTGGGCGCTGGCAGAAGACCTGGCAGAAGACACCGGCCGGCCCGGGCTTTCCCTCCGGCCCCGGCTTTGCCGTCAGCCCCGGCTTTGCCGCCGGAGACGGCGTTCGGGGCCGGGTTGCGACCGATGAAATCCTGCAAAAAACCCTGCTGGCGGCCGTGCTCAACCACCCCCAGTTGCTGGAGGAGGTGGGGGAGGAGTTGGGAAGCGCCGAATTCCTGGTCCCGGAGCTGGACCGCCTGCGCCAGGCGGTGGTCGAAGCCGCGGGAATCCAGGGCCTTGACACGGCTTCCCTCAAAAGCCACTTACGGGAACAGGGCTTTTCCGGGGAATTGAGGGCCGTGCTGCGCAGCGAAACTTATCAGCACAGCGGGTTTGCTACTCCGGAGGCGCCCTTGGAAACCGTGCGGAGGGGCTGGTCGGAGGCCTTCGGAAAGTACCGGTTGCCGATTCTCCATGCCCAGCTTCGCGAGGCGGAAGAGGCGGTGACCCGCGACACGACGCCGGAAAATCAGCAGCGGTTCCTCGATTTGAAAAAGCGCCTTTATGAGTTGCAACTGAAGGCCCGGGAATGGATCGGCTGAACGGCCGGGCAGGGGCCCCAAAAGGGCAGAGGGCCCCAAAAGGGCAAACGGTTTAGGGCGGCGCGGCTGGGGCCCCATCGGGGTAAACCTGCCGGTGCCGCCTTTTTAAACGCGCCGCCTTTATTAAACGAACGGGGAGCAAGGAGAACGATGGCGACGAAACCGGCGAATGCGGCGCAGGCCGCCGAGACGCAAGTCGAAAGCGTCGATGGGCCGTTGATGGACGGCCTCGGGGCCAGCGTCAAGAAGATGGTCCAGCGCGGGCGCGAGCGCGGCTACGTCACCTATGACGAGATCAACGCCGCGCTGCCGTCGGAGAAGGTGACCTCGGAGCAGATCGAGGACACGCTCGCCATGCTTTCCGAAATGGGCATCAACGTCGTCGAGACCGACGAAGCCGAGGACGGCGAGGCCGCCCCGGCCCCCGAAGCCGCGGCCGAGGAGCCCGAGCCGCGCGCGGCCGCCACCATCGCCGACGAGGACCTGGGCCGGACCGACGACCCGGTGCGCATGTATTTGCGCGAGATGGGCAGCGTCGAATTGCTCTCGCGCGAGGGCGAGATCGCGATCGCCAAAAGGATCGAGGCCGGGCGCGAAAAGATGATCGGCGCGATCTGCGAAAGCCCGCTCACGATCCGCGCCATCGTCGCTTGGCGCGATGCGCTGATCGAACAAAAAATGCTTCTTCGCGACATCATCGATCTCGACGCCACCTACGGCGGCGGGCCCGAGGCCGAGGCCGCGCGCGTCGTCGAGGCCGCGGCCGCGGCCGAGGCGGAGGCAAAGCCGCCGCAGGGCGACGGCGAAGATCAGCCCTTGCCCGAAGTGCCGCCCGGGGGCGCCGATACCCAGACCGCCGACGACGAGGACGACGGCGGCATCTCGCTGGCGGTGATGGAAGCGACCCTGCTGCCCACGGTGCTGGAAACCTTCGAGGCCATCGCCAAGAAGTACAAGAGCCTGCACAAGGTCCAGGACCAGCGCCTCACCGCCGCGCGCGCCGGCGAAGAAGTCGAGCGCCGCCAGGAACGCCGCTACGAGAAGCTCAAGCACGAGCTGATCGATTTTATGGAAAACGTCCACCTCAACAACTCGCGCATCGAACAGCTGGTCGATCAGCTCTACGACCTCAACCGCAAGCTCATGACGCTGGAAGGCAAGCTCTTGCGCTTGGCCACCGGGGCGGGCGTCAAGCGCGAGGATTTCATCAAGTCCTATCTCGGGACCGAGGTCGATCCCGCCTGGCTGGAACAGGCCCACGACCTTCCCGGCAAGGGCTGGAAAAAATTCGTCACCAAGCACGGCAAGGAGATCGCCGAGTTGCGCCTGCTGGTCGGCCAGATCGGCCACGACGCCGGGCTGGAGATTTCCGAGTTCCGCCGCATCGTCAACACGGTGCAGGAAGGGGAGCGCGAATCGAACCAGGCGAAGAAGGAGATGGTGGAGGCGAATTTGCGCCTCGTCATCTCCATCGCCAAGAAATACACCAACCGCGGGCTGCAGTTCCTCGATCTCATCCAGGAGGGCAACATCGGGTTGATGAAGGCGGTGGACATATTCGAGTACCGCCGCGGCTACAAATTCTCGACCTA
>JBGQJC010000069.1:0-4813 GCA_041498815.1 Alphaproteobacteria bacterium
GAGCGCGCCAAGGCGAAGTTCGACGAGACCATCGAGGTCGCGATCAACCTCAATATCGATCCGCGCCAATCGGACCAGACGGTGCGGGGCGTGTTGGCGCTTCCCAACGGCACCGGAAAGACGCTGCGCGTCGCGGTCTTCGCCAAGGGCGACAAGGCGAAGGAAGCGCAGGCCGCGGGCGCGGATATCGTGGGCGCCGAGGACTTGGCGGAGAAAGTTCAGAAGGGCGAGATCGAATTCGACCGCGTGGTCGCGTCGCCCGACATGATGCCGCTCGTGGGCAAGCTCGGAAAAATCCTGGGCCCGCGCGGCCTGATGCCGAACCCGAAGCTCGGCACCGTCACCGCCGATGTGGCAAGCGCGGTCAAGGCCGTAAAGGGCGGCCAGGTCGAGTATCGCGCCGAGAAGGCCGGGATCATTCATTGCGGAATCGGCAAGGCGAGTTTTACCGAGGCGGCGCTGATTCAAAACCTGCGCGCCCTCTTTGGCGCCGTGCAAAAGGCGAAGCCCGCCGGCGCCAAGGGAAGCTACATCCGCAAGGTGACGCTGTGCTCCACCATGGGGCCGGGCGTGACCTTGGATTTGACGAGTTTGGCCGGCGCTTGAACTAGCGCGGCCGTTTGGAATGCCAAGGCCGTTTGCGGCGAGATCGCCGGAACCGGCCACGGACAGGGGAAGGGAAACCTTCCCCGGCCTGTCCGAGACTGCAGGTGCCGTCGCAAATTGGCGACGGTGTAATGGCGTGAAGCCGCCTGCATAGACGGCGTTTCTCCCGGACGGGGTCAAACCCGCTCGGGGCTTGAACTGCTGGGACAGGGGCCCCGAGGCAAAGGGCCTCAAGGCCAATCAGCAACCGGACCGGGCGATTCCGGTCCGCGAAACGGAGAAGACGAGTGGACCGATCTCAAAAACAAAGCCTGGTGGAGAGCCTGCACAAAATGTTCGCAGCAAGCACCCTCGTGGTCGTGACCAAGCAGACCGGTTTGACGGTCAAGGAAGTCACGGACTTGAGGCGGCAGATGAGGACAGCCGGCGCCACCTACAAAGTGACGAAAAATCGGCTCGCGCGTCTCGCCCTCAAAGACACGCCGTACCAGGAGTTGGCGCCGTTGTTCACCGGCCCCACCGCGGTCGCATGTTCCAAGGACCCGGTGGCGGCGGCCAAAGTCGCCGTGAAATACGCCGACAAGAACGAGAAGGTCACCATCCTGGGCGGGAGTCTCGGCGACCGGAAGCTGGACGTGGCGGCGATCAAGTCGCTCGCCACCCTGCCTTCGATCGACGCACTCCGAAGCAAGCTGATCGGGCTTCTCGGCGCGCCGGCCACGAAAGTGGCGGTCGTGCTGCAGGCGCCGGCTAGCCAGCTTGCGCGCGTGTTCGGCGCTTACGGCGCCAAGGGCGAAGCCGCATAAGGCCCGTCCCGAAATATCAGTTCAAGCGAAGGAGAAGAAACCATGGCCAATTTGACGAAGATCGTAGACGAGCTCTCAAGCCTGACCGTCCTGGAGGCGGCGGAGCTTTCCAAGATGCTCGAAGAGAAGTGGGGCGTATCGGCTGCTGCTCCCGTCGCGATGGCGGCGGCGGCGCCCGCCGCAGCGGCCGAAGCCGCCGTGGAACAGACCGAATTCACCATCGTGCTGGCGGCTATCGGCGAAAAGAAGATCAACGTCATCAAGGAGGTCCGCGCCATTACCGGGCTCGGCCTGAAGGAGGCGAAGGATCTTGTCGAAGGCGCGCCGAAGACGGTGAAGGAGAGCGCGACCAAAGAAGAGGCACAGAAGATAAAGAAGCAGCTTGAAGACGCGGGTGCGACGGTCGAACTCAAGTAGTGGCGTCGTCCCGTTGGAGCATGGCGGGGACAAAGGACCGGTCACGGGTATCCGCGGCCGCGTTCTTTCGCGTCCCCGCTTCGTCCCGCCCGCGATTTTCGGGCAAAGCTGTCAAGCGGATTTTTGGAGTTAGGAGCAGGCATGGCTAAATCGTTCACGGGCCGCAAGCGCATCCGCAAGTCCTTCGGGCGAATCCCCGAGGTCGCGCCGATGCCGAATCTGATCGAGGTCCAGCGGCGGTCGTACGAACAGTTCCTGCAGCGCGACGTTCCCGCGGCAGAGCGCAGGGACGGCGGTTTGCAGGAGGTGTTCAAATCGGTCTTCCCGATCCGCGACTTCTCGAACCGCGCGCAACTCGAATTCGTTCGCTACGAGCTCGAAGACCCGCGCTACGACGTCGAGGAATGCCAGCAGCGCGGCATGACCTTTGCGGCGCTGTTGAAGGTGACGCTCCGCCTCGTCGTCTGGGACGTGGACGAAGAGACCGGCTCGCGCTCGATCCGCGACATCAAGGAACAGGACGTCTACATGGGCGACATGCCGCTCATGACGGATAAGGGCACCTTCATCATCAACGGCACGACCCGGGTCATCGTCTCGCAGATGCACCGCAGCCCCGGCGTGTTCTTCGACCACGACAAGGGCAAGACCCATTCGTCGGGCAAGTATCTGTTCGCGGCGCGGGTAATCCCTTATCGCGGCTCGTGGCTCGATTTCGAGTTCGACGCCAAGGACCTCGTCTATGTGCGCATCGACCGCCGCCGCAAGCTCTTGGTGAGCACGTTCTTCATGGCGCTCGATTCCGCCGCCACCGCACTCAAGCGCAAGAAGGCCGAGGCCGACGCCAAGACGTTGGCGGCGGAAGACGTGACCGGGATGTCGAAGGAGGAAATCCTCTCTTACTTCTATCACACCGCCGTCTACAGCCTGACCAAGAAAGGCTGGAAGGCGCCCTTCAATCCGGATCGCCTGCGCGGCGTGAAGCTGACGGCCGACCTCGTGAACGCCAAGACCGGCAAGGTCGTGGCCGAGGCCGGCACCAAGATCACTCCGAAATTGGCGCGCAAATTCGCCGAGGACGGGCTGAAAGAGCAGCTGGTGTCGATGGAAGAGCTGGTCGGGCGTTATGTCGCGGTCGATCTCATCAACGAGAAGACCGGCGAAATCTTCGCCGAGGCGGGAGACCAGCTTACGCCGGTCAGCATTTCCCAGATGGAAGAGGGCGGCATCACCGACATTCCCACGCTCGACATCGATCATGTCCGGGTCGGCGCCTATATCCGCAACACGCTCGCCGCCGACAAGAACTCGACGCGCGAGGACGCACTCATCGAAATCTACCGCGTCATGCGCCCCGGCGAGCCGCCGACGTTGGAGACCGCGGAAGCCTTGTTCAAGGGCCTGTTCTTCGATTCCGAGCGCTACGATCTTTCGGCGGTGGGCCGGGTCAAGATGAATTCGCGGCTCGATCTCACCTGCGACGATCAGATCCGGGTGCTGCGCAAGGACGACGTCTTGCGCATCGTCAAGGTCCTGGTCGAGTTGAAGGACGGACGCGGCGAGATCGACGACATCGACCACTTGGGCAACCGCCGGGTGCGCTCGGTGGGCGAGCTGATGGAAAATCAGTACCGCGTCGGTTTGCTCCGCATGGAGCGGGCCATTCGCGAGCGCATGAGCTCGGTCGACATCGACACGGTGATGCCGCACGACCTCATCAACGCCAAGCCGGCGGCCGCGGCGGTGCGCGAGTTCTTCGGCTCGTCGCAGCTCTCGCAGTTCATGGACCAGACCAATCCGCTTTCGGAGATCACCCACAAGCGGCGCCTGTCGGCCTTGGGCCCGGGCGGTTTGACGCGCGAGCGGGCGGGATTCGAGGTACGCGACGTGCACCCCACCCATTACGGCCGCATCTGCCCGATCGAGACGCCCGAAGGTCCGAACATCGGGCTCATCAACAGTCTTGCCACCTTCGCCCGCGTCAACCAATACGGCTTCATCGAAAGCCCGTACCGCAAGGTGGTGAACAACCGCGTCACCGACGAGGTCGTGTATTTGTCCGCCATGGATGAGGGGCGCTACACGATCGCCCAGGCGAACGCCGAGATCGACGCCCGCGGGCGCTTCACCGCCGACCTCATCAGTTGCCGGCGCAGCGGCGATTTCGTCATGGGCAAGCCCGATGGAATCGATTTCATGGATGTTTCACCCAAGCAGGTGGTGTCCGTGGCTGCGGCGCTCGTGCCGTTCCTCGAAAACGACGATGCCAACCGTGCCTTGATGGGCTCGAACATGCAGCGCCAAGCGGTGCCTTTGATCCGCAGCGAGGCGCCGCTCGTGGGCACCGGCATGGAAGAGGCGGTGGCACGCGATTCGGGCGTCGCGATCACGGCCCGGCGCAGCGGCATCGTCGACCAGGTGGATGCGACCCGCGTCGTGATCCGCGCCACCGAAGAAACCTCGCGCGCGGCGCCGGGCGTGGATATTTACAACCTCGCCAAGTTCCAGCGCTCGAACCAGAACACCTGCATCACCCAGCGCCCGCTGGTGAAGAAGGGCGACGTGGTCTCGGCCACCGACATCATCGCCGACGGTCCCTCGACCCATTTGGGCGAGTTGGCGCTGGGCCGCAACGTGCTCGTCGCCTTCATGCCCTGGCAGGGCTACAACTTCGAGGATTCGATCCTGATCTCGGAGCGCATCGTGCGCGACGACGTGTTCACCTCGATCCATATCGAGGAATTCGAGGTGATGGCGCGCGACACCAAGCTGGGCCAGGAGGAAATCACCCGCGATATCCCGAACGTCGGCGAAGAGGCGCTGAAGAACCTCGACGAAGCCGGCATCGTCTATATCGGCGCCGAGGTGAAGCCGGGCGATATCCTCGTCGGCAAGGTGACGCCCAAGGGCGAATCGCCGATGACGCCGGAAGAGAAGCTGCTGCGCGCCATCTTCGGCGAGAAGGCGTCCGACGTGCGCGACAC
>JBGQJC010000070.1:0-4718 GCA_041498815.1 Alphaproteobacteria bacterium
GGATTCTTCAGCCCATGATCAACGAGGCGATCTACACGCTTTATGAAGGCGTCGGTTCGGTCGAAGCGATCGACACGGCGATGAAGCTGGGCGCGAAGCACCCCATGGGCCCGCTCGAGCTTGCCGATTTCATCGGGCTCGATACCTGTCTCGCCGTGATGCAGGTGCTTTACGAAGGCTTGGCCGACAGCAAGTACCGGCCCTGCCCGCTGTTGGTGAAATATGTCGAGGCCGGCTGGCTCGGACGCAAAGTCGGGCGCGGATTCTACGACTACAGCCGCGGCAAGCCGATCCCGACGCGCTAACGGCCCGCCCCCGTTTTCGCCGGGTCTTTGGCGATCGATTCGACCCGGCCTTCGACGATTTCTTCGATCCGGTCTTCAATCTTCGGCGAATCCCAGGCCAGCGCGCCTTCGGCCCGCCCGATTTCGTCGCCCGCGCGGTCGATCAGCAGGCTGGTGGGAAGCCCCTTGACCCCGAAGGCGTGGGCGATATCGAGGTTGGGATCGTAAAGGACCGGCAGGTTTTCGAGCTTGTTTGCGGCGATAAAGGGGGCCACCGCCTCCTTGCCCGTGCGGTCGCCCGAAACCGCGAGAACCGTGAACGAGGGGCCGGAGAGCTTCGCCTGGAGGGCGGATAAGGCCGGCATTTCGATGCGGCAGGGCTCGCACCAGGTGGCCCAGAAATTCACCAGCAGCACCTTGCCCCGGTAGTCCGAAAGCCTTACCTGATGTCCCGCGCCGTCGGAGAAGGTCGCATCCGGCAAGGGCCGCGCCTGATCCCAAATCCTTAACTCCCCGGCCGGCCCCGGCTCGGCCTCCCCTGGCGGTTTGGGCGTCATGGCAAAGAGCGCCCACAGACCCGCCACCGCCATACCGGCAATGGCGGCAAGCAGCAGTTTTGTATTAAGTTTGGTCGGCTTGGTCATTTCCCGCAATTTTCGCTGTCGCCCCGTGCCATGAGCCCGAAACAACCCATCCCGAAACCCGCGGCTGCGGCGCTGCGCGGCCGCTTCGATTCCGGCCCGGCGCAGGCGATGGAGAAGATCAACCCTTCGATCGACTTCGACAAGCGGCTTTACGCCGAAGACATCGCGGGCTCGCGCGCCCATGCCGAGATGCTGATGGCCCAGGGAATCGTTTCGCGCGCCGACGGCGAGGCGATCCTGCACGGGCTCGAGGCGATCAAGGGCGAAATCGAATCCGGCAGCTTCGTCTTCCGGCGCGACCTCGACGACATTCACATGAACATCGAAGGGCGCCTGTTCGAGCTGATCGGCGAGGCGGCGGGAAGGCTGCATACCGCGCGCTCGCGCAACGACCAGGTCGCGACCGATTTCAAGCTGTGGGTGCGGGGCGCCATCGACGGACTCGGGCGCTCGTTGATCGAGCTTCAATCCGCCTTGATCGACCAGGCGGAGCGCCACGCCGAAACCGTCATGCCGGGATTTACCCATCTGCAGACGGCGCAACCCGTCACCTTCGGCCATCACCTGCTCGCCTATGTCGAGATGATGGGGCGCGACCGGGGGAGATTCGAGGACTGCCGGAAAAGGCTCAATGAATGCCCGCTGGGCGCGGCGGCGCTTGCCGGTACGTCGTACCGGATCGACCGGGAGATGACGGCGCGCGCGCTCGGCTTCGACCGCGCGGCCGCGAATTCGCTCGACGCCGTTTCCGACCGCGACTTCGCGCTCGAATTCCTTTCGGCGGCGGCGATCGCGGCCGTCCATCTGTCGCGGCTGGCCGAAGAGATCGTGATGTGGTCGAGCCCCGTGTTCGGCTTCGTGCGCTTGCCCGATTCATTCACCACCGGAAGCTCGATCATGCCGCAGAAGCGCAACCCCGATGCGGCCGAGCTGGTGCGCGCCAAAGCGGCATCCGTCGCGGGCGCGCTGGTGACGCTGTTGATGACGCTGAAGGGCCTGCCGCTGGCGTATTCCAAAGACATGCAGGAGGACAAGCCGCCGGTATTCGCGGCCTTCGATGCGCTCTCGCTTTCGCTTGCCGCCATGACCGGCATGATCCGCGATATCGAGCCCGATGCCGCCGCGATGAAGCGCGCGGCGGGCGCCGCGTTCGCGACCGCGACCGATGTCGCCGACTGGCTGGTGCAGAAACTCCATCTGCCCTTCCGCCAGGCCCACGACGTGACGGCCCGTATCGTGCGTGCCGCCGAGGCGATGAACTGCGGGTTGGAAAATCTGGATCTGACCGAGATGCAAAAGATCGAGCCGCGGATCACGCGCGAGGTCTTCAAGGTCTTGGCCCCCGAAACCTCGGTCGCGAGCCGGACCAGCTTCGGCGGCACGGCGCCTAAGAACGTCAAGAGCGCCGCGGCCGCCGCACGCCGCCGCTTCCTATGACGGCGCGGCACCGGCCCGCGATTTGGAGGATTTTCTTGTCGCTGCTGCTGGCCCTGGCGATTGCGGCACCGATGGCTGCCTGCGGCAAGCGCGGCAAGCTCGAAACGCCGCCCGCCGACCCCGGCGACAAGGCCGATTATCCGCGGAAATTTCCCCGTGAGTGAATTCGGCTACCGCCGGGGCGAATATTGCGCCGAAGAAGTGCCGCTATCCGCAATCGCGGAGCAGCTCGGCACGCCTTTTTATTGCTATTCGCTGGCGGCGTTGCGGCGCCGCTACCGGGAGTTCGAGGCCGCACTCGCGGGTCTTCCCGCCACCATCTGTTTTGCCCTCAAGGCCAATTCCAATCTTGCGGTGGTGAATGCGCTCGCCAACCTCGGGGCCGGCGCCGACGTGGTTTCCGAGGGCGAGCTTCGCGTGGCGTTGGCGGCCGGCGTGCCGCCGCGCAAGATCGTATTCTCGGGCGTGGGCAAGACGGAGGCGGAGATCGGGGCGGCGCTCAAGGCCGGTATCCTCCAGCTCAATGTCGAATCGGAAGCCGAGCTCGAGGAGGTGGATGCGGTAGCGAGACGTCTCAAAAAGCGGGCGCCGGTTGCCATCCGGGTCAATCCGGATGTTGCCGCCAACACCCATGCCAAAATCGCGACCGGAAAATCCGAGAACAAATTCGGCATCGACCTCGGCCATGCGCGGGAGGCTTACGCCCGCGCCGCGCGCCTGCCCAATATCGCGCTCCAGGGGCTTGCCGTTCACATCGGATCCCAGGTCACCGAACTTGCCCCCTTTAGCGAGGCCTTCTCGCGCTTGGCCTTGCTGGCCCGCGACCTTAAGGCGGACGGATTGCCGGTCAAACGGCTCGATCTCGGCGGCGGGCTTGGCATCGCTTACGGCGGGGAGCGCGTGCCCGCCGCTTCCGACTATGCCGCGCTGATTGCCGAGATCGTGGGCGGCCTTGGCTGCGACCTGGTTTTCGAGCCGGGGCGGTATCTGGTGGCCGAGGCCGGCGTGCTGGCAACCAAGGTCGTGCGCGTGAAGGACGGCATCACCCACCGCTTCGTGATCGTGGATGCCGGGATGAACGATCTGCTGCGCCCGGCGTTGTATGAGGCCTATCACGCGGTCCTGCCGGTGCGAGAGCCCGCATCCAAAGCCAAGCTGGCGCCGGTAGAGATCGTGGGCCCGGTGTGCGAGAGCACGGATACCTTTGCGCGCGAGCGCCGGCTGCCGCCGCTGGCAAGGGGCGATCTGCTGGCGATCACCACCGCAGGCGCTTATGGGGCGGTCATGGCATCGCAATACAATTCGAGGCCGCTCGTTCCCGAGGCGATGGTGAACGGACGGGAATTCGCCGTGATCCGGGCGCGCCCGGATTTGGAATCGCTTCTTGCCCGCGACCGATTACCCGATTGGGCCGCGGCCAAGACAAAGGCGAAGTGCCAGGACGCATGACGCTCGAAGAACACGAAATTCCGAAGAGCCCGGGACGGCGCCTGCGCGCGTACCTGCGCCGGCGTTTGCGCCTGGCGTCGGCTGCCTTGCTGTGGGAGACGGCCTGGCCCGCGGCGTGGCCGGCGGTGCTCGTGCTCGGCACATTCCTGGCGCTGGCCTTGTTCGACGTGCTGCCCGCATTGCCGCCGCTCCTCCACGGCTTCGTATTGCTCGCCTTCGCGGCGGCGCTGATTGCGGCGCTGATAGATGCGCGCAAGCGATTCGACTTTCCCTCGCGCCGGGCGGCAGAGCGGAGGCTCGAAACCGAAAGTGCGCTTCCCCACCGCCCGCTCGCGGCCTTGGATGACCGGCCCGCGATGCCGTTTCTCTCGCCCGCGCAAAGCGAACTGTGGCGCACCCACCGCGAGCGCATGGCGGCGGCGCTGAGCAATCTCAAGATCGGCTTGCCGCGGGCGGGGTTGGCCCGGCGCGATCCCTACGGGTTTCGCGTCGTGCTCGCCATGGTCTTGCTATTGGCCGTGCTCGCGGCGCGCCAGGACGCCTGGCGCCGGATCGAGCGTGCGGTAGCCCCCAAATTTCCGGCGATCGCGGGGTCGGCCCCGGCTTTGGATGCCTGGATCGCGCCCCCCGATTACACCGGGCTTCCGACCCTGGTGCTGGCCAAGGGCGGGGCCAATGCCGAAGGCGCGCCAAATGGGAAAGCGGAAATCCCGGTGCCCGCGGGCAGCGTCTTATACGCAGAGGTCCACGGCGGGCGCGGCACCCTGCGCTTGACGCTCGGCGGTGCGACGGCCGCCTTCGCGCCGATTGCCGGCGACAGCTATCGGGCCAATGCGACGCTCGAGAATTCGGGCCGCGCCGCCATCGTTCAGAACGGGCGCGAAATTGCGGGGTGGACTCTCAA
>JBGQJC010000071.1:0-4690 GCA_041498815.1 Alphaproteobacteria bacterium
CATCAGGATCGTGTCGGAGGCCGCGAAAGCGAATGACGTGTACGGGGTCTCGCCCTTGGTGGTCGCGAGCACAAGGCGGCCGGAATTGGCCTCCGCCGCGCGCCATTCGAGATAGGCCAGCCAGGAACTATGGCGGATCAAGACTACCCGTTCGAGGTAATCGAGCCCGGCGCGCCGCATCCGCCGGTCCGATAACACGAAACCGCAGGGCTCGATAATATCCACCGGCACCTCGAGGCATGCGGCGAGCCGGAGCATGGCGCCGGTATTTTGCGGAATGTCGGGCTCGTAGAGGGCAAGACGCATCGGGGGCGCGCAGCCTGCGGGGTGCGACGAAAAACCCGCGTGTCCGCTTTGCAAGCGCGGGATTTTGGATTATACCGCTCGGGCGCGTATCCGGCAGCCCGGATGCAATGCCCAGGGGCCGCCTCCCGGCCCGCATCGGGACCGACGGCAAGGGGTAGGGGATGGCAGAGGCGGCCGCGAAGACCGAGGCGACGAGCGAGACCCGGCGCGATTTCCTCTATCTCGCCACCACCGCCATCGGCGCGGTGGGCGCGGCGGCGGCCCTGTGGCCCTTCATCGATTCCATGAATCCGGCGGCCGACATCCGGGCGCTGTCCGCGACCGAAGTGGATCTGGCGCCCGTGGCCGCAGGCCAGCGCATCACCGTCAAGTGGCGCGGCAAGCCGGTGTTCATCGACCACCGCACCGCCGAGGAAATTTCGAAGGCTAAAGCCGACGACACCGCCGATCTGCGCGATCCGGCGACGGATGCGTCTCGGGTGAAGAAGCCGGAGTGGCTGGTCTTGATCGGCGTCTGCACCCATCTCGGCTGCGTGCCCCTCGGCCAAAAGCCGACCGACCCCAGGGGCGAATGGGGCGGATGGTTCTGCCCGTGCCACGGATCGGCATACGACACCTCGGGCCGGATTCGCAAAGGGCCGGCGCCGCAGAATCTCGCGCTGCCGCCTTATGAGTTCACATCCGACAAGATGATTCGGATCGGCTAGGGAAGATGTCCGCACCCGCGCAAGACAGTCCGGCCGTCAAGTGGATCGACCAGCGGCTTCCGATCTTCGCCTTCGTGCGGCATCACCTGAGGGATTATCCCACTCCGCGCAATCTCAACTACCTGTGGAACTTCGGGTCCATCGCCGGGATCTTGCTGGTGATCATGATCATGACCGGCGTCATGCTCGCGATGCAATACACCGCCCATGTCGATCTCGCCTTCGATTCCGTCGAGCGCATCATGCGCGACGTGAATTACGGCTGGCTGCTGCGCTATCTGCACATGAACGGCGGGTCGTTTTTCTTCCTCGCCGTCTATGTGCACATCTTCCGCGGCATGTATTACGGGTCGTACAAGGCGCCGCGCGAGATTCTGTGGTGGCTCGGCATCGTCATCCTCATTCTCATGATGATGACCGCTTTCACGGGCTATGTGCTGCCCTGGGGGCAGATGAGCTATTGGGCGGCGACCGTCATCACCAACCTGTTTTCGGCCATCCCTCTCGTCGGCGATACCATCGTGACCTGGCTGTGGGGCGCCTATTCGGTCGATAACCCGACGCTCAACCGCTTTTACGCGCTGCATTACCTGGTGCCGTTCGTGATCTTCGCCGTGGTGTTCGTGCATCTGTGGGCGCTTCACACCGTCAAATCCAACAATCCGCTCGGCATCGAGCCCAAGGGCAAGCAGGACACGATTCCGTTCCACCCCTATTACACGGTGAAGGACATGTTCGGCTTCGGCGTGTTCTTTCTGGCCTATCTCGCGGTCGTGTTCTTCGCCCCCGATCTGTTCACCGAGCCCGACAACTATATCCCCGCGAATCCGCTGGTGACGCCGTCGCACATCGTGCCGGAATGGTATTTCCTCCCCTATTACGCGGTATTGCGTTCGATCCCCGACAAGCTCTTGGGCGTGATCGCGATGTTCGGCTCGCTGTTCATCCTGTTCATCCTGCCCTGGCTCGACCGCTCGAAGATTCGAAGCGGGCGGTTCCGCCCGATCTTCAAGCAGCTGTTCTGGCTGTTCGTCGTGGACTGCATCGTTTTGGGGTGGGTCGGCGCCAACCGCCCCGATGAGATGTTTTACAGCGTCACTTTCCTTACCATCGGGCGGGTCGCGACGGCGTATTACTTCGGGCATTTCCTGGTGCTGCTGCCGCTGGTAAGCCGAATGGAAAAGCCGCGGCCGGTTCCCGACAGCATCGCCGACGGCACGAAAACTTGAGTCCCATGCGCGCCATTGTCTTCATTTCCGCCCTTTTGGCCGCGCTCGCATTGGGCCGCGCGGCGGTTGCGGCCGAAGGTCCGGCTCCCCAGGCATGGTCGTTCTCGGGAATCTTCGGCACCTATGACCGCTCGGCGCTCAAGCGCGGGTTCCAGGTCTATCAGGACGTCTGTTCGGCTTGCCATTCGCTCAACCTCGTGCACTACCGCAACCTTCAGCAGATCGGATTCAAAGAGGACGAGATCAAAAAGATCGCCGCCGAAAAGAAAGTCAAGGACGGCCCCAACGACCTGGGCCAGATGTTCGAACGCCCGGCGCGCCCCAGCGACCGCTTCGTTCCATCCTTCGAAAACGAGGCCTTGGCGCGGCTCGCCAACAACGGGGCGCTGCCGCCGGACCTGTCGCTTATCGTCAAGGCGCGCAAAGGCGGGCCGGACTATGCGTATGCGATCCTCAACGGATTCGTGGACACGCCGGAAGGCGTGACCATAGCACCCGGCATGTTCTATAACGCCGCGTTCCCGGGGAATCAGATCGCCATGCCGCCGCCTTTGGCCGACGGAGTCGTGACCTATGCCGACGGAACGGAGGCGACCGTTTCCCAGATGGCCCATGACGTCGTGACCTTCCTTAACTGGACGGCGGAGCCGGAGCTCGAGGCAAGAAAACTTTTGGGCCTCAAGACGATGCTGTTCCTGGGGCTTTTGACCGCCATGCTTTACGCGATCAAGCGCAAGGTGTGGAGCGGCCTGCACTGAGCGGCGATATGGCGGGAGGGGAGCAAAGCCCGCTATTGGCGGTGATCGGCGGCAGCGGCGTCTACGACATCGAGGGGCTTTCCAACACCCGCTGGGAGAAGGCCGCGAGCCCCTTCGGCGAGCCTTCGGACGAACTCTTCTTCGGCGAGCTTGACGGCCAGAAACTCGTTTTCCTGCCGCGCCACGGCCGGGGACACAGGATACCGCCGAGCGACCTCAATTTCCGCGCCAACATCGACGCCCTGAAACGGGCCGGCGTCAGCGAGATCGTTTCGGTAAGCGCGGTCGGGAGCCTGCGCGAGGAGCTTGCGCCCGGCACCTTCGTCATCGTCGACCAGTTCATCGACCGCACCTTCGCCCGAAAGAAAAGTTTCTTCGGGCCCGGCCTCGTCGCCCATGTCTCGGTCGCCGATCCGGTCTGCCGCCGGCTGGGCAACCATATTCAGGAGGCGGCGCGCGAAACCCGCATTCCGGTCGTGCGCGGCGGAACCTATCTCGCCATGGAAGGCCCGCAATTTTCGACCCGCGCCGAATCCGAGCTCTACCGCCTCTGGGGCTGCGACGTGATCGGCATGACCAACATGCCCGAGGCGAAACTCGCCCGCGAGGCGGAGATATGCTACGCAACGGTTGCCATGGTCACCGATTACGACTGCTGGCACCCGCACCAAGACGACGTGACGGTCGAGGCCGTTATCAAGGTCCTGATCGAAAACGCGGCCAAGGCCAAGAGCCTGGTTGCCGCGATCGCGCCGAAACTAAAGGGTCGCAAGGGCCCCTGCGAGGCGGGGTGCCACCGCGCGCTCGATAACGCCATCATCACGCAACCCCAGGCTCGCGACCCGGAGATGGTGCGGAAATTGGACGCCGTGGCGGGCCGGGTGCTGCGGGGCTAGGGCCGGAATTCGCGATGAAAGTCCAGGGCAAGCCCACCCGCACGGTATGGACGGCGGGCCAAACGGTCGAGATCATCGACCAGACCCGGCTGCCGCACGAATTTGCCGTGGCGCGGCTGCGCACCGTTGACGACGCGGCCCACGCCATCTCCGCCATGCTGGTGCGGGGTGCGCCGCTCATTGGGGCGACGGCGGCCTACGGGCTCTGGCTGGCGATGCGCGCGGACGCTTCCGACGCCTCGCTCAAATCCGCTTACGACATGCTGTTGCGGACGCGGCCGACCGCGGTCAATCTGCGCTGGGCCTTGGACAGCATGCGCAATGCGCTTGCCCCGCTGCCGGAGCCCGAGCGCGCGGCGGCGGCGCTCACCCGCGCCAACGAGATCGCGGACGAGGACGTGGCGATCAATCGCGCCATCGGCGCGCACGGCCTGACGCTGATCCGCGAGATCGCGGAACGCAAGCAAGAGAAGGCGCTTGTCGCCGGGCCCGTTAACGTGCTCACCCACTGCAACGCCGGCTGGCTGGCAACCGTCGATTGGGGCACGGCGCTCGCTCCCATCTATGCGGCCCATGATTCGGGAATACCGGTTCACGTCTGGGTCGGCGAGACGCGGCCGCGCAACCAGGGCGCGGCCCTGACCGCCTGGGAACTCGGCCAGCACGGCGTGCCGCACACCGTGATCGTGGATAACGCGGGCGGGCATCTGATGCAGCGGGGGCGCGTCTATCTCGTCATCGTCGGGACCGACCGCACGACCGCGACCGGCGACGTCGCGAACAAGATCGGGACC
>JBGQJC010000072.1:0-4338 GCA_041498815.1 Alphaproteobacteria bacterium
CCTAGCCGAGCCACGGCTGCTCATATCATGGGTGGGAAAGATTTACTTAAAGTTAAACTCCGGCCGCTGCCCGCGCCTTCCGAAAACTTCATCCCAACGGTCCCGAATGAGGTTTTCCATGGGGCCGACGAAATCGGCGGCGCAAAAGCGCGCCGCCGGGACGATGAATTCGGCAATGTCAGTGGCAGGGGCGCTGGGACACGGCCTCGAGGACCTCGCCCGCGAGGTCATGGGAGCAACGCGTTATGTCGTCGACGGAAAGGAACCCCACCATTCTCTTCTTGCGGTTGAGGACCGCCAGTCTGCGGATGTGCTTGCTCTCCATCAGACGGGCGGCGTCGGCAACGTCCTGGTCGTCGAAGCAGTAGGTGATCTTCTTCGAAACGATGTCGCGAATCTTTGTTTTTGCCGGATCGGACCCCTCGGCCACGGCGCGGCAAGTGATGTCGCGGTCCGTAACCATCCCGATCAGCCGGTCATTCTCCCCAACCGGGAGCGAGCCGATGTTTTCATCGCGCATGATTTTCGCGGCTTCTTGGATAGTTACGTCGGGGCTGACCAATTCCACCTTGGGCGTCATGATGTCTTTTACCCGCATGGTCGTCTCCCTTCTTTCCCGAGCAGCGGCTTACGCCGGACCCGGCCAAAGCGCCACTCGGTGATCGATCCCTTCCTCGTAGCTTAAACAAAATCACCGACCATCGCTAACGGGCAATGATCTAGATCAATAAAGCGCCAAGATTGATCTCACTCGGGTCACGCCGGCCTGCCCCCGATTTTTGGTCCGCCTTGAAAGTTAGTTTTTGGAAAACGTTGGGGCGGGGCAGAAGCCCTGAGAAGAGACACCGAGCGCGGCGTTGAATTTACTCGACATATTCTGAAAGGCGATGAGGGCGGTTAGTTCAACGATGGAATTGTCGTCGAAATAGCCTCTGAGCGAACGTTCCAGGGACGCGTTCACGCCCGGACGCGGGATCGTGACCGCCTCGGCATAATCGAGCGCCGTGCGCTCGCGCTGATTGAAGAGGGTGCTGTCACGCCAGTTCGAGAGCGCCTCGATTTTTTCGAACGGAACGCCGCGCTTGATCAATGTTGCCGAGTTAAGGTCGACGCAGAAGGCACAACCGTTGAGTTGGGAGACCCGCACCGTTATCAGCGAGCGCAGCGCGGGATCCAATGGAGAGTTCTTCCGGTCGATGGCCCCGTAGAGGAGAGCGACGCCCAAGAACAGGCGAGGGGCTCGCGCCCAAACTAACGCGGATTCGAGAACAGCGCCGTACTTCCTGCGCTGGCGCCAGAAAAATGGCCGGAGATACGGAGGATATTCCCGGAACGGTCTTGCCTCAATACGCATGGCATTGCCTCTGATCGCGCGATGGCTCCGCGGATTTTATTATGCGCAGGGCGTCGCGTAACATGAGCTCCGTTGGCGGTCCAGCTCTTAAGAGAGTGCCGGAAGAGAGGCCCCCCTCGTTGTGCACCAGCCGGACGGGGTTAAATGCATAACGGATTCCATGCGTCGCCGGACGAAGTTTGGGGCTCGGGTTATTTCTTGCCGGCACGTTCCGGGAATTTGAGGCCGCGGCGATCCGCCATGGCTCGACCAAGCCCGATCAAATCGGCTTCCGTCAAGCGACCGTGTGCGAGCGGCAAAACGATGGCATTTTCCCAAGCGATATGCCGGCGGTGCGAGTCGGCGAAGTTGCACAGGTTGATTGCAAGATGAATGCGGTTGGCCAGTACCGCTCCTTTGGCGATGACGGCAAGGTCGGACACGATGAACTCGGCGACGTTTCCGTCCAGCGTGTGCTCGGATTGAAGCTGGTCGAGGGCCCGATCGATATTGTCCTCGGGTCGGCAACGCTTACGCAACAGTGGGAACAAACTTTTTTCCTCATCGGCGGTATGAAGGGGCAGGTCCTTCGTGAGGAATCCAAGGATTGCGCCGGCACTTGGCGCGCCGCGGCCTTCGGCGATGTCTTCGGCATGCTGCTTCAACCACTCACAGGCCAGCAGTTGACGCTCATGTTCGGCGGCAATGAAATCGAGCGGGGCTCGGAACGATTTGGGGTCGGGGACGGATGCCGCGAACGGATCTGGCTTCACTTTTTTCATGGTAGTGCTTCCGTTGATTCCCGCCCTTGGAGATCCACCCGGGCCCGGAGCACGGGCGGTTCGCCACCAAAGCTCAGGGTATCACGGATGTGGGCTGGCCGCGAACCGGCGCGCTCGTTGGCCGGGCCGGCCCGCTCCGGAACCGCTGAAGGCGGGGCCTCGCGCTCTCTTGCACGGCGATGATTATTGGGGCATAGAAAACGGCGGAGCCGCTTTTGGTTCGACAGTACGAACGGAGGAGATCGTGGCTAAAGGACAAATGAGATCGGGCCGGGAAATGAAAAAGCCGAAGAAATCGGTACTCGAGAAGGCGAAAGCGGGGGCTGCGCCGCCCGCCTTCGCTCAGTCTTCGAAGCCGGCGGCCTATTCCTATCAGAAGAAGAAATAAGGTCCGAGCCCGGAGAGGATTCGGCGCCACTGCGCTAATCCCCCCGCAGGGCGGCGCCCCGGAACCGCGGCGAATTCGGCGCGACAACGCCGTTTCGATTCGGGACATCCGTGGAGAGGGCCGATGGAACCGCCGGCCGAATCTCAGCCCGATGGTTTCGGCTCGCGGACGTGAACATGGACATCGGCGGCGCCATGGCGCCCGAGAATGTCGGCGGCGATGCGCTGCCGCTCCGGCAACTCGGCACGAACCCACAGCAGCACGGCGCCGTTCTCGATCGCCTTGGCAAACTCCCGAGCGTGAGGGGTGGCCTTGATCTCGTCGAATACTTCATAGAGCGCCATGCCGCCGAGCCCGGTTGCAATGACACCGGCGACCGCGGCGCCCACGGGTCCCGTGGCGAGGAGAATGAGACCGGCGGCCGTGAGCGGTCCAAGATATTTGACCTCACCGGCGAACCCGGCGAGGGTGTCCTTCCAGGCTTCGGCGGAGCCTCCTGCCGCGCCCAGGGATTCATGGCCGTCGAGCACCGACAAGTCGGCCCGTTCGAATCCTCCGGCGATGAGCGCTTCAACGGCGGACGTGAACGACTCGCGCGCCGCGAACCGGCCGATTACCTCGGTCACTTTGCTTGTTGCGCCGCTCATGACCTGCCTTTCTCCCGTTTCCGTGGGTGACCCAATTGCGGCCCACGCGACCGCCGTCTCGTTCGGGCGATCCGCCCAGTCTATGTGATCGGGCTGTCCCGCAGAAGACGTCTTCGGGATGTTCCCGGCGGGTTTTTCGAGAGGCGCGGGTAACGTTGCCGCCGTCCGGCGCGGATTTCCGGCTTCATGGCCATGGATGTGGCGACGAATCCGGGCGCCGCGGTGCGGATGCTCGCTAAGTCTTGAGTTCCGGGAGATCGCGGAATAAATCGAGCGCTTCGGGGTTGGCCAAGGCCGCGGCGTTCTTGACCGCGCGGCCGTGAATGACGTCGCGCACCGCGAGCTCGACGATCTTGCCGCTTTTGGTGCGCGGGATATCCAAAACCTCGATGATTTTCGCCGGCACGTGGCGCGGCGAGCAGCCCCGGCGGATTTGGGTTTTAATTTTCTTCGCCAAGGCCTCGTCGAGTGCTACCCCGCCCCGCAGCCGCACGAACAGGATCACGCGCACATCGCCCGCCCAATCCTGGCCGACCGCGACACTTTCCACGACTTCGTCCAGGCGTTCGACTTCGCGGTATATCTCGGCGGTTCCGATGCGAACGCCGCCGGGCTTCAGCGTCGCGTCCGACCGGCCGTGGATGATCACGCCGCCGTGCCCGGTCAATTCGGCGTAATCGCCGTGGCACCAGACATTGGGAAAGCGATCGAAATACGCGGCGCGGTATTTTTCGCCGTTGGCGTCGTTCCAGAATCCAAGCGGCCGGGAAGGAAACGGCGCCGTGCACACGAGCTCGCCCTTGAGGCCTTGAACGGGGCTTCCGCCGTCGTCGAAAATCTCGACCTTCATCCCCAGGCCGCGCGTTTGAATCTCGCCGCTCCAAACGGGGCCGATGGGATTGCCGAGAACGAAGCAGGAGACGATATCGGTGCCGCCCGAAATCGAGGACAGGCAGACGTCTTTCTTGATGTGCTCGTACACGAACTCGAATCCCGCCGGCGACAAGGGCGAACCTGTCGAGGCGATGGTGCGCAAGTTTTCAAGACTATGGGATGCGCCCGGCCGCAGGCCCGATTTCGAGATCGATTCGATGTATTTGGCCGAGGTGCCGAAAAACGTCATCCCTTCGCGCGCAGCATATCCGAACAAAACGCCGGGTTCGGGATAAAGCGGCGAGCCGTCGAAGA
>JBGQJC010000073.1:0-3833 GCA_041498815.1 Alphaproteobacteria bacterium
GAGAATCCGACCCCGAAAAGGAGGTTGTCCCTGCCGGGATCCTCCGGCCTGGACCATAGAGTGCCAAGCCCTCATTTCCCGCCGCGGCCCGAGACCCTCTTGCCCAGTTTATTCACTTTGCCCCACCCCCGTTCGAGCTCTTCTGCGATGTCCTGCCAAGTCCGAATGCTTGCAGCGCTAAACTCCTGGTACTGCTTCTGGGCGTTCTTCTGCCACACCGTGAGGTCGTTGACGACGGTCGCGAAGTCCTTGCGGCCCCGCTCGCCGCAGGCGAATCGCGCTTCTCGGTCGAGCGCGTGACGCGCCATTTGCTGACGAACATCTGGGTGATCGAGCGGTTCGGCATCGCCCGGATTTCTGTCGAGGGCGCAGAAGGCGCGCCGGGCGATGTCACCGTGACACCCGCCGAATAGCACCGCGCATACCGCTTGCACCCGCGCATGCCGATTTCAAGAGACAGCGCGGAAACATGGCCGCGGGCGCTGCTGGCGCGCACCGGGCAGGGTCTTGCGAAACGGCCCTCGCGCGCCGTTCCTGCTCAGACCTGGGCGGGCATCCCGCGCATCAATTCCTTAAAGTGCGACCATTCCGTCGCAGGCCACACCTCGGTCTGAGCGTGCCCACAGGCGCGGATCAAAGCCGATACCCTCAGTGCCGTGTCGATGCCATCGGCATGAAAGATATCGACGTAATCGTAAGGGCCGAGTGCCGCGTAGCTGCCCACCCAATGGGCGTCCGGGCAATTCCTGCGGATGACCGCCATCGTGCTCTTTTCGATTTGTTCGAATGCCTGGGGCGAACGTGCGGCATCCGGACCCAAGCGAGTTACCATGATGAACGTTGCCATCGCCACCACCCCCTTTTCTGGTAAAGCTTGAGAATATTAGCGGCCCGATGATCGGAGTCTATTGACGTGAGTCAAGGCGGTCGCCCCAAACCTGGCGCTAGAAGACACAGGTTCGGGCAGATGGTATCCCGGGTTCGAATACGGCGTTGTGGCGCTGTCTAGCCAATCGCATCGCTGATTCCGGATCATTGGGGACATAAACAAGGTAAGCAAAGCGGAACCCATGGCTGAATACTCGGTCGATCTCCTGCCGGGAGAGGTCTTGCAATTGGTGCGCGCGGACGCGCAGCGGAAGACGCCCGAACTCTGGGTACGGGCCTCCAAGGAGTACACGCTAGAAACGGATTTCGACCGCACGGCTTTCGGCATCGGCGAGGACGAAGATGCGACGCTCGTGTCCGTCCACGGACTGCTGGAAGTTTCGCCGCAGCACGAGCCCGGCGGATGGACGCTCCAGCTCAGAGCCGATGATGTCGTAGGGCTGCTGCCGACCGGCGCGGAAGACGACTACGAAGACGAGAGCGATATGCCGATCGAAACCTTCGAGGAGAAATTCCTGTTGCCGGAAAAAGGCGAGGTCGAGGTTGTGGTCGTGGCGGATAACGAGGGCGCTTGGGCGCGCTTCCAGCGCTGGCTTGATGGGATGCGCAAGAGCCGATGACGTAAGTCCCCGCGTCGTTTCGACACCCCTTGCCACATCTCGCGGTTCCCACCTGAACCGCCTTTACCCGGTTCGAATGTCCCGCACGAGCCGCTTCGATTTGCTTTGGACCGGGGCCACGATTTGGCTTATAGGCCGCGGAAAGCACGTCTGACCCGCCCGCGGTTCCTGGCCCGCGCTTTTGATCCGTATCAATGCGACACCGCGTACATCGAGCAGAATACGTCGAAATTTCATGCCATGAAGGCGAGCGCCCGCTTGCCCCGGGGGGGCAACGCGGCATGAAGGGAAAGAGCGATGAGCGAGGCAATGCTCCCGGTCTTCGACAAGACCGTCCAGATCACCAACCTCTGGCTCAAGAGCGTCATGGATCGCATGGGCGACTCGGACCGGCACCATGCCTATGTCGCACTCCGCGCCACGTTGCAGGCGCTGCGCGATCGCCTGCCGGTAAACGAAGCGGTGCATCTCGGGGCCCAGCTGCCGATGCTGGTGCGCGGCTTCTACTATGAGGGCTGGCATCCGGCCGGAACGCCGGTGAAGGAGCGCGAAAAGGACGTATTCGTCGCCCATGTGCGCGAGGCTTTCCACGCCAATCCCCAGGTCGACGCGGAACGGGCCGTGCGCGCGGTATTCGGTCTTTTGGCCGAACGCGTCACCGCGGGCGAGATAAAGGACATCAAGCACGTTCTTCCGCCCGAGATCCGCGGCCTGTGGCCGGCTTAATCGCGGATCGGGAGCCCCCAATCTCTTTGGCGCCGGCCAGCGGCCGCAAACACGGTTCTGCGGCGGCTCTCTTTACCCGTTGAGATCTTCGCTTCGAACCAGGATCGAACCGTCGGGTTCGAAGTCGAGCGCCATCAGCTTGTTCTCGGCGACGGCACGAACTTCGCCCTTGAGGCGCTTGAACAAAGTGAGCGGATCGACCCGCTCGGCCGACGGCAGGCGGTCGTCCAGTGCTTCGCGCGCAACGCGGCAGACGATCAGCCCTTGACCCTCGTTATCGCTGACCTCGGCCATAAAATCGACCGTCGCAAGATCATGGTTCCATTTGGCTCCGCGGCGGAACACGACGGACGGTTCTCCCTTGAACGCTACGGGCATTACTTCGCCTTGCGCTGCTCCGGGGCTGCGGCGACGAGCTCCGCCACCGTGTCGATGAAAACGGGCAGATCATCCGGCCGGCGGCTCGTGATCAGGTTGCCGTCGACGACGGCGGCTTCATCGATCCATTCGGCGCCTGCGTTTTTCATGTCGGTTCGTATCGAGTGGTAGGACGTCGCGCGCCGGCCTCGCACAAGGCCGGCCTCTATCAGCAGCCAGGGACCATGGCAAATGGCGCCGACCGGCTTGCCCGATTGGGCGAATGCGCGCACAAAGGCGACGGCGCGGGGATCGGCGCGCAAAAGGTCCGGATTGATTTGCCCGCCGGGGATGACGAGCGCGTCGTAATCATCCACCGTCACTTCGTCGATCGTCTTGTCGGGACTCACGTGTGCGCTCCAATTCCCGGCCTTCCAGCCGCGAATTTCACCGTGCTTGAGCGAGATGACGTGCACCGTCGCGCCGGCCGCGGCCAATTTGGATCTTGGCTCGACGAGTTCGGATTCCTCGAAACCCCTCGCGGCAAGAATAGCTATTCGTTTGCCGGTCAGGTTCCACATGAGAGGCTCACTTCCACGATCGAATGCGGGGGCGTCGGCCGTCCTTTCGGGCGCGGCAAACGAGCTCACGCGAGCTCGAGCTCGTAGAGCGCCTTCATCAGCAGGTCGTGGAGGTCGGCGCGATCGAGAAGCGAGGCCAGCACCGGCTCCGGCGCCGCCGTCGAGGCAGCCACGGCCTTGTCCAGGCCGTTTGCCCCATAGTCTCCGCGCCCGATCCACATCAGCGCCCGTAATTCGGTTGCAGCCTCGGCGGACAACTTCGAGATCGTCCGCTCGAGCGCGGCTCGCGCCCGATGCTCCGGCGACAAGGGGCGGAACCCGAGCGCCGCAGCCGGATTGTGCTGGCCCCGGGCGGGCTTGGGCTGGTTCAGGTCGGCCTCGGGCACTTCGCTGAGGATGCGATCGCGTGCGGCCCGCGCGTCGCGGGCCAGGCGGGCAATCTCTTTGACCTGTATGGCGGTTATGTGCCGGAGCATGGTTCCCTGTTCTCAAGCTGGACCCGTCCCCGGGCCCGGTTGCGTGCCTGTGCCTACCGAAAACCCTGACTGTCCCGGATGCGGTTTTCGGTAGGGACAACTCCCTCAGGGCGGATCCATTGGCTAAAATGGCGAACCGAGGAGAATCCGACCCCGAAAAGGAGGTTGTCCCTGCCGGGATCCTC
>JBGQJC010000074.1:0-3279 GCA_041498815.1 Alphaproteobacteria bacterium
CAAACTGGGCGGCGTCGTTGGCGTCGGCAATCGAACCGGGGCGCAATCCGTCGCCGAGCGAGAACGACACGTCGTACGCGCGCATGATCTCGCAGATATCCTCGAAATGGGTGTAGAGGAAATTCTCCCGGTGGTGGGACAGGCACCATTTGGCGAGAATCGACCCGCCGCGCGAAACGATTCCCGTCACCCGGTTCGCGGTGAGCGGGATGTATGAAAGCCTCACGCCGGCGTGGATCGTGAAGTAGTCCACGCCCTGTTCCGCCTGCTCGATCAGCGTGTCGCGGAAAATGTCCCAGGTCAGGTCCTCGGCGGCGCCGCCCGCCTTTTCGAGCGCCTGATAGATGGGCACGGTCCCGATCGGCACCGGCGCGTTGCGGATGATCCATTCCCGGGTGCTGTGGATATTCCTGCCGGTCGAAAGATCCATCACCGTGTCGGCGCCCCAGCGGATCGCCCACACCATCTTGTCCACCTCTTCCGCGACCGAGGAGGCCACCGCCGAATTGCCGATATTGGCGTTGATCTTGGTCAGGAAATTGCGGCCGATGATCATCGGCTCGGATTCGGGATGATTGATGTTGGCCGGCAGAATCGCGCGCCCGCGCGCGATCTCGTCGCGCACGAATTCCGGCGTGACCATATCGGGCAGCGAGGCGCCGAAGGATTCCCCGTCGCGGGGTCCACTGGCGGCGCTGCGCCCCTCGTTCTCGCGAATTGCCACGTATTCCATTTCCGGCGTCACGATCCCGGCCCGGGCATAGACCATCTGCGTCACGGCGGCGCCCGCCGCGCGCCTTGGCCTCTGGGTGCCGCAAGGGAAAATGGGAAGTCCTGCCGCCTCGCCGCTCAAACGGCCGTCGTCTTCGGGCCGGATAACGCGCCCTTCGTAGGTTTCGGTATCGCCGCGCGCCGCGATCCAAGGTTCGCGAAGCGGCGCCAAGCCCTTGTCGATGTCGATTGCCGCCGCGGGGTCGGAATAGGGGCCCGAGGTGTCGTAAAGGTTAAGCGGCCGTTCGCCGGAAAGTGCTACCTCGCGCATCGCGACGCGGAGGCCCCCATCGCCCGCGACATAAACTTTGCGCGAGCCGGGGAGCGCCCCCGATGCTATGGGGCTCTGGCTGATTTGCGTGCCTTCGGGCATGGCGAACCTCCCTTGCGGAGCTACCAGTTCAAACCCGGAGGTCGGCGGCAAGAGGTTCGGCGAAACGACGCGGCGCAACGCTGCCCGGTTCCGTTCCCTTCGCCGGCATTACCCGGATCAGGTTCTAAGGGTCACCAGTCGAGCGGCCTAAAGCGCAGGCCGCACCTGGTATCTCAGCCTCGCGTCATCGAGGCGCCCCCAGGAACTGGAATCATGGTGCGGCGGGTAGACGGCAGGGTCAAGCGCGTTCTCGTTTTGGATTCCGGCAGCGATCTTGGTCAAATCGCCGGAGTTGATGTTTTCCCCCGTGCCGCCGCCGGATTATCATCCGGGACCCGAAATTTCGCAGCCGCCATGAAACCCGCCGTCCGTCCCGCAAATCCGCATTTTGCATCGGGGCCCTGCGCCAAGCCGCCGGGGTGGAGGGCGGCAGCGCTCGAAGGCGCGCTCACGGGCCGCTATCACCGCTCGGCCCCGGCGCGCGCGAAGCTGCGCGAGGTCGTGGAACGGACCCGTGCGCTTCTCGCGATTCCCAGCCAGCACCGGATCGCGATCTTACCCGGCTCCGATACAGGTGCCATCGAATGCGCGATGTGGAATCTGTTGGGGCCGCGCGGCGTTGATGTCCTCGCTTTCGATAACTTCGGCCACGACTGGGCGATCGATGTCATCGAACAGCTGAAAATTCCGAACGCCCGCCGGCTCGCGGCGGCCTACGGCGAAATGCCAGATCTCGCGCTGTGGGATCGGGGCCGCGACCTGGTGTTCCCTTGGACCGGAACGACGGCGGGAACCTGCGTCCCGGATGGCGGCTTTATTCCCGAAGACCGGCACGGCCTCACCATTTGCGATGCGACGGCGGCGGTATTCGCGATCGATCTGCCCTGGGAAAAGCTCGATGCCGCGACCTTTTCCTGGCAAAAAGCGATGGGCGGCGAGGCGCAACACGGCGTGCTGGTCCTGGGCCCCCGCGCCGTGGCAAGGCTCGAGTCTTATACGCCGGCCTGGCCCGTGCCTAAGCTGTTCCGGATCAAACGCGACGGGCGGTTCGATGACGAGCTCGCCGACGGCGGAGTCATCAACACGCCCTCCATGCTCGGCGTCGAGGACGCGCTTCTGTCATTGAAATGGATCGAGAGGGCAGGGGGGCTAAGGGGTATGATCGCGCGGGCCCGCACCAACCGCGCCGTGCTCGACGCCTGGATCGAAAAAAGCGGCTGGGCCGCGCATTTGCCGCAAGACCCGGGAATCCGTCCGCCCACCCCGGTTGCAATGCGATTTGCCGGGCCGCGGCTGGGAGCCCTGGCGGAACCGGCCCAGCGGCGCGCGGCTTTCGAAATCGCGGAGCTTTTGGAGGCGGAAAACGCGGCTTTCGACATCAACGGCTACCGCAAAGCCCCGCCCGGCTTGCGCGTTTGGACCGGCGGCACCGTCGAATCCCGCGACCTTGCGGCGCTTCTTCCCTGGCTCGATTGGGCCCATGATCGGGTGACCGCGCGCCGGTGAGCGTCGCGGCGGGGGCGTTGCCCCCCTTATCATCCCGCGGGTGTCGTTGCCATTGCCGTTTCGCGGTAAACTGGCTACCAGTTTGTTTCCGCCGGGGCGAATTGCCGTATGCGATCCGCCAAGAGGGGCCGGCGAACCCCCATTGATGTGGCGTCTTGGATGAATGAAGTCCCGAACAAGGCCCTTTTGCCCGTGGGTTTACGCGACGTGCTGCCGCCCGACGCCGCGTTCGAGGCGCGGCTCGTAACCGGCCTTCTCGGCAGTTTCGAGGCCCACGGCTACGAGCAGGTGGAGCCGCCGCTGGTCGAATTCGAGGATAGTCTGCTGTCGGGCGCGGGTGCCGCGACCGCAAGCCAGACCTTCCGCCTGATGGACCCGGTGTCGCAGCACATGATGGGTCTTCGCACCGACATGACGGTTCAGGTCGCGCGCATCGCCACCACCAGGCTCGCCAACGCGCCGCGCCCGCTTCGCCTGTGCTATGCGGGCCAGGTCTTGCGGGTGAAGGGCACGCAGCTTCGCCCCGACCGCCAAATCGGCCAGGCCGGCATCGAATTGATCGGCTCGGATTCGGCCGCCGCCGACGCCGAAGCCCTGACGGTCGCCGTCACCGCCCTCGAGGCCGCGGG
>JBGQJC010000075.1:0-2104 GCA_041498815.1 Alphaproteobacteria bacterium
CCCTTGCCAGAACCAACACGTCGCAAACGAGCTGCCTCAGCCCCGCCATCCCTCTCTCCCGGCCGAAATCACGCGGAATAGTAGGGACCGGAAGCGGCGGTGAAGGCATTGATCCAGCTCAAGCCGGGGTCACCGCGTGCTCGCGGGCATAACCGCGGCGTGCCGTGGTCACATCAACCTACGCCGAACCGCCCTTCCGGGCGCGGAACGGCGGATAGCAGATGGCACCGATACGCCGGTTGCCGCGGCCCAGCACACCGGGGAACGTCGCCTTAGCGCACTAAGCAGGATTCCCATGGTCTACCCACATATGGCAGAATCTGGTCATAGAGCCACAGCATATTGGGTGGATCATGGCGGGCTGTCCTCGGACGAAGGCGACGGCGGAGCAGCAGGAGGAGCTTCGCCTTTTGGCGGCATCGTGCGATCGGCAAGAGGCGGATCGGGCGCGGGCGATTTTGCTGTCGTTGGAGCGCTGGACGAGCGCGTCGATCGCCGAGGCGCTCTCGCTCAAGGCGGACACGGTTCGGCAGTGGCGCTGGCTGTTCGGGCGCGATGGGGTGGGAGGGATCCGTGCGCGCAAGGCGCCGGGCGCCGCTCCCGTGAAGGCGCAGGCGGCGCTTGCCGTGGCGAACGAGGTGCTCTGGGGCGAGGTGAGCGATCGGCCGAACTGGACCTTGCCCCGCCTGGCCGACGAGATCGCCCGGCGAACCGGCGTGCGGATCTCGAAGTCACGGTTGAGCGTGATCCTGCGGAAAAAGGGGGCTTCCGGTGGCGGCGCCCCCGCCACACGCTGAACGGGCGACAAGACGCCGATGCGGTCGATCGCGCCGGCCTGCGCCTTAAACTCCTGAAGATGCAGGCCCAGGCCAACGACATCGTGCTGTTGTCCCAAGACGAATCGGAGGCCCTCACCCACCCCTATCTCGCCCATGTCTGGGCCAAGCGCGGTACCGATCTGCGCGTTCGCGCACCCGGCCAGGCGCGCAAAGTCGCCATGATCGGCGCGCTCGATGTCGCAGCAGGTGAGCTCATCGTCGAAACCAGCCGGACGAAGCGCAGTACCGATTTTATTGCCCTCCTCGCCCAGCTCGACGAACGGTACGGCCCGCGTCCCGGCCGAACGACGAAGCCGGTCGTGCTCGTCATCGACAACGGCCCGGTCCATACCAGCAAGGCATCCCGCGCCGCACTCGACGCCAAGCCCTGGCTCACCGTCGAATGGCTGCCGAAATACGCCCCGGAGCTGAACGACATCGAACGTAGCTGGCGCGACCTCAAGCGCCACTTTCTTGCACACCAGACCTTCCGCGACCCCGACCACCTCGAACGCGCAATCCACGCCGCCGTCGCAGATCTCAACGCCGAACGCGGCCACCATTTGTCTACCAACCTCCGAATCGCTGCTTAGCCGCCGCCCTTGGCGACGGCGACCATCGCGGGGCGCAGCAGCCGATCGTGCAGGACATAGCCGGGCTGCAATACTTCGACCACCGTCCCGGCCGGCAGATCGGGGCGCTCGGCCTCGAAGATCGCCTGGTGAAAATTGTGGTCGAAGCGTTCGCCCATCGGGTCGATGCGGATCAAGCCGTGGCGCTCGAACGCGGCCAACAGCTCGCGTTCGGTCGCCGCGACCCCGTCGAGGAGGCTGCGCGTGCGCGAGTCCGAGATTTCGGCCTCCGGCATCGCATCGAGCGCGCGGCGCAGATTGTCGGCCGCCGAGAGCAAATCCTTGGCAAAGCCCGATACCGCGTATTTCTGCGCGTCGTCGCGCTCGCGCTGAAAGCGGCGCCGGACATTCTCGGTCTCGGCGAGCGCCCGTAACAGGCGGTCCTTCGTGTCGGCGAGTTCGGCCTCGGTCGCCGCGAGGCGCTCTTCGGGCGACGCCGGTTCGGCCTCGTCGAAAAACTCCGAGCCCTCAGGATCGCCGGGGGGATCGTCCATCGGATCGTCCCCCGGATCATTCGCAGGGGCACCCTTCGGGCGGTCGCCCGCCCCCTTCTCGATGTCCTCGATCATGCCAAATTCATCCTGTCAGCCGGATCATCCTATCAGCCGGCCGATCATCTTGGCGGTGTAATCCACCATCGGGATGATCCGGGCA